>JADLEQ010000051.1 GCA_020846005.1 Polyangiaceae bacterium
GGCGGCGCCAGCGAGACCGGCGGCGCCAGCGCGTCCGGCGGCGCCAGCGCGACCGGCGGCGCCAGCGCGACCGGCGGCGCCAGCGCGACCGGCGGCTCCAGCGCGACCGGCGGCACCGGGGGTTCGTCCGCGTGTGACGTGATCGCGACCCGCCCCGGGCTGTGCGGCGCCGACCCGACCGGTGCGCCGTGCACGCCGGGTTTCGGCAGCGGCTTCGACTGCTCGTCCGGCGAGACGTGCAGGTTGAGCACGACGGGAGGCCGCTGCGATCCGAGCGACCCCGTGATCAGCCCGACCTGCGTCGACAACGCGGACTGCGGAGACTACACGCAGTGCTACTCGGGCAACTGCCTCTGGATCTGCGAGCTCGGCGGATCGAACCTCATGTGCAGCGGCGGCTGCCTGAACATCGGCCACCCGACGCACGGGCTCTGCGCGTTCTGAGCGCGATGGCTCGCGCCGTGCCGACCACTACCCCCAGCCCACCAGGGCACCCCGCGCGGGACACGCACGCCGCTCCGCTGCGCGTCGTCTCCGAGCTGCGCGCGGACACCGCCGCCTTCGACGTGAGCCACGAGCGCGAGCTGATCGCGCTGTGGGAGGCCGAGGATCGCCACTTCTGGCACCGGACGCGCAACCAGCTCGTGGAGCGCCGCCTCGCGAGGCTCGGCGTGGTGGCGCCCGCGCGGGTCCTCGATCTCGGCTGTGGGTCGGGCTGCGTCGCGGCGCACTTGGCCAGGCGCGGGCTCACGGTCACGGGGGTCGACGGGCATCGGCCGCTGCTCGAGGTGGCGAGGCGCCGGGCGCCGAGCGCGACCTTCCTCGCGCACGACCTGAGCCGCGGCGTGGGCGCGCTCGGGCTGGGCGAGTTCGCGGCGGTGGGCTTGTTCGACGTGCTGGAGCACCTGGACGATCCGCGCGCCGCGCTCGAGGGCGCCCTCGGCTGCGCCGCGGGCGGGGGGCTGGTCGTCGGCACCGTCCCCGCGTCGATGGCGCTCTGGAGTCGGGTGGACGAGCGGGCAGGACACCGGCTGCGGTACGAGGCGCGCGAGCTCCGCCGGCTGCTCGCGTCCGTCCCGGGCGCGGTCGTCCTCGAGGTGGAGTCGCTGTCGCGCGTGCTGTTCCCCATGTTCTGGGCGCAGCGCCGCTGGGTGGCGCGCGAGGCGGCGCCGGCCATCTCGGAGTCGAACCTCGCGGTGCCGCCCGCGCCCGTCAACCGCGCGCTCGGGGCGCTCGTCCTCGCGGAGGAGCGTCTCGGCCGGGCCGCGCGCTTCCTTCCGTCGCCCGGCACCTCGCTCTGGTTCGCGATCCGGCGCCGCACGTCCCGAGTCGCGTGACCCCGGCCGCGCGCGCCGGCCGGGGCCCCTCATCGGTGCGGGGTCACGCCGGCCGGGGTACGCTCTGGCGCGCGTGGCGCCCTCGATCGGCTGGAGCGAGCGCTCGTGGACGGGCGGCCGTCGGTGGGCCTGCGTGCTCGCGGCGGCGACGCTGCTCGGCTGCGGCGCGCGCCAACCGGACGACGACTCCCACTGCGACCGGGGCGAGCGCGCCTACACGAACGAACCGCTGCTCCGAAAGTGCAGTCAGATCCGCACCTCCGAGGGCCGAGTGGACCCCGCGACCGGGAAGCAGGAGCGCTTCCATCGCTTCTTCTACTGTTGCCGCTAGCCGCGCGGCGTCCCGCGCGCGCGATGACCAACCGGGCCGGCCAGCGCGCGCGGCGCGGCGCCGCGCGCGCCCGCTCAACGCCCCGCGGCGGGCCGACGCTCCACGTCGCCCTCGCCTCCTCGCGCGCGGACGCGCGCGAGCGCCGCGCGCTCCTCGTCCGTGAGCTCGGTGCGCTGCTGGCCGCGCATCCAGCGGACCATCTGCGCGTCGATCCCGGGCTGATCGTCGACGTCCTCGTATCGCCACAGCTCGGCGAGCGCCTGCTCGGCGGCGGTCGCGCCGACCGCACACCCGAGCGGCCAGCCGTGGGGCTGGTAGGACCACGGGGAGTAGTCCGGGGTCGACGTGAAGGCGTCGAGCGGCAGCGCAGCGTTCTGTACCTGCACGTTCGGGTACGGCAGGCCGAACAGGTGCGCAACGAGTTTGTGGAGGCTGGAGGCGCTCACGTGCGTGCGTGACACGTACCCGCGCTTCACCCACGGGGAGACGAGCACCGTCGGGACACGGTGGTAGTCCACGCTGTCGCCGCCCTGCTGCGGGTCGTCCTCCGTGATGATGACGAGCGTCTTCGCCCACAACGGGCTGCGCGAGAGGGCGGCCACGAGCAGCCCCGTCGCCTCGTCGTTCACGGCGTTCATCAGCTCCGGCGTGGGCGAGCTGGGCGAGAGGCCGAGGCCGTGATCGTTGGGGAACGTCACGTACGAGAACCGGGGCAGGTTGCACAGCACCCGCGCTCTCGCGGCGAGGTGGCACGCCTTCTCCGTGTCGGGGTACCCGATGTTCTGGAAGGCCCCGCCCGGGTACAGGAGGTCGACGGGCGTGGGGCTCGGGAGCGGGGAAGGCAGCCCCACGACCTCACCGAAGATCCCGTAGGGCACCGCGTGGGCGCCCAACCAGTCGAAGACCGAGCCCTCGTCCGGCCGGCTGATGTCGCCGACGGCGCACCCGGCCACCTCGCGGACGTCGTTGGCCCAGTTACGCTCGCAGTAGTCCGTCGTGCGGCCATGGGTCGTCCACGCGTGGCCCTGCTTGCTGGCGTCGGCGTCGTTGTAGCTGTTGTCCAGGTTGGTGAAGTCCCGAGCCAGCGAGCGGGTGTTGCCGAAGACGCGCTCCATCTCATCGGTGGACGACTTCAGCGTGAGCGACGGGTTCCCGCTCGCGCCCGGCAGGTCCCCGAACAGAGCGTCGTACGTCTTGTTCTCTCGGACCACGAAGAGGACGTACTCGATGCGGGGCGAGGGTCCCTCCTCGTTGGTCGCGGGGACCGGGAAGTCGGCGGCCCCCGCCGGGCAGTCGATCGCGGGCGCGCCGGGCAGCCGGTGGACCTGCACCGCGCGCTCGACGGCGTCCGCCCCGGCCTGGAGCGCGGCGGTGTCCGGTCGCGCGATCCACTGCACCGCGCCGCGCTGCGGGCGCTCCTGCTGCCCGCCCTCGACCGGCCCCGGTCCGTTGCCGCGCAGGCTCGCGACGGCGACGTCGCCGGCCGGCGACACCGCGACCGCGCTGGGCCACCAGCCCGTCGGCAGCCGACCCGCGAGCGAGAGCGCGGGCGCGCCGCCCGAGAGATCGACGTTCCAGGCGGAGACGGCGTTGATCCCGGACATCGTCCCGTAGAGCACGCCGCGCGTGGCGTCCCACGCGAGCGATGACAAATCCTGCCCCCGGAGGCCCGGCTCCCACTCGACCTGCGCCGCGGTGCTCGTACCGGCGATCCGATCGATGAAGGTGAGCGTCTCGCCGAGACCATTGCCGACCACCATCCAGCGCGCGTCCAGGAACGCGATGCCCTGGGGGCTCTTGTCCGTGTCGACGCTCCGGGTCGCCGCGCCGCCCGGCGCCGCCCCCACGTCGATCTCCGCCACGCGACGCGCGCCCCACAGAGAGATCCACGCGCGGCGCCCCTCCGGATCGAACGGGTCGAACCACACGCCGAAGCTCTCGTTGGCGCCAACCTCGATCTCGGAGACGACCGCGCCGTAGGTCGCGCCCGGCGTCACGTCGAGGACGACGGCGGTCGGCGCCGTGACGGAGCCGACGGCGACGCGCTGCAGCACCGGGGACACCGCGACCCCCGACGCGTAGCGCGCAGAGCCGCTCGGGTTCGGCGGCAGCGGGATGCTCCGCGCCTCGTCGCGCGCGAGCTGCCCGGTCGCGGTGTCGAACGAGAGCGCCTCCAGCTTGCCGTCACCCGCGACCAGCACGAGATCCGGCGCGACGAACGCGACGCCGGAGTTCACGTAGGTGCCCTTGGGGAACGCGACGTGGCTGGTCACCGCCCCGGGCGTGCCCACGGCCTGGACGTCGATCGCGCGGACGCCGTGGCGCTCCGAGCCCGTGCTGACCGCGAGCGCGAAGCGGGTACCGGGCACGAGGATCAGGTGCGACACTTGATCGCCCTCGAGATCCGCCTCGGTGAACACCGAGTAGGCGCCGGACGGTCGCGTGACGCGACCGTCCGGGAGCACCCACTGCCCGGCGGCGTCCGGATCGGGCCCAGCGTATTTCGCGGCGTCGCCCGTGGGTAGCGTCGCCGTGCAGCGGCCGGGCTCGGGGCTCGGGAAGGTGCCGTCCCACGCGGGGCACTCGGGCGCGTGTGGGATGCTCTCCCAGGGCCGCGCCGCCGGGCACTCGTACGGGACCTCGCTCTCCGCGCAGGCGTCCGCCGGGCACGAGAACGAACACGACTTGGGCGCGTACGTGAAGTCATCGATCGAGCCCACCGCGCCGCCGGCCCCGCCCCCCGCTGCCCCGGCCGCGCCGGCGGCGCCGCCCGTCGCCGCGGCGCGCCGGGCGCCGTCGTCCTCGTCGCCGCAACCCGCGACCCACGCGCACACCGCGCCGACCATCCCGACCGAGAGCGCGAACCTGGAGCGACGAGCCATGGCGGCATCATGCCACGGCGCGCCCACCAACGCGTGACGAGCTCGCGGCGCGCGCCGGCCGCGGCGCGCCCGCCGCCCGGCCGCGCCCCGACCTTCACTCACACGCGACGACGCTGACGGTGTACTCGATCGGCTGCTCCAGCCCGCTCACCGAGACGACGTACGACGCCCCACCTCGGGCGCTCCATCCCTTCGGGACGACGCGCAGGGCGCGCCACGACCCGTAGTCGTGCGCGAGCTTCTTCACCTGGACCTCCAGCTCGCGATCCCCCTCGCGCACGACGACCTCCGCTCGATCGAGGTCCAGCGTTTCGCTCTGGATCGACCACCCCACCGAGTCGAGCGGCTCCCAGATGGGATCGAACGCCTGGAGGGGCACCCGCCCCGGGGGCGGCCAGGCCACGTACGGCGGGTCGGCCGTCCCGTCGCTCTCCCCGACGAGCATGCAGGAGGCGTCGTCCGTCCCACCGAGCCCGACCGGACCGAGCGCCCCGGAGAGCAGCCAGCGCCGGTGGCCGAGCGTCTTCTCGTTCCCGGGATCCACGAGGTAGGCGTCGATGCTCTTCACGCCGGGCCCGCCGGAGAGGTTGCTCAACCCCGCGTCCTCGGCGGCCTGCTTGGACCAGCACTCCCACCCGCGCGGCGGCTTGTGCGAGAGCTTGTCGTTCGCGTCCATGAGGAGCGCGCAGCCCTGCGCGCGCTCGTCGAGGTCGGCCCGGTTCACCACCGCGGGGAGCCCCGCGAGCCCGCGGTAGTAGTTCAACAGCGCGAGCGCGCTCTTGCGCCCGCGCTCCTCGAGCCGGCCCGGATCACACTCCGCCACGCTGCCGGTCCACTGCCCCTCGGTGAGCGCCGCTCGCACCTCCACCCACCGCTGGCACACCGCCTCGTCGGGGGTGAGGGGCGGCGCCTCGCCCGGCTCCTCCGGCGCGAGCCCCGGCCCGGCCCCGGCCGCTCCCGGGTTCGCGCCCGCCGCCTGCTCCGCGCCCGGCGCCTCGTCGCGAGACGGCTCCCCGGGCTCTCCCGCGACGTCCGGCGCGCACGCCGGCGCGGTCGCCAGCAGCAGGGTGGCGAGGAGGGTGGCGGGCGGACGGAACGGCATCGGGACGCAGCTCGGCGTCTCCGAAGAACGGCACGCGGGGCCCTGGCTTGAGCCCGCCGAGACACCGCGCGGCCGCGGGGCGCGGGAGCAGCGGAGCTCAGGGCTGGCGGGCCGCGCGCACGTACGAGGTCCGCACCTCGGGGTGGGCGGCGAGCCAGCGCTCGACGGCCCGGATGTGCGAGTCGTGGACATCCCGCTCGCGGGCGTCATCTTCGTCGTCGTCGTCGACGGAGACCGTGGGCGGCAGCCCGAGCGCGAGCTGCCGCGCGACGTGCGACCCCGGCGGGGGCGCGCCCTTCCTGGACCACCAGAGGAGGTCGCCCAGATCGGGGTTGCGATCCGGACCGGAGAAGTCCATCTGCTCGCTCCACGCCTGCCCGGCGGCCGCCTCGCCGTTCGTCTCGTCGGGCACGGTGCGGGGGAGGGCGTCGAACTCGGTGTCAGGCTCGGGCG
The DNA here is from genome assembly GCA_020846005.1 of Polyangiaceae bacterium. Classification (GTDB taxonomy): domain Bacteria; phylum Myxococcota_A; class Polyangia; order Polyangiales; family Polyangiaceae; genus JADLEQ01. The sequence continues at coordinate 6,106 of JADLEQ010000051.1, forward strand.
TCGAGCGGAACATGTCGTAGAACGGCGTGCCGTTGGCGTCGTAGCGGTTCATCGGCGGCACGCCGAGGATCAGCTCGAAGGTGCGGAAGAGCGACGGGAACGACGTGTGCACTCGGCTCACGTAGCCGGGCTTCACCCAGGGGCTCGCGATCACGCAGATCGAGCGGTGGTAGTCGACGTGGTCGGCGCCGACCTGGGTGTCGTCCTGCACGATGAACACCGCGGTCTTGTCCCAGAACTTCGACTTGCTGAGCCCGTCGACGATGATCCCCGTGGCCACGTCGTTGTCGTTGATCATCGCCTCGGGCGTGAGCTGGTTGGCCCCCGTGCCGTTCGTGTGGTCGTTGGGCAGGAGGACGAAGACGAAGGGCGGGAACTCCTCGTCGGTGACGAGCTTCTCCACGACGCGCTCCGCCTTCAGCGCGTCCTTGATCCCGGTGTTGTAGAAGAGCCCGGGGAACGCGGTGTCCACGTGGGACATCACCGTCTGGCCCTCGTACGTGCCGAACGAGCCCACCACCTCGCCGAAGACGGTGTAGTCGACGCCGTGCTTCATCAGGTGGGTGAAGAACGTGCCGAACTCGGGCTGCCCGCGATCGAGCGGCGCGTCCTCGGCGTAGCCCGGGTTGCCTCGGTAGTCCTCGAGCCAGGTCCGCTCGACGTAGTCGTTGACGAAGCTCGAGGTGAGCCAGAGGTGACCCTGGACGCTCGTCTCGCTGTCGTTGTAGAAATTCTCGCTGTGAGCGAACTTCCGCGCGATGGCGTGGACGTTCGGCGTGATGTCCTCGCCGTACATCACCTTCGAGGGGTCGGCGTCGGTGCCGGCCATGTCGCCGAAGAGGCTGTCGTACGTCTTGTTCTCTCGCACGATGAGCACGATGTGCTCGATCGGGGTGGGGCCCCCGGCGCGGGTCGGGATCGGGAAGCTCTCCTCGCACTCGAACGGGTAGACGGTGCTCGGGCGCCGGACGTTCTCCTCGACCTCCTGCGCCAGCGCGGCGAGATCCAAGCCGGGGAGCGGCACGATCGAGACGGTGCCCGTCATCGCCTCCTTGCCGCTCTCGTCGCCGTAGCCGTACGCGGGGAGCGGACCGACACCCACGCCCTTGCCGTTGGTCACGACGAGGCGCTCTCCGGCGACGGCGGCGGCCGTCGGGTACCAGCCGACCGGGATCGCGCCCGCCGGGTCCAGCGTGGCCGGCGAGAGGACGGACACGGCGTTGTCCGCGGCGCGCACCACATAGAGGCGCCCGGCGGCCTCGTCGAGGAAGAGCCCCGACGGGCTGCTGGCGGGCAGGGGGGTGCCGTCCTCCGCCGCGAGCGCCGGATCCCCGACCGCCTGCGTGTCGACGATGTTGCGTGTCGCCGGGTCGATGGCGACGACGATGTCCCCGTCCGTGATGGACGCGAACACGCGAGCGCCGTCGGCGGTGGCCGCCAGCCCGAGCGGGTTCGCGCCGGCGTCCACGGTGCCCTTCAGCGTGAACGAGGTCGCGTCGACGACGGCGATCGCCCGATCTCCGAAGCCGCTCACCCAGAGCTCGTCGCGCGCCGGCACGTGGAGCACGGAGTACCCGCGGACGCCGAGGTCGACGCGGCGGGTGACGGCCAGCGTCGCGGCGTCCACCTCGAGCAGCCCCTCGCCGAGGAACTGCGCCACCCACACTCGCGCGCCATCCGGCGAGACCGCGATGCCGGACGGATAGCAGTCGCCGGCGCAGCCGTCCGTGGCGTCCACCTGCGCCTCGGCCGCCAGCGCGCCGTCGGCGGCGACGGAGTAGACCTCGAGCTGCCCGGAGTCGCCGCCGGAGAGGTAGAGCCGCGCGGCGTCTGGCGCGAGCGCGATCCCGTGGAAGGCCTCGGACCGCTCGATGTCCTGCGTGATCCGCGCCTGCGCGAGGTCGACGACCTGCACGCTGCGCCGCCCGTAGCCGGCGTTCGCGACGTACGCGAGCGGGAGCGTGGGATGGACGCGCACGTCGACGGGGAAGCCGCCGACCTGCAGCTCTTGCCCCGCGGGGGTGAGGGCACGCCCGTCCGGGAGGATCCGTACGCCGTCGTGGACGCCCATCTTCAGCAGCGCCGCCGGGGGCGGCTCGGGCGCCACGCACGGCCCCGCGCCGGCCGCGCCACCGGGCCCCTGCTTCTCCTCCTCCCCGGAGCAGGCCGCGACGACGCAGCAGAGGGAGAGCCCGAGCGCCCGAACCGTCGGCGTCATCATGCTCCAACCGTTGCGCGATCCGGCCGCGGCGACAAGGCGGGACGCCCGCGGACCCGTCCGGCCGCCGGCCAGCGTGTCACCTCCGGATCCCTCGCGCCGTCACGTCCCGGTCACACGCACCGTCACTCGAAGAGATCGTCGAACACCTTGTCGAACTCGTCGTCGGAGTTGACCGTCCGCCCCTGGGGCGCGGCCGGGACCTCCTTCGCCGGCTCGAGCGCGGCGATGCGGTCCTGCACGTCGCGGAAGCCGGGGTCGCGGCGCGCGATCTTGCGGAAGTAATAGAGCGCGTCCGCCGGCTTGTGCTGGAGCTCGTGGACCACGCCGAGGTCGTAGTAGAGGCTCATCTCCTGCTCGACCGTCTTCTGGCGCGCCTCGAGCGCGCGGATGTACGCCTGCCCCGCGAGGTCGATCTCGCCGCGCTCGAGCCGGATCATCCCGATCATCGCGAAGCACATGCACTCGCGCGCTGGATCGCGCGCGGCGAGGTCGAACTCGCCGATCGCGTCGGCGGAGAGGCCCATCTCCTTGTACGCGACGCCGAGGTCGTAGTGAGTGGAGCTGTCCGTCTCGGCGACCTGCGCGCGTACCCCCTCCTTGAACTTGGCGAAGACCTGATCGACATCGACCTCCTGCGCCACGCTGGAGAAGCTGGCCGCAGCGGACGGGGGCCCGAGCTGGTCGAGCGCGTCGAGGGAGGCGGCGATGTCGAACGCGCGATCGCTCGGCGCCGGCTCGCTCGGCATGGCGAGGTGGCCGCGATCGATCGTCCCGCTCTGGCCGCTCGCAGCGACGAGCTCGTCGAGCTCGTGGAGGCGCTCGAGCAGCAGCGGGTGGCCCGGAGAGCGGGCGACCGCGTCGTCGAGGATGGCGCGCGCGTCGTCGTAGAGCCCACGGGCCGCGAAGAACTCCGCCTCGTCGAGCACCTCCTCGATGGCCTCGCTGCCCACGGACTGAGGCGCGGTGACCGCCTCCGTCGTCGGGAGCTCGGGGGCGTCCACCTCGAAGGACGGCAGCGGCGCGGCGGCCGCTTCGGCCGGTTCGTCGTAGTCCCAGGCCTCCTGCGGCGCGGCGGCCCAGGCGGCCGGCGCGTCCGCCGCAGCCGGCGGTTCGTCGAGGTCGAGCGGCTCCGCCTCCAGCGCCGGCGCCTCGCCGAGAGGGAAGGAGGGGAGGGCCGACTCCTCGGCGAACGGATCGTCGACGGAGTCGGTGACGACCGGGCGCGCCAGGACGGCGGCCAGGGCGGCGCGCTGCCCGCCGAGATCCTCGAGGTCGTACGACGGCAACGGCGCCTCGGGCTCGAAGCCCTCGAACGGATCCTCGAGGCTGGCGAGTCGCCCGCGGGCCGGCGGGAGCGGTGCGGCCACGTCCGCCTCGGCCGTCTCGGCCTCGTCGGTGTAGCCCTCCGCACCGGTCGAGAGCTGGTGGAGCATCTCCAACGCGACGGGGTGATCCGGCTCCTGGTCGAGCACCTCGTAGAGGAGGAGCTCCGCCCGCTGGGTGTCGCCGTCGTCGAGCGCGATGGCCGCGAGCGTGATGGCCTCGCCGCTCGCGCCCTCGAGGTCGCCGGCCTCCGCGAGCACCACGCGGAGGCGCTCCCGGATCTCGATGGACCGCGGGTCGATCTCCAGCGCGATCTGCAGGACCTCCACCGCCTTCGGGAGCAGGCGGAGCCGCCGGAACGACTCCGCGTCCGCGAGCGCCTTGCGCGCGTGGGCGCGGGCGTCGAACGAGCCCGGCCCCTGGCGCTCCTCGGCGACCTCGTAGTCCTCCTCGACCACGACGACGTCGGGCGCGCTCGCCTGCCCCGGCCGCATCGGCGCCGGCGCGGACTCCTCGACCGCCTCGACCTCCGCGTCGGCGACGCTCAGCACCGAGCCGTGCTGCGACGGCGGCGCTCCGCCAGCGAGGGCGTGGACCGTCGGATCGTGGGGGGCGACGCTCTGCAGATGGGTGACGAGCTGCTCGAACAGCTCGGCCTGGTCCTGCGCCCGCGCGATGTGCGCCATCTCCTTGTAGACCTCGATCGCCTTCTCCTCCTGGCCCATGGAGGAGAAGGCCTGGGCGAGCAGCCCGAGCGTGTCGAGATCCTTCGGATCGGCCTGGAAAGCGAACTGCAGGCGCTGGAGAGCGAGCTTGATGTCCTCGAGCTGCCCGCGCTCCAGCAGGAGCTGCGCGGTGACCTGGGCGTGCCGGGGGATCTGCTTCACCTCCCAGACCCGATGCAGGACCTTCAGCGCGTCGTCGGTGCGCTGGAGCTGGATGAGGAGCTCGGCGGCGCGACCGAATTCGTCGACCGCCTCATCGAGCGACTGGATCCGGCACAGCGCCTCGGCGAGCCGGAAGTGCGTGAGCGGGTTCGTGGCGTCGAGCTCCACGATCTTGCGGAACACCTCGACGGCCTGCCGCTCGTTCCCCGTCCGGAGGTGGCGCGTCGCGACCTCTTCCCACGCGACGAGCGCGTCGCTCGTCAGCCCGAGCTGGGTGTAGATCTCCGCGAGCTGGGGCGCGACGTGGGCGAAGCGCTCGGCGAGCTCCGGCGCCTGCTTGCGGATCAGCTCGCGGATCTGCTTGTAGACGGCGATGGCCTTGAGCGCGAACCCCTGGGACGCGTAGTGCTGGCCGACGCGATCGTAGGTCGCGATCGCCGCCTCCAGCGCCCCCATCTTCGTCTGCAGATCGCCGATCTTGAGCAGCGTCCGCGCGTCGTTCGGATCGAGCCGGACGAGCTTCTCGTACTCCTCGATCGCCTTGTCGAACCGCTTCTTGTCGACGTGCTTCTGGGCGGCCTGGAGGATCTTTTCGCGATCGATGGACACCTTGGGGACCGTGACGGGGCGTGAGCCGGGACCCTGCCAACCGAGGCGAAGCTAGGGTTCCGGATCTTAGGCGAGGACCGGCCCGGGGTTCAACCGGGGCGAGCCGCGCGACGCGGAGGGCAGTATTCTACCGCAGGATCCGCTGGGCGGCCGCCGCCCGCCACCGGCGACGCTCGCGCCTTGCGCTCGGCTGCCGCCGGCCGAAGGATGCGAGAGATGACACCCAGCACGCTCTACCGCGCGCCGTTCGCGCCGGGCGGCCCGGCGCCGGCGGACGCAGAGCTGTGCCGGCGGCTGCTCTCGCTCGCGCTCGCGTCGGGGGGCCACCACGCCGACGTGTTCTTCGAGTACCGCGCGTCGGGAGGGCTCGCGTACGAGGAGGGCATCACCCGTTCGGCGTCGCGCGGGGTCCGGGTAGGGCTCGGCGTCCGGGTGCTCGAGGGCGACGCGGCCGGGGTGGCGCACACCGAGGATCTCTCGTGGGAGTCGATGGCCCGCGCCGCGCGCACCGCGGCGCGGATCGCCGCCTCGGGGCGGAGCGGGGCGGTGGCGCTGCCCGCGGCGCGCGCGCTGCCCGAGCGCTACGACGTGGCGCCCAGCCTGGACCGCGACGGCCTGGAGAAGCGAGCGCTGCTCGAGCGCGCGAGCCGCGCGGCGCGCGCGCGCGACCCACGCGTGACCAAGGTCGAGGCGTCGTTCGCGGAGGAGGTGCGGGAGATCGTCGTCGCGACGAGCGACGGCCTCTGGGTGCACGACGTGCAGCCGCTGTTCCGGTTCGGGGTGTCGGCGCTGGCGGAGCAAGGCGGGCGGCGGGAGCGCGGGTCGAGCGGGGGCGGCGGGCGCACGACGCTCGCGTACTTCGACGACCGGAGCCCCGAGTGGCACGCCGAGCGCGCGGCCGATCAGGCCACCGTCCTGCTCGACTCGCGGAGCGCACCCGCCGGCGAGCTCCCGGTCGTCCTCGCGCCGGGAGACAGCGGGATCCTCCTGCACGAGGCCGTCGGGCACGGGCTCGAGGCGGACTTCAACCGCAAGGGCACGAGCAACTACGCGGGCCGAGTCGGGCAGCCGGTCGCCAGCCCGCTCTGCACCGTGGTCGACGACCCGACGCTCGTCCACGGCCGCGGCTCGATCAACGTCGACGACGAGGGCTCCGATCCGGAGCGGAGCGTGCTCATCGAGGCGGGCACCCTGGTCGGCTACCTCCACGACCGCCTGTCGTCGCGGCACTACGGCACCGGTGCGTCCGGGAACGGCCGCCGGGAGAGCTTCAGCGCGGCGCCGCTGCCCCGCATGACGAACACCCTGCTGCTCGCCGGCCCCCACGATCCGGAGGAGATCGTCCGCTCGGTGAAGCGGGGGATCTTCGCCCGGAAGTTCGGCGGCGGGCAGGTCGACATCGCCAACGGGGATTTCGTGTTCTCCCTGACGGAGAGCTACCTCATCGAGGACGGCAAGCTCACGGCCCCGCTGAAGGGCGTAAACCTCATCGGAAATGGTCCCGAAACATTGTCCCGGGTAGAAATGCTCGGCACCGATGTGGAGCTCTCGGACGGCGTCTGGACCTGCGGCAAGGATGGCCAGAGCGTCCCCGTGGGCGTCGGGTGTCCGACCATCAAGATCGGCCGCATCACGGTGGGCGGCACGGAGATCGCGTAGGCGCGCCGGGCGGGCGCGCGGGGAAGGGGTCCGGGCGCGATGACGTCCCGCGTGAGCTTCGTGGGCGTGATCGGGCACGGGCCGCTGCTCGAGCGCGAAGAGTCGGCCGCGCAGACGCTGCGCGCGCTGGGCGCGCGCGTGCGCACGTTGGACCTCTGGGAGGATCCGCTCCACCTCTGGGGCGAGGACGACGACCTCGACGTGCGCCCTCGCGCGCTCGTCTTCGAGGCGCTCGACCGCCCCGACCTCGCGCTCACGGCGCTGAAGGGCGTGCGGCGCGAGCCGATGTTCGACAACGTGGGCGCGCTGCTGGCGGTCACGGTCGGGCAGATCACGCGGGTCGAGCCCTCCGCCGGCTTCGACGACTTCGTCCTCCACCCGTACGTGCCGGAGGAGCTCTACGCCCGCATCCGCGCGCTCGAGTGGCGTCGCAGCGAGTTCGCGACCGAGGAGCGGCAGAAGGTCGGCTCCATCGTCGTCGATCGCGCCGCGCACGAGGTGAGCGTCGGGGGGCGGCCCGTGGCGCTCACGGCGAAGGAGTTCGCGCTCCTGGCCTACCTCTGCGAGCGCCGCGGCAAGGTACTCTCCCGCGAGCACCTGCTGGCGCGCGTGTGGGGCAACCGCTACGAGGGCGGGCCCCGCACGGTCGACATCCACGTGCGCCGCCTCCGCGCCAAGCTCGGCTCGGCGCTCCCGCTGGAGACGCTCCGGGGTTCGGGCTACAAGCTCGGCGCGCCCGATGCCGAAGATCGCACGCGCCGCGCCGCGCCCGACGAGCCCTGAGCCGCACCGGCGCGGCCCCGCGCGCGCGGCAGCGGCCAGGCAGCTCTTCGTCTCGCTCGGGTGCCCGGCGGGCGTGGGCCCCGAGGTCGCGGTGCGGGCCGCCGCGGCGCGACCCGCGGCGACCGTGCTCGTCGGCGATCCGGGGGTCGTCGAGCGCGCCGCAGCGCTCGCGGGGATCGACCCGAGCGCGCTCCGGGTCCACGCGGTCGGCGCCCCGCTCTCGGCGAGCGACCACCGCCCCGGGCGCCCGAGCCGCGCGGCCGGCGCGGCGCAGCTCGCCTGGGTCGAAGCGGCGTTCGCGCTCGCGCGCGGGGCCGGGGGCGCGCTCGTCACCGGGCCGGTGAGCAAGGAGGCGATCGCAGGCTCCGGGCGGCGAGCTGCGCGCTTCCGCGGTCACACCGAGTGGCTGGCCGCGCTCGACGGCGGGGTCGAGCCCGTCATGTGCTTCTTCGCGCCAGGGTTCGCCACCTCGCTGGTCACGACGCACCTCCCGCTGGCGCGCGTCCCACGCGCGCTCACCGTGGAGGGGGTCGCGCGGGCGACGCTCGAGCTCGTCGGGCTGCTGGCGGAGCTCGGCGCCGCGCGCCCGCGGATCGCCGTGTGCTCACTGAACCCGCACGCAGGCGAGGGCGGGCTGCTCGGCCGCGAAGAGGCCGAGATCGTCGCGCCGGGCGTGCGCCGCGCCGCGCGGGCGCTCGGCCGCCGCGCGACGCTCGTCGGGCCGATCGGCGCCGAGACGGCGTACCGCAAGGCCGCGGCCGGCGAGTACGCAGGGGTCGTCGCGATGTACCACGACCAGGCCACCATCCCGGAGAAGCTCCTCGCGTTCGGCCGCGCGGTGAACGTCACGCGCGGGCTGTCCGTCGTGCGGACGAGCGTCGACCACGGGACGGCCTACGACCTCGCGTGGACGGGCCGCGCGGACGCGAGCGCCATGAGCGCGGCGCTCGACCTGGCGGCGCGACTGCTCGTCGGCGGCGGGCGGGCGCGCCGCGCGACGGCCCCCGGCGCCACCACGCCATGAGCGACGAGGGCGCGCGCGCGCTCGCCGCCGCGCTCGAGCGCGCCACCGCGGTGAGCGCCGCCGCCGGCGAGCCGCGCGCGGCGATCGCGCGCGCGCTCGTCGACCTCGCGGCGACCCTCGCCGTGAGCCGCGGGCTGCCGTGGCGACGGTGCGCCGACGGCCGCATGGGCGAGCTGGCCGGGACCACCTCGCCCGCGCCGTTCTTCGAGGCCCGCGAGCCGCTGCCCCCGGAGCTGCTCGGCGCAGCGCTGGAGCGCACCTGGGACGGCAGCGAGGCGCCCCCGTCGCGCGCGGTGGGACGGGCGGGCAGGCGGGACGCGGGCGCCCACTTCACGCCGCCCGCGTGGGCCCACGCCCTCGCCGAGGCCGCGCTCGCGCCGGCCTTCGCGCGCGCCCGACTCGCAGGCGCCACGAGGCGCCCCGGGCTGCTCGCCGCGCTGCGCGTCGTCGATCCTGCGTGCGGCGCCGGGGCGCTGCTCGCCGCGGTGGTCCGCGTCGTCACGCGGGAGCTCGTGGGCGCGGGCGTCGACGCCGTGGACGCGCGGCGCCTCGCCGCACGCGAGTGCGTGCTCGGCGTCGACGCCGACGAGCTCTCGATCGCGGCGGCGGAGCTCGCCTTGTGGCTCGAGGCGGGGGGCGCGGCGCCGTCGCCTCGCGACGCGGGCGCGCGGCTCCGTCACGGCGAGGCGCTGCTCGGCGCGCCCGGGCGGCGCGGCGCGGCCGACGCGCCCGCGGCGCCCGGCCTCGGCGCGGCTCCGCCGGTGGACTGGGGCGAGCTCCTCGCCGGGCGCCCGAGCTTCGACGCCGTCGTCGGTAACCCTCCCTGGGTAGTGTTCGCGGGGCGGGCGGCGCGGCCGCTCGATCCCGGGACCCGCGCCGCGCTGGCCAGGCGATACCGCGCCTTCCGCCGCTACCCGACGCTCCACGCCGCGTTCGTCGAGCGCGCGGCGGCGATCGCGCCCGCCGGCACGCTCGCGCTCTTGCTGCCGAGCTCGGTGAGCGACCTCGACGGCTACGCGCCCATGCGCGAGGCGCTGACGGCGACCCACGCCCCGCGCGAGCCGCTCTTGGAGCTGGGGGACGGCGCGTTCCGCGGCGTCGTCCAGCCGAGCTTCCTGCTGGTCGCCGATCCGTCCCCGGGATCCCGACCCACCCCCCGCCCCTTCCGACTGCTGGAGCGCTCCCGCCCGACGTGCGAGGCGGCGGAGGTGGCGATGCCCGCGTCCCTCGCCCGCCTCGCCGAGCGGCCCCCGCTCCCCGCCGCGCTCTTCGGCGAGCTCGGGTTCCGCTCCACGGCCGCCAGCCGGCCGCTGCTCGCGCGCGGGTCGGCGCCCGGCGTACCGCCCGCGGACGGCGTCCCCCGCCGGCCGCTGCTCGAGGGCAAGGACGTGGGCGAGCTGCGCGTGGGGCCGCCCCGGGTCTTCCTCGACGAGGACCCGGCCCGGCTGGCCGCCGCCGGCGCGCGGCTCGCGCCCCCGGAGCACTTCCACCGCGCGCGGTTCGTCGTCCGACAGACGGCCGCGCACCCCATCGCCGCGCTCGTCGCGGGCGCGTCGTTCCGCAATTCGCTGTTGGCCGGGTTCGATCACCCCGAGTGGCCGCCCGAGGTCGTCGTCGGCCTGCTGAACAGCGGGCTCTACCGCGCGCTCCACCGCCTCCGCCGGCGCGACGGCCGCCAGGCGGCCTTCCCCCAGGTGAAGCTCGGCCACCTGCGCGCGCTGCCCGCGCCCCCGCGCGACCTGGCGCGGCTCACCCGGGTCGCGGAGATCGTGCGCGCCGCTTCGACGCGCGGGGGCCTGGAGTCCGGCACGCGGCGGGCGCTCGACGAGCTCGTGCTCGACCTGTTCGACATCGCGCCGGCAGAGCGCGAGGCGATCCGGGTCGCGGGCGCCGGGGCTCGGTGAACGCGGAGCCGCGCGTGCTAACCTGCCGCGGATGAGGCGTAGCTCACCGTGGCTTGGCATCGTGGCGGCGCTGGGCGTCGCGTGCTCGTCGAGCGAGGATCCAGCGGCGAAGGCTCCAGCGGACGCCGGCGCGGACACGGGGCAGGCCCTCGGCTGGGCCCCCGGCACCGTGTATCCGACACCGCGAGCGCCGGGCCCGCGCGGCTGGCTCGACCGCCGCGGCCTCGTCCACGCCCACAGCGTCTACTCCCATGACGCGTGCGACGGCGAGCCGAAGAACGACGCCGGTGAGATCGACGGCGAGTGTCTCGACGACTTCCGCCGCGACGTTTGCACGGTGCAGCACGACTTCGTGATGCTGAGCGATCACCGTGAGTCCTTCGCATCGACCGAGTACCCGGAGACGCTCCTCTACCGTCCGGCTCGGGGGGACACCCTCGTCGAGCGGGGCGGGGGCCCGGTGGCGAGCCGCCTCGCCTGCCCCGAGTCCGACCCGGTGCTCGTGATGGCGGGCTGCGAGTCGGGGACGATGCCGGTCGGCCTCGAGCGACACGTGGAGACCCCCACGACGCGCGGCGACGTGTACGGCGCGAGCACCCCCGAGGCGATCGCCACGCTGAAGGCCGCGGGCGCGATCGTGCTGGTAGCGCACACCGAGGACTGGACTCCGGAGCAGCTCACGACGCTCCCGCTCGACGGCTTCGAGATGTACAACCTGCACGCGAACCTGTTCGCGAACGTGGGCGCGGCGCTCGGTCTGCTGACGAAGCTCACCCAGCCCGAGCTGCTCCCGCACCCGGACCTCATCCTCCTGCCGCTGATCAGCGAGGATCCGCGCTACCTCGAGACGTGGGGCACGGTGCTGGCGGGAGGCGCGCGCCGCGTCACGACCGTCGGCACGGACTGCCACCGCAACTCCTTCCCCCAGCTCCTGCCGGACGGCGAGCGCGTCGACAGCTACCGCCGGATGATGGGCTGGTTCTCGAACCACGTGCTCGTGCGTCCCCGCGCGGACGGCACGTGGACGGATCTCGAGCTGAAGGAGGGCCTCGCCGCCGGTCGCCTCTACGGCGCGTTCGAGGTGCTGGGCTTCCCGGTCGGCTTCGACTTCCACGCGACCGCGGGCGAGATCCACGAGATGGGCGAGGAGGTGTCGCTCGCGTCCACGCCGGAGCTGGTCGTGCACCTGCCTTCGGTGCAGGAGCTCGGCGCGGGCACGCCGGCTCCCGAGCTCACGGCCCGCATCCTGCTGGCCCGCGAGGGCGGCTGGGACGAGGTCCACTCCAGCCAGGAGGACACCTCCTTCCGCCCTACGCTCCCGGGCGCCTACCGCGCCGAGATCCGGATGCGCCCGCGCCACCTCGCCCCCCACCTGAGCAGCTACGCGAGCCTCGCCGAGGGCGACTTCGTGTGGATCTACTCGAACCCAATCTACCTCGTCCCGTAGCCCCGCCCCCCGAGCCCGCGCGCGAGCCCGCGCGCGCGAGCCCGCGCCCGCGCCCGTACCCGCCCCCCGCGCCCGCGCCCGGTCCCCTCCCGCGCCTTGACCGCCCGCGCCCGGTCAGCCATGGTCTTGCGCATGGCGCACGACCCCCACGTCGCGAGCGCGACCGACCCGCACGATCCCTCGCCCGCCTCGGCCGACGCTCACGGCCACCCGCGGGAGGAGGAGGCGCTCGACCCAGACGAGCCGCACACGCCCGGGTGGCTCTCGCTCGTCGGCGGCGCGCTCGCCATCACCGCCGCGATCACGTTCGTGGCGACACGCCCGCCCGCGCCGACGACCGAGCAGCTCGCTCGCGCGGCAGAGGCAGCCGCCGAGGAGCTCCGCGCCGCGGAGGCCGCGGCCGCCGCAGCGAAGGCCGCCGCCGCAGCGCCACCGCCCCAGGCGGCGCCCGAGGCGCCGCGACCCGCCAAAGGTGGTTGAGGCGGCTGAGCTCCCCGGTCCGGGGAGCAAGCACCCGCCGGCGCCGGAGACCGAGCGCCGAGCCCGGTACGAATTCGCTCGCCTCGCGGGCGGCCGCGTGCCAGGGTCCGCCACCCCACCGGGGCCGTAGCTCAGTTGGGAGAGCGCTTGCATGGCATGCAAGAGGTCAGGGGTTCGATTCCCCTCGGCTCCACCAAGTCCCCGCGCGGCGCGCGGGCACCGTCCCTGACCCGCGCGGCGCGCGGGCACCTTCCTTGACCCGCGCGGCGCGCGGGCCGTACGCTGCTTTCGCACCCGCGTGCGGGTGAAGCTCACCATGGCGCAGCAGCAGCGATACCGGGTCATCGAGCGCATCGCGTCCGGCGGGATGGCCGAGGTCTTCCGCGCCGAGAGCGCCGGCCTCGAGGGGTTCAAGAAGACGGTCGCGATCAAGCGCGTCCTGCCGCACCTCTCGGAGAAGAAGCAGTTCATCGGGATGTTCCTGGACGAGGCGCGGCTCTGCTCGCACCTCTCGCACTCCAACTGCGTCCAGGTGTTCGACGTCGGTGTCGGCGACAACACGTACTTCATCGTGATGGAGTACGTCGACGGCGCCGATCTGAAGAGCGTCATCGAGTTCTGCCGCAAGCGCAGCTCCACGGTGCCGATCGAGGAGGCCATCCTCATCTGCGTGCGGATCTGCGAGGGCCTCGCCTACGCGCACGAGCTGAAGGACCAGAAGGGCCGCGACCTGCACATCGTGCACCGGGACATGTCGCCGCCGAACGTCCTCATCACGCGCTTCGGCGAGGTGAAGATCGTGGACTTCGGGCTGGCGAAGGCGAACAGCCAGCTCGAGAAGAGCGACCCGGGCGTCATCAAGGGCAAGTTCAGCTACCTCTCGCCCGAGGCGGCGCTCGGCCAGGAGATCGACGCCCGCACCGACATCTTCGCGGTCGGCATCATCCTGTGGGAGATGCTGGCGGGCCGCCGCCTCTTCATGGGGGAGACGGATCTCGACACCGTTCGGCAAGTCCAGGCCGCGCGCGTGCCGAGCGTGCGTCAGTTCAACCCGGACGTGACGGACGAGCTCGAGGGCGTCCTGATGCGGGGCCTCGCGGGCGATCCGGCCAAGCGGTACCGCACGGCGCGCGACTTCGGGCGCGATCTAAACAACGTCCTCTTCAACGCCGGGCGCCCGGTGTCGTCCTTCGACATCGCGAAGCTCGTCAACGCCGCGATGGCGGAGCGCGCCGCGAAGAAGGCGACGGAGCCGGACAAGGCGTCGATCATCGGCTCGCTCATCGACGAGGCGCTCTTCCAGTTCAGCTCGCTCGGCGACGACGACGACTCCACCTCGGTCGCCGCGCCCGCCCCCGCGCCGGCCCTCGGCGACGGCAAGTTCGAGAATGTGCAGGACTGGGGCTTCGATCTCGAGCCCGGGGCGGGCGGGGGCGGCGTCGACCGCAGCCCGAGCGACAAGTTCGAGGTCGGGAACCTGGCGGCGCTCGAGGACGACGAGCCCGCGGCCCCTTCGTCGGCCTCTCGCGCGCCAGCGCCGCAGCGCGCCCCCTCACCTGCGCCCGCCGCGCCCGCCGCGCCCCGAGCGGCCGCGCCCACGCCCGAGGCGAGCGCCGCACCCGCGCCCTCCGGCGCCGGCAACGGAGCGCTGATCGCGATCCTGGTCGTGGTCGTCCTCGCGGGTGGCGCCGCGGGCGCGTACTTCGGCGGCCTCTTCCCCTGATGTCACGCCGAGCGCGCAGCGGCGATGCGTGAGCGGCTGCTGAGCGGGGTCGGCGTGCTGGCGATGCTGGGCGTCGCGTGGGCGCTCGCCCCGGCAGGCCTGCGCCGACGCGCCGACCGCCGGACGGTCGGCTGGGGCATGGCCGTGCTGTTCGGCTTCGCGCTGCTCGTCCTGCGGACGCCCGCCGCCGGTGTGTTCGGCGCGGCGTCGCGGGGTGTCGACGCGCTGCTCGACTTCACGCGCGAGGGCTCCCGCTTCGTGTTCGGGCGGCTGGCCACCGACACCTCGACGTTCGGCTTCGTGCTGGCGTTCCAGGTGCTGCCGACGATCGTGTTCTTCTCGGCGCTGACCAGCGTGCTCTACCACACCGGGGTCCTGCCGTTCGTCATCGACCGGATGGCGCGCGCCCTGGCGAGGACGCTGCGCGTGAGCGGCGCGGAGAGCTTCTCCACGGTGGCGGACATCTTCGTCGGGCAGACGGAGGCGCCGCTCGCCGTGCGCCCCTACCTGCCGGCGATGACGCTGTCGGAGCTGCACGCGTGCATGGTCGCCGGGTTCGCTACCACCGCGGGCGGCGTGCTCGCCGCGTACGTCGCCATGCTCCGGGATCACGTGCCCGGCGTCGCGGGGCACCTCATCGCGTGCAGCGTGATGTCGGCGCCCGCGTCGCTCGTGATCGCGAAGCTGATGCTCCCCGAGACGGAGGTGGCGCCGACGGCGGGCGGCGCGCGCGTCTCCGTCGAGCGCTCCCACGCGAACCTGCTCGACGCGATCGCGTCGGGGACGACCGAGGGCGTGAAGCTCGCCGTCAACGTGGGCGCCATGCTGATCGTGTTCCTCGCCCTGACGGCGCTGGTCGACGCCGGGCTCGGCGCGCTCGGCCGCGCCGTCGGCGTCGAGCTCGGCCTGTCGCGCGTCTTCGCGTGGGTGTTCTGGCCGCTCGCCGCGGTGATGGGCGTGCCGGCCGAGGACGTGCCGAAGCTGGCCTCGCTGCTCGGGCAGAAGACGGTCCTGAACGAGTTCGTCGCCTACACGACGATGAGCCAGGAGCTCGCGCGCGATCCCGGCTGGCTCACCGAGCGCGGGCGCCTGGTCGCCTCGTACGCCCTCTGCGGGTTCGCCAACTTCGGGAGCATCGGCATCCAGATCGGCGGGTACTCCGCGCTCGCGCCGGAGCGCAGGGGCGACGTGTCGCGCCTCGCGCTCCGCGCGATGGCGGGCGGCCTGCTGACGACGTGCCTGGTCGCCTGCGTCGCCGGGCTCGTGCTCTGACGGCTCGCCCGGCCCCGGCCGCCGCCTAGAGCCCCTTCTCTTTCACGTAGGCGTTGGTGAACTGCGCCGCCTTCGAGTAGCTGGTCTGGAGATCGTCGATCACGCGCTTCTCGAGCAGGCCGCCCACGCCGAAGACGCGCGACTCCACCCGACACTCGAAGACGCGCTTGCACCGGCGCTCGCCGAGCGGCTCGGTCCACATCGTCCCCTCGATGGTCGTCTTGTCGGCGAGCTTGTTCGGGGTGATCCGAGTGCGAAACTTCTTCGTCCGCTTGTCGAAGACGCCGTCGTCCCGATACCCGAGGTTGTCGCCGATGAGTTTCTTCAGCGCGCCGGGCATGTCGCCGAGCTTGGGCGTCACCTCGACGGTGCGGCGGAGCTCGGCGTCCGTCTCCGTCTGGCTCACGACGTTGAAGCTCGGGAACTCGAGCGCGTCGCGGAAGAGGCGGCGGTTGTACTCCTCGGAGAAGAAGATCTCGCGCCAGAACACCTCCTGGTCGCACTCGTAGACATGCTCGATCCGGATGTCGGCCATGGGCGCTCCCTAGCCCGAACCGCGCTCGGCGGCACGCGCTCGGCGCGGGCGCCCACCCCGCGGGGAGCCACGGGGACCGCCGATCTCGCGGCGGGGCGCGCCTCGGATCACCGCTCGGCGCACCGGCCGCGCAGGGCGGCGCGGGCACCGCCGCGACCGCCCGCGCCGGGGCGCGAGTAGAGTCGGGCGCGTGACCGCCGCCGATCGAGCCGCCGTGCGCCGGCCCCCCTGGTGGGCCCAGGCGTGGCTCGTCGCGCGCAAGGATCTCCTGATCGAGCTCCGCACCGGAGAGGCGCTCGCGACCTCGATCTTCTTCGCGGTGCTGGTCGTGATCCTGGCCTCGCTCTCGTTCCATGGGGGGCCGGCGGCGGGGCGGGTCGTGGCCGCGGGCGCCATCTGGTTGAGCGTCGCGTTCGCGAGCGTGCTCGCGCTCGGCCGCATCTGGCAGCGTGAGCGCGAGGACGGCGCGCTGGACGGCCTGCTCGTCACCCCGCTGGCGCGCTCGGCGCTCTTCGCCGGCAAGGTCCTCGGCCTGGTGGGCTTCCTCCTGAGCGTGGAGCTGGTCGTGATCCCGATCGCTGCGCTGCTGTTCGCGATCGATCTGCTGGAGGTGATCGCCCCGCTCGCGCTGGTGGCGCTCCTGGCGACACCGGGCATCGCCGCGAGCGGCACGCTGTTCGGCGCGATGACGGTCCGCACCAGCGCCCGGGACTTGGTGCTCGCGGTGGTGCTGCTGCCGCTCCTCGCGCCCGCGCTCCTCGCGGCCGTCGTCGCCACCCGTGAGCTCTTCGGGGGGGCGCCGCTCGTGGACGTCGCCGACTACCTCCGCATCTTGGTGGCGTTCGACGTGATCTTCCTGGCCGGCGGCGCCAGCCTGTTCGGGACGCTCGTCGAGGGGTAGGAGGGTCCATACGGGCCCGGCCTCCGCCCCGGCCCTACCCCCCGAGCGCAGCAGCCACCGCGCGGCCGACGCGCGCGCCATCGGCCGCCGAGTCCGTCGCCCCGGCGACGGCGCCCGCGATCCACACCCACGGCGCGACGCGACCGTGGGCGTCCGCCTCGGGCGCGTAGCCGCGCTCGGGGGCGAAGCGGACCACCGCGCCCGCCTGCGCGGCGAGCTCGAAGCCGGGCGCGAGCGGCGCCTCCACGACCACCGCGTCGGCGTCCAGGCGCCGGGTCGCGCCGCCCGGGGCGCGCACGACGACCCCCGTCACCCGCGACAGCCCACGCGCGGTCACGAGCTCCTCGGGCGCCAGGCGCGTCACCCGCGCGAGCCCGCCGAGCGCCGCCGCGAGCGCCCGGGCGAAGCGGCCGTCCCCGACGAGGACGAGCCGCTCGCCCACGAGGACGCCGCCGCGGAGCAGCGCGAGCGCCGCGCGCGCGCTGAGCACCCCCGGCAGGTCATCGTTGCCGAAGGGGACGACGCCGTCATGGCCGCCGGGCGCGAGGACCACGGCGCGCGGGACGATCTCGGTCGCCCCGGCGGCCGAGGCGAGGAGCGCGACCGGCGCGTGGCCCCCGCGGCCGTCCCGGAACAACCCGACGACCGTCGTCGCGAGCGAGAGCTCGCCCGCGGCGAGGACCGCGCGCTCCGCCGCCGCCGGGTCGAGCAGCGCGAGCGACCCGCCCGCGACGAGCGCGTCGTCCGCGACGACCACCTCGCGGCCTCGGAGGGCCGACGCGGCCGCCAGCCCCGCCGCGCCGGCGCCGACGACGAGCACGTCGACGTCGCGACGACCGACGGCGCGCGCCGGGACCGCGCGCTCCGGCAAGCGTCCCAGCCCGGCGATGTGTCGGGCGACCTGCTGCACCAGCTTGCCGACACCGCGCGTGCCGGCGAAGAGCCGGTGGTGGTCGATCCCGCGAGGGAAGACGAAGTCGGTCGCGCGCAGGAGGTCGAGGCCGCCCGGCCCCGCCTTGTGCTGCGTCTCGACGACCTCGCCGCCGCGGGCGGGCGTCCGGCACGTCATCACGTTCGGGACGCCGTCCACGCGCGCGAGGCAGCCGTCGCACCCGCCTCGGAGGCAACACGGGCCGCGCGGGCGATGGAGCTTCGCGCTGCGCGCGATCCCGACGCGGTCGGCCGCGACGAGCGCAGCCGCGATCGGCTCGCCCCGCTCGGCGAGGACGCGCACGCCGTCGTGGCGGAGCTCGACCGGGTCCCGGAGCGGGTGCAGGCGGCGCGGCACGCGGCGGGGAGCCTACACGCGCTGGGCGGCGGCGGGGCTGGCTCCCCGCGGCGAAGGGCGCTAGATTGCCGCCCAGGCCGAGGGGCCACGCCGAGCGCGAGCGGCCCCCTCCGTCTCCACGACGCCGGAGCGATCATGAGCGAGATCTACGACTATCAGGGAACGCAGGCCGCCGACCGCGACTTCCTCGAGGAGCGCTCGCGCTTCCTCGTGCGGACGTACAACCACCTGTTCGGGGCGATCGTGGCGTTCGCCGCGATCGAGATCGCGCTCTTCACGACCGGGATCGCGCAGGTGCTCGCGCGGGCGCTCCTCGGCACGAGCTGGCTCCTGGTCATCGGGGGCTTCGTCCTGGTGAGCTGGCTGGCGAGCCGCGTGGCCCACCAGGCTGAGTCGAAGGTCGCGCAGTACGCGGCGCTCGGCGGGTTCGTGGTGGCCGAGGCCATCCTGTTCGTGCCGCTGCTCGCGGTGGCGAACCACTTCGCGCCGGGCGCGATCTCGAGCGCGGGGCTCGTCACAATCCTCGGGTTCGCGGCGCTCACAGGGCTCGTGCTCTGGTCGCGGCGCGACTTCTCCTTCCTCGGCGCGCTGCTCAAGTGGGGCGGCGTGATGGCGCTCGTCGCCATCGTGGCGGCGGTGATCTTCGGCTTCCAGCTCGGGACGCTCTTCAGCGTCGCGATGGTCGGCTTCGCCGGCGCAGCCATCCTCTACGACACCTCGAGCGTCCTCCACCACTACCCGGAGGATCGCTACGTCGCGGCCGCGCTCGAGCTGTTCGCGTCCGTCGCGCTGCTCTTCTGGTACGTGCTGCGCATCTTCGTCGCGTCGCGGGACTGAGTCAGCGCGCCGCGCTCGCGGCAGCCCGCTCACCCCGGGGGTCGCCAGCGACCTCCACGGCCGTCCTCGGGCCCGCGCGCGTGGGTATCGCCGGGGAGCTGCAGTCGGCGGAGGATCACCGGCCTACTCTCTCCTCACTCCCCGGCGCCGAGCGTGTCGCTACGCTGGCGGAAGCGAGACGCCCAGTACGTGCAGGACTGCGCGGCGCCCTCCAACCAGCGCTCGGTCTCGTCGAGGTCCGCGATCCCCGCGGTGGTCGTCCGCAGGCCCGGCTCTCGCGGCGGGTGGCCGGTCGCTGGCCCGCGCTCGTCCGGCTGGTCGGGCACGATCCCGCGCCGGCCGCCTGCCCGTCGGAAGCGATGCGGCTTCGTGGGCTCGTCGGGGATGGCGCTCGCGGCCCCCTCGAGGACAGCTTGGTGCCGGCCTCCGGTGCGATGGCAGCCGCCTGTCCGCGAGGCCCGCGGCACAAGGCCGAGCGCCGTCGCCCCCGCCAGTCGGCCGTCCTGCAGCCTCCCCCGCACGACGGGCCCCACCGGCAGCGCCCCGGGGCCCCGGTGATCCGCTCGAGGTGCTCACCGTCGGGGCAGACGCCGAGCAGCACTTCGGGCGACCCGTCGGGCAGCAGCCGGTTGCCCCCGGAGGGCAGGAGCCGCTTCATCGCGCCGCCTCTGAAGTCGAGGACCTCGTCACCGCGGAGGGTCGCGCCCAGATTGGGAGTCGTTGAGAATGCACGCGCCGCGCGTCTCGGCGGGCGCCCGCGGGCGCCCGCCGCTGACCGGCGCTCAGGGCGCGGGGCGTGGGCCGGGGGCGAGCGGCTGCTTGTGCGCGACCAGCACGTCCCACCAACCGAAGGCCTGAGCGAGGGCGTGGTCGAGCTGCCAGGTGCCGACGTCGACTGGATCGTCACGGCGCCGCCGGCACGGCGCGAGGGACTCCTCCGGCAGGCAGTACACCGCGAAGGCGGAGCTCTGCAGCAGGTGGAGCACGCCGGGGGAGAAGCCCGAGCCCGCGTAGACGAGGAGCGCGGGCATGCGCATCTGCTCGAGATCCTGGAGCGCGTAGGGGATCTTCTCGTCGGCGGTGCCGCTGGAGTCCTGCCACTTGCACTCGATGGCCAGCGCCTGCGCCGTCGCCGGGAGGTGGACGAGCAAGTCGACGCGCCGCGCCTTGCCGATCATCGAGGTGCCGACGCTCACCTCGTCGTACACGACCACGCCGCGCCCGCCGTACTCGGCGAGGACGTACTCGGCCACGCGGCGCGGATACCGCGTGTGATTCATCGCCTCGCCGGTCACCTCGCGGCGGCCTCCTCCAGGCGCCGCGTGGCGAGCGCGACCGCGTCCGCGGAGAGGTCCGTCCCCGTGAACCGGCGGCCCGCGGCGAGCGCCGCCACCCCGACCGCGCCCGACCCGAAGAACGGATCGGCGACGAGCGCGCCGGGCGGGCTCGACTGCTCGACGAGCGTGCGCACGAGGGGGACGGGCTTCTCGGCGGGATACCCCCCGCGCACGGCGCGGACGCAGAGCACGTCCGGGATGGAGAGATCTCGCAGGCGCCGCTTGCCCTTCTCGAGGAAGAGGATGAGCTCGTGGCGGGACCGGTAGTGGTAGCCGAGCCCCAGGCGGCCCTTGTCCCAGACGAGCGCCTTCCAGAACTTGAACCCGGCCGCCTCGGCGGCGGGCTTCGCGGCGAAGAGCGTCTCCTGGTCCACGAACAGGTAGAGGTGGGCGTCGCGCGCGAGCACGCGGTACGCCTCGGCGAAGAGCTCGGGGAACCGCGCGTTCGGGAAGATGGAGAACCACGCGTTGCTCGACGCCTTGCTCACCTTGAGGCGAGTCGTCGTCCCGATGGCGCGGTGCCGCTCGAGGGACTCGTAGGGAGGGTCCGTGATGAGGAGGTCGACGCTCCGCGCCGGCAGCTCCCGCAGCCACTCCACGGCGTCGCGGCGCGAGAGGGCCCACGCGGGGGCGCCCGCGCCCTCGACCGCCCCGCCCCCGCTCAGGGCGGGAGCGCCGCCGCTCGAAGCCAGCGACTCGTGCACCCCGGCTGTCTACCACTGCACGCGCGCACAGTCATCCTACGCGCAGCGGCGCTCGGACAGCCCGCGACCGAGCGGCGGGCCCCTCGGGCCCCACTCAGAGCACGCGGCAGAGCTCGTCGCCCTGGACGAGCGGGCGACCGAACGGCGTCTTCTTGCTGGCCGGGCGCAAGTAGATGGCACCGTCCGGGCCCGGTCGCGGGACGATGGCGCCGTGGGGGATCGGGCGGCCGAGCTGGGCCGTCTCGACGTGCACCACCACGTCGTCGCCTTCGCGTACGTAGCCCCAGTACGACGCCGGGCCGACGGCTCCCGCCCCCTCGCACGGGACCCCCTCGGACTCGAGCACCAGCACCACCTGGTTCGCCGCGTCGATGCGGGGGATCTCGCCCTCCCACTGGAAGCGCTGGTCGTTGGAGGCGCCGACGGCGACCGCGAGGCAGGAGCAGACGGGCGCGAGCCCCGTGGGGGCGAGCCGCACGTCGTGGCGGGCGCCGAGCATCGCGGCCTCCACGGTGTCCGCCGTCCTCTCGCTGGACTCCTCGACGGTGGGCGGAGGCTCGTCGAACGACGCCTCCTCCTTCTTCTTGGCGTTCACCTCGGCCTGCAGGCTCGCCTTGCAGTCCACGAACGAGAGGAGGAGGAGGGCGATGCCAAATCGCTCGAGCCGCATGGGGCGAGCGTGGCACCACCGGGCCGGGAGGGCCAAGTCCCTCGCCCGCGGTCGTGCTACGCGAGGCGGGTGCGGCGCCCCCTCACCTCGCTCACCCTGGCGACCCTCGTCACCGCCTGCGGCGGCGGCCGCCCCGGGGGCGCCGGGGCGCCGGAGCCCGCTCCCCAGCCGAGCGCGGCTGAGGCCAGCGCTCGCGCGGGCGACGCGCCGCCGCCGCCGGCGCCTGCGGAGCCTCCGGTCGAGGCGGCTCGCGAGGAGCCCCCTCCCCCGGATCCGGCGGCCGATCCCCCTCCACCATCCCCTATCGATTTCGACCTCGACGACTGGGCTCACCGGCGCGGCCTGAAGCTCGAGCTCCAGGTCGATCGCTGCGAGCCGGCCCGCCTCGGCAAGGAGGCGGACACCCTGCTCTTCTGCTGGCGGCGCGAGCCGCGCAAGGACGACTGGGTGCTCCACCACCAGGGGCTGTACGCCGTCCGGGCTGGCAAGCTCGCGCGCGTCTGGGAGCTGCCGATCGGCGCCGAGCCGCTCACCGCCGCCGGAGAGAAGGAGCGCCCGCTCGTCCGCCTGCAGGTCGAGGCCCACGCCGACGGCGCGTCGGTGACCGTGGGGGACTCCGAGCCGAGCTGCGCCGCGGCGAGCGCGCACGTGCGCGAGGTCGCGACCGACGACGCCGCCGGCGCGAAGCCGCTGCAGGCGCTGGTGAAGCGCGTGTGCGACGGGGTCGGGAAGTACCGCCTGGTCGGCGACACCCTCGTCCGCGCCCGGTGACGGCCCGGGCTCGGGGCGTCACGGCGCGCTGGCGGGCGGGCTCGGTGGGGGCACGCTCGCGGCCGACGAGCTCGGCGCGGGTGCGCTCGCGGCGGACGCGGTGTCCGCGCAACAGCGGAACCCGGCCTCGTAGCCGTAGTCGTGCTCCTTGTGGAACGTCACCGTGGGGCGGCACCGATTGCGCACGGGGCCCCACCAGCCGCCCTTGAGCCCGCTGCGGTTCGGGTACTTCTTGCCGGGCAGCTCGACCCACTCGTTCACGTTGCCGTTCAGGTCGACGACGCCGGCCCACGAGACGCAGGTGAGGCGCGCGCCGATCCGGTGGCGCTGGTCGAGCCGCGCGAGCTCCTCGGAGCACGCGGGCGTCACCAGGCACTTGTCGTACGTCGGGAGCTGCCGCGACTGGTCGGGCTGCCGGTACTCCTTGTCGATGTTGCACCGAGTCGCGTCGCGGACGTGGCCGTACACGTGCGGCAGCATCTCGGGCCCCTCGCAGGCGAAGTTGTGCTCGTCCTCGGTGCAGAGCCGCTTGCCGGCGCGCTCGCAGAGGACGCGCGCCTCAAGCCAGGAGGTGAGCACGCGCGGCAGCTCGCCCTCGACGTTCGGCCACTCGTACCGATCCATGCAGAACGCCAGGTGGCGGCGCTCGCTGGAGACGCAGCGGGTCGGCTCCGCGAAACGGAGACACCGCTCGCTCACGGTGCGGCTGTCCTGGTTGGCCCGATACTCGGGGTGGTGCTCGAGGCACTCCTGGATCACCGCCGGGCAGTACTCCCCTTCGACGCGCACCATGCCCGCCGCGCACCCGTCCGTCCGCGCGGGCGGCGGCGCGGGCGTGGCGGACGCGACGGCCGAGGCCGGAGGAGCCGCTGCGCTCGCGGAGGCCCCCGCCGCCGCTGCGCTCGCGGGCGGCTGCGGCTGCGGCCCCGCCGGCGACTCACGCTGGCACGCCGCGAGGTGCGCCAGCACGACCCACGCCCCAGCGGAAGCGAACCACGCGGCGCGCCGCGCTGGGCCGCGGCGGCGCGCGAGCGGGGGTAGGCGGTCCCGCGGGGGAGGGGCTGGGCGCTTCATCGACGGCGGCGGCGTACCAGCGGCGCCGAGAACCCGCAACGCGGTGGCGCGCCGCGCCGCCGCGACCACCGCTCGGGCGCGATGCTACGGTGGACGCATGTGGTGGCCCGCGCTCGCCCTCGCCCTCGAGACCCCCGCCGCTCCCTCGGATCCCGACGCGCAAGGCGCCCCACGGCTCGCAGCTCCGCCGCTCCTCGGGATCGCGCTCGGCGGGTTCGCTGGGCTGGGCGTCGAGACGACCGCGGACGGGACGCACGGGCAGGCCACGGCCGGCGGTGAGCTCGCGCTGCGGGTCAGCTATGGGCAGCTCGTGGGGTGCGTGTCGGTGTCCGAGCTCGTGGCCTCGCGGGCGAGCACCTGGTGCGTGCTCGGCGGCGCGGTGCTGCCGTTCGTGGGCTGGGCGGATCTCGACCTCTCGGCGGGGTTCGCGCGCCGCCGCTACGAGAGCGATGACACCCGCTACGGACCGAACGGCTACACCGTGGAGGCGAGCGCGCTCGCGGCGCGCGCGGGGCTGTCGGCGCGCGCGGGCGACGTCGCGGGCGTCCGGTTCGGTGCGTTCTTCGAGCTCCAACACGATCTGGACACCCGGCGCGTGCCGTGGGCGTACCGCTTGAGCGAGGACGTGACCGTGACCGGCAAGACCGCCGTGGGCGGGACGACGGTGTCGCTCGCGGTGCGGCTCGCGGCCGACTTCGAGCTCCTCGGGCGATAGCGCGGCGCTCAGCGGCGGAACGGCGGGCGCCCGCCGCGCCGGCGGATCGCGCCGAGCGCGCGCCACACCGTCGGGCGGAACGCGATCGCGCGCACGACGCGGTGCTTGCCCGGGAGATCGGCGAGCCCAATCGCCACGGCGATCGTGAGCAGCCCCTGGCCGGGGAGGAGGACCATCGCAACCCCCGCGACGAAGAACGCCGCCGCCACCAGGTTGCGTCCGACTCTCCACGCCCAGCGCGCGCCGTGCGCTCGCGGCCGGGGGAATGGCTCGGTCGCCGCGAAGTAGTCCTCGGGGAGGCGCAGCACGATCCACGGGAGGCCGAGCGCGCTCAGCAGGAACAGCCCCACCGACGCAAAGGAGAGCGCCGCGACCACGTCCGGACGCAGCACCGCGCGGAGCACCGCCTCGACCCCCGGAGGCAGCTCGGCCGCGGCGAGCCACGACTCGAGGCGGCCGCTCATCGCGCCGAGGCCCGCGCCGCCGCCGCCACCGCCGCGAGGGCGGCGCGCGCCTTGCTGCGTGTCTCGGCCGCCTCGAGCTCGGGTACGCTGTCCGCGACGACCCCGGCGCCCGCGGTCACCTCGAAGCGCCCGCCTCGCTGGACGACCGTGCGGATCGCGATGGCGAAGTCGAGATCACCGCCCGGCGCGACGTAGCCGATCGCCCCGCCGTACACGCCGCGCGGGCCCGCCTCGAGCTCGCGGACGATTTGCATCGCGCGGAGCTTCGGCGCGCCGGTGAGGGTGCCGGCAGGGAACGTCGCGCGGAGCACCTCCCACGGCCCCACGCCCTCGCGGAGCGTCCCCTCGACCTCACTCGTGATGTGCATCACGTGGCTGAAGCGCTCGATCTCCATCCGACTGGGGAGCTCGACGGTGCCGGCCCGCGCTACGCGGCCGACGTCGTTGCGCGCGAGGTCGATCAGCATCACGTGCTCGGCGCGCTCCTTCGGGTCGGCGAGCAGCTCGGCGGCGAGCGCGGCGTCCTCGTCCGGGGTCGCGCCGCGCCGGCGCGTGCCCGCGATGGGGCGGACGGTGACCCGCCCGCGCTCGGCGCGCACGAGCGTCTCCGGGCTGGCCCCGGCGACGGCGAGCGCGGGCGCCCCGGCGGTCGCCGGGAGCTCGAGGAGGTACATGTACGGCGCGGGCGAGAGCACGCGGAGCGCCCGGTAGACGTCGAGCACGTCCGCCCCGCCCGCTGGCGCCGAGAACGTCCGCGCCGGGACGATCTGGAACGCGTCGCCCGCGCGGATGTGCTCCTGTGCACGCTCGACGGCGCGAGCGTACTCCGCGTCGTCCAAGCTCACCTCCACGTCCGCGGGGAGCGCCTGCGGATCGGGATGAGGCAGCGGCGGGAGCGCCTCGGCGCGCGCGAGATCCGCCTCCGCGCGCGCGAGCGCCTCCGGATCGAGCGAGGCGAGGGTCGCCGTGTGGGAGAGGTTGTCGAACACGATGACGGTCGCCCCTGCGAGGAGCCTCGCGATGGGCCCCCCGGCGCCGGGCCACGGCGCGACGCGCGTCGCCGTGTGGACGATGTCGTACGCGACGACGCCGACCTGGGCGGCGGCGAACCGCGCCGCGACGCTCCCCGGCCCGGCCGCAGCCGGCGCGGCCCGCTCGGCCAGCTCGACGAACGGATCGCGCCCGGACGCCGGGTAGATCTCGATCGAGCGCTCCGGCCGATACCCGAGGATCGACCACCGGCCCCATCGCTCGCCCGGCACGACGCTCTCCAGGAGGAACGAACCGGCGCCGGCGTCCCGACGCAGGCGGGCGTACACGCCCACGGGTGTGAGGCCGTCGACGACCAGCGTCTTCTCGTGGACCGTGGGCATGGGGGCAGGGAGCGTAGCGTCCGGCCGGGCGCCGGGCGAGGCGCGACGGGCCGCGCGAGGCGGCGCGTGACCGCGCGCGGGCGGGGTGGCATCGTCGCGAGCATGACCCCCGACCAAGTCGTCGCGCTACTGTGGGAGGCCCGCGCGACCGCGATCCTGCGGACGGACGACCAGCGCGTCGCGGCCTCCGCCATGGACGCCGCCGTGCGCGGCGGCTTCCGTGTCGTGGAGGTGACGCTGACGACGCCGGGCGCGCTCGAGCTGATCCGGGAGCTGGCGTCACGCCCGGGGCTCGTGGTGGGAGCGGGCACGGTGCTTGAGATCGCGCAGGCGCGCGCGGCGGTGCTCGCGGGCGCGCGGTTCCTCGTGTCGCCCGTCGTGGACCCGGCCGTGATCGCCGAGGCGCGCGCCCTCGGCGTGGCGTCGCTCCCCGGCGTCCACACGCCGACCGAGGCGCTCACCGCGCACCGCGCCGGCGCGCCGCTGGTGAAGCTCTTCCCGGCGCCGGCCGGCGGCCCCGCGTGGGTGCGCTCCTGCCTCGGCCCGATGCCCTTCCTCCGTATCGTGCCGACGAACGGCGTCGACGCGACGAACGCGGCGGCGTGGCTCGAGGCGGGGGCCTGGGCCGTCGGCTGCGTCGCCGCGCTGTTCGACCCGGGTGAGCTACGCGAGCGGCGCTTCGAGCGCGTCGAGGCGCGCGCGCGCGCGCTGCTGGCGAGCGTCGCGGCCGTCCCCCGCCCCGCGACGCCGCCCGTCTCGGCGGGCGGCGTACGCTGAGCGCGGGGCGGCGCGCCCGCCCACGCGCCTCAGGGCTTGGGAGCCCACTGAGCGACCGCGAACATCGAGCCGTCGGGCGCCATCGCGATGGCGAGCCGCCCCACCTGCTCCACGGCGAAGGGCGGGCTCGTCACCGTCCCGCCGAGCTCGCCGATGCGCTTCACCGTCGCGTCGAGATCGGTGGACGTGAAGTACAGGAACCACGCGGTCACCGGCACCTCGTCCGGCTTCTTCATCATCCCGCCGGCGTCGCCCCCCTCCTCGCCCGTGCCGAAGAGCTCGTACCCCATGCCGGCGAACGGCCCGCCTCGCCACCGCCACCCCACGACGTCCGAGTAGAAGCTGCGAGACGCTGCCGGATCCCCGGTGAGCAGCTCGTTCCACCCCACCATCCCGGGGACGTCCGCGCCAGGGACGGACGGCAGCTCGCCCGCCGGCTGGAACAGGGACGCCACCGCGCCTTGAGGATCGATCATCATCCCCATCCGACCGACGGTAGGGATTTCCATGGCGCCCATCGGGAAGGTGGCGCCCGCCGCGGCCGCCCGCTTCATCGCCGCGTCCAGGTCCGTGACCCCGATGTGGCCCATCCAGTGCGACGGCGCCGGCGCGTCCTTGGGGATCTGGTTGATGCCACCGAAGAACCTGCCGTCGATCCCGATCATCTCGTACGCGGGCATCCCCGCAGGCGCGCCCTCCGGCCGCCACGACTGGAGGGTCCACCCGAAGAGCGCCCGGTAGAAGTCCTTGGCCCGATCGGCCTCTTTGCTGTTGAGGTCCCACCAAACGAAACGCGCCGTCATGCTCTTGCCTCCCGCGGGGCGCGACCATGGGCGCCACCCGCAGGCCGCCATGTCGGGCCGCGGCGGCCGAACCGCAAGGGGGCGCTCGGGAGGCGCCGCGGCCCCCGCGAGCTTCGGGCCGCCCCGGGGGCGAGGGACGAGGCGGGGTGGCGCTTCCCGGCGCGTCCCGCCGGGGCTAGCGTCCTGGCGTGCCCGATTTCCCCCCCGTTCGGCCGTCTCACGTCCTCGCCGCGTACGCCGAGGAGCTCGTCCAGACGCGCCGCGTCGTCGTCCTGGGCGACGCCACGAGCGGCCTCGCCGATCGCCTCCTCGACCGGGGCGCCCGCCTCGTCCACGTCTACGACCCCGAGCCGCTGCGGGTCGCCGAGGAGGCCGCGCGAGGCACCCAGCGCAACGTGACGCTCGCTGCGCTGGCCGAGGCCGGCGCGAGCGTGCGCGAGGGCGCGTTCGACGTCGCGATCGTCGAGGACCTGTCGGCGCACGCCGACCCGGCCGCCGTCCTCGCGCGGGTTCGCCGCCTCCTCGCGCCCCGCGGGGTGGCGATCGTGGCGGCGCCGAACCCGGAGGCGCGGCACCGCCTGCTGTTCGAGCCGGGCCACGGCGCGAGCGAGCTCGACTACTACGCCCTCTACGACGCGGTCGCCGCGGCCTTCGAGGAGGTGCGCATGCTCGCGCAGGCGCCCTTCGTGGGCTACGCGGTGGCGGCGCTCGGGGAGGAGGAGGATCCCGTACCGTCCCTCGACGCGAGCTTCCTCCCCGCGGGGACGGAGGAGCCGGAGTGGTTCGTGGCGCTCGCGAGCGCAGAGCCCGTCGCGCACGAGAGCTTCCTCGTCGTACAGCTCCCGTTCGTCGAGGCGATCCCGCCCGGGCGGCGCGCGCGGGTGGAGCGTGAGCTCGAGCGCGCGCGGGCCGAGGAGCGCCGCGCGCGCGAGGCGCTCGCGCGGGTCGGCGCCCAGCCCGCAGACACGGCGCGCGCCCCGGCGCCGGCCGCGCACGCCGAGGTCGAGCGGCTCCAGGCCGCGCTCCGCGAGCGCGACGCCTGGATCGTCGAGCTCGAGAAGCGCGCGGCCGCAGCCGACACGCGGGCCGATGCGGCCGAGGGCGCGCTCGACGACGAGCGCGCCGCGCGGGAGCGCGCTACGGGCGAGGCGACCACGGCCAGCGAGCGGGAGCGCGCGGCGCGGACGGAGCTCGAGTCGCTGCGGGCGCAGCTGGCGGCCGCCGCGAGAGCGCGAGACACCTTGGCCGATCGAGCGCGCACGCTCGAGGACGAGCTCAGCGCCGCGAAGGCCGTGGCTCCCGCCGCTCCGGCGGAGCCCGAGCCGACCGACGACGTGGGTCGCCTCGAGGAGCAGCTCGTCGAGCGAGGTCGCGAGCTCGCTCGGCTCCAGGCCGAGCTCCACGAGGCAGCGCGCACGGGCCGCGAGCTGCTCACCGAGCTCGAGCTCGCGCGGAGCGGCGCCTCGGCGCCGCCGGCCGCCGAGGGGGCGGCGCTCGTCGACTCGCTCTCCCTGGCGAACGCCCGGCTGGAGGCCGATCTGCTGGCGGCGCGCTGGGCCGCCGAGCTCGCCGCGCCCGGCGAGCAGCAGAAGATCCGGCCCGAGAGTTGACACCGCGCGCTGGCGCCTTACCTTCGCCGCGCTTTCCATCTCTTCGCCATGGCCGAGAAGCGCGACTACTACGAGGTGCTCGGCGTGGAGCGCGAGGCGAGCGCGGAGGACATCCGCCGCGCGTACCGGCAGCTCGCGCTCAAGTACCACCCGGATCGCAACCCGGGGAACGCCGAGGCCGAGGGCAAGTTCAAGGAGGCGAGTGAGGCGTTCGGCGTGCTCAGCGACGACGCCAAGCGCTCCGCGTACGATCGCTTCGGCCACGCTGGCGCGTCCGCCGGGTTCGATTTCCAGGGCGCGGGCATCGGCGACATCCTGAACCAGTTCCAGGATCTGTTCGCGGACTTCTTCGGGGGCTTCGGCGGTGGGTTCGGCGGCAACGGGCGGCGCCGCGCACCGGAGCGCGGGCAGGACGTGGGCGTCGCCGCGCAGGTCACGCTCGCGGAGGCCTTCACGGGCTGCAAGAAGGAGGTCTCCGTCGCTGGGGCCGCGCCGTGCGAGGAGTGCGCAGGCAACGGCGCCGAGGCCGGCACACGTCCGGAGACGTGCCCGCAGTGCCGCGGCACCGGCCAGGTGACGACCCAGCGCGGCTTCATCATGTTCAGCTCTGCGTGCGCCCGGTGCCGCGGCTCGGGCCAGCACGTCGCGTCCCCGTGCAAGAAGTGCAGCGGGCGGGGCGCCGTCGAGCGCCGCAAGAAGGTGATGGTGACCTTCCCCGCCGGCATCGACACCGGCCACCGCCTGCGCCTCGCGGGGCAGGGCATGCCCGGCGCGAACGATACCCCTCCCGGGGATCTCTACGTCGACGTCGAGGTGACCGCCGACTCCCGCTTCGAGCGCCACGGCAACGATCTCGCGCTCCGCGCCGAGGTGACGTTCGCCGAGGCCGCCCTGGGCGCCCCCATCACCGTCGCCCTGCCGGACGGTTCGGAGGAGAAGATCGCCCTCGCCGCCGGTACGCAGCCCGGCGCGGTGCAGACGATTCGCGGCAAGGGCTTCCCGTCCGTGGAGCGACGCGGCCGTGGGGATCTGCACGTGGTGATCGCCGTCCACGTCCCGCGCAAGCTCAGCCGCAAGGCGAAGAAGCTCCTCGAGGAGCTCGACAGCGAGCTGAAGGCGTCCGCTGACGCAGCTTCGGGCAGCGCGCGCGTGCACCCGGAGGGGTGAGCGCAGCGAGCGGCCCGCGCCGCGCCCACGCGCTCGCGCCGACGGTCACCCGGCGCGGAGACGTACGAGGACCACGCGGCCCGCGGCGGGCGCGCGCCCACGCTCACGGGCTCGCGACGCCGAGCTTCCGGAGCGAAGCCTCGACCTCGCGCACGAGCGCATGATCGGCCGGGTAGGACTTCCGATAGATGGCGAGCGCGGCGGTGAGCTCGACGATCGCCTCGCGCTTGGCGCCCTTCGCGGCGAAGGTCTTACCCAGACCGTGGCGGTCGCCGCCCACGTCCGGGTGCTCGGGACCGAGCGCCTTCTCGTGGATCGCCAGCGCGCGCCGCAGCTCAGCGATGGCGTCGTCGAAGCGACCGAGCTCGCGGAGCACTCCGCCGAGCGCCGCGCGGTCCGATCCGGTGTCCGCGTGCTCGGCGCCGAGCGCGGCTTCGTCGATGGAGAGCGCCTGCTCGTAGGCGAGGCGCGCGTCCTCCCACTTGCGCTGCTCCTCGAGGACGCTCCCCTCGCTCAGCCAAGCCGCAGCGACGTGACGGTGACGCGCACCGAGCTTGGCCGCCCAGATCGCGCGGGCTCGGCGGAATTCCGCGAGCGCGTCCTCGAGCCGGCCGAGCGCCCTCAGCGCGGTGCCCACGTTGTTGTGCCCCGCTCCCACCTGCGGGTGGTCCGGCCCCAGCGCCTGCCCCGCGATCGAGAGCCCCGCGCGGAACTCGGCGAGCGCCTCCTCGTGCCGACCGAGATCACTCAGGACGGCCGCCACGTTGTTGTGACTCGCCCCGACCTCCGCGTGCCCGCGGCCTAGCGTCTGCTCCCGCAGGAACAAAGCCCGTCGATGCGCCTCGAGCGCCCGCTCGTAGTGACCGACCGCGCGCTCGAGGTTGCCGATCAGCGAGAGCGTCTTGCCGACCAGCGGGTGATCACGCCCGAGCGCCGCCTCCCGGATCTCGAGCGCACGCCGCGCCTCGCCGAGCGCGTCGTCGTAGCGACCGAGTTGCTCCAGGACGGCGGCGAGCTGGTGGCGGCCCGTGCCGGTGTCGGGGTGAGACGCCCCGAGCGTCTTCACCCAGAGATCGAGCGCCGCGCGCAGCTCGGCGAGCGCGGCCTCGTAGTGCCCCTGCGCCGTCAGCACGCTGCCGATGCCGCTCCTCGCCTTGGCGAGCCAGTGGTGCTCCGCGCCGAGGGTCTTCTCCCAGATGGCGAGCGCCCGACGGTACTCCTCGAGCGCAGCGTCGTGTCGCCCCATGGTCGCGTGCACGTTCCCGAGGCTCAGGCGGACCATCCCGGCCTCGACGTGTTCGGCCCCGAGCTTCGCCTCGACGAGGGCGAGCGCCTCGCGGTGCAGCGCGACGGCGTCGTCGTACTCACCCAGCCGCCACGCCACGTCCCCCAGCCCCGAGAGCGCGGCGGCGACGCCCACGGCGTTCGCGTCCCTCTCGTAGAGCGCCTTGGCTGCGCCGAGCTTCTCGCGAGCTTCGCGGTACTTGCCCTTCTCCTCCAGCGAGCGCCCCTCCTTGAGGAGCGCCTCGGCGACCTCACGACCCACGCCGGCACGCTCGGCCGCCTCCCGCGCCTCTCTCGCCGCCTGCGCCGCCTCGGCCGGCTTCCCGGTGGCGAGCAGGCCCGAGGCGCGCGCGGACGCATCGCGCGCCCGCTCGAGCGCCGCCGCGTCGCGCGCGGTACCGTGCGCACGATAGCCGGCGTACACGGCCTCCTGGCGGCAAGCGCTGAGCGAACGCGCGAGATCGGCGACGGCGTCGGCGGCCTTCTCCGCGGTCTGCCGATCGGCGCGGGCGAGCAGGGTCGCGAGCGCCCGCTGACGGCTGAGCGCCTCGTCGTAGCAGGCTGTCATGGCCACGTAGGTCTCCTCGGGCGTGACCTTGCGCACGACGGCGTCCATGCACGCGCGCTTCGACAGCATCGCCCAGTCGCGTGAGATGTCGTCCATCTTGGTCACCACGAGATCCGCGGTGCTGGCCGCGAACTCGGCCCCCATCCCCGCGAACGCGTGATGAACCTCGGCGCGCGCCTCCGCGCTCCACGCCCGCTGCACGTCGAGCTCGAAGTCGTCGCAGGGTCCGCGAGCCGGCGCGAGCAGCGTGGGGCGCTCCGGCCCGCAGCCGAATCCGATCAGAGGCGCCGCGCAGAGTGAGGCGCCGACCACCCGCCGCCGCAGCCCCCTTGCCGGGCGACGGGACCCACGGGCGTCACGCTGCGACATCGCCGTCGCGAGGTTACCCGGATCCCCGAGTGGGCGCACGCGCCTCGGCTCGTGGGCGTGGCCCGCCGGGAGCGGGCCGGAGGGGCTGGCGATCGCCCGCTGCCGTGCCGCACCGCCCAGGCGGCACGCTCACGGCGCCGCCCAGCTGCCGACTGCGTAGGCGGCGACGCCGAGCGCCGCCGACGCCGGCAGCGTCACCGCCCAGGCCAGCGCCAGGTCACGCAGTGTCCTGCGGTTGAGCGAGGCGCGCCGCGCGCCCGCGCCGATGATCCCACCTGAGGCGACGTGCGTCGTGGACATCGGCAGCCCCAGGGTCGCGCCGGCCGTGACGAGGGCCGAGATCACGAGGTTCGCGACGAACCCCTGGCGGTGCCCCATGGAGGTGACCCTCACCGCGAGCACGCGCGTCACGCGCCTGC
This sequence comes from Polyangiaceae bacterium, assembly GCA_020846005.1. GTDB lineage: Bacteria > Myxococcota_A > Polyangia > Polyangiales > Polyangiaceae > JADLEQ01. The sequence goes on from JADLEQ010000051.1 coordinate 39,104, forward strand.
CCGCGGTGAGGCTACCAGCGAGCATCCCGCCGGCCACCAGCGCGAAGAGCGCCGGCGCCTGGGAGAGGACCCCCGGGCCCGCGAGCGCCGAGGCGGCGAGCAGGAGGGCCACGATCTTCGGCGCGTCGTTGAGCCCGCGCGCGAAGCTCGTCGCGCCGCTGGTGAGCCAGTGGAGGTGGTCGAGCGTGAGCCGCAGCGCGTGCGGGCGCTCGGCCGCGCAGCTCACCCGAGCGCCCGCGGCGCCCGCCAGCGGTGGGCGGGCGCGCGGCGCGACTCGCACCAGGATCACGACGGCCGCCAGCGCCACGAGGGGACTCACCAGGAGCGGCACGAGGATCTTCGCGCCGAGCGCGCCCCACCGGACGCCCTCCACGCCGTACGCGACCGAGGCGACACCGACGATCGCGCCGACGATCGCGTGCGTCGTCGACACGGGGAGCCCCGTCCGCGTGGCGAAGAGCACCCACAGAGCCGCGCCCGCGAGGGTCGCGGCGGCTGCGGCGAACGTGGGCGCGGTGCCGACCGCGAGGATTCCGCTCCCGAACGTCCCGACCATCGCGCGGGCGAGCCCCGCGGCCAGCAGCGCACCCGCGGTCGTCCAGAGGGCGCCCCAGCGGATCGCCCGGCGGTAGTCCGTGACGCCGCTCCCGACGAGCGTCGCGATCCCCTTCGAGACGTCGTTCGCGCCGTTCACGTAGGCGAGCCCGAACCCGAGCGCACCGACGACGATCGACCAGGCGGTCACACCGCGACCCGCTGGAGGAGCGCCTCACGCCCCCCGAAGCGGCGGGCGAGCAGCGGATGGAGCCGCGCGATGACGGACGGCCCGATCGCCTCCGCCAGCGTGAGCAGCGCGGGGTCCAGGGCGCGCTGGCAGGCGCAGGGAGCGTCGGCGTCGAGACGGGAGATCGCCTGCGTGAGGAGGGCTCCTACCCTCTCGGCGTCGGCGCGAGCGACCCCGGGGTCGCCCGAGCCGCGCGCCTCGCCCGAGCGCCCTCGCCGACGGTCGGCCCGCCGCGCGGTCGGCGAGCTGCCGCGGCAGGACCACGTGCCCCGGCGCCCCGTGCCGACGAACAGCGCGTCCATCAGCAGCAGCCGCCGGTGCCACCGCCCGTCGCACAGGTAGCGTCCGCGGCCTCCGTGGTGACCCGGTAGTCCGCCCCCTTCGTCTCGCGCGGGTCCCGCCGCATCGCTCCCGGCGCGCACGAGAAGCGGAACGGTCCGCGGTACACGATGGAGTGCTCCTGGTCGAGGCACGGGCCCTCCTTGCCCTCGAACGCGACGACCGTGACGCTGCGGAGCTCGATCCCCTCCACGGTGCGCCAGGGCGCGTCCTGACGCTCGAGGAGCTCGACACCGCAGAGGCCAGCCTCCTCGAGCGCCCGGAGGAAGAGGTCCTCGCGCAGCGCGCCCGCGATGCAGCCGGTGCACAGCTCGGCGTGGCGCCGTAGGTGCGGGGGAGCGTCCTCGTCGCTCACGATGTCGGAGATCACCGCGCGCCCGCCGCGCCGCAACACGCGGTGGAGCTCGGCGAACAGCTGGCGCTCGGCGTCGGGTTCGACGAGGTTCAGCGCGCCGCTCGAGACGACGGCGTCGACCGAATCGCTGGCGACCCGCGGCGCGGTCGCGCGCAGGCGGCCGGCGTCGTGCTCGAGCGCGGCGAGGGCGTCGGACGGGCTGACCGGACGCTCCGCGAGGAGCGCGTCGAGCCGGTCGAGGCCCAGCCCGAGGTCCTGGAGCCGCCCGCGGCGGGACTCCACGTTCGAGTGCCCAACGCGACGGGCGACCTCCGCGGCGTGGCGGCGCGCCAGCGCGGGCAGCTCGTGGTTCATGTCGACGCCGATGACCTGGGCGGTCGGACCGACCACCTGGCCCGCGAGGAAGCACGCCTTGCCGGAGCCCGACCCGAGGTCGAGCACCGTCTCACCGGGGCGGAGGTGCCGCGTCGGGTCGCCGCAGCCGTAGTCCTGCTCGAGCACCTCGTCCGGGATCGCGGCGAGCAGCGCAGGATCGCAGGCGACCGGACAGCAGAGGCTCTCCTCGCGGGCGCGCGCCGCGCTGGTGTAGCGGGCCTTCACTGCCGGTTCGACGTCGAGCCGCTCACCAGATGAAGTCGCTGGCACCTTCACCTCCCATCGAGACACCGGTCTCGGTTCTACCCAGCGTCTCGCGTGGCGCCTCGGCGTTACACCGCCGGGGCCCCTCGGGCGCCCCCCCCTCGCACGCTGGTGTCGGCCTCCGCCGGGCGCCGCGCTCCCCCTAGGGCGGCGCGCCTCGGGCCGTGGGCAGCGCGCGGGCATCCGACTCGACGGGGCGGGGTGGGCGCGTCACCCTCGCTGCCTGGACTTCGAACGTGAGGTCCTCCGGCGCGGCGGCTCGTGCCGCATGGAGTGTCGTTGGTCATGCGACGAGGAGCAGAAGGTGCCGGCCACCGGCACGAGCGTGTGCAGCGTCTCATGCTGGAGGAGCTGCGGGCGCTGATGCGCGACGACGTTTCCGACCCCACGCTCGCGAACGTGCGCGTGGCGGCCGTCGTGTTGTCCGTCGACTATCGCCACGCGCGCGTCCACTTCACCCTGGCCTCGGGGCTCGAGCTACGACGTCCTGTCGAGCGAGCGCTCACCCGGGCGACGCCGTTCCTGCGGGCGCGACTCGCCGATGCCATCGACCTGAAGCGCACGCCCGAGCTGCGCTTCGTGTTCGACGGCGTGGCTCTCCCCGAGGACGGTGACGCACCTGGTCCCGAGTGATCAGCGAGACTCGCTCTCCCACCCGCCCTCCGACCCGCTCCCGCACTCCCTCCCGCTCTCGCTCTCCCTCCCGCTCTCGCTCCCGCTCTCCCTCTCGCCCCCGCACTCCCTCCCGCTCCCGCCCTCGCTCCCGCTCTCCCTCCCGCTCTCCCTCCCGCTCTCCCTCCCGCTCTCGCTCCCGCTCTCGCCCCCGCCCTCGCACTCCCTCCCGCCCCCGCCCTCGACTGACTGTGAGTCGGCGATGACGTCAACTGTTTTGGTCGCGTTTTCTTCGTGGTCGGCCGTGGGCGGGGGGCGTCGGTCTTGGTCGGGGTCTTGCTCGGCATGGATCACTCCCTTCGGGCCGTTCCGGCCCGTGATTCGGTCGCGCGTCGGTTCGCGTCCGTCCTTCGCCTTCCGCGAGCTGAC
>JADLEQ010000052.1 GCA_020846005.1 Polyangiaceae bacterium
CCCGCGGGCTGGTGCGGCGGCGGTGGTACGGCGCGGGCGCGATGGCGCAGGCGGTGGCGCTGTACGCGCGCGGCGCGACGAGCGCCGAGGTGCGAGCCCGGACCAGTCCGTCGCGGGTGGTGGGGGCGCCGGCGACGGAGCGGTGGGTGAGTTGGACGACAGCGCCGGCACGGGTAGAAGCCCGCCCGGCGCGCGTCGACCACGCGCTGGATCTGCCGGGTGTCGTCCGCGCGCGAGCGTGACCGCTGGGAACCAGGCCACCGCGGCGCACGCGTGCGACGACGGCGTCGTCGAACGCATCCACTCGCGGCGAGCCGGGGCTCGTGGAGTAGTGACTCCGAGCCCTTCCCTCCTGGAGCGGTCGCGCGGATCGTCCGATCGGCGCGCGACGGAGGCCAGCTACGCCGTCAGTACGGCCCGCTCAGCATCCGCCGTTTCGGGTGGCTGCCGCCGCCCGCCACCCTGCGCGAGCTGTCCCACGGCGCCCCGCGCGAGATCGACCGCCGCGCGACGGCGTCACGCGGGCGCCGCGGCGTGCCCGCGGCGAGGTCCGCCACGCCGCGCGCCGGGGCCGGGCCGCCCGCCGGCGTTGCCCCCGCCACGCCGTCGGGCGCGGCGCTCGACGCGGGGCGGGAGCCACGGGTGCGCTTCGTCGCGAGGCCCGGCACCCTGCGCGAACCGAGGAGCCGCACGCCTCGTCGCCGGCCGCCGGAGCGTCGCCGGGCGCGCCCTCCGCGGTGCGCGCCCCGACGATCGGCCACCTACGACTGGAGTCCCGCGCGGCGCTGGCGCCGGGCACGGCGCACACGACGCTGCACCTCGACGACACCGGCGCGCGCCCCGCCGTCGCGACCGAGCGCGCGGCGCGGGTGGACGCCGCTCCTCGGTAGGCGCCGCCGCCGCCCGTGCGCCGCCCGCCCGCCGCGTGGCCGACGCTGGCGGCGGAAGCGCCGCGGGGCGCTCCCCGCGCGCGAGCTCCGGCGCTAGAACCCCTCGGCGCCCGTCGGCGCGCGCCCCGGCCGGCCGCGACCCTCGGCGTTCGCACCTCGCATGACCGCCCGAGTCCTCGTCGTAGACGACCACCGCGACATGGCGGACGGCGTCGCCATGCTGCTCGGCGAGCTCGGCCTGGAGGTGGAGGTCAGCTACTCGGCAGAGGCCGCGCTCGCCTCGCTCGCGCGCACCGAGTTCGCCCTCGTGCTGAGCGACGTGCGCATGCCGGGGATGGACGGCGTCGCGCTCCTCGGCCGCGTGCGGGAGCGCTGGCCGCACACGCGCGTCGTGCTCCTCACCGGTCACGGCACGATCGACTCGGCCGTCGAGGCCATGCGCGACGGCGCCAGCGACTACCTCACGAAGCCCTTCGACAACCAGGCGCTCGTCGAGGTCGTGCGGCGCCACGTGGCGGGCGCGCTCGGTCCGGCCGAGGACGCCAGCCAGGCGCTCGTCGCCGAGGTCGCCGCGCTCCTCTCGCCGGACGATCTGTTCGGCAGCCTGGCGACGGCGCTCGAGGCGGTGCGGCGCGCCGCCGGCGCGGACGACTGCGAGCTGTTCCTCGCCGAGCCGGAGGGGCGCGACGCGGTGCTCTCGGTGTGGGCCGGGCCGGACGGCGACGCCCTCATGGACCGCACGCGCTTCGAGCCCAACGTCGGATACCCGGGGATTGTAACGGCCACCTCGGCGCCGATCTCCGTCCAAGGGGCGGTGGGGGCCGACGCGCGCTACCTCCGGCGGCGCGTCGCGGAGAGCGGGATCCGCTCCTACGCGTGCGTTCCGCTGCTCGAGCCGCGCGCCGCCCTCGGCTCGCTCCACCTGCTGTCGCGGCGCCCGGATTTCCCCGTCGACCAGGCGGTGCGGGTGCTCGAGCGCGTGGCGGTGCCGATCGCCAGCGCGATCCGCGCCGGTCTCGCGGCGCTCCGCCAGGCGGTCGACGAGCTCTGCGTCGAGCACGACGAGGGCTCGCGCGAGCAGCTCGAGGCGCTGCTCGCGCACGTCTGCCGAGCGGCCGGCGCCGAGGACGGCACGATCGTCCTGGTCGACCCGGAGACGGGCGCGCCGGCGCGCACGGTGTCGACCGGCACCGCGACGCAGCTCTGCTCGTTCGCGGAGGCTGGCGCCTGGTGCGATTGTCCGCCCGTCCGGCAGGGCCATGGCGTCACCAGCGACGGCGGGCGGCGCGGGTGGGCGCCGGCGTGCCGGCAGGGCGTCCCGCGCCGGGTGACGACACCCTGCTGCCTGCCGCTCGTCGCGAACGGCAGGTTCCTCGGGCTCATCACCGTCGACCTCGGTTCGCGGGGCCAAGGGCGCGGCTTCTCGCGGCTCGTGCCGCTGCTGGTGATCGCGCAGCAGATCGCCGTCCGGCTGACGCGCGGCCCGGCGAGCGCGCGCGCCGAGTCGGGGAGCGATCGGCCCGCCGCGGTCGCGCCGGCCGCCGAGCTCGAGGTCCGCTGCCTCGGCCCGTTCGAGGTCGTGCAGCGAGGGGCGCTCGTCCCGGCGGATCGCTTCTCGCGCAGCAAGGCGCTCACGTTGCTCAAGCTGCTCGCGCTCCGCGCCGGCACGCCGGTGAGCCGTGACTTCCTCATCGACAAGCTGTGGGAGGACGCCGATCTGCTCGCCGGCGCCAACCGCCTCCACGGGGTCGTCCACGCGCTCCGCACCGTCATCGAGCCGCGCCGCGCCGACCGCGCGTGGACGTACGTGAAGAACCGAGGCGACCTCTACTACCTGGATCTCAACGCGCCGGTCGACGTCGATCTCGCGCGCTACCGCAAGCTGGTCGGGGTCGGCCTGCGCCCGCAGCGGACCGACGCCGCCGAGAGCATCGCGCTCCTCGAGCAGGCGGTCGCGCTCTACCGCGGCGAGCTCTTCGCCGACGATCCCTACGCCGAGTGGTGCGAGCAGGAGCGCCGCGAGCTGCTCGAGCTGCAGGTCGGCGCGCTCGAGCGCCTGGCGAAGCTGCACGCGGCCGATGGCGACGTCGACCGCGCCATCCTCCACCTCCGGCGCGCCACGCTCCTCGCGCCGTACCGCGAGGCGCCGATGGTCGCGCTGCTCGAGCTCCTCGTCGACGCCGGCCGCGCGAACGAGGCGCGGGCGCACTACGAGGAGTTTCGTCGGCTCGTCGTGCGTGAGCTCGGGATGGAGCCGTCCACGGCGCTCGAGGCGTTCCGCAAGGCGGGCTTCCGATCCGCGCCGCGCGTCGCGCTCCCCGTCGGCTGACGCCCACACGCGCGTGAGCCCGGCGAGCCGGGCGCCCCGCGCCGCCTCCGGCCCCCCCGCCGCCGAACGCGCGTTCAGCGTCGCTCGGCCGCGCGCTGGCCGCTCCAGCCGTCCGCGCTCCGGCCGCTCGGCCGCTCGCCTCGTCGCAGTGCCGCTTTTGCCCAATCCTTTCAAATACTTCCGAGGAAAACACGGAGCTCGCCCCCGCGGTAAGCGGGCCGTAAGAGGCGCGGTGCATCCCTGCACCCTGCCCGGCGCCTGTGCGCCCGGCTCGGAGGCGCGATGAACAAGACGATCACCCTCTGGACGAGGCTCCTGCTGACGGCCAGCGTGCTGCTGTCGGCGATCGGGATGGCCTCTCCGGCTGCCGCCGCGAGCGGCGAAGAGACCTTCAAGAAGAAGTGCGGGGCGTGTCACTCCATCGGCGGCGGCAAGCTCACGGGTCCAGACCTGAAGGGCGTGACCGAGCGCCGGACGGAGGCGTGGATCCTTCAGTTCGTCAAGTCGCCGCAGAAGATGGCCGACTCGGGGGACGCCGCCGCGAAGGCGCTCCTCGCCGAGTTCGGCTTCCCCATGCCCGACCAGGACGTGACGGACGCCGACATCAAGGCGATCCTCGCCTACATCGCGGGCGGCGGCGGCGGCGGTGGCGGCGGGGCTGCGGCACCCGCGGCGCCCGCGGCGCCTCCGAGCGCGGCCGACATCGAGCTCGGCGCCAAGCTCTTCCAGGGCCTCGTCCGCTTCGAGAAGAGCGGGCCGGCCTGCAACTCGTGCCACCACGTGAAGAACGACGCGGTCATCGGCGGCGGCGTCCTCGCCCGCGAGCTGACGACGGTGTTCACCCGCATGGGCGCGCCGGGCACCAGCGCCATCATCGGGCAGCCCCCGTTCCCGGTCATGGAGGCCGCGTACAAGGGCCGTGACCTCAGCCCGGCCGAGGTGAAGGCGCTCGTGGCCTTCCTCCAGGACGTGGCCGCCAAGGAGGCGATGCAGACTCCGGTGGACTACGGCAACAACCTGCTCATCGGCGGCACGGGCCTCTTCCTCGTCCTCGCCTGCCTCTACGGGCTGATCTGGCGCCGCCGCAAGCAGCTGCCGGTCAATCACGCCGTCTTCGAGCGTCAGGTGAAGTCGCAGTAGGCCGCGGCGCGCCCCCACAGCAACCCTAGCGAACGACACGGAGACCGAAAGTCATGAGCTGGATTCAGGACATCATCTCGCCGCAGACGCGACAGTGGGAGGAATTCTACCGCAACCGCTTCCAGCACGATCGCATCGTGCGCAGCACGCACGGCGTGAACTGCACTGGCGGCTGCTCGTGGCAGATCCACGTGAAGGACGGCATCGTCGTCTGGGAGACGCAGCAGCTCGACTACCCGCTGCTCGAGGACTCCCTCCCCCCCTACGAGCCCCGCGGCTGCCAGCGCGGCATCTCGTACTCCTGGTACCTCTACAGCCCGCTGCGCATCAAGTACCCGCTGATCCGCGGCGCGCTGCTCGACGCCTTCGAGGCCGCCAAGCGCAAGGCCGGCGGCGACGCGCTCGCCGCCTGGGAGGCGCTCCAGGGCGACGCGAAGAAGCGCGAGACATACCAGAAGGCCCGCGGCAAGGGCGGCTTCCGCCGTGCGTCGTGGGACACCGTCCTCGAGCTGATCGCGGCGGCGAACATCTACACCGCGAAGAAATACGGCCCGGATCGCGTGTTCGGCTTCTCGCCGATCCCCGCGATGTCGATGCTCTCCTACGCGGCCGGCGCGCGCTTCCTCCAGCTCTTCGGCGGCGCGAACCTCTCGTTCTACGACTGGTACTGCGACCTCCCCACGGCCTTCCCGGAGATCTGGGGCGAGCAGACGGACGTGTGCGAGAGCGCCGACTGGTACAACGCGAAGATGATCGCGGACATGGGGGCGTGCCTCAACATGACGCGCACGCCGGACTGCCACTTCTTCGCGGAGTCACGGCACAACGGCACGAAGGCCGTCGTCTTCTCGCCGGACTTCAGCCAGGTCTGCAAGTACGCGGATCAGTGGGTCCCGCTCCACGCCGGCAGCGACGGCGCCTTCTGGATGGCCGTGTCCCACGTCATCCTGAAGGAATTCCACCACGACCAGCCGACGCCGTACTTCCTCGAGTACGTCAAGCAGTTCACCGACAGCCCCTTCCTGGTGAAGCTCGAGAAGGACGGCGACAACTACCGCCCGGGGCGGCTGCTCCGCGCCAACGAGCTCGAGGCCCACAAGGACGCCGAGAACGGCGAGTGGAAGTTCGTCAACATCGACGCAGCCAGCAACCAGCTCGTGCTGCCGAAGGGCACCGTCGGCCACCGCTGGGACAAGAAGGAGACCGGCAAGTGGAACCTGAAGTTCGAGAACGCTGCCGACGACTCCGCCTACGATCCGCTGCTGACGCTGCTCAACAACCGTGACGAGACGCTCCCGACGGTGTTCGTGGAGTACGGCCTCGACAAGCAGGCCGTGCGCAGCGTGCCGGTGCGCTGGGTCGAGACGGTGAGCGGCAAGGTCGCCGTCACGACCGTCTACGACCTGATCATGGCGCAGTACGGCGTGAGCCGCGGCCTCTCCGGGGACTACCCCAAGGACTATACGGATCGAGACGCCGCGTACACGCCTGCGTGGCAGGAGATCTTCACGGGCGTCGACTCGAAGACGGTCCTCCAGTTCGCCCGCGAGTGGGCGAAGACGGCGGCGACCACCAAGGGTCGCTGCATGATCATCATCGGCGCCGGCATCAACCACTGGTACCACGCGAACCTGATGTACCGGTCCGGCGCCATGGCGCTCATGCTGTCCGGCTGCGTCGGCCGCAACGGCGGTGGGCTGAACCACTACGTCGGCCAGGAGAAGCTCGCCCCGGTCGACTCGTGGGCGGCGATCGCCTTCGCCCGCGACCACATCGGCGCGCCCCGGCTGCAGCAGGCGCCGCTCTGGCACTACATCAACAGCTGCCAGTACCGGTACGACGGCCACTACTCGAAGTACAACGCCGTCCCCAAGAACGAGTGGACGAAGCTCCACACGGCCGACACCATCTACCGCTCCGTACGGATGGGGTGGATGCCCTTCTATCCGCAGTTCGTCCGCAACCCGCTCGAGGTCTGCAAGGACGCCGAGAAGAACGGCGCCAAGACGAACGACGAGATCAAGGAGTACGTCCGCAAGCAGCTCGCCGAGAAGAAGCTCGACTACTCCGTCGCCGATCCCGACGCGCCGGAGAACTTCCCGCGCGTGTGGTTCATCTGGCGCGGCAACGCCATCATGGGCAGCATGAAGGGCCACGAGTACGCCCTCAAGCACTACCTGGGCACGCACTCGAACACGATCGGCAAGGACATGCCGGACCACCCCGAGGAGGTGAAGTGGCACGAGACGGCGCCGACCGGGAAGATGGATCTCATCGTGGATCTCAACTTCCGCATGGACTCGTCGGCGCTCTACTCCGACATCGTCCTGCCCGCGGCCTCCTGGTACGAGAAGGCCGACATGAACAGCACGGATCTGCACTCCTTCATCCACCCGCTGTCTCAGGCAGTGGCGCCGGTGTGGGAGGCGAAGTCCGACTGGGACATCTTCAAGGAGGTCGCCCGCGCCACCGCCGAGGTCGCGAAGAAGCACTTCCCCGGCGTCCACAAGGACGTGGTGGCGACCCCGCTCTCCCACGACAGCGTGGATGAGATCGCCCAGCCCACCATCCAGGACTGGTACCTGGGCGAGTGCGAGGCGATCCCCGGCAAGACGATGCACAAGATGGTCGTCTTCGAGCGGGACTACACCAAGCTCTACGAGCGGTACATCACGCTGGGCGAGGGCGTGCGGAAGAACGGCCTCGGCGGCCACGGCAACCACTACATGTGCGAGGCCGAGTACGACGAGCTCATCGCCTCGAACCACTACCCGGTCGAGCGCGTGGACGGCAAGGTCTACCCCTCCCTCAAGGAGGACAACCAGGCCGCGAACGTCCTGCTCCACCTCTCCACGCTCACGAACGGCAAGCTCAACGTGCGCGCCTACGAGAACATGGAGAAGAAGACGGGCCTGCGCCTCGCCGACCTCGGCGAGGGCAGCAAGGACGTGCACCTCACCTACGAGGATCTCCAGGCGCAGCCTCGCCGCTACAACACCTCGCCGCTCTGGAGCGGCCTGATGAACGACGGCCGCGCGTACAGCGCCTACACCTACAACGTCGATCGTCTGGTGCCGTGGCGCACGCTCACGGGCCGCCAGCACTTCTATCTCGACCAGGAGATGTACATCGCCTACGGCGAGCACCTCCCGACGTACAAGCCCTCGCCCAAGCCGGAGGTGTACGGCGATCTCCGCGAGACGCTGAAGCAGGGCGAGGCGCTCACGCTGAACTGCCTCACCCCGCACGGCAAGTGGCACATCCACTCCACCTACATGGAAAACCACCGCATGCTCACGCTGTCGCGCGGCTGCGAGCCGTGTTGGCTGAGCGAGAAGGACGCGGAGGCCCTCGGCATCCAGGACAACGACTGGGTCGAGGTCTACAACGACCACGGCGTGTACTGCGCGCGGGCGTCCGTCTCGGCGCGCATCCCCCGCGGCGTGTGCATCGTGTACCACGTGCCGGAGCGGACGGTCGGCATCCCGAAGTCGCAGGTCCGCGGCAACCGGCGCGCGGGCGGCCACAACAGCTTCACCCGCATCCACCTGAAGCCGAACTATCTGAACGGCGGCTACGGGCAGTTCTCCTATCACTTCAACTACTGGGGCCCCATCGCCCCGCAGCGCGACACCCACGTCATCGTGAAGAAGATGACCAAGGTCGTCTTCTGAGACCACGGGAGGATACGAACATGGATATCAGAGCCCAGATCTCGATGGTCTTTCACCTGGACAAGTGCATCGGGTGTCACACCTGCTCGATCGCTTGCAAGAACATCTGGACGGACCGCAAAGGCGTCGAGTACCAGTGGTGGAACAACGTGGAGACGAAGCCGGGTACCGGGTACCCGAGCAAGTGGGAGAACCAGGACATCTACAAGGGGGGCTGGGAGCGGAACCAGGACGGCACGATCCAGCTCCGCGGCGCCGGGAAGGGCAAGGGTCTCGGGAACATCTTCCACAACCCGTACCTCCCCACGATCGAGGACTACTACGAGCCCTTCACGTACAACTACCTGAACCTCATCGAGGCTCCCCCCGGCGACGACCAGCCCACTGCCCGCCCGGTGTCGATGATCACCGGCGAGCCGATCGACGTGAAGATGGGCCCGAACTGGGACGACGACCTCAGCGGGACGCCGGACTACGCTCGCAACGACCCGAACATGGCGGGCCTCTCCCCGGCGGAGCGGCAGGCGATGTTCGAGCTCGAGCGGCTGGCCTTCTTCTACCTCCCGCGCATCTGCAACCACTGCCTGAACCCGGGCTGCGTGGCGTCCTGCCCGTCGGGCGCGATCTACAAGCGCGGTGAGGACGGCATCGTCCTCATCAACCAGAAGGTGTGCCGCGCCTGGCGCATGTGCGTGACCGCGTGCCCTTACAAGAAGAGCTACTACAACTGGCACACGGGCAAGAGCGAGAAGTGCATCCTCTGCTACCCGCGCCTCGAGGCGGGGTACGCGCCGGCGTGCATGCACTCATGCGTGGGCCGCATCCGCTACCTCGGCGTGATGCTGTACGACGCGGACCAGATCGAGAAGACGGCCGCGGTGCCCGACTCCGAGCTCGTGAACGCGCAGCTCTCGATGATCCTCGATCCGTTCGATCCGGAGGTCATCCAGGCCGCCAAGGCGAACGGCATCGCGGACTCCACCATCAAGGCCGCGCAGAACTCGCCGACGTACAAGTTCGTGAAGACCTGGGGGATGGCTCTGCCGCTGCACCCCGAGTTCCGCACGCTGCCGATGCTCTTCTACGTGCCCCCGCTGCTGCCCGTCATGGCCTCCGTCACCGAGACGGACGGCGCGCAGAAGGCGAAGCTGAACCCGATCGCCAAGACGTGGACGGACAACTGGCTCTACGACACCAGCACCGAGGAGCTGTGGGGCACCGTCGAACAGGCGCGCTTCCCGCTGAAGTACATGGCGGCGATGTTCACGGCCGGTGACGAGAAGGCGATGGCAGAGCGCATCAAGAAGCTGATGGCCATCCGCATCTATCGCCGGTGGAAGACCGTCGGTGACGTGGACGAGGCCAAGGCGCGCAAGGTGCTGGCCGACGTGAACCTCACTGAGCTGCAGGCCGAGGACGTGTACTACCTGACCTCGCTCGCGAAGTTCAACGACCGCTTCGTGATCCCGCCCGCGCACCGCGAGCAGGCCCACGAGATGCTCGAGTTCGTGGGCGACCGCCGCGGCTCGACCGGCTTCGGCTTCCGCGAGACGCCCGCGCGAGGGATGTGACGTGACCGATCGGCTCCCCCTGTACGAGGCCCTGGCGGTCGTCTTCGACCGCCCGGGCCCCGCGCGCGCACAGGAGATCCGGCGCACGGCGGAGGTCCTCCGGCCCGGCTACCCGGACGCCGCCGAGGCGCTCGACGCATTCCTCGCGGTCGTCGGGGGCCTCGCGTCGGACGCCTTCGCCGAGCTGCACGTCCGCACCTTCGACATCCAGCCCATCGCTACCCTCGACCTCGGCTACACGCTGTTCGGCGAGGACTACAAGCGAGGCGCGCTCCTCGCGGGGCTCGTGCGCGAGCACCGCGAGCAGGGCGTCGACTGCGGCGGCGAGCTGCCGGACCACCTCCCGAACGTCCTCCGCCTGCTCGGGCGACTGCCGGACGGCGAGGTGCGGACGGAGCTGGTCACCGTGATCCTGGCTCCCGCCCTCGAGAACATGCTGCGGGAGTTCGACCCGACCCGCCTCGTGAAGAAGGAAGAGGTCTACCGGAAGCATCACAAGACGCTGATCGAGTACGCCGAGCACGAGCAGCGCACCGCGTACCGCTACGCGCTCGAGGCGCTCCGCCACATGCTGAAGCGCGACTTCACGATCCAGACGCGCCGCCTGCCCGTCGCCCAGGAGGGCAGCTTCGAGCGCGCGCTCGACACCGAGATGGACATCGAATCCTGCGGGCCCTGCGGCCCAACCGCCTGAGAGGTAGTTTCATGGACGCATCGAACCTGTTCTTGTTCGTCGGCCTGCCGTACATCGCCTTCGCGATCTTCCTGGTGGGGACGATCTACCGGTACCGCGCGACGGGCTTCAAGGTGTCGTCGCTCTCGTCGCAGTTCTTGGAGGGCCGCGCGCTGTTCTGGGCGTCGGTGCCGTTCCACTTCGGCATCCTCGTCGTGTTTTTGGGCCACCTGACGGCCTTCCTGATCCCGAGCGGGATCCTCGCCTGGAACTCCAACCCGGTGAGGCTGCTCGTCCTGCAGGTGACCGCCTTCGCGTTCGGCATCTCGGTGCTCGTCGGGCTGGTCGGCCTCATCTACCGCCGGCTGACGAACCCGCGGGTGAAGATGGTCACCAACAACATGGACATCGTCATCGAGCTCATGCTGCTCGTGCAGACGGGCGCCGGCCTCTACATCGGCTACGCCCACCGCTGGGGTGCCTCGTGGTTCGCCGCCGACCTGAGCCCCTACCTCTGGTCGATCTTCCTCTTCCGGCCCGAGGCGACGGCGGTCGCGGCGATGCCCTTCGCGATCAAGCTGCACATCGTGAACGCCTTCCTCATCATCGCGGTCTTCCCGTTCACGCGCCTGGTGCACATCCTGGTCGCGCCGTTCCACTACATCTCGCGTCCCTACCAGCGCGTCATCTGGAACTGGGATCGCAACCTGGTGCGCAACCCCGCGTCGGCGTGGACGGAGACGCGGCCCCGCAACAACTGACGCGCCCCCCGCGCGTGCTCCCAGCGGCCGGGCCGCCCTCTCGCGGGGCGGCGCCGGCCGCGGCGCTTTCGGGGTGCGCGCGGAGGCCCGCTGGCTCCGGTCGGGGCCCTGTGCTCGACTCCCCGCATGGTCGAGATCACCTCCGTCTACGACGGCGACCTCCACTGCACCGCGACGCACGGCCCATCCGGGGTCTGCCTCGCGACGGACGCGCCCCTCGACAACCAGGGGCGGGGCGCGAGCTTCTCGCCGACGGACCTCGTCGCGACGGCGCTCGTCACCTGCATGCTGACGACCATGGCCCTGCGCGCTCGCCGGGAGAGCCTGGCGGAGCTCCCCGGGGTACGTTCCCGCGTCGAGAAGCACATGACGACGGAGCCGCCGCGCCGCATCGCCCGCCTGCCGGTCGAGTTGGAGCTCCCGGGCGTCACCTACGGCCCCGAGGCGCGCGCCGCGCTCGAGCACGCCGCGCACACCTGCCCGGTGCGGCTCAGCCTCGAGCCTGCGATCGAGGTGCCCGTCCGGTTCGTCTGGACGTGAGCCCCCGCGGGGACGACTCGGCGCCCGAGGCCGCTGCCCGCGGGGCGCCCTCGACGGCGCGACCCGGGGCGCGCGCGGCCGCTCACACCAGCCGGAACGCCATCCCCAGCGCGCGGGCGGCCGCGCCGTCGGCGTCGTCGCGATCGCCGATGACGAGACAGCGTCCGGGCTCGACGCCGAGGCGCTCGGCCGCGAGGCGGTAGCCGTCCGGGCTCGGCTTGAGTCGGCTTGGCCCGCCCGGCTCACCGCTGGCGACGACCACGTCGAAGAGCTCCCGGACACCCAGCGCCTCGAGCTTGCGGAGCGCGGGGTAGTCGCTCACGAGAGCGGCGTGCCCGCCCGCCGCCCTGTGCGTACGAAGCTCTCCGAGGAGCGCAGTCCGCGCGAACCGCCGCAGCCAGGGGAGCGGCCGCTCGACCATCCACTCCTCGACGATGGAGCGGACGCGCTCGGGCGGGGCGCCCGTCACCTCCGCGGTGCGGCGGACCTGCAGCTCGAACGGCGACTCGGCCTCGGCGCCCTCGTGCCGGATCCGCTCGTGCTCCCGGCGAAAGCTGCGCAGGACCGGGATCGCGGACCACCCGCCCAGGGCGAGCGCCGCCGCCATCGCGAGCCGGACGGGCCTCGCCAGGTAGAGCGTCCCGTCGCAGTCGAGCAGCCAGGCGTCGTGGGTCACGGCGCACGGGCTGCTAGCACGGCCACCGGTGCCGCGGGCCGCCGCGGTGGCCGGGCTGGGGCGAGACCGCCGAACGGGGCCCCCCGCGGGGCCAATTGCGCAGCCCGCACCGCGGCGGCAGACTCTCCCCATGCGTCGGCGCCGAGGGTGGTGGGTGGTCGCGGTGGCGTTGGGTGGCTGCGCCGAGGCGGGCGCCGCGGGGTCACGGCCCGGCTCCGCCACCGACTCGGGCGCAGACGGGCCCGCGTCGGGCGGCGATCCCGCGGGCGGCGCGGGGGGCACGTCCGGCAGCGGGGGCACGTCCGGCAGCGGGGGCGCGTCCGGCAGCGGGGGCACGTCCGGCAGCGGGGCAGCCGGGGGCGCGTCGGGCGCGGGGGGCACGGCGGGCTCCGGCGGGAGCGCGGGCGGGGCCGCGAGCGCCGGCGCGGGAGGTACCGCTGGGGCTGGGGGTACCGGCGGCGGGGGCGACGCAGGGCCCGGGCTCTGGGTCATGGGGTACTATCCAGGGTACCAGCAGGCGCTCGCTCCGCTCAGCGAGGTGGACCTCGGCGCGCTCACCCACCTCGCGGTCGGCGCCGCACTGCCCCGGAGCGACGGTACGCTCGACGACGAATTCTACCTCGGGAGCAGCGGCGCCGCCTTCGCCACCGAGATCGTCCAGCGCGCGCACGCCGCTGGCGCCCAGGCCATCCTCATGGTCGGTGGCGCGGGGACCCACGACCCGTTCGTCGCCGCCGCGCAGCCGGCGATCCGCGCCACCTTCGTGCAGAACCTGCTCGCGCTCGTCGATCGACATGGCTTCGACGGCCTCGATCTGGACTGGGAGCCGCTGCCGGCAGCGGAGCTCCCGGCGCTCACCGCGCTCGCCGCGGCGCTCCGCGCGGCGCGGCCCGCGCTGACCTTGACGGTGCCCATCCAGCCCATCAACGTGAACTTCGAGGTGCCGTCGAGCGAGCACGCCGCGCTCGCGGCCAACGTCGATCAGCTCAACCTGATGAGCTATGGCGTGGGGATGGCCGGCAACTGGCCGGGCTGGGAGAGCTGGCACTCCTCGCCGCTCCACGGCGAGGGCGCGTCGCACCCCACCTCCATCGAGAGCAGCATCGACGCCTACGTCGCGGCGGGCGTGCCGGCCGCGCGCCTCGGCCTCGGGATCGGCTTCTACGGGATCTGCTACGGCTCACCGGTGACGGCGCCGCGCCAGGTGGTCGGCGCGGCGTCCTTCGAAGCCGACGACAACCAGCTCGGCTACGCCACGCTGATGGGCGCCTACTTCGAGCCCGCCGCGCGGAGCTGGGACTCGATCGCCCAGGTCCCGTGGCTCGCCTACTCCAGCCCGCGCGGCGCCCTGGGCTGCACCTACGTCTCGTACGAGGACGCCGAGTCCATCCTCGCGAAGGGCGCGTGGGCCAAGCAGCGCGGGATCGGCGGCGCGATCGTGTGGACGATCAACGAGGGGCACCTCCCCTCGGCCCCGGCCGGCCAGCGCGATCCGCTGCTGGCGGCGCTCCGCGCCGGCTTCCGCTGAGCCGGGGCGCGCGCGAGCCGTCGGCGCCCCGCGCGGCGCGCCTCGTCCGGCTCGGCGCTCGGCGGCGCCCGCCGCGGATGCCTCGGAGCTCGCCTCACGCGCCGCCGGCCAGGCGTAGTCCCACCGGGACGTCCTCACCGAGGAAGTCGCGGGCCATCGCCTCCTCGAGCGCCACCACGTCGCGCACGCACGCGACCCACGCGGCGGGCGCGCCCGCCCGCTCCAGCGCCCTCGCGACCTCGGCGCGCGTGGCGTCGCTCACGTCCCGGGCGCGGTCGCCGGTGCGGCGCGCGAGCTGTACGGCGGCGCGCGCGGCGGTCGGGAGCTCGCCCCAGCGCTCGCGCAGCAGGTGGTCCAGCCAGGTCTCGACGACGCGCGGCGCCACCACGTGGTGGAGGCTCGCGTAGGTCGGCACACGCGCGCCGAGGCGCCCGAGCGCGGCCCAGAGCCTCGGATCGCGCCGGGTCCACGTCCGCTCGAGCACCCACCCGCCGAGCTCCGCGCGCCGCTCGGCGGGCACGCGCTCGAGCCACGACATCGCGGCGAGCAGCTCGTCGAGCGCGAGCGGCTTGAGCCCCTTCGGTCGCTTGAGCCCCGCCTCGGCGGGAGCGAGGAACGGGTCGTAGCGGTCGCGCAGCGCCACCTGTGCGCGCTCGTCGAGCCCGCCGGCGGCGCGCCGGAGCGCGATGAAGAGCTGCTCCCAGCTCCGCGCCTCGCCGGGGTGCGCGACCGACTCTCCGAGGCTCCGCGCGAGCCGTCGCACCCGATCCGCGTCGAGCGGGTGGCCGAAGCCGGGGCGGACGCCGAAGCTCGCGAGCAACCAGAACACCCGCTCATGGTCCGGGCTCCGGCGCCGCGCGGCCTGGTGCTCGGCCACCGCATCGAAGACCGCCCGGCACGTCTCGAGCGACCACTCCTTGCGCTCGCCGAGCGCGCGCTCGAGGTCGCGGAGGAGCTCCTTCACCGCGCGAGGCGGCGCGTCGTGCGCGAACGCGCGCTCGATCGCCGACCGCTCCGGGCCGAGCGTCGCGCCGCGCTGGGCCTCGTCGCGCCGCGCCGCGGGCGCCATCGCGACGGGTGGTCGCAGCGAGTCGTGTGCAGCGGCGCTCGCGACCAGCGACGCGGGCCCTTCGTCTGTCGCCGGGTCCGCGTCGTGGTCGGACGACGGACCCCGGATCTCGAACGCCAGACGGAACCGCCGCGGGGACGCGCCGGCACGCGGCGTGGCCTCGACGCACGCGAGCTCGAGCGTGCCGACCGCGCTGAGCTCGCCCTCCACGACGACCCGCACCTCGCGCTCTCCCCGCTCGCCGGCGCCGGCGAAGCTCGCCGTGACGGGCGGCAGCGGGGCGAGGCGCTCGGGATCGACGGCGACCACGTCCCCCGTACGCTCGTGTCCCACGTCGCTCGCGTAGAGCTCGAACCGAGCCGGCGCCCCGACGCGGAGCAGGAGCGCGCGCTCGGCCGCCCGGTGGCGAGCGCCCTCCTTCGCGCCGCGCGGCACCACGCACACCGCGTGCGCGCGCCCGTCGCGCGCCGCGGTGCCCACCCAGTACGAGCGCGGCGAGCCCCCCCCCACCAGCGGGCGGCCCCCCTCGACGGCGCGGCCGTACTCGACCGCGCCGAGCGCCACGGCGCGATCCGGGTCGCAGCCGTCGAGGACCTCCGGCCGCCGCCCGGTGAGCGCGGTCACCGCCTCGACGACGCGCTCGACGAGGTGGGGCGCGCGGAAGGGGCCGCCGTTCAACAGGAGCGCGGAGGGCGGCGCGTCGCGCGCGTGTCGCCGGAGGAAGCTGGCGACGTGGCGCGTGATGGCGGGGTCGTGCTCGTACGGGAGATCGTGGCGGCGGAGCCCGACGCGGGCCCGGCGGGGCTCGGCCTCGAGGCCCTCGAGCGGGAAGAAGCCGTCGAGCACCACCTGGCGGACCTCGGCCGCGGACACCGTCGCGCGTAGCGTGCCCCCGACCAGCGACGATCCCGCCCCGGCCACCGCGATGGGGACCCCGTCGGGAGCATCGGCGGCGAGGAGCCGCTCCTTGGCGCTCCGGCACGCGAGGACGAGCTGGGCGAAGCGTCGCGGATCGAGGCGCCCCGGCGGCGTCACCAGCCGTGGCTCGACGAGGTGCGCGAGCGCGAGGTCCATGTTGTCGCCGCCGAGCAGGAGGTGGCGCCCCACCGCCACACGCTCGACCCGCGCCTGGCGGCCCTCGCGCTCGATGGAGAGGAGCGTCAGGTCGGTGGTGCCGCCGCCCACGTCGACGACCAGGAGCGCGATGCGCTCGCGATCGCCGAGCAGCCCGCGCACGCCGGCGCCGCCAGCGGCCGCCGCCCACGCGTGGAACGCGGCCACCGGCTCCTCGACCAGGCGGAGCGCCGCTCGTCCCGTGCCCAGCCCCGCCAGGGCGGCCGCCTCGAGCGTGAGCTCGCGCGCGACGGCGTCGAACGACGCCGGCACCGTGAGCACGACCGGTCGATCGGCGAGGGTACCTTCGCCGTCCCACGTCCCGACGAGGTGCGCCAGCACGCGCGCGCTCGCCTCGACCGGCGACAAGCGCGCCGCCGATTCCTCGCCCCCCCAGGGTAAAATCGGCGCCCGGCGGTCGACGGCGTCGTGGCAGAGCCAGCTCTTCGCGCTCGCCACCGCGCGGCCCGGCACCTCGCGCCCCCGCGCGAGCGCGTGCACCCCGACGCACCACGGAGCCTCGCGCCAGGGATCGGCGTGCTCGGTCACGTCGGCCGCAGCGTAGAGCACGCTCGGGAGGAGCTCCCGCGCGCCTCGCTCTGTCGCCGAGACGAGCTGCGGCACCGGCCACACCTCGGCGCCGCCGCCGGGGGCGTGGGCCACGACGGTGTGGGTCGTCCCGAGGTCGATGCCGACGGCCTGGGTCATGTCGCGCCGATCACCCGCTGGCGCCCGCCTCGCGGACGCCGAGCTCGATCTTCCACCGCTCGCCCTCGACCCGCGGCGCGAGCGGCACGGCCTCGAGCAGCAGGGTGCCGACGGCGGTGAGGCTCGCCGCGAGCGCGACCGGCACGATCTCGCCCTCGTCGCGCCCCTCCGCGGGCAGCGTGAGCTCGAGGGGCGCCAGCTCCTCCAGCGCGTCGATCGCTGGCTCCTCCACCAGCTCGCCGGCCTGGTCCCCGCGGCGCAGGCTCGAGCCGAAGAAGCGGAAACGGACCGGCGAGCCGACGACGACGGCGAGCTCGAGCGGCGGCAGATCGGCGCGCGTGCCCTCCTCCATGCCGAAGGGCGCGACGCAGAGCGCGACCGTAGGCGGCTCGAGTCCCGGGACCGCCGGCGCGGGGCTCTCGATCCCGACGTAGTGTGCCCTCGCGGTGCCGCCTCGGATCCGCAGCCCGCGGCCCGCCCGCGCGAGGCCGTACCACGCCGCGCCCCGCGCGACCGCCAGATCGGGATCCGCGTTCGGGAGCACGCGCACCGGGCGCCCGCCGTCGGCGACCAGCCAGGAGTCCAGCACCGACACCAGCCGCTCGCGCAGCGCCGCCGCCTTCACGACGCCACCGTTGAAGAGGACGTGCGTCGGGTGCAGGAGCGACCGCCCCGCGCCCGTGGCGCCGGCCTGGCGAGCCAGGAACGCCGCGAGGTGGCGCGTCACCGCGGCGTCCTGCGCGTAGGGCAGGCCCACCTGGAGGAGCCCGCTCCGCGCGCGCTGCGCGGGGCGCGCGCTCGCGTCCGTCACCGGGAAGAAGCCGTCGACGAGCGAGCCGCGCACCTCGTCGAGCGTGAGCTCGGTGCGGCGGGTCGCCCCGACGAGCCGCGCCCCCCGCGAAGCCACCGCCAGCGGCACCCGCTCCGGCGGTGACGGACCGAGCAGCCGCTCCTTCGCCGCCCTCACCCCGAACACCAGCCCGGCGACCTCGGCGCGATCCAGCGCGTGCCCCGCGGCGGCCAGCTTGCGCCTCGCCAGCTCGGCGAGAGCGAGGTCCATGTTGTCGCCGCCGAGGAGGATGTGGTCGCCGACGGCGACCCGATGGAGCTCGAGCTCTCCTCCCCGATCCCGCACCTGGATCGCCGAGAAGTCCGTCGTGCCGCCACCCACGTCGAGCACGAGCACCACGTCCCCGGGCGCGAGGAGCTCGCGCCACCTCGGCGTCGCCCCGAGCCAGGCGTACAGCGCGGCCTGCGGCTCCTCCAGCAGCGACACGGAGTCGAGGCTGGCGGCGTACGCCGCCTCGACGGTGAGCTCGCGCGCCACGGCGTCGAACGACGCGGGGACCGTGAGCAGCACGTCCTGCTCGCCGAGCGGCGCCTCGGTGGGGAACGCCGCCGCCCACGCCTCGACCAGGTGGTCCAGGTAGCGGAAGCTCGCCTCGACGGGTGAGACGCGCTCCACGCCCTCGGGCGCCCCCGCGGGCAACGCTGGCGCGCGCCGATCGATGCCCGAGTGCGAGAGCCAGCTCTTGGCGCTCGCCACCACGCGTCCTGGCGCCTCCGAGGCGCGCGCGCGCGCGAGCTCTCCGACGACGTGACGCCGCCCCGGATCCCACGGCAGCGGCTGCGGTCCCTCGCTCGCCTCCGGCAGCCACAGGAACGACGGCAAGAGCGGCCTCACCTCGAGCTGCCCCGGCCCCACGAGCTGCGGGATGGCCAGCACCTCCGGCGTCGCGCCCTCGGCCTCGGGCCGCGCCCACGCGAGCGCCGTGTGGGTCGTGCCGAGATCGACGCCGACGGTGTGGCGCGCGCTCATTCGAGCTCGAGCTCCGCCGGCGCGACGACGCGAGGGTCGTGCCCTCCGACCGGGCGCGGCAGCTCGGCGCGCGTCGCGCGCCACCCGCGGTGTCGCAGCGTGCCGGTGTGCGGCGGCTGGCCCACCGCGCCGGTGAGCTTGATGGCGCGCGCGTCGTGGGCGGCCTCGAGCGTCAGCCGGGTGCCCTCCTCCTCCGGGCGGATGGGAGCGAACGTGACGTGCGCGCGGAGCGCTCGGCGACAGCCCTCGTGCACGACGCGGGCGGCCACGCCCACGTCCTCGTCCGAGAACGTGGTGACGTCCTGCTCCAGGAAATCGATCAGGCGCCCTTCGCGCTGCAGGAGCGCGAGCAGCCCGAGGGCCCCGGCGGCGTGCGCGGCGGCGAGGTCGCCCTCCGGCGCGCGGGGGACCGGCGCCGGCGCGATCTCGGTCGGTCGCTGCGCGAGATCGTCCGCGTCGGCGAGCGCGCGGCGTGAGGGCGGCGCGCTCTCGGGCGCCGGCGGGAGGGCGGACGGCTCGGGCTCGCCCGCGAGCGCGCGCAGGAACGCCCGGAACGCGAGCCCGAGGCGCGCGAGGAACGACGGACGAGGCGCGGTCATGGACCGCGTGTCTAGCGCGAACGCACCCGGGGGACAGGCGTCGGGGCTCTCCCCGCGCGCCGGGCCCGTCCCGGTCGCGGTCTCCGGCGTGTACCCTGTGTGGGATGCCCACCGCCCTCGTCCTCGCGGCCGCCGTGGAGCGGCTCGAAGCCGCCATCCCCCTGGGGCTCGCCGAGAGCTGGGACAACGTCGGGCTGCTCGTCGAGCCGCTCGAGCCGCGCCCGGTGTCCACCGTGGTGCTCACGATTGACCTCACCGAGGCGGTGCTCGAGGAGGCGGCGAGCGCGGGCGCCGAGCTGATCGTCGCGTACCACCCTCTCATCTTCGCGAAGCTCACGCGCGTCACGCGCAGGACGGCGATCGAGCGGGTGGTGCAGGCCGCCCTCGCGCATCGGATCGCCGTCTGGTCGCCGCACACGGCGCTCGACGCCCTGCCCGGGGGCGTCAACGACTGGCTCGCCGACGGCCTGGGCGAGGGTGAGCGCGAGCCGCTCGCACCCCTCGCGGGCCGCCCCGAGGCAGGGCAGGGGAGACGCCTCACGCTTGCGGCGCCGGCGCCGGTCGGCGAGCTCGCGGATCGTCTGGCCGCGCACCTCGGCGTCGCGGAGCTGCGGGTGGCGGCTGCGGCGCGCCACACCGCCGGCGAGCCCGTGTCACGGATCGCGCTCTGCGCGGGGGCAGGTGGTGGCGTCCTCGAGCGCGTGGGCGGCGTGGACCTCGTCGTGAGCGGGGAGTTGCGCCATCACGATGTCCTCGCTCGCGTCGCGGACGGGACGAGCGTCTTCGTGTGTGACCACACCGGGAGCGAGCGAGGCTACCTGCCCCGGCTCGCCGCGCGCGTCGCGGCCGAGCTGCCCGGCGCCCGCGTGCTCGTGGCCGCTCGCGACGCGGCGCCGCTCCGGACGCGCGTGGCCGTGGTCGGGGCGGGGGGCTGACGCTCCACCCCCGATCCGGGCTATCCTCGTCCGCTTGGAGGCGAGATCGGAGCCGGTGGTCGCGAGCGCGCGGGGACCCTTCCTCGCGCACCTGCGGACCGCGCTCGAGCGGCACGGGCAGCTCGACCGGGTGCGCAAGCGTCTCACCCGCGCCGCCCGCGCCGCGCTCGACGGCGCCAGCCCCGAGGCGTGGGTCGACGAGCGCCTCATCGTCGAGGTGCTCGACACGGCGCGGTCCACGCTGGGGGACGACGCGCGCTGGCGCGCGCTCCTCGTCGAGGAGTCGGCGGCGGCGATCCAGAGGTTCTACCGGGTCTTTCTCCGGTACGTGACGCCGGGGATGCTCTTCCTCGCGCTGCCGAAGATGTGGTCGATGACCCACCGGACGGGCACGCTCACCGCGCGCTGGGTCGACGAGCGCCGGGTGCGCGTCGAGTACCGCGACCACCCGCCGCTCCTGGCGCGAGCGTACCAGGAGCTCACCGTCGCCGTCCTCGAGGCGCTCCTCGGGTTGAACCGCACGCGCGCGACGGTCGAGCCCGGTCCGTCACCGCGGCCGGACGAGGTGTTCACCGTCGAGGTGCGGCTCGGGTGAGGCGCCGCGCCGTCCTCCGCGCCGTGGCGCGCGGTTTGGTGCGGGGCGGTCGCGAGCGTACGCTCCCCGCCCGCGCCGTCCCCCCGCCGAGAGGAGCCACGAGATGCCCCCCGCCATCGAAGCCGTGAGGACCCCGGAGGATCGGTTCTCGCACCTCCCGGACTTCCCGTTCGAGCCGCACTACGTCGACGATCTGGCCGGCCATGAGGGGCTTCGCGTCCACTACGTCGACGCGGCGCCGGCCGGCGCGGTGAGCGGTCGCGCCGTGCTCTGCCTGCACGGGCAGCCGACGTGGAGCTACCTCTACCGGAAGATGATCCCGGTGTTCACGGCGGCGGGCCATCGTGTCGTGGCGCCGGATCTGCTCGGCTTCGGGCGCTCGGACAAGCCGGTGGACGACGCCGTCTACACGTTCGGGTTCCACCGCGCGCTGTTGCTCGCGTTCGTCGAGCGCCTCGATCTGCGTCGGCTCACGCTCGTGGTGCAGGACTGGGGCGGGCTGCTCGGGCTCACCCTCCCGATGGACCTCCCCGGCCGCATCGATCGCCTGCTCGTGATGAACACCGGGCTCGGCGTCGGGCTGTCTCCGGGCCCCGGCTTCGAGGCGTGGAAGGCGTTCGTGGCGTCGCAGCCCGATTTCGACATCGCGAGCCTGATGCAGCGAGGCGCGCCCGGGCTCAGCGACGCCGAGGCAGCGGCCTACGCCGCGCCGTTCCCCGACGCCCGGTACCGGGCTGGCGCGCGGCGCTTCCCCGAGCTCGTCCCGGTGACCCCGGACATGGAGGGTGCCGAGGTGTCCCGGCGCGCCGGGGCGTTCCTCTCCGAGCGGTGGGAGGGCCAGAGCTTCCTCGCCATCGGCCTGCAGGACCCGGTCCTCGGCGCGCGCGCCATGCACGCGCTGGCGAAGGTGATCCGGGGGTGTCCGCCGCCGCTCGAGCTGCCGCACGCGGGGCACTTCGTGCAGGAGCACGGGCGCGAGGTGGCGGAGGCGGCGCTCCGCGCGTTCGGGGATCTGCCCGCGGCGCCGTGAGCGGCGCCCCGCCGCCCGGCGCTGCGCGCAGCGGTCGCGGCCGCGCTCAACGAGGCGCGCGGCAACAGCGGAAACCGGTCTGCACTCCAGCGTAGAGCTCGCTGTGGTTGTCCGTCGCTGCCCGGCAGCGGTTGCGGCCGATGAGCCACCAGCCCCCGCGCAGGATCGCGCGGCGCGGCGGGCTGCGCTGGTAGCGGGTCGTCCATTCGTCCACGTTGCCCACCAGGTTGAACACCCCGAACGGGCTCCGGCATCCGGGCAGCGCGTCGCGCGCGACACGACGATCGATGAAATCGTGGTCGCTCGTGACGAGCTGCTCCTCGGGGAAGTCGTGGTTGCACCGCGCGCCGTCCCGCACGTAGCCGTAGGGATAGGGCAGCGCGTCGGGTCCCTCGCAGGCGAGCTCCCACTCGTCCTCGAAGCACAGCCGCTTGTCCATCGCGCGGCACAGGTTCTGCGCTTCGCTCCAGTTCACGTGGGTCAGGGGGAGCTGGTAGCCGTCGGGCTGGAACTCGAACCGGTCGATGCAGTAGCTCAGCTGGCGCCGGGCGCCCGTGCACGTCGTCGGCTCCTCGAACTCGGCGCACGAGATCTTCTGTCCCACCGAGAGCCGCGGGAGCCAGCGCTTGCAGCGCTGGACCGGCTCCGCGCAGCGCAGCGCCTCGACGTGCACCATGTCGACCGGGCACCTCGCGGACGCGGACTCGAACGGCGGCGGCTGGACCGAGGGCAGCTTCCCGGTGGGGTCGACGAAGCTCCGCATCCCCGGCGGGTCGCGGCCGGCGTCCGCGCCGGCGGCCCCCGCCGGCGCGGGCCCCGGCGCGGGCGCGGCCTCCGGATCCGGCGCCTGACAGCAGCGGAAGCCGGTCGAGAAGTCGTGGTACTTCGGGTCGTGCGCGCTCGTGACGTTGCTGCAACCGACGCCGTTGCGGACGCCGTCGACGTAGTGTCCGCCCATCCCGAGGGGGCGCACGTACGTGCTCTGGGTCCACTCGAGGAGGTTGCCGTGCAGGTCCATCACGCCCTCGGGCGTGGCGCAGCTCGAGAACTCGCCCGTGCGGGCCACGGAGTCGGGGAGCTGGTTCAGGCGGGGCGAGTTGAGCGCGACGCTGTCGGTCAGGTGCTTGCCGAAGACGCGCGTCACCGGGTGCTCCGCCCGCTCCACGTTGCACGTGCCGGCGACCTTCTTGGGGCCGTACGGATACGCGCGCGGCGGCTTCTCCGCGCCCTGGCACGCCAGGATCCACTCGGCCGTCGTGCACAGGCGCTTGCCCGCGCGGACGCACGCCCTACCGGCGTCCGCCGCCCCGATGTGGGCTTGCGGGACGACGCCCGGACGGCTGACGGCGCGCACCTTCCTCGCGCCGACCGCGTGGTACGGAGACCACGGCTCGCCGGCCTCGTCGACGAGGCTCGCCTCCCACCGATCGACGCACGTCGTCCCACCGACGAGCGCCATCTCCGGCGGGCAACGCGAGGGCGGCGCCGGGCCGGGCGGGTCCCCGGCCGCCGGATCCGTCCCGTGCTGCGCGGGGAACGCCGCCGCGACCGTGGCCGCGCTCGCGGCCTCTCCGGGACCGGCCCCGCTGGCGCTCGCGTGGGGCGCCGTCGCGGCGGTCGTCGCGGCGCTGCCCGGGGCGTCCGCCGTGCCCTCGCGGCGCCGGCCGGGCTGGCACGCGCCGACCGCGGCGGCCACCACCAGCGCCGCGAGCGCGAGCGCAGCGAGGGGCGAGCCGGAGCGAGACACCGTCCAGGATCGTGGCCCGCGGCGCTCGGCTCGCCAAGAAACGCGCGGCCCGCCGCGGCCGCCGCGCCCTGCGCGCCGGGCCGGCCGCGAAGTTGTCCGTGGTCTCCCGGCTCGGCTGAAATATCAACCCGAATGGCCCGCGCTCGGGTGAGGTGGTCGGCGCTCGCGCTCGCGCTGCGTCTCGCCGCGTGCGCCACCCAGGACGGTCGCGGCGCCGAGCGCCCGACCGCGACGGACACCGGCGGCGTCGCGCCCTCGCGGGAGGCGCCGAGCGCGGCCGCGTCCTCGGGCGACGGCGCGTCGTCTCCCGCGGCGGCCCCTCCAGCGGCGGCGGCGACGACCGCGTCGCTGCCGCCGCCCGCCGACCCCTCCCCGCTCGAACCGGACCTGAGCGCGGCGCTCCACGGCGTGCGCGCGGATCCGCCCCCTCGGGCGCTCACTCGCGAGCGTCACTACTACGTCTCGAACGAGCAGCACCACCACCTCTACCGCCCCACCATCGAGGGGCTAGGGGGGATTCAGCTCGGAGTGGGCGCGGAGCAGAACTACCTCCTAGCCGGCTGGGCGCGACCGGAGGTGCTCGTCCTCGTCGACTTCGATCAGGCGATCGTCGATCTGCACGAGGTGTACGGCGTGCTCTTCACGAGCACGTCGAGCGCGGGAGAGCTGGTCGACGCGTGGGCGTTCGGCGCGCGGCGCTCGGTGGCGCGGAGGCTGGAGGAGCGGTGGCCGGACCCAGCGCTCCGAAAGCGGCGGCTGCGCGTGTACGACGAGGCGCGCGCCGAGGTGCACGCGAGGCTCCAGCGCCTCCGCGCGCGCGACGCGCGCGTGGGCGTCCCGAGCTTCCTCACCGACCCCGAGCAGTTCAGGCGGCTCGCTGCGCTGTGGGCGACCGGGCGGGTGCTGGCCGTCCGCGGTGACCTGACGCAGGATCGCGCGCTCACCGACCTCGCCGCGTTCGCCCGGCGATCCCGGCTCCCCGTCCGGGTACTCTACCTCTCGAACGCCGAGGAGTATTTCGACTACGTGACCGGTCACTTCACGTCGAACCTCCGAGCCCTGCCCTTCGACGAGCGGAGCGTCGTCCTGCACACCCGCGGGCACCACGGTGATCACTACCGCTTCGTCCACCAGCGGGCGAAGGACTACCTCGCGTGGATCGCGGCGGGGGTCCCGAGCTGGGAGGAGCTGGCGAAGCGCGCCGTCCCCGCGAGCGACGCGCCGGGCGCCGAGGAGCTGCGCATCATCCCGCCGCCGCCGTGAGGGCCGGGGCGGCGCTCCGCGCCCCGATCCCGCCGCCTGGGCCGGCTGGACTCGGCCGGCGTCCTCACGACCGCGGGCGCTTCCCATGGGTACTCCAACCACGGCCCGGACGTCCTCCGACGAAGCCGCGCGACCTGCCGGGGGATCCCCTCGCGCGCATCCACCGGCGGCACGAGCGCCTCGCGCAGCCAGCCCTCGGACAAGCTCGACTGCTCGTGAAGCCGGCGTTCGCAGAGCAGCTGCATCACGATGGACGGGAGCTGCGTCCCGACGGACTGCATCCCCGGATCGTCGTCGGCGCGGTCCCCCGCGAGCAGCTTCGCCCGGGCGCGGTCTCGCGCTAAACTAGCTGCGTGGTGTGCGCGGCAGCTCGTCGGGTGGCGTCGATCGGGTCGGTCGTGGCGTCTCTGGGGCTGCTCCCGGCTGCGCGCGCGAGCGAGCGCGTCCCGATGGACTCCACGCCGCCCGTCGAGCGAGAGCTCGCGTCCTGGCACGCGGCGCTCGCCGAGGACGGCGTCGTCACCGTGACGCTGGTGGCCGGCTACGAGAGCCCGCTCCGACAGCCGCGCCACCGCCGGGCGCTACGCGAAGAGCTCGTGCGAGCGCTCGTGCGCGAGGCGGGAGCCGCGCGGCTCCCCGAGGCGCCCGCCGGCGAGGACGCGCTGCGCGCCGGCGACGTCACGTGGAGGATCGGCGCGTGGGAGCGCGAGCCGGGCGCGCGGCGGCCGCGCGACGCGGCGCACCGACTGGAGCTGGAGGAGCGCCGCGCGGGCGCCTCCCCCACCACGTTCCGCGTGCGAGTCCTGCGCACCCGCGAGGACTTCGTCGGCGCGCTCGGTGACGACGTCACGATCTACTCGGGCCACTCCCGGCACGGGCGAGGGCCCGCCTTCGCGCACGCGACGGACTACTTCCGCATGGGCGCCTACGCCGTCGCGCCGGTCGTGGAGGTGCGCGCGGCCGCGCTGCCCGGCGAGCCCGTCGTTCGCGAGCTGGCGTTCGATCCCCGCGGGTTCGTCTTCCGCGACTACGCCCGCCACTACTTCGAGGCCGCGCGCCGCGGCGGGCGGCGTCCCGTGGTCTTCCCCGTCGTCGCCGAGGCGGGCCTCGAGTGGCTGTACAAGGGTCCGGCGTTCCTCGGGGAGAGCGTGCGCCCGGGGGAGCGGATGAAGCTCGTCCGGGGCGGGGCCGCCGATCTGCACCAGGCTCGCCGCGCGGGGGCGTTCGGCCGCGACGCCGCGGGCAACGATCGGCGGCAGGTCCTCTGGCTCTACTCGTGCAACAGCGCGCTCCACTTCCGCGCGCCGCTCCGCGCCGAGGCGGGGACCGTCGTCCATCCGGACGGCTGGGCCGAGGAGATCCCGCGCATGTTCCCCGCCGCGGAGACGAGCCCGCTGTTGGTCTTGGGCACCAACCGCGAGGTGCTCACCCACGGGCGCGTGGTCGGGCGGTTCCTGGCCGAGCTCGTGCGCCGCGTCCCGACGAGCGGCGCGCTGCTCGCCGCGCTGAACTCGTACGCGGCGGACGTGCAACCCCCTGCGGAGGGGCGCCGGCCGTCCTGCGCCTCGCCGACCCCGTGCTTCACGAGCCTCTGACGCTGCCGGCGTAGCGCGGCGGCGGGCCCCGAGCGAACCTTGCCCCGCGAGCGACGAGGGTGCGACACTTCATCGGTGATCCGCGCCGGGACGTCGCTCGCGCTGGCGGCGGCGCTCGCGGCCGCCGGGTGCGGGGCTGCCGAGGGCGCCCGCGTCACCCCGCCCGAGCCCCGTCCCGGGCGTCACTCGGTGCGCGCCGGGGCGCGCGCGGCGCCGAGCGCCGAGGGTGAGCCGCCGCCCGCTTCGACGGCGGCGCCCGGCTCGCCGGACTCCGCTCCGTGTGCCCCGCTGGTCTTCGACGCGGGGCGCCACGAGGATCAGCTCGACGTGCCGGTCCCCGCGGTCGCCGACTACGCGGACGGCGCGGCGCTCGGGCCCTTCTGGGAGAAGCTCGCGGCCGTCGCGCGAGGGCGGGCGGCGGGGCCGGTGCGCGTGTTCTTCTACGGCGACTCCAACCTGGCGCTCGACCAGGTGAGCGGCGAGCTCCGTCGCCGGCTCCAGGCCCGCTTCGGAGATGGGGGGCACGGGTACATGGGGGCCGGGTCCCCGGCGCGCGGCTACCGCCACATGGACGTGCGCCGGAGCACCTCGGGGCACTGGGTCACCCACATCTACAGCCACCACGACCCGACGGGGGAGGGCTTCGGCGCGGGCGGCATGGTCGCGACCACCCGCGCGCGCGGAGCCCGGGTCGCGATCCGCACCGCGGACGCCGGCGCGCCGGTCGGGACGGCGGTCACGCACCTCGGCGTGTTCTACGTCGCCCAGCCGGGCGGCGGACGTGTCGGGCTGCGCGTCGACGGCGGCGAGCCCCGCGTCGTCGACGCCGAGGCGGTCGCGCCCCGGGCGGAGTGGGTCGTCGTCGAAGCGCCGGACGGCCCGCACGAGCTCCGCGTCGAGGCGCTCGACGACCGCAAGGAGGTGCGCCTGCTCGGCCTCACGCTGGAGCGCGCCGCTCGACCCGGGATCGTCGTGGACGCCTACGGACTGACCGGCTCGACCTACCACCACCTCGCGCGCATGGATCACCCCATCGACCGCAGGATGCTGGAGCTCCGCAAGCCCGACCTCGTGTTGTTCCTGATCGGCACCAACCACCACCGCTTCGACGAGAACCCGGTCTCGGCCGACCGGGTCCTCCGCCTGCTGCGCGAGGTCGACCCCGCGATGCCGGTCGTGGTCATGACCCCGCCGGATCGGGTGAAGTCGAAGCACTCGACGCAGTCGCACCGCACGATCGTCGAGGTGTCTGCGCAGCTCGAGCGCCTCGCGCGAGAGCAGCGCGTAGGCTTCTGGGATTTCCGCGGCGCGATGGGCGGTGACGGCGCGATGCACGCGTTCTTCTGGAAGGGCCTCGCGGGCGAGGATTTGATCCACCTGTCGCCCGCCGGCGCCCGGGTGATGGGGGGGCGCCTCGCCCACGCGCTCGAGGGCGCGTTCGCCGCGCACCTCGCGAACCACCCACGCGCGGGGTGCCCCCGCCCCTGACGCGGCGCCCCCGGGCCAGGTCGCTCGGCCTTGCGCCGGGGGGGCTCAGCGCGGACGCCGGAGCTCCCGCGCCTGGTCGAGGGTCGCCGCGCAGCGGAAGCCGAAGTGGTGGTACGGCTCGTTGGCGGGGTAGTGGTGGTGCCGGAAGGTGGTCGTCGCGTAGCTCTCGTCCCAGAACCACGAGCCGCCGCGGAGCACGCGCTGGAAGTGTCCCGGGCACGGATCGGCGCCGCCACAGGGCCCCTTCGGATCGACGCCCCGGCACGCGGCGCCGCACTTGGCGTAGCTCTCCGAGAACCAGTCGGCGACCCACTCCCAGGCGTTGCCCGAGAGATCGTAGAGGCCGTACGGGTTCGGCGGGCGGGAGCCCACCTCCTGCGTGCGGCCGGTGTCCGGGGTCTCGCCCTGCTTCTTCACGCCGCAGCCGCGACCGGCGCGCGTCTCGATCACCGCGCGCTCGCACGTGGCGCGCTCGTTGCCCCACGGGTACCGCCGCCCGTCGTCGGTGCGCGCGGCCTTCTCCCACTGCGCCTCGGTCGGGAGCTGCTTGCCCTGGGCGCGGCAGAAGGCGTCGGCGTGCGCCCAGGTGACGCCGACCTTCGGCTGGCGGGGCCGGCTGAAGTCCTCGTAGAGCGTCCGAGCTGGCTGGCAGTGGCCCCGCGCCACGCAGGCCTCGTACGCCTCGACGGTGACCTCGTGGGTGTCGAGGTAGAACGTCTGCAGCCACACGCGCTCGGCGGGTCGCTCGCGCTGGAAGCGGCGGGACCCTCGGAGGAAGCCGCCCCCGGGGACACAGCGCATGTCAGGGAGCTCGCCCTCCAGGCACGCCGCGGCCGGCGGGGGCGCCGAGGGGATCACCCGCGCGCGGGTCTCGGGGCCGGCGCCGGGCGGAAGCTCGGCGTACGCGAAGAGCTCGCCCCAGCTCGCCGCGAGGCCGCTGTCGATCCACCCGAGGTACTGCGCGGGCGGCTGGGCGACGTAGTAGAAGAACTCCTTCGGCTTCGGCCGCGTCTGCAGGACGAGCGAGCGGTCGTCGTAGGGCAGCGCGCGGACGTTCTTCACGAAGCTCCGGTCGCGATACTGGAAGTAATCCTCGGCGTTGGAGAGGTAGAGGAGCCGCACCGGGCGGCCCACGCGCGCGGCGAACTTCGCCACGTCCTGCATGGTGTCGGGCCCGGTGAGATCGCCGCGCACCGCGCGCACGCGACCCTGCGCGAAGAGCGTCTTCACGTGGGTGAACTGCTCGCGGTCGTTGCCGAAGTAGGGCAGCCGGTGCCGCGCGTAACGGCGCTCGAGCCGCGCCAGCTGCTTCTTCACGTCCGCCCGTACGCCGGAGAGGACGGCGAGCCTCCGCGTGTGCTCGATCGGCTCCTTCCACCGCTCGCGCACCGCCGCGCGGAGCTCGTCGTACCGCCCGTAGTCCCAGAATTTGCGGACGTCTCCCGGGCCCTCCGCGAGCTGGAAGACCAGGCCGTGGAGGTCGTTCAGATCGGTCACCCACCGGTCGAAGTCGACGAGCACGAGGTACTCCGCCTTCGCCCACCCGCCGAACACGAAGCTCTGGTCCGCGCCCACGCCGACGTAGATCCCCCCGCGGTCCTTCAACGTCTCGTACCAGAGGTAGTGATCCTCCTCGTTCGAGACCACGAAGTGGTTGTTGTACATCAGCGCCGGTGGCGCCGGCTCTTCCCGGATCTCCTGCAGCGCCGCGCGCTCCGTCTCGGTGAGCGGCGTGAGCGGGAGCACGGCAGGCGCCTGGGGGGGCGGCGCCGGAGCGGCGGCCTCGCTCGCCTCGGCCCCGGCGTCCCCCGCGACGGCCTCGGCGACCGGCTCCGGGGGCGAGGGCGGCGGCGCGGGCGCCGTGGCCGTGCCCGGCATCGGCGCGGGCGGAGGCTCGGCGGGCGGAGCGCCCGCGCAGCCGGTGACGACGGACAGCCAGAGCCCGAGAGCGGGTCCACACCAGCGCACGGGCGAAGTCTACCGGGTCGGCGCTGCGGGACCCAAATGACCTGGACCGTTGGGGCCTCGCGGCGCAGCCGGATCCGCGTCGCGCGCGCCCGGGCCGAGGAGCGACCCGCAGAGCGTGCCGCACCGGACGTCGCCCGGGGCGCAGGTGCACTCGCCGCGTCGCGCTCTCTCGATCGCCTCGCGCGCCTCCGCCACCCCGACCCCCGCGCGACGCTCCACGACCTCGAAGCGCTGGCGGCGCGCCCGTTGGCGAGGCGTCCGCGGGTCGGTCACCGCGCCGTCCGGCTCCGCGCAGCAGCGGAAGCCGAGGAAGTAGTAGTAGAAGTCCTCGTCGTGGGTGTAGATCTTGGGCCGGCACTGGTTCATCGCGGTGTCGTACCAGGGGCCTCCGGTGTGCACGCTGTCGAACGGGAACTCCGCGCCCGGGGGCCGCTCGCTCGCCACGACCTCGTCG
This sequence comes from Polyangiaceae bacterium, assembly GCA_020846005.1. Lineage (GTDB taxonomy): Bacteria > Myxococcota_A > Polyangia > Polyangiales > Polyangiaceae > JADLEQ01. The sequence goes on from JADLEQ010000052.1 coordinate 30,166, forward strand.
ACGTTGCCGGGCAGATCGTGCACGCCGTAGTCGCTCACGCAGCCCGGCTGCGAGCCGCTCGGGACACCCCGCCAGAGCCGTGCGAGCTCCGCCGGATCCCGCCGCGATACCTTCCGGAGGTCCGGGAAGTCCCAGGGGTGGTCCCCGTTGCACCGCGCCGCGTCGCGCACCCACCCGTGGGGGAAGGGCTTGCGCTCCGGGCCCTCGCACGCGAGCGTCCACTCCGACTCCGTGCACATGCGCTTGCCCACGGCCGCGCACTTCACCTGCGCCTGGTGGAAGGTGTTCATCACCTCCGGACGCGCGCCGGCGCGGCTCGGCCACGCGTAGCGATCGACACAATAGCGGCGGGGCTCCTCGCGCCCCACGCAGCGTGTCGGCGGCTCGAACTCGAGACAGATCTTCTTGCGGCGCCCTGCGGTGTACCGGTGACGCACGCAGCGCTGCTCGACTCGGGGGCAGTACGATCCCTCGACGAGGACCATGTCCGCGGGGCAGGCCGCCGCCGGGGTGGCCGGGGCCGCCGGGGGCGCGGTGCCGGCGTCCGCGGGGGCCTCGGTGGGGCTGCCGCGCGCGGGAGGCTCTCCGCGCACCGAGGCGCCCGCGGAGGGTGACGCCGTGGCGTCCGCCTCGGGACGCGCTCCAGGGTCGCCACCGGGGCGCGCCGGGAGGGCGCGGCGCGGCGCGGCGCGGTGGTGCTCTGCCCCGCACCCGCTCGCCGTCGCGAGGAGCGCGAGCGCGAGCGCGGCGGACAGGTGCGCCTGCCTCACGCGAGCGAGCCTAGCGCGCCGCACCGGTCGCCCCCACGCCCTCGGCGCGCGCCCAGCGCGCGTCGTCCGCTACCAGCCACTCGAACGCTCGGTCGATCTCGGGCGCGAGCGGCCCCACGTAGGTGTGCCCGGCGCCCTCGACGTAGCGCGTCCAGACCTCGACCCCGCCGCGACGCAGGATCCACTCGCTGGTGCGCGCGGCGCGGGCGCAGAGCGGGAGGCCGCAGAGCAGCGCGACTCGGCGACCCCCCGCGTCTCGCCACCTGCGCGCCGCCGCGACGCTCCAGTCGCTCTGCTGCGCCTCGACGAAGAGGAGCCGCCCCCAGCGCCCCGGCCGGCTCATCAGCGCGAGCGCCCCCATCACGGCTCCCTGGGAGAACCCCGCGTAGGCCGCGAGCGTCACGTCGACCCGCGGCTCGGGACGCGGCGCCTCGCCCGCGGGCCGGCGCGCCTCGAGCGCCGCCACCGCCGCGTCGAGCGCGCGCCCGAGCCAAGGGTGGTCCGGGTAGTACCCGGTACCGGCTCCCGCCGCCTGACCCCGCAGGCACAGCACGAACCCGCGCGCGCCGACGCGCGCGCTCCATGGAGCGCAGTGCACCTCCGCGCGGCCGCCGGCGCCGTGCGCGACGACGAGCAGAGGGAGGTGCCGCTCCGGTCCTCCGGCGGGTATCCACAGGAGCGAGGTCGGGTAACCGGGGACGGGGAGGGGCTCGAGGCGGCCGCTCGGCTCGGCTGCCGGCGGGGCCGCCGCTGCTTCGGGGAGAGCCGCGGGCGGCGTCGCGGGCGTCGCGGCCGCCCGCGCGGTCGGGGCGCCCGGGGCCGTCGTCTTCGCTTCCGGCCCGCTCCGCGCGGCGCACGCCGCCGCCGCGCCCGCCAGCGTGGCGGCGCACGCGAGGCCGAGACGAGCGGCGCGCGGGGGCGGCGGAGCGAACATGAGCCGGGGCGGTCCGAGCGTAGCGCGCGCCAGCCCGGCCTCGGCGCGCGGTCCGCGCAAGGCTTGCTCGATCCGGTCGCCCGGCGCCCGGCTCGCGCGAGCGGCGGCGGGTGCGGCCGAGCGCCGGGCGCGGTACACCTCGCTCCGATGCGCTCGCGCCCCTCGGTCGTGATGGCGGCGCCCCGGGCCGGGGCGGCGCGCTCCTCGGGCGGGCCGCTGCTCGCGCTGGTCGCCGCGCTCCTCGCGCCGCGGCTCGCGAGCGCCCAGATCGCGGGGGTCGTCCGCGACGAGGCCGGCGTGCCACTGGCCGACGCTCGCGTGAGCGTGCAGGCGTCGACGATCGAGGCGACGACCGACTCGACGGGCGCCTTCGCGTTGCCTGACGCGAGCGGCACCGACCTGGTGATCGTCGCGGCCCGCGCGGGGTACTTCAACGGCTGGTCCGTCGTGACGGCGCCGGCGACCGCCGTCGCGCTGGCGCTCGAGGCCGTCCCCGAGTGGGACGACCCCGCGTACCTGCCCCAGCCGCCGACGGAGTGCGGCACGTGCCACGCCGAGCAGTTCGGTGACTGGCGCGTCTCACCGATGGCGAAGGCGGGCAAGAACGCCTGGGTGCAAGACGTGTACGACGGCACCGCGACCGCGGGCGGGCTGGGCGGCTTCGTCTACGTGCGCGACAGCCTGCTCGCGGCGAAGAACCCGGCGAGCGAGTGCGCTGCGTGCCACCAGCCGGAGTCGTGGTGGAGCGACCCGTACGCGCCCCTCGCGCCGTGGGCGGGCGGCACCGCGCCCGAGGAGCGAGGGGTCTCGTGCGAGATCTGCCACAAAATCGCCGCGGTCGATCCGGCGCGGACGAACTTCCCCGGCCTGTGGCCGGGCGTCGTCCGCGTCGCCAAGCCGCCGGTGTCGCCGCCCCTGCAGGTGATGTTCGGCGTGCTCGGCGACGTGACCTTCGAGATGGCGGACACCATGAGGGCGTCCTACCAGCCCCAGCTCGGGGCGCTCGTCTGCGCCACCTGCCACCAGGACAAGAACGACCCGGACGAAGACGGCGACTTCGAGGAGCCGAACGGCGTCGTGAGCGAGCCCACGTATCAGGAGTGGGTCGAGTCCCCGTACGCGGATCCCACCAGCCCACGCTACGCTACCTGCGTCGACTGCCACATGAAGCCGAGCGGGGCCGACCAGGCGTGCTCCGTGCAAGTCCCGGAGCTGAAGCGCCCCCCGGGCGACGTGCGCTCGCACACCTTCCCCGGGACGACGCTGGAGTTCCTACAGAGCGCCGTCCGGCTCGGCCTCGAGGCGGGGCGAGAGGGCGACCAGCTCCGCGTCGCTGTCGAGGTGGAGAACGACTCCACCGGCCACCACGTCCCGACGGGCGTCACGATCCGCAACGTGATCCTCCTCGTGGAGGCGTGGCAGGAGCCGGGGTCGACGCCGCTCGAGGCGCTCGGCGACCAGCTCGTGCACGAGCTCGGCGGAGTCGGCGACCCGTCCCAGGGGTACTACGCCGGCCTCCCCGGCAAGCTCTTCGCCAAGGTGAACCACGACGCCCAAGGCGCGGGCCCGACCTTCTTCACCGAGGCGACCGGCATCACCTGGGACACGCGGATCGCGCCCCTGGCTACGGATCGAACGGAGTACGCCTTCGCGATCCCGAGCGGCGCGACCGAGGTTCGCGTGCGAGCGCGGCTCATCTACCGGCGCTCGTGGCGGGCGCTCGTGGACGCCAAGCAGTGGACGACGGACGGCCACGGCCAGCCCCTCGCCGACCTGCAGGCTCCGCATTTCGGCGCGCTCATGAATCAGGTCGAGGCCACCGTCGCCGTCTGCGACGCGGGCGGCTGCGACGAGCCCCCGCCGGTGTCCGCGGCCCCGGCGAGCGAGGGGGGGTGCGCGTGCCGGGCGGGGCGAGAGCCGGCCGGGCGCGGGGCGCGCGGGCTGCTGCCGTGGGCCGCGGCGCTCGCGCTGGGCGCCGCCGGCGGCCGGCGCCGGCGCGCGGTGTAGACTCCGCTGCGTGGCGGCATACTCGATGGCGTGGTGCAGCGTCCGTCTGGGCGCGATCTGCTTGGCGTTGGCAGCCTGCTCGTCGGGCTCGTCGAGCTCCTCCGGAGGCGGTGCGGCCGCTGCGGGAGCGGGCGGTTCGTCCGCGACGGGCGGCAACGGCGCCGCCGCTGGCGCGAGCGGCGCGAGCGGCGGGGCGTCCGGCGCTGGCGGCGTGGGTGGCGCGAGCGGCGGGGCGTCCGGCGCCGGCGGCGGGGGCGGCGCGAGCGGCGGGGCGTCCGGCGCCGGCGGCGCGAGCGGTGGGGCGTCCGGCGCCGGCGGCGCTGGCTTCGCGCTCCCGCCGTCCAACGGCGGGCTCGACTACCAGCTCGGCGGCGCGTACCCGCCGCCCGCGGGCGTGACGATCGTCTCGCGGGATCGCACCGCCGCGCCCGCCGTGGGGCTCTACAACCTCTGCTACGTGAACGGCTTCCAGATCCAACCGGACGAGGAGAGCCTCTGGCTCACGCAGCACCCCGAGCTGATCCTGCGCGATGGCGCCGGCGACCCCATCGTGGACCCCGACTGGGACGAGATGATGATCGATGTCGGCACCGTCGCGAAGCGCACGGCCGTGGCGGCGATCGTCGGCCCGTGGATCGCGGGGTGCGCGGCCAGCGGCTTCGACGCCGTGGAGATCGACAACCTGGACAGCTTCTCGCGCTCGGGCGGGCGACTCACGGAGGACGACGCCGTCGCCGCGATGCGGCTGTTCGCCGACGTGGCGCACGCCGAGGGGCTCGCGATCGCGCAGAAGAACTCCGCCGAGCTGGTGGGGCGGCGCGGCGAGATGGGCACCGACTTCGTGGTCGCGGAGGAATGCAATCGCTGGTCGGAGTGCGAGGTCTACACCGGGGCGTACGGGGACGCGGTGCTGGTCATCGAGTACCGGCGCGCGGACTTCGACCAGGGCTGCGCGAGCTTCCCCAACCTCTCGATCGTGCTGCGCGATCTCAACCTCGTGACCCCGAGCTCCGGGTCGTACGTGTACGACGGCTGCTGACCCGTGGCGCCCTAGCCGACCACCGTCCCCGCGTGCAGCAGCGACTGGAAGCGCTCCGTCGCGAGGACGGCGAACGGGGCGGCGTCGTTCAGCCCGAGGCGCTCGAGCCGGCGCGCCATCGGGTGGGGTGAGCCGCCGACCTCGAGCCGCACCGAACCCGCGCCGTGCAGGCGCGTGCGCCCTCGCACCGTGACGTGGGTACGGACGAGCGCGCCCTCGCGCACGCTGTACGTGACCAGCGAGAGCGGCGGCGCGGGGAGCCACGATCCCAGCCGGCCCCGCGCCACGCAGATGTCCCCTCGCCCGTCCGGATCGCGCACCGCAGAGAAGAGTTCCCGAGTGCCGAGCTGCATCGGGAGCTCGGTCACGAACTTCGGATACCCCCAGAGCTCGCGACCGGCGGCGTTCGCCGCGGGCGTGCTCACCGGCAGGTCGACGACGTGCACGCCCACCTTGCGGTGCGAGGGCGGCCGCAGCGTGTCCAGCACGCCGGCGCGCACGCGCTCGCCGATGCGCTGCGCGAAGATCGCCGTGCCCACCTCGTGGTAGGGACCGATCGAGGTCACCCGGTAGTCGTAGAGGGCGAGGCCCGCCGTCGCCCGTCCTCGGCGACCGAGCGCGGGCTCGAGGCCCGTGCCGGCGAGGAGCGTCGTCGCCGCGCCCGCGTCCACCTCGAACAGCAGAATCGCGACGCGGACCTCGTGGTATCGGATGGGGAGCTCCACCTCGCCCTGGCTCGTCGGGTGGCGGGTGAGCGGTACCTGGAAGAAGGCGTCGGGGGCGTCCATGGCGACGCGGGCGCTCTACGCCATCCGAGGCCGCGAGGCGAGCCCGCGCGGCTCGAGGCGGATATGCTCCGGTTCATGGCGCATCGCCCCGACTCCAGGCCCCCCTCGCAGCCGCCGCGCCCGCGGAGGTTCTGGGGTTGGGGTTACGAGGACACCACGGCGGATCCGCTCCGCCTCTCGCTGGCGGAGTCCGCGCTGCCGTCGCTGCTCGGCGCGCCGCTCCGCGCGCCGGGAGCCGCCCCGCGCATCGACGAGATCGAGCTCTCCGCCCCGCGCATCGCGCCGCCCGCCTCGCTCGCGCGCCTCGTCACGGACGACCCCACCGAGCGCGCCGGCCACACCTACGGCAAGTCCTATCGAGACCTCGTGCGGGCGCTCGCGCGCGACTACGCCGTCGCGCCCGACCTGGTCGCGTACCCGCACACCGAGGACGACGTGGGCGACCTGCTCGACTGGTGCGATCGCGCCGGCATCGCCGTCCTCCCGTACGGCGGCGGCTCAAGCGTGTGCGGCGGCGTCGAGCCTGCGGTCGGGGATACCTACACCGGGACGCTGAGCCTCGACCTCGGGCGCCTCGCCCGGGTGCTCGAGGTCGACTTCCGCTCCCGCTCCGCGCGTATCCAGGCCGGCGTGCTCGGTCCCGCCCTCGAGGACCAGCTCCGCCCCCACGGGCTCACGCTCCGCCACTACCCGCAGAGCTTCGAGGTGTCGTCGCTCGGCGGCTGGATCGCGACGCGCGCGGGTGGCCACTTCGCCACGCTCGTCACTCACATCGACGAGCTCGTGCAGGGGCTCCGTGTCGTGACGCCGAGCGGGGTGATCGAGACGCGGCGGCTCCCCGGTGACGGCGCGGGCCCATCGCCCGAGCGCCTCTACCTCGGCTCCGAGGGCGCGTTCGGCGTCATCACGGAGGCGTGGATGCGGCTCTTCGAGCGGCCGCGTTTCCGCGCGAGCTTCGCCGCGACGTTCGCCTCGTTCGGCGCCGGGCTCGAGGGCGTCCGACTGCTCGCCCAGAGCGGCCTCCACCCCGCCAACTGCCGGCTCCTCGATCCGACCGAGGCGCTGCTGAACGGCGCCGGGACGGGCGAGCGCGCCCCGCTGCTCGTCGCCTTCGAGAGCGCCGACCACCCGGTGTCGGTCGCGGCGGCGCGGGCCGCCGCCCTCTGCCGCGACGCGGGCGGCGAGGTGCCGGAGGGCGCCGTGCGCGAGGCCGAGGGCGCGGGGGAGCGCGAGGGCGCCGCCGGCGCGTGGCGCGAGGCGTTCGTCCGCGCGCCCTATCTGCGCGACGAGCTCGCGCGGCGGGGCCTGCTCGTCGAGACGTACGAGACGGCCGCGACCTGGGACCAGGTCGCGGCGCTCCACGGCGCTGTGATGGCGGCGGCGCGACGCGCGGCGGCCGTCGGGGGCGCGACGCCGATCGTGACCTGTCGGATCACCCACGCCTACCCGGATGGGGTAGCGCCCTACTTCACGGTGCTCGCGCCTGCGCCGCCGGGCGCCGAGCTCCGGCACGCGGGCGAGGTGAAGGCGGCGATCACGGAGGCCATCCTCGCCCACGGCGGGACGGTCACTCACCACCACGCCGTCGGCCGGGACGTGCGCCCGTTCTACGAGCACCAGGTGCCGGCGCTGCACCTGCGCGCGCTCGCCGCGGTGAAGGCGGAGCTCGATCCGCGGCACGTCCTCAACCCGGGCGTGCTCCTGCCCGCCCCCAGGCGCCGTGGGGGATGAGGCGCGAGCCGGCCGCGCGCGGTCGCGGGGCGCCGCGGCGCTCGCGCTCGGGCTCGCGGGCGCGCTCGTCGCGGCCGCCGCGCGCGCCGAGCCGCCTCCCGCGCGGCCGCTCGCCGAGGGGGTGACGGTGCGCGAGGGCGCGTGCCTGGCGCGCGAGCCGCTCCTCGCGTCGCTCGAGACGTGGCTCGGTCGCGGGGAGGTCGACCCGGCGATCGAGGTGCGGGTCGAAGAGCTCGACGACGGCCGGCCGCGGTTCGTCGTGTCGCGCTCCGGGCGTCCGTACGCCGAGCGGACCTTCCGCGCCGGGGCGGTGCCGTGCGCAGATCTGCGCGCGGCCGTCGCGCTGGCGATCGCGCTGGCGATCGACGCTGCCGTGCTGGAGGGTGTGCTCGAGCCTCCGCCGGTCGCGCCCACGCCGGAGATACCAGACCAGGGCCCGGTCCACCTGCCGCCCCACGCGCTGCCCCGGCGCCGGGCCGCGCGCCCCCCTCCGGCGGTCGCGCGTCACCCCGCGCCGCACGACCGTACGGTCGCCGACGCGCAGGGGCTCGCGCTCGTCGGCGTCCTGCCGTCCCCCGGCTGGGGCGCGCGGGGCGGACTCCTCGTCCCCTCGGGCGCCGTCGAGCTTCGGGCCGGTCTGCTCGCCGGCCTCGGGGTCGCCGCGCAGGTGGGGCGCGGCGAGGCGACGGTGGCGATGGCGGCCGGCGAGATCGGCGCGTGCCTCGCGACCCGCGGCGCGAGCGAGACCCTGCGCGGGTGCGCGGGCGTGGCCGCGGGGCAGTGGTCGGCGCGCGGGCGCGGGTTCGACACGAGCCGATCGACCGAGCTCCCGTGGGCGGCGGCCACGCTCGGGCTCGGCGGCGAGGTCGCGATCACGCCGGCCGTCGCGCTGGTCGGGTCCGTCACGGCGTACGCGCCGGTGGCGCGGCCGGTGCTCGTCGTGCACGATCCGGCCGGTGCCGTCCGCTGGCGGCGCCCGGCCGATCCGGCCGGGCTCGCGCTGGGTCTCGGGCTGTCGGTGAGATTTCGGTGAAGGATCTCGCGCAGCAGGACATCCAGGGGCATGACGTCCCTCCGCCGCAGCGCGCCCCCGCCGCCCAGGGCGCCGAGCGTCTCTTCGTCGAGCACGCCGCGTGGGTCGGGGGGTTCGTGCGCCGGCTCGGGCTGCGCGCGCCCGAGGAGATCGAGGACGTCGTCCAGGAGACGTTCCTCGTGGTCCATCGTCGCGGGGGCTACCAGCCCGGCCCGGCGCGGCCGCGCACCTGGCTCGCGGAGATCGCGGTGCGGGTCGTGCACGCGCGTCGCCGGGCCGTGCGGCGCGCGCCCACGCCGGACGAAGACGCCGTCGGCGCCGCGCCGAGCGGAGGCGGGGGGCCGCTGGCGGCCGCCGAGGCCGCCGAGGCGCTCGCCCACGTGCAGCGCGCGCTCGACACCCTCGATCTCGATCGCCGAGCGCTGTTCGTGCTCTTCGAGCTCGACGGTGAGCCGTGCGATCAGCTCGCCTCGAGCTTCGGCGTCCCGATCGGCACCATCTACTCGCGCCTGCACGCCGCCCGGCGCGACTTCCTGGCGGCGTACGCCCGGATCACCGGCGCGCGGCGGCCGGAGAGGGTGAGGGATCGCCCATGACGGAGCCCCGCCGCTTGCTCGACGATCCGGAGGTGGACGCCGCGCTCCGCGAGGCGCTGCGGCGCGAGGCCGCCGCTCCCGCCCCGCCCCTCGATGTGCCCGCGGCGCTCGCGCGCTTCCGGCAGGCGGCGGGGGCGCCGGGCGTCCCTAGCGCGCCCGCCGCCGGCGCCGCGAAGGCGGTGTGGCTCGCGGCGGGCGGCGCGGCGCTCGGCGCGGCGGTGTGGCTCGTCGCCTCGCGCGGAGCCTCTCCCGCGGCGCCACCGCTCAGCGCGCCCCCGCCGAGCGGGGTCGGGGACGCAGCGCTCGCGGCCACGGCGGCAGACCGGGCGGCTCCGCCGGCCTCCGCGCTGGCTCGAGAGCCCGGGACGGACGCGGCGCCGAGCCCGCGGGAGGCCGCCGCGTCGTCGGCGCCGACACCGCTCACCGCGGCGCCCCCTGTCGCGAGCGACCGCGCCGCGCGCCTCGCCGAGGAGGTGCGCCAGCTCGCCGAGCTTCGTCGCCTCGCCACCTCGGATCCGGCCGCCGCCGTCCGGGCGGCGGACGAGGGCCACGCGAGGTTCCGCGGCGGTCAGCTCTACCCGGAGCGCGAGGCCGTCGCGATCCTCGCGCTCGCGCGCGCCGGGCGCGTGGCAGAGGCCCGTCCCCGCGCTGCGCGCTTCCTCCAGGCGTTCCCGCGGAGCCCCCTGGCCGATCCGGTCCGCCGCGCGGCGGGGATCGCGCCCTGAGCGACGGATACCCGACGATTTCGGTGAAGGGCGGGCGCCACGCCGACATTCATCCGTCATGCATCGCTCGGCCCGCCCGCTGCTCGCGCTCATCGCCCTCGCGCTCCCGCACCTGGGGTGCTCCGCCAACGGCAGCGTCGGGACGGACGCGACGGGCGGCGCGGGCGGCGGGGCCGGGACGGGCGGCGGGGCCGGGACGGGCGGCGGGGGCGGCGTCCTCCTCCCCGACGCCGGGAGCGACGGCGGGCTGCTGCCCGACCCGGTGACGTGCGAGGAGGCGGCCGCAGCCCGCACCTACGTCGGCTGCGACTTCTGGCCGACGGTCACCGCGAACGGCGTCTGGTCGGTGTTCGACTTCGCCGTGGTGGCGGCGAACAACGGCGATGAGCCGGCCTCCGTGCGAGTGACCCTGGGCGACACCGAGATCGCCACCGCGGAGGTGCCGCCGAACGACCTCGCGACCCTCTACCTGCCCTGGGTGCCGACGCTGAAGGGCCCCGAGGGCGGGCACTGCAACGAGGCGACGGGCTCCCCGCAGACGGCGCGCATCGATCGGGGCGCGTACCACCTGGTCAGCACTCGCCCGGTCTCCGTCTACCAGTTCAACCCGCTCGAGTACGCCTCCCTCGGGGGCCCCCCGGGGAAGGACTGGACGAAGTGCAAGAGCGGGCCGCCGTCCTGCCCCTTCCCGGTGAACTGCAACCAGACCTACTACACCTACTCGAACGACGCGTCGCTCCTCCTGCCGACGACGGCGCTCACGGGCAACTATCGGGTCGCGGGGCGGCACGGCTACTTCCACCTCGTCGCGAGCTACCCAGAGTTCATGACGATCACGGGGACGCAGGACGGCACGACGGTCCAGGTCTACGTCTCGCCCCAAGGAACCATCGAAGCCGGCGGGGGTATCTCCGCCGTCGCCGGGGGAGGCGCCACGACGCTCACCCTGAACGCCGGGGACGTGGCGCAGCTCCTCACCTACACGCGCCTCACCGGAGCGGGAGAGCTCAGCGGCTCGCTCATCCAGGCGGACCGCCCGGTGCAGGTAATCGGTGGCACCGCGTGCTCGCTCGTGCCCGACGACAAGGTGGCGTGCGACCACACGGAGGAGGCGTTGCTGCCGGCGGAGACGCTGGGCCGGCGGTACTTCGTCGTCCCGCCGACCGGCCCCCGCGGGGACGTGCCGGGCCACCTGGTGCGCATCTACGGCAACTTCGACGGCACCACCCTCTCGTACCCCGGCGCGGTGCCCCTCACGGCGCCCAAGACGTTGAACGCCGGCGAGTGGGCGGATCTCGGCCTCCTGACGGAGGCGTTCGAGGTGACGGGCACCCAGCCCTTCGCGGTGGCGACGTTCCAGCTCGCGGGCTCTCTGGTCGATCCGGATCCGTCGGCGCCCGACGGCGTGAACCAGGAGGGCAAGGGGGATCCCTCGATGAGCCAGCCGACCGCCGTCGAGCAGTACCGCACGAAATACGTGTTCCTCGCGCCCCTCAACTACGATCTCAGCTTCGCCGACGTCGTCCTCCCGCTCGGGGCGCAGCTCCAGCTCGACGGCATGCCCGTCAGCGCGACGGTCGTGCCCATCGGGGCGACGCACGGGGTCGCCCGGCTCCCGCTCGGCCCGATCGGCGGCGGGCGCCACGTCCTCGTCGCGAGCGAGCCGGTGGGGCTGCAGGTGATGGGCTACGGGCGCTATACGAGCTACCAGTACCCAGGGGGGATGAACCTCGCCCGCATCGCGCCCCCGCCCATCCCGCCCCGCTGACGCCCGTCCCAGCCCCGCCGCCCGCGCCGCTCACGGTGCGCGCCTCGCCCCCCCCGGGGGTGGCGATGAGGGGTTCGCTCGTGGCGGCGGCGTGCTCGCCTCCGGGTGAGCTCGGGCGATCGGGTCGTGGCCACCCGCTGCCGCGCCAGCTACGGATCTCGGTCTGGGCTCGCCTGGTCGGCGCCCGTGGGTGGAGCCGTCGCGCGCGGTGTGGCGCCGCCGCATCGAAGCAGGCGCGGAGCTCGGCGGCCCCGTCCAGCTCGGCGCGCGAGGTGAGCTGCTCGGCAGGGCACGCGGCGGGGCGGTGATCCCACTCGACGTGCAGAGCTGGAGGCGCCGCGGTGGCGAGCGCGCCGGGTCCCGGCTCGGAGGAGCACGCCAGCTGGCGCCCGCCGGGCCGGAGCGCCCGGGGGCGCCGGGCGCCGCTCCGCCGCGAGCGACCCTGCGGGATGGGCACCTGGTGGGCGAACCCACCGCCGCGCTGGCGCCCCCCTGGAGCTCTCGACCGCGGCGGCGCGCGTGTCTGCACGAACCGGGAGTAGCTCATCGCGCGCGGTCGTCGGGCCCGCGGTCGGCGAGGCTCGCGGCGCGCCCTGCCGAGCCGACGCCTCCCGATCGCTCTCGGAGCTCGGGGGACGCCGCGTGCTTCGGGCGCCCCGCGCGATCGAACGGCGCGCCGGCGCGCTCCAGGGCGTCCACCGCCTGCCAGGCCGCGCGCTGCGCCCCCACCGCGTCCTCGGCTGCGAGCGCCGCCGCCCCGCCCGTGACCACCTCGCCGAAGTGCGCGACGAGCCCCTCCACGTCGCTGCCGGCGCGCGGGACCTCGCGCCTCACGCCGTGGAGCTCGAGCGAGTGGGCCGCGCCCTCCCGGCTCCAGCGACCCACGCCCGGGGCCTCGACCCAGAGCCCCGCGGCGGGCGCCTCGAAGTCGCACGCGAGCGTCACGCCGCGCGAGGCCGAGGTCGCGACGAAGCGCAAGGCGCGCGGGCGATCGTCGCCGTGGTGGGACTCGACCTCGATCGTCTGCGCTTCCTCGCCGAGGCCGAACGCTGCGACCGAGAAGAGGTGGTGCAGCCACTCGCGCAGCCCCGCCCGGCTCCAGGCGCGGGGCGCCTCCGGGGCGCGGGCGGGGACTCGCGCTTCGATCCGCACCCGCGTGGGGCGCTCCTGGAGCAGCGCGAGCAGCCCCGGCGCGAACACGAGGTTGTGGCCGGGTAAGAGCGCGGGTGCGCCGGGCTCGCGGCGCCACTCCGCCAGGAGGCGCGCGGACTCCTCGGGGGTGGCCGCGAGCGGCTTCTCCAGCAGGAGCGGCAGCCCCGCTGCCCGGACGACCCGCGCGATCTCCTCGTGGGAGGCCGTCGCCGCCGCGCACACGACGGCCTCGGGGCGGAGCGCGTCGATGGCGGCGCCCACGTCCGAGAAGGCCGGCCCCCCGCCGAACTGCGCGGTCGATCGGCGCGGCGCGCCCGGGGACGCGACGGCCTCGACCACCAGCGCCGGGAGCGCGTCCACCGCGCGCGCGAGGCGCTCTGCGCGCCGCCCCGCCCCGACGAGGAGCAGCCGCACCGGGCGGCTCCTGCCGACCACGACGGGGAGCCGCCGCGGTGGTGCCGGCGCCGTCGCGCGGCCGAGCGCGGGCTCCGGGACGCGCAGCCACGCGGGTACGTCGTCGAGATCCCGCGGGACTCCCCAGGGACGCTCGCGGCCGCGCTCCCGCAGCTCCTCCCGCTCGCGCGCCCCGATCGGCGTCCCCTCGACGGGCGAGAGCTCGCCGGTGCCGAACAGCTCCGCGTAGGGCCGCCAGACACCCTGGCAGATCGTGTCGAAGCGACACCGCGCGCAGCTCGACGGCTTCGTCTTCTGCGAGGCGTCCTCCGACGCCGCCTCGGCCACGTTGTGGAACGCGTCCGACCACGCCGCGTGCGCGCCGAGGAGGCACGGCGGGATCCCCTGGCGGGCGCCCACGTTGATCGGCTGGCCGAGCTCGATGGCGCGCGCGATCGCGCGCCGGACGTCGGGGACGGCGTCGGAGAACCGTGGCACGAGGTCGAGGTGCTCGAGCGCGCGGTACTGCGGTGTGACGTACGCGAGATCGAGCAGCACGCGCCCGTGAAACCGCTCGCGGCAGAGCTCGACGAGCTGAACCAGGTGGCGGTGATTCGACGCGCAGACGACATGGTTGACGACGGTGGCCACGTCACGGTCGATGAGCAGCTCGATCGCGCGCACCGTGCGCGCCCAGTCGCCGCGCTTCAGGGTGAGCGTCGCCGAGGTCGCCTCGTCGTGGGCGTGCAGCGACACGAACGCGTGCGTGAGGCCGGCGTCCACCAGCCTCGAGACGCGCTCCTCGCGGTCGAGCAGCACGCCGTTCGTCACGACCTCGCGCTTCGGGATGCCGAGGCGCCGCGAGGCGTCGAGGAGCGCGGGGAGGTGCGGGCTCAGCGTGGGCTCGCCGCCGCTGAACGACACGCGCGAGACGCCGCGCCGGGCCTCGCGCGCCAGCCGCCGCAGCAGCTCGTCCGGCGACGCCCACACGTTGCGAGACGTCTCGTTCGCGCTGCAGAATACGCAGTCCTGGTTGCAGTGGACGGTGGGGCGCAGCACGACGAAGTCGACCGCCCGCGCGGCCTCCACGTCGACGGGCGCCGCCCGCGCGCCGGCGCGCAGCTCCCGCGGGACGCGCTCGAACGGCTTGGCGCTGCCCGGGCCGTGCACGCGCAGGATCTCGGCGGGCAGGCCCTCGCACCTGGCGCGGAGCGCGCAGCCGCCGCACGGCGCGGCCGGCCGGGTGCGGAGCGCGCTCGCGCGTCGCGCGCGAGCGGGGAGCGGGAACGCCGCCAGCGTCTCGGCTGAACCCGCGAGCGCGCAGGGCGGGATCCCGGCGCCGCCGCCCAGGTCGAGCTCCACGCCGCGCGCGGCTGTCCACGCCGCGGCCGCGCGCAGCGCGCCGGCCACCTCGCCGAACGAAGGAACCAGCGCGTCCGGCAGTCGATGACGCGCCAGCCGCGGCGACAGACTCCGGAGCTCCGGCACCGCGCGGAGCGCCAGCTCGCCGATCGCCGCTACGTCCTGCAGGCGCTGCGGCAGTAGGGTGATCTCCAGCTCGGTGGCGAGGCCGGCGGCGGCCGCCGCGCGCAGCCCGAGCAGGGACGACACCAGCGCGCCGGGCACCCCCGCCACGCGATCGTGCACGTCGGGCCGGTGAGCGTGGATGGGGACCAGCGCGCCGGTGGCGCCGGCCGCGCGCAGCGCCCCGGCCTCGTCGACGAGCTCCTGCCCCGAGCGCCGGATGACGATCGTGCGCGCGCCGGCCTCGCGCGCGCGCCGCACGGCGGCGAGGACCGCCGCCCCGCCCGCGCCGCGGGGATGCACGACCACGCGCTCTGCGCCCTCGGGCAGCGCGCGCGGCCGCCCGCTCGACGGAGTCCTGCACTCGCAGCCCGCGCACCGCAGCCGGCACCCCGGCGGCTCGAGCAGCAGCTCCTCGACCCGCCCGCTCACCTCGCGCTCGCGTGCGGCTTGCGGCCGAGCCGCACCAGGGGCGCGCTCGGCGGTGCGGCGCGCGCCGCCGGCAGGACCCCGGCGGGGAGCTCCGCGCGGAACGGGCGCAGCTCGTCGTCCCCGTAGGCCTCGGCGTACGCGCGCCGCACCCCCAGGCACAGCGGATCGAAGCTGCAGCCCGCGCAGCGCGCGGCCTTGTGGAACTGCTCGTCCCAGTCCGCCGAGCGGAACACCTGACCCAGGACCTCGCGATAGTAGCGGAGGTCGCCGTCCAGCAGACACGGGGGATACCCCCCTTGACCGATGAGCCCGCCGAAGCCGATCCCGTGCTCCAGGCAGGTGTCGAGCGCCTCGCGGAAGAAGGGCTTGATCTCCGCGAAGGTGGGGATCACCCACGGGTACGTGAGGTCGCTGATACCCTGGGCGATCGCGAAGCACACGCTGAGCGACGCCTCGGCGACGGGGAACCGCTCGGCGAGGTAGCTCGCCATCCGCGGGAGCGCCTGGTAGTTCTCCTTGGTGATGACATGCGCGATCTGGGTCTCCACGCCGAGCCGGCGGAGCACCTCGATCCCGCGCTCCGTCCGCCCGAAGGCGCCAGGCAGCCGGGTGATGCGGTCGGACACCGCCGGATCGGCGCTGTGGAGGGAGACGGTCGCCTTGGTGAGCCCCGCCGCGACGAGCTCGGCGGCGTAGGCGTCGTCCGCCAGGCGAACGCCGTTCGTCTGTAGCTCGATCGTGCGGAAGCCGAGCGCCCGCGCGTGGCCGACCAGCCTCGGCAGCTCCGGGTGGAGGGTGGGCTCCCCGCCGGAGAGGACGGCGTGATCCGCGCCCCCCGCGCGGAGCGTCGCGAGCGCGCCCTCCAGCTCGCCGGCATCGAAATCCGGGACGGTGCGATCCACGAAGCAGAACGCGCAGCTCATGTTGCAGTGCCCGTTGATGCGCACGAGCGCGCGCTGCGCGGCCGCGGGCGCCTCGTTGGCGAACGCCGAGACGTGCTTGAACTCGCGATCGTCCAGCCGGTTGAGCGAGCGCAGGCGCCACGCCGACGACACCTCGAGCGGGACGGGTCGGAGGCCCTCCTCGCCCCAGGTCTCCACGAGCTCCGGCTCGAGGCCTCGGCACGAGCCCTGGAGCGAGCACTCGGCGCAGGCGGCCACGCGCCGGAGCGGCTCGCCCCGGCCGCGGAAGAAGGCGAAGCGATCGTGGAACACGGTGCCGAAGCGATCGAGCACGCGGGGCGCCGCGCACGCCGGCACGCCGCGCCGGGTGGCGAAGCCGACCTCGAGCCCGGCGCGCGCCGCCCGCTCGAAGGCCGCCGCCGCGAGCGCGCTCGCCTCGACGGGAGAGAGCAGCGCGCGTCGCGCCCCTCTCGGCACGCGCGCGATCTCCGGCAACGCGAGCAGGACGCCCCGCGCCGGCAGCTGGCGTCCGCGCGCGGCGAGCCACTCGACGACTGCGAGCACGTCCGCGCGGTTGGCGCGCAGGCACGGCACGCCGACGTACACGTCGCGCCCGGCCGTCGCCGTCGACTCGAGGGCCGCGCAGGCGGCCTGGAGCTCGCTGCCGTCGCGCAGCACCGCGCGGTGCACCTCTTCGCGGAGCCCGCCCAGGTAGGCGAACACGCGATCGAACCCACCCTCCTCGAGCGCGCGCCGGCGCTCGGGGGCCGCCAGATCCCCGGCCGCGAGCTCGACGCCCAAGCTCGCGACGCCACGCTCGCGACATCGCCTCGCGAGCGCGGGCACGTCGGGGTGGTCGAGCGGCGCGCCGCCCGCGAACACTACGCGCCGGCACCGCTCGGGATCGAGCGCCTCGACACGCTCACGCAGCTCCTCGCCGGACGCGGGCCTGCGTTCGCTCACCCGGGTCGCGAAGCGCAGCTCCAGGCGATCGTGCTCGAACGCGATCAGACGCTCTTCGAACACCACAGGAACCTAGCGCCCGCACCACGGAGTGACAACTCCCCCACACGGCGCCCGAGGTTCTCCGGGCTCGACTGCGCGGGTGGCGAGGCTCGGCGGAGGCAGGTATCTCCGGGGTGTGGCACGGCTCGAGATCACGCGGCACCTGCACGCGTTCTTCCCGCAGCTCCCGGAGCGCGAGGTCGAGCTCGAGGCGGGGACGGTCGCCGAGGCCGTCGGCGCGCTCGAGCGCCTCGCGCCCGGCATCGGGTTCTACCTGTGCGACGAGCGCGGCGCGCTCCGTCGTCACGTCAACGTGTTCGTCGACGAGCACATGGTCCGGGACCGAAAGCGCCTGAGCGATCCGCTCGGGCCGGCGTCTCGGGTGTTCATCGTGCAGTCACTCAGCGGAGGCTAGCGATGTCGGGTCGGATTTGGGTCGGGACGCGCAAGGGGACGTTCGTGGTGGAGAAGGCAGGCGGTGCGTGGAGGCCGCGCCTCGTCGGGCACGCCGGCACGGGCGTGAACTACGTCGCGCGGGATCCGTTCACGGGTCGAGTCTGGGCGCTCCTCGGCCACGGCCACTGGGGCGCGAAGCTCTCGATCTCGGAGGACGGCGGCGCCACCTGGCGCGACGCGCCCTCGCAGGTGAAGTACCCCGAGGGCGCGCGGTACATCGCGCAGGACATGTACGAGGACGCCGCGTCCGAGTTCGGCGTCGGGTGGCGGATCAGCACCAAGCCGGCCACGCTCCAGAAGCTCTGGATGATCGCCTTCGGCCCGAGCGGCGCGGTCTACGTGGGGACGATCCCGGGCGGCCTCTTCGTGAGCCGCGACGGCGGCGACACCTTCGAGCTGAACCGGCCGCTCTGGAGCCACGAGTCGCGCGGCGGAGATCTCTTCGGCGACGGCGAGGTGACCACCGAGACGAAGTGGTTCGGCACCCCCGCCAGCGAGGGCGGAGACTTCGCTCCCGGGATCCACAGCATCGCTGTCCACCCTCGTGACCCCGCGCGCCTGCTGGTCGCGGTGTCCACCGCCGGCGTGATCGAGACGACGGACGGCGGCGAGACGTGGCGCAGCCGCAACCGCGGGATGACGATGGAGCACACCCCGGAGCCAGAAGCCGAGTGGGGCCACGACACCCACTACATCGACGTGTGCGCGGCGCAGCCCGAGCGGGTGTGGCAGCAGAACCACGTGGGAGTGTTCCACAGCAGCGACGGCGCGCAGAGCTGGAAGAAGGTCTCCGCGCCCGCCCAGGGCGTGCACTTCGGCTTCCCCGTCGCCGCCGACGAGACGGATGGCCGGAGGGCCTGGCTCCTCCCGGGCAAGAGCGACCAGCAGCGGATGACGCTGGACGGCGCGCTGTTCGTCGCGCGGACCGAGGACGGTGGGGAGTCGTGGACGCAGCTTCGCCGCGGCCTGCCGCAAGAGAACGCGTACGACGTGGTCTACCGCCACGCGCTCGCCTCGCGCGGCGGCACGGTCGCGTTCGGCAGCACGACCGGCAACCTCTACCTGAGCGAGGACCGAGGGGACTCGTGGGGCGCCGTGGCGCATCATCTGCCGCCGATCTACTCGGTGCGGATGGACTGACGCTCGCGACGCACTCGGCGCCAGGCGCGCTGGCTCAGCGCCGGTCGCGGTGGGCGAGCGCGGCCTCGGCGAGCGGGCGGAGCGCGGTGTCCCCGAGCTCGGCGAGGTAGGCCGCCCACACGCCGGTGCACCGACCCCGCTCCGCGCAGCGCGCGCACGCCGGCGCGTACGCCTTGCCGGCCTCCACCGTCTCGCCCGGGGCGTTCTCGAGCTCGTCGGAGGCGTCGCGCACGTCAGGCTCGAGCAGGCACAGCGGGAGCCCGCAGCGCGACGGCACGTGGGCGGCGAGCCCCGCCGCCCGCGCCGCGCGGAGCGCCGCGCTCGTCACCTCGCCGAGCTCGCCGAGCGGCGGCCACAGCTCGGGGCGGGCCGCGGCGTCGCCGACGGGTGCGACCGGGCTGAGCACGACCCGCTCGAGGCCGGGGAATCGACGGCGGAGGTCGCCGACGAGCGCGGGGACCTCGCGCGCGTTCCATCGGGTGATCACCACGATGAGCTGGCAGCGGAGGCCCGCGGCGAGCACGTTGCGGATGCCCTGCGCCGTGCGATCGAGCAGGTGACGCTTGCCGACCAGGCGCTCGAACGTCTCCTCGCTCGTGGTGTGGAACGACACCTCGACCTCGTTCATCCCGGCGGCGGTGAGCCGCGCGACGACCTCGGGCGAGGCGAACGAGGTGCCGTTCGTCTGCACACGACGGTGCTCGTAACCGAGCGAGCGCGCCAGCTCGAGGTAGCGCGGGAGCCGGGGCTCCAGGGTGGGCTCGCGGCCGGTGAAGAGGACGGCGCGGCACCCGGTGGCGGCCTCGGCCCGGAGGAGCGCCTCGACACCCGCCGGATCCACGAGGAGCGTCTCCGAGTCGGCCGGCGTGTTGCAGAACGCGCACGCCTCGTTGCACTCCCGGTTGATGCGCAGCTCGAGCGCGCGCCGCGGGTTGCCGATCTCGCGGCCCGAGAAGGTGAGCACCTCGGCGAGCTCGGCGTCGGACAGCTCGGCCTCGCGGGCGGCGAGCGCTGCGGCGAGCGCGCGCGTGACGCGGGCGGCCTCGGCCGAGTCCACGCCGGCCTCGGCGTAGTAGGAGACGTTCAGGTGGGTGGTCGCGGCGAGGCACTCGGCCCCCGGCACGCGCCGCTCGCAGAAGACGACGAGGCGGCGGCCGGCTGCGTCCGTCAGCACGACATCGACGGCGGCGCGCACGCGATCCGCCTGCACGCCCACGACGCGGTAGGGCGCGGTGGCCGCCGAGGCTCGCTCCCCCAGGTAGTGGCGCTCGAAGGCGCGGGCGTCGTAGGCCACGCTGGCTCCGTAGCACGCGCGCGCCGGTGGTCAGGCGCTCGAGAACCCGCGCCCGAGCCCGAGGCGCGGCTCGCGGCGCCGCAGCGCCACGCGAAGCTGGCCGCGCTCGAGGACGGTGAGCGCGTCGTCGTCCAGGACGAGCGTGTCGCCCGAGGCGATCGCGCTCGCCAGCCGCGCGAGCGCCGGGGAGGCCCGCGGCGGGATCTCGACGCCGGCGTAGCGCACCGTCCACGCCGCGTCCGTGCGCTCGGCTCGCCCCTCGAACCGAACCAGCTCGCCATGAGAGAAGTAGAGGATCGGTCGCTCGAGGAACGCCTCCACCGAGGCGCGGTCCGCCCGCGTCGACGCCAGCGCGTTCCACGCGGCGCTCCCCCAGCGCCGGGCCGCCGCGCAGTCCCACCGGCACGGGAAGAAGGGCACCAGCGCGAGCTCGAAGCCGTTCAGCGTCCAGGGGCACGACGCGCCCTGCGAGGTCCGCGACTCGACGAGGTACCGGTTCAGCGTGTTGTCGTCGCGCGAGCCCTGGCTCGCGAACGCCTCCACGCAGCAGCCCGGGTACCCGAGGAGCCGGCCGAGCTCACGCGCCGCCCGCGACGGATCCTCCTCCGCTTGCAGGCGCGCGAGCGCGTCCGCCTCCTCGCGCGACCGCGCGACGTACAGCTCCACGCGCGGCTCACCCTCGTCCCGCCGGTCCACCCAGCGATCGTGCGCCGCGACGTGCACGCGGCGCTCGCGCTCCACCACGACCCAGCCTGCGAGCGCTGCCCGCACCTGCGGCAGCTCGCGCGGCTCCACGGTGAGGAACGCAGCGGGCCGGATCCCGGCGCGCAGCGCGGCGAGCTCGACGCGCCCCACCTCCGGGGGGGCGACGACGCGCGCCGGCGGCCCCGCCGGCAGCTCGCCGGCGAGTCCGAAGCGCGCCAGCGAGCTCGGGTCGCGGCTCGCGACGCGCTCGGCCAGTCGCAGCTCCTCGGGCAGCGGCGCCGGGCGAGCGAGCGAGAGCGCGTCACGCGCGAGCGGCGCCACGCGAGCCGCGTCGGGGACCGCGCGGCCCTTCGCGGGGCGCCACGTCGGGAGCGGCCCGGCGACGCGCGTGGGGACCTCTGCCACGCGGGGCGGCGCGCCCGTCGAGTCGCGCCACTCCAGCCGCTCCGTGTCCCCGGCGCTCCACCGGATCTCCACGCCGCCGAGCCGGAGCCGCGCCTCCGCCCGAGGTACCCCATGGGGGGAGGCCAGCAGGGCGAGCCGCCGATCGCCGGTCGCCTCCAGCTCCAGGCGGAGGCCCCCAGGGACGGCGGCGGCGCCCGCGAGCCGCCACCCCACCGCCAAGGACCCCGCGAGCGCGAGCGCCTCCCAGACGACCCGCTCGAGCGAGCGGACCGGCGCGCCCGGGACGCCCCGGAGCTCGATCTCGCCCGAGCGCAGCGGCTCCCGCCCGGCGGCGGCCA
The DNA here is from genome assembly GCA_020846005.1 of Polyangiaceae bacterium. Lineage (GTDB taxonomy): Bacteria > Myxococcota_A > Polyangia > Polyangiales > Polyangiaceae > JADLEQ01. The sequence goes on from JADLEQ010000052.1 coordinate 51,303, forward strand.
CGATCCGCTGCCACGTGCGCAGGGCCGCCCAGCGGAACCCGATCGTCGCGCCCGGGAACGCCGCGAGCGCTGCCAGCGGCGGGGGGACCTCGCAGAGCACCTCACGCCCGGCGACGGACGGCTCGGCGAGCACGTCGGCGGCCACGCGGGGCGGGAGCGCCAGCACGACGCCGGCCCGGGGCGCCACGCGGAGCCGCCTCTCGAGCAGCGCGAGGCCGTCGCCCGCGAGCAGCTCGGCCGTCGCGAGCGGCCCGTCGTCGCCGCCCACCACGAGGGGGCTCTCGGTCGTCCTCGCCGGGGTCGCGTGGGATCTCCGCGCGTCGATCCGCCGCAGCACCTCGGTCTCGCCCAACCGCCGCGCGTCGCCGGCCTCGCTCACCGCGTCGAGCAGGGCCTCGAACAGGGCCGGCTCCTCCCCCGGGGGGAGCCGGTCCGCGAGGTCGGTGGCGAGCCGGGCGAAGTGCGCCGTCTCCGCGTGCAGGAACCGCCAGGGCCTCGACGGCAGATAGCCGAACCGGGCGGAGGGGTCGTCGCGCGGATCCTCGAAGGTGTCCGCCAGCAGGCCGTCGCGCTCGGCGAGGTAGTAGAGCGCGTTGTCTTCGTACAGGCGCGCGCGAGAGAGCAGGAGCCTCCCGCGGAGCTCGTAGAACCTCGTCGCGACGACCGCGGCGTGATTGGCGCGCAGGTCGGCGAGGGTCGTCCACGGCGTGAAGAGCACGAACCCGAACGCTGCGTGCGACAGCGTGAAGCGCCCCGGGTACGCGCCCTGGAGCTCGCGCAGCGTTGCCAGGAGCTCGAGGTTGGTCTCCGCGCGGATCCCCTTGTTGAAGCGATCGAGCTCGGGCTGGCTGAAGCTCTCGATCCCGACGAGGTAGGGGGCGAGGGTGATACCGGTGCGCTCCGCCGCCTCGAGCGCGCGCTCGACGCGGCCGCGCCCCCGGAGGAACCAGTCCGCGCGCGTCTCGAGCAGCAGCGTGAGCGGCGCGCTCCCCTGCGCCGCGAGGCCGCGCACCAGCTCCTCGAGGTACACGAACGGGTTCTGGTCCTTCAGCACGAAGCGGCGATCGGCGCCCGCGCCGACCACGAGCTCGCGCGCCTGGGCGAGCAGGCTCGCGACCAGCTCACGCGCCGCTCGTGCCTCGTGGTGGTTCCCCGTCGCGCAGAAGGCGCAGCCCCGCCCGTACCCCGCCGGGAGGTGCACGCCCGCGTAGAGCGGGTTGTCTCGGGCGTCCGCCTGATAGGGGCATCCCGTAGCTCCTTGCAGGACGAGCACCCGCGATCGCGAGCGCGCCGCGCCGAGGCGCAGCGGGGGTTCGGCGGCGACGGGGGTGCCCTCCGCGGGCGCGAGCCGCTCCACGAGCCGGCCGGGGGCGAGCACCTCGTCCGCGGGCGGCTCGTGGACGGGGTGCTCCCCGGCACAGAGCAGGAACCGCTGACCAGGTCGCGCCGCGCGCAGGCGCTCCACCACGCCCGGATCGAAGAAGCGCCCGAACACCACCACGTCGAAGTCCGCCAGCGCGGCCTCGAGCTCGGCGGCGGCAGCCTCGCCGGTCGCGGCCGCCTCGATCACGGCCTCGACCTGCCGGCACCCGACGCCGCGCGCGCGCAGCGCGGCGCCGAGGCGCGCCAGATCGTCGTCCTCGAGGAACGACCGATCGGCGTGGCTGTGCAGGACGAGCAGCGCGACCCGGGGCATGGGCGAGGGCGGAGGCGGAGGCGGCGCCACGGAGCATGGAACGGGCGGCGTGGGGGCGCGAGGCGCGGCATCACCGGCGCCCCGGGGCGCGGGCCGCGGGCGCGGCGGGCGCCGCTCCGGGCGCAGGTCCGCCCTGCCCTCGCCGTCGGCGCCGAGGGCGCGTCGCAGCTCGGTCGAGAGGAGAAGGTCGGTCCCGCGCGCGGCCTCACTCACCGACGGCGTGGACCCACGCCCGGAGATCGTCCATCGGGAAGTTGAAGTCGAGGACGTGCAGCCCGAGGAACCCGGGCGAGAACAGCGCGGAGTCGAACGGGATCAGCTGCGTCCGCTGGTCGCCTGCCGCCGGGTCGGCGCGCACCTCGAGGTAGCGCGCCCCCTCCGGGCTCGACGAGCAGCCGAGCGAGTAGTAGCCGGCCAGCATCGCGAATGGCCCGGTGATCTCGGGCGGGAGATCGATCTCGGGGAAGAACAGCGGCTGGACCGCGCTCGTCGGGAAGTACGAGCCAGCCGCCCGCGCCCGGGCCGCGCTCGGGTCGACCGGGTTGGTGCACGCCGCCTCGAGGCCTGCGCCGACCGTCGCGAAGCGGGCGCCCGGCTCGGGCGGATACCCCTCGGCGTACGAGCGGTAAGCGACCACGCACCCGCGTTCGTGCCGCTCCCGGCACAGCGGCACCTTGCTGAAGCTGCCGCCCACGCGCGCGCCGGTGGGCACCACGACGTCGCCGCCCACGAGGAGCGCCAGGCGCAGCCGGGCGAGCAGCGCGTCGTCCGTCTCCACGCGCTCCGCGACGAGCCGCCGGAGCATCTGGGCGCCTTGGGAGTGCCCGACCAGCACGAACGGCCGCCCCCGCGACCACTGCGCCAGGAAGTGCTCGAACGCGTCGGCCACGTCGGCGTACGCGACCTGCAACAGCGGCTCGGCGATCTCGGGCTCCGCGGAGAAGGTCCCGATCGTGACCTGGCGATAGAGCGGCGCGAAGACCCGGCACGCCGACCCGAGGCGCGCCGCCTGGCTCAGCAGCGGATCGAGCATCGGGCTCGTGTCACCGAAATCGGTGTGCTGATCGGGGACGAAGGAGAGATCCACCGTGGGGTAGACGTAGAAGCAGTCGACCGGGGCCGAGTCGTCCGGCGCGAAACCGACCGGCGCGAAGGTGTCGTCGGCCCGCCACTCGACGGCGCCGAGCTCGGAGTCGCAGGCGTCCGGGCCGCGATCGGGGCGACACAGCCACATGGCCTCGTCGCGGTAGATCTCGCTCTCGTACCGCGCGCCCTCCGCGGGGCTCGGCTGCTCCGCGCACCCCACCGCCAGCAGCGCGCCGGCGAGCGCCGCGAGCCGGCGCGTCGTGTCCGCTGCGCGCGCGCGGTCCGCCCCCATCACGACCTCACCCGCCCTCGTACTCGCAGCGAGCGTCGCACGTCTCGAACACGGTGACGCGCGTGAGCGAGGGCAGCGCGGGCCGGAGCCGCGACCACAGCCAGTGCGACAGCACCTCGCTCGTCGGGTTCTCGAGGCCCGGGACCTCGTTCAGGTAGTGGTGATCGAGCAGCTCGAAGCAGGGCAGCCAGGCGTCGTCGAGCACCGCGTAGTCGATGAACCAGCCGCTCCCGGGATCGGCCTCGCCCTCCACCGAGAGCTCGATCTTGAAGCTGTGGCCGTGCAGCCTCTGGCACTTGTGGCCGGGCGGCACGTGCGGCAGCCGGTGGGCGGCCTCGAAGCGGTACTCTTTGACGAGCCGGACGCGCATCCGCCGTTTCTAGTGCCGGGCGCGCTCGGCGCGTAGCCCCGTGGTAATCCGCGGGCGTGACCGAGCGCGACGCTGCGACCGACCCCCTCGCCGGGCCGCCGGCGGCGGGCTGGCGGGCGCGCGTGGGCGCCTGGCTGGCGAGCCGAGGTGTCGTCGCCTGGGCCGCGGCCCTCGGCGTGGCGCTGACGGCGCCGGCGCTGGGGCAGGGGTTCCAGCTCGATGATCACTTCCACCGCGTCCACTTCGATCCGACACCGGTGCTCCCGGAGCTCGCGCGCCCTTGGCACGGCATCTTCGACTTCTTCGTGGGGGAGCCCGCGTACACGCGGGCGCTCGTCGAGTCGGGGCTCGCGCCGTGGTGGGCGGATCCCGAGCTGCGGGTCCGCTTCCTGCGACCCGTGGCCGCGCTGTCGCACTACCTCGACTGGCTGCTGTGGCCCGAGCAGCCGGCCCTCATGCACGCCGTCTCGCTCGCGTGGTATGGCGCGCTGTGCGCCAGCGCGGCGGTGCTGTTCCGCCAGCTCGCGCGGCACGGCGACCTCGGGGCGCGGGTCGGGCTCGCCGCGGCGGGGGCCGGGGCCCTGGCCTACGCCGCGGATCCGGCGCACGGCGTGGTCGCGGCGTGGATCTCGAACCGGAACGGCCTGCTCGGCGGCACGTTCACCTTCCTCGCGATCGCCCTGCACGATCGGGCGCGCGAGCGCGCCTCCGGTCGGCTCGCGGTCGGGGCGGCGGGTCTGCTCGGCGTGGGGCTGCTGTCGAGCGAGCTCGCGGTGGGCGGCGTCGCGCTGCTCGCGGCGTACGCGCTCACGCTCGAGCGCGCGCCGTGGCGGGCGCGGGTCGTGTCCCTGCTCCCCGCCGTCGCGGTCGTGGCGGGGTGGGCGGTGGCGCACCGGCTCGGCGGCTACGGCTCGAGCGGCTCGGGGCTCTACACCGACCCGCTCGGGGAGCCGGCGACGTTCCTGGCGCAGCTCCCGGAGCGCTTCGCGCTGCTAGCGGCGACCGGGCTCGGGGCGCCGTTCCCCGATCTCCTCGTGGCGCTGCCCGAGCTCCGCGCGATCTGGCTCGCGAACGCCGCGCTGGTGCTGGGCGTCGCCACGTACGTGCTCGTCCCGCGGCTCCGCGCGAGCCGGGTCGCGCGGTTCCACGCGCTCGGCGCCGCGCTCGCCATCCTCCCCGGGTGCGCGGTGTTCTCCTCCGCCCGCGTGCTGGTGGTGGCCGGCTTCTGTCAGCTCGGGCTCTTGGTCGAGCTCATCGCGGCGCTCACCAGCGGGGCCCACGCCCCGGCGGGGCGCCTCGCGCGGAAGCTCACGCTCGCGTTCGCGGGGTGGAACGCCATCGGGCGGGCGGTGGTCGCGGTCCCGCTCATGGTCGTCATCCTCGGCCAGGTGCAGACCATCGAGGGGCGCGTCGATCGCTGGTCGGCGGCGGTCGGCGACGCCCCGGAGGTCGCGACGCAGCACGTCCTCCTGGTCCACGCGCCCGACGCCTTCTTCCCAGGGTACATCGTCATCAAGCGGGCCCTCGAGGGGAGGCGGGTCCCCGCGCGGCTCCGGATGCTCGCGGTCGGGACGCACGAAACCCACGCCGTGCGCGTCGACGCGCGCACGCTCGAGCTCGAGGTCCCCGGTGGCTTCTACCAGAACGGCACCGATCTGTTGATGCGGAGCCTCTCGCGCCCGCTGCCGGTCGGGTCGCGGCTCGAGCTCGACGGCGTGACGCTCGACATCCTGGCGACGACTCCCCGCGGCGTGCCGCTGCGTGTCCGCGCCACGTTCGAGGTCGAGCTGGAGTCCCCGCGGCTGCGCTGGCTGCGGTGGGACGGCGACACGCTCGTCGAGTGGCGCCCGCCGGCGGTCGGCGCCCGCGAGACCCTCCCGGCGCTCTCTCACCTGCGTGGGGGCGGGTAGGTCGGCGCGCGCCGCCGGCCGCGAGGCGTCGCGGCCGCGGGGCGCCGGCCCGGTCGCCGACTCGAGCCGCCCGCGGCCCGGTGGCGCCTCGAAGTCGAGCTCGGGGCCGACCGGCACGATGCGGGTCGGATTCACGCGCTCGTGGCTGCGAAAGTAGTGCTCCTTGATGTGCCGGAGGTCGACCGTCTCGCGGACCCCGGGGAGCTGGTAGACATCGCGCACGAACCCCCACAGGGAAGGGTAATCCCGGAGGCGTCGCAGGTTGCACTTGAAGTGGTAGTGGTAGACGGCGTCGAACCGGACGAGCGTCGTGAACAGGCACACGTCGGCCTCCGTCGGCTGGTGACCGACGAGCCAGCGGCGTCGCGAGAGCGCGCGCTCGTAGTCGTCCAGCGCTGCGAAGACCTCGCCGACCGCCTCGTCGTAGGCGCGCTGCGTCGTGGCGAAGCCAGCGCGGTAGACACCGTTGTTCACCGGGGCGTACATGCGGTCGATCTCGCGGTCGATGGCCGCCTCGAGCTCGGGAGGGCAGAGATCGGCGCCGCGGTCGCCGAGCGGCGCGAGGGCTCGGCTCATCATGCGGATGATCTCACGGGACTCGTTGTTGACGATGCGCCCGAGCTGCTTGTGTTCCGCGACAACTATTCCTGCCGGCGCGCGACAACTATTCTTGCCGGTTGGCGCCGTCCTGACGGCGGCCTGTACCGTCGCGATTCCAGGAGCTTCGGGCTGGTTCCCGGGGCCCTGGAGGCC
>JADLEQ010000053.1 GCA_020846005.1 Polyangiaceae bacterium
CGGGGACAACATCACGATGACGATCGAGCTCATCACGACGGTCGCGCTCGAGGAGCAGATGCGTTTCGCCATCCGTGAGGGCGGCAAGACGGTCGGCGCGGGCGTCGTCACCAAGATCCTGGAGTGAGCACCCCGCGCCGGCCCCGCCGGTCCGCCCGGGTGCGAGTCGCCCTGAGCTGCCGGGTCTGCGGAGCCCGGAACTACGAGACGAGCCGGGTGCGGCGAGACGGCGCGCCGCCCCTGGAGATGAAGAAACACTGCAAGACCTGCTCCCACCACACGGTCCACGGAGAATCTCGATGAGCCCCGCCCGCCGCACCTCCGGGTCCGGCGGGCGAGCAATCTGAACAAGCGAACAGGGGCTTAGCTCAGTTGGTAGAGCGGCGGATTCCAAATCCGCGGGTCGGGAGTTCGAGTCTCTCAGCCCCTGCAGCGGCGACCCAGGCACGACGAAGATGGCGATCCACGACGACCAGCGCGACAGCGACGCTCCCGAGGAGGAGCGCGCGGACGACTCCGCCGACCGGGCCGGGGCCGACGAGCGTGCCGCCGTGGGCGCCGACGGCGAAGCCAGCGAGCAGGCCGAGGGCGCGGCGGCCGACCTGGCGACCACCGACGTGGCGGCGTCGATGGGGACGACGCGCTACGTCCACGCCGCGTTCTTCAGCGCCGGCATCCTCGCCGCGTACGTGTCCGGCAAGCTGGTCTACGCGCTGTGGAACACGTTGGCGGCGTGGCCCGAGGCCGTGCGGGCCGTGCCTCAGCTCCTCTCCTACTCGGAGGACGAGCGCGCCTCGATCGGCCTCGCCATCGGGGCGGTGGTCGGGGTGGTCGGCACCTTCCGAATCTACCGGCGCGACGGCGTCCGGGCGTGGGCCGACGAGGTCGCCGTGGAGCTCTCCAAGGTGACCTGGCCAGAGAAGGACGCGGTCACGAGCGGGACGGTCGTCGTCGTCGTCGCGAGCCTGATCGCCACCGCGTACATCGCTCTCCTCGACAAGTTCTGGGGGTTCCTCACGGACCTCGTCTACCGAGCCTGATGCAAACGCCATGAACGCAGCGGCCGAGCCCCAGCCCCCGACCAAGAAGTGGTACGTCGTGACCACCTACTCCGGCTTCGAGAACAAGGTGAAGTCGTCGCTCCTCGAGCGCATTCGCCAGTTCAAGATGGAGGAGAGGTTCGGCGAGATCCTCATCCCCGCCGAGACGGTCACCGAACCAGGCAAGGACGGCAAGGCGCGGACGAAGAGTCGAACCAGCTTCCCCGGCTACCTCTTCGTCGAGATGGAGATGAGCGAGAACGCCTGGCACCTGGTGAAGGACACCCCGAAGGTGACCGGCTTCATCGGCAACCAGCGGCCGCAGGCGCTCAAGGGGCCGCACGTGGACGACCTGCGTCGCGGCATCGTCGAGGGCGCCGTCAAGCCCAAGCCGCGCCACCAGTTCCAGGAGGGGGACGAGGTCCGCGTCGTCGTCGGCGCGTTCGCGAACTTCTCGGGCACCGTCCAGGAAGTGAAGCCCGACAAGCAGAAGCTCAAGGTCATGGTCAGCATCTTCGGGCGCCCGACGCCCGTCGAGCTCGATTTCTCCCACGTCGAGAAGCGCTGACGCGCCACCCACGCAGCCCCACGGAAGCCCGCCATGAGTGCCAAGAAGAAGATCAGCGCCTACGTCAAGCTCCAGCTCCCCGCGGGGAAGGCCAACCCGTCTCCGCCGGTCGGTCCCGCGCTGGGCCAGCACGGCGTGAACATCATGGGGTTCTGCAAGGAGTTCAACGCCAAGAGCGCGCCGCTCGGGGACGTGATGATCCCCGTCGTCATCACGGTCTACGCGGACCGCTCGTTCTCGTTCGTGATGAAGCAGCCGCCCGCGAGCGGCCTCATCAAGAAGGCCTGCGGCCTCTCCACCTCGAAGAAGCCCGGCTCCGGCTCGAAGGAGCCGAACAAGCAGAAGGTGGGCAAGCTGACGATGGACCAGGTGCGGACCATCGCGAAGCAGAAGATGGAAGACATGAACACCACCGATCTGGAGGCCGCCGCGCGCACCATCGCGGGAACGGCCCGCAGCATGGGCGTCGACGTCGTCTGAATCGGCGGCCCGCCCCACAACCCCACCCCGAACCCCGAGCATCCTCTGCACTGGCGTGGCTCGCCGCGCTCCCCGACCTCAGGTCGTGGGTGACGGCCAGGCCCTCCGCCAGGAGTCGAGTCCGACGAAGAGGCAAGACATGAGCACGAAACCCCCGAAGAAGCGCGCGCTCGCCCTCGAGAAGGTCGATCGCGAGAAGCGACACACCGTAGAAGAGGCCGTCGGCCTCGTGAAGGCCGCCGCGTACGCGAAGTTCGACGAGAGCGTCGACATCGCCGTGCGGCTCGGCGTGAACCCGAAGCACGCGGATCAGATGGTCCGCGGCGCGATCGTCCTGCCCCACGGCGTCGGCAAGACCGTACGGGTCCTCGTCTTCGCCAAGGGCGACAAGGAGCGCGACGCGCGCGAGGCGGGCGCCGACTTCGCCGGCGCCGACGATCTCGTCGCGAAGGTCCAGGAGGGCTTCATGGACTTCGATCGCGTGATCGCGACGCCCGACATGATGGGCGCGGTCGGCAAGCTCGGCCGCATCCTCGGTCCCCGCGGCCTGATGCCGAACCCGAAGGTCGGTACCGTGACGGCCGACGTCGTCACCGCTGTGCGCGAGGCGAAGGCCGGCAAGGTCGAGTACCGCGTCGACAAGGCGGGCGTCGTCCACTGCCGCATCGGGCGCGTCTCGTTCGACCAGCAGAAGCTCGCCGAGAACGCGCTCGCGCTCGTGCGCGAGCTGATCGCGCGCCGCCCCTCGACCGCGAAGGGCGTCTACCTCCGCAGCATCAGCGTCTCGAGCACGATGGGGCCAGGCGTCCGCATCGATCCCGCGGTCGTGGCCGCCACCGAGGAGGACCGCTGAGATGGAACGTACCCAGAAGGAAGAGGCCGTCGGAACCCTCCGCGCGCGGTTCGACCGCTCCACCTCCACCGTCTTCCTGGATTACACCGGCATGACGGTCGCTGAGGTGAGCAAGCTGCGGGACGACTTCCGCGCCCGCGGCATCGAGTACCGCGTAGTCAAGAACACGCTGGTCAAGAAGGCCCTCGCCGATCAGGCGTGGGTCGGCAAGCTGGACTCCGTCCTCCGCGGGATGACCGGCGTCGCCTGGAGCTTCGAGGAGCCGAGCGCCGCGGCCCGCGTCGTCCAGGAGTTCCGCCGTCAGAACGAGAAGCTCAAGGTGAAGGGCGGCCTGCTCGACGGCGAGGTGCTGTCGTCCACGGCCGTCGAGTCGCACCTGGCGACGCTGCCCGGCAAGGATGAGATGCGCGCCATGCTGCTCGCGCAGCTCATCGCGCCCCTGCAGCGGTTCGTCATGCTGATGAACGCCCCCGCACGTGAGTTCGTCGGCGTCCTCGCTGCCAAGCAGCGCAAGGACGAAGGCGCCTGAGGTTTCCCCCGTCGATATCCGAGATCGCAAGAGATTCATCCGCCGCTGAGCGCGGTACCAGAGGAGCACGAAGAAAATGAGCGAAGTTACCCGTGATCAGGTCGTCAACTACCTCTCGAGCCTGCCCGTCCTGCAGATGGCCGAGCTCGTCAAGGAGCTCGAGACGAAGTGGGGCGTGAGCGCTGCGCCCGTCGCCGTCGCGGCCGTCGGCGGCGCTGGCGGAGGCGCTGCCGCCGCTGCCGTCGAGGAGAAGACGGAGTTCGACGTCATCCTGGCGGACGCCGGCGCGAGCAAGATCAACGTCATCAAGGCGGTGCGCGAGATCACGAGCCTGGGCCTGAAGGAGGCCAAGGATCTGGTCGAGGCCGCGCCCAAGCCGATCAAGGAAGGCGTGAGCAAGGACGAGGCGGCGGACATCAAGAAGAAGCTCGAGGAAGCGGGAGCCAAGGTCGAGGTCAAGTAACGGCCTCGTGCTCCGCTACCCGACCCTCAGCGCGCGCGACGCGCGCCCGGAGACCCCGGGCGCGCGGCCGCGGCCGTCCATCCGCCGCCTGCGCGCCTCGCGCCGCTCCGGCGCGTCCTCGCCATCCTGCCCGCCCCCGCCCGAGCCCGTGGAGTAGCCCATGCCGTCCAAGGTCCAGACGAACTTCCGCCACCGCCAGAACCTCGGCCGCGTCGAGCCCATCGTCGGGGTGCCGAACCTGATCGACATCCAGAAGTCGAGCTACGAGAAGTTCCTCCAGGCGGACCTCTCGCCGCGCGACCGCAAGGAGGTCGGCCTGGAGGCGGTCTTCCGCAGCGTCTTTCCCATCAAGGACTTCGACGGCACGAGCGAGCTCGTCTACGTCTCGTACAACCTCGAGAAGCCGAAGTACGACGTGGACGAGTGCCGCGCGCGTGGGATGACCTTCGCGGCGCCGATCAAGGTCACGACGCAGCTCATGGTGTACGACGCCCGGGAGGGCGGCGAGCGCATCGTCCGCGACATCAAGGAGCAGGAGGTCTACTTCGGCGAGATCCCCCTGATGACGGAGACCGGGACCTTCATCATCAACGGGACGGAGCGCGTCGTCGTCTCCCAGCTGCACCGTAGCCCGGGCGTGTTCTTCGACCACGACAAGGGCAAGACGCACTCGAGCGGCAAGCTCCTCTACTCCGCGCGCGTCATCCCCTACAGCGGGTCGTGGCTCGATTTCGAGTTCGACCACAAGGACATCATCTACGTCCGCATCGACCGCCGCCGGAAGATGCACGCCACCGTGCTCCTCCGCGCGCTCGGCTTCGGCACGCAGGATCTCCTCAACTACTTCTACTCGTCGGAGAGCATCTTCCTCGAGAAGGGCGGCAAGTTCAGCCGCAGCATCGAGTTCGACCTCCTGCTCGGTCAGCGCGCCACGCGCGACATCAAGGTCGGCGGGGAGATCCTCGTCAAGAAGAACGCGAAGTTCACCCGCGCGGCGGTGAAGAAGCTCCGCGACCAGAAGGTCGATCGACTCCCGATCGAGCTCGGCGAACTCGTCGGCAAGGTGAGCGCCACGGACGTGGTCGACAAGGAGACCGGCGAGGTCCTGCTCGAGTGCAACGAGGAGGTCACCGAGACGGCGCTCGACCGGATGCGCGAGGCGGGCATCGCCCAGTTCTCCGTGCTGTTCATCGACGGCCTCAACGTCGGACCGTACCTCCGAGACACGTTGATCGCCGACAAGGTTCGGACCGCCGAGGACGCGGTGATGGAGATCTACCGGCGCCTGCGGCCCGGCGATCCTCCCACGCTCGAGACGGCGAAGGCGCTCTTCCACAACCTGTTCTTCAACGCCGAGCGGTACGACCTCTCAGCCGTCGGTCGGCTGAAGCTCAACTACAAGTTCTATCGCGACGTGCCGGAGGAGGAGCGCCCGCCGACGGACGCGCAGATCCTGTCGTCTCGCGACATCGTCGAGACCGTCAAGCACCTCATCGAGCTCAAGAACGGTCGCGGCTCGGTCGACGACATCGATCACCTCGGCAACCGGCGGGTCCGCGCCGTGGGCGAGCTGATGGAGAACCAGTACCGCATCGGCCTCGTGCGCATGGCGAGAGCGATCAAGGAGCGGATGAGCGTCTCGCAGGAGATCGACACGCTCATGCCGCACGATCTCATCAACGCGAAGCCGGTCGGGGCGGTCGTGAAGGAGTACTTCGGGAGCTCGCAGCTCTCGCAGTTCATGGACCAGACGAACCCGCTGAGCGAGGTCACCCACAAGCGGCGCCTGTCGGCGCTCGGCCCGGGCGGCCTCACGCGGGAGCGTGCGGGCTTCGAGGTGCGCGACGTGCACGCCACGCACTACGGCCGCATCTGCCCGATCGAGACGCCGGAGGGCCCGAACATCGGCCTCATCGCGTCCCTCTCAACGTACGCGCGCGTGAACGAGTACGGCTTCGTGGAGACGCCGTACCGGCACGTGCGCGAGGCCCAGGTCACCGACGAGGTGGCGTGGTTCAGCGCGCTGGAGGAGGAGGGGAAGTTCATCGCCCAGGCCACCGCCCCGGTGGACGCCAAGAAGCGGTTCGACAGCGCGCTCGTGAGCTCGCACTACAACGGCGACTTCCGCCTGGCGCCGCGCGAGCAGGTCCAGCTCATGGACGTGGCCCCGAACCAGATGGTCAGCGTCGCGGCGGCCCTGGTGCCCTTCCTCGAGCACGACGACGCCAACCGCGCGCTGATGGGCGCGAACATGCAGCGCCAGGCCGTGCCGTGCCTGATCAACGAGGCACCGCTGGTCGGCACCGGCATGGAGAAGCACGTCGCGATCGACTCGGGCGTGTGCATCACGGCACGCCGCGAGGGCGTCGTCGAGAGCGTCGACGCCGAACGCATCGTCGTCCGCGCGACGGTCGGCGAGCCGGGCCGGGGCGATGAGGTCCCGGACATCTACCAGCTCACCAAGTACCAGCGGAGCAATCAGAGCACCTGCTACAACCAGCGCCCCGTCGTCCGTCCGGGCGAGGTGGTGAAGCGGGGCGACGTGCTCGCCGACGGCCCGTCCACCGACATGGGCGAGCTCGCGCTCGGCCAGAACGTCCTGGTCGCGTTCATGCCGTGGCAGGGCTACAACTTCGAGGACTCGATCCTCGTCTCCGAGCGCATCGTCCAGCAGGACATCTACACGTCGGTCCACATCGAGGAGTTCGAGTGCGTCGCGCGTGACACGAAGCTCGGCAAGGAAGAGATCACCAAGGACATCCCCAACGTCGGAGAGGAGGCGCTGAAGGACCTCGACGAGGCCGGCGTGGTCCGCATCGGCGCCGAGGTGAAGCCCGGGGACATCCTCGTCGGCAAGATCACGCCGAAGGGCGAGAGCCAGCTCAGCCCGGAGGAGAAGCTCCTCCGCGCGATCTTCGGCGAGAAGGCGGGCGACGTCCGCGACAGCTCGCTCAAGGTCCCGCCGGGCGTGAACGGCATCGTAATCAACGCGCGGATCTTCGCCCGCAAGGGGACGGACAAGGACGAGCGCGCCAAGACGATCGAGGACCAGGAGCGCGCGAAGCTCGAGCGGACGCGAGACGAAGAGGTGAAGATCCTCCGAGACTCGTTCCACAGGAAGATGCGCCGCACCCTCGCCGGCAAGACGGTGAACGCCAAGCTGGTCGACGACAAGGGCAAGGTGCTGCTGGCGAAGGGCGCCGTGCTGGACGACGCCGCGCTGGACGACGTGCCGCGCCGCTACTGGGGCGAGATCCAGGTGGACGAGGGGGGCGAGCTCGTGGCCCAGCTCCTGGTCGATCTCGAGCAGATGGTGCGCGAGCGCGAGGAGCACTTCCACGAGAAGATCGACCGCCTGTCGCGCGGTGACGAGCTCCCGCCTGGCGTCATCAAGATGGTCAAGGTGTACGTCGCCATCAAGCGCAAGCTGCAGGTCGGCGACAAGATGGCCGGGCGCCACGGCAACAAGGGCGTCGTCAGCCGCATCCTCCCGGTGGAGGACATGCCGTACATGCCGGACGGCACCGCGGTGGACATCGTCCTCAACCCGCTGGGCGTGCCCAGCCGCATGAACGTCGGGCAGATCCTCGAGACGCACCTCGGCTGGGGCGCGCTCGAGCTGGGGCGCCAGATCGGGGACATGGTGGAAAAGAGCTTCTCCCCGGCCCGCATCCGCGAGCGCATGGTCCAGGTCTTCGACGGCGACCCGCGCTTCGCCGCCTTCGTCAAGTCGCTCGGCGACGAGGAGGTCCTCGCCCTGGCGCGCCGCGCCTCGAAGGGGCTCTTCTTCGCGTCTCCGGTCTTCGACGGCGCCAACGAGGAGTCCATCAAGGGCGCCCTGCGCAAGGCGGCGCTGCCGCCGAGCGGGCAGCAGATCCTCATCGACGGCCGAACGGGCGAGCCCTTCGAGACGGACGTGACGGTGGGCGTCATGTACATGCTGAAGCTCCACCACCTGGTCGATGACAAGATCCACGCTCGTTCGATCGGGCCGTACTCGCTCGTCACCCAGCAGCCGCTCGGCGGCAAGGCGCAGTTCGGCGGCCAGCGCCTCGGCGAGATGGAAGTCTGGGCGATGGAGGCCTACGGCGCCGCCTACGCGCTGCAGGAGTTCCTCACCGTCAAGAGCGACGACGTCCAGGGGCGCACCCGGATGTACGAGTCGATCGTGAAGGGAGAGTACGCGCTCGAGGCGGGCCTGCCCGAGGCGTTCAACGTGTTCATCAAGGAGCTCCAGTCCCTCTGCCTGAACGTGGAGCTCGTCGAGACTTCGGGTCAGAGCGCGGCGGAGTGAGCCCAACCGATCCCAGGACGGATTCCGTGACGTACAGGAGGTCCAACCATGCGTGACATTTTCTCCTTCTTCGAGAAGCCGAAGGATCCGCTCTCGTTCTCCGCGATGCGCATCTCGCTCGCGAGCCCCGAAAAGATCCGCGAGTGGTCTCACGGCGAGGTGAAGAAGCCCGAGACGATCAACTACCGCACGTTCAAGCCGGAGCGGGATGGCCTCTTCTGCGCCAAGATCTTCGGCCCGGTGAAGGACTACGAGTGCATCTGCGGCAAGTACAAGCGCATGAAGCACCGAGGGATCGTGTGCGAGAAGTGCGGCGTCGAGGTCATCCAGAGCAAGGTGCGTCGTGAGCGCCTGGGCCACATCAACCTGGCGACGCCGGTCGCGCACATCTGGTTCCTTAAGAGCCTGCCGTCCCGGATCGGGAACATCCTCGACATCACCCTCAAGGATCTGGAGAAGGTCCTGTACTGCGAGGCCTACATCGTCGTCGACCCGCGGGACACGGGGCTGACCGCCGGCGAACTCCTCGACGAGGAGCGCTACCAGCAGCTCCTCGAGGAGTACGGCGACGACCGCTTCCTCGCCATGATGGGCGGCGAGGCCGTCATCGAAATGCTGAAGCGCGTGGACGTGCACGGGCTCTCCGAGCAGCTCCGCGCGGACATGAAGGTCTCGACGAGCGAGGCGAAGCGTAAGAAGTACGCGAAGCGCCTGAAGGTGATCGAGGCGTTCCGCGGGAGCGGCAACCGCCCCGAGTGGATGATGCTCTCGGTGATCCCCGTGCTGCCGCCGGACCTGCGACCGCTGGTCCCGCTGGACGGTGGCCGGTTCGCGACGAGCGATCTGAACGACCTCTACCGGCGCGTGATCAACCGGAACAACCGCCTCAAGCGCCTGCTCGAGCTGAACGCGCCGGAGATCATCATCCGCAACGAGCGGAGGATGCTGCAGGAGGCCGTCGACGCGCTGTTCGACAACGGTCGCCGCGGCAAGACCATCACGGGTCCGAACAAGCGCCCGCTCAAGTCGCTCTCCGACATGCTGAAGGGCAAGCAGGGTCGGTTCCGGCAGAACCTCCTCGGCAAGCGCGTCGACTACTCCGGCCGCAGCGTGATCGTGGTCGGCCCGACCCTCAAGCTCCACCAGTGTGGGCTGCCGAAGAAGATGGCGCTCGAGCTGTTCAAGCCGTTCATCTACAACAAGCTCGAGGAGCGCGGTTACGTCAACACGATCAAGAGCGCGAAGAAGCTCGTCGAGCGTGAGCGCCCCGAGGTGTGGGACATCCTCGACGAGGTGATCAGCGAGCATCCGGTGATGCTGAACCGCGCTCCGACGCTCCATCGCCTGGGGATCCAGGCGTTCGAGCCGGTGCTGATCGAGGGCAAGGCGATCCAGCTCCACCCGCTCGTCTGCGCGGCGTTCAACGCCGATTTCGACGGCGATCAGATGGCCGTGCACGTCCCGTTGAGCGTCGAGGCGCAGATGGAAGCGCGCGTGCTCATGATGAGCACGAACAACATCCTCTCCCCCGCGAACGGTCGCCCCATCATCAACCCGACGCAGGACATCGTGCTCGGGCTCTACTACGCCACCCGCGAGCGGAAGTTCGCGAGCGGCAGCCACCGGGACAGCTTCGGCTACGACGAGAAGGCCGGGCAGCTCACCGGCTACCTGCGCGGGACGTTCGCGTCGCCCGAGGAGGTCCGCATGGCCTACGACGCCGGCGTCGTCCACCTCCACGCGGGCGTGCGCGTCCGCATCACGGATCGTGACGAGGACGGCAACGAGCGCCGCCGCATGGTCTCCACGACGGTGGGGCGCGTGCTCATCGCGGAGATCCTGCCGCCCGGGGTGCCGTTCGACTACGCGAACAAGGTCCTCAACAAGAAGGCCCTCTCCGCGCTCATCGACGCCTGCTACCGCAAGCACCGTAACAAGGAGACGGTCCTCCTCGCGGATCGCCTCCGGACGCTCGGCTTCAGCTTTGCGACCCAGGCCGGCGCCTCGGTGTGCATGGATGACATGGTCATCCCGGCGAAGAAGAAGGAGCTCATCGACGAGGCGCAGGGCGAGCTCGAGCGGGTGATGAGCCAGTACCAGGAGGGCCTCATCACCGACGGCGAGCGGTACAACAAGATCGTCGACATCTGGGCCGGCGTCGCGGATCGCGTCACCGAGGAGATGATGGCCGGGATCGGGAAGCAGACCGTCGTCGACGCGGAGACGGGCGAGAAGGCGCAGGAGTCGAGCTTCAACCCCATCTACATCATGGCGGACTCCGGCGCGCGTGGCTCGACGCAGCAGATGCGTCAGCTCGCCGCGATGCGCGGCCTGATGGCGAAGCCGTCCGGCGAGATCATCGAGACGCCGATCACCGCGAATTTCCGCGAGGGGCTCACGGTGCTCGAGTACTTCGTCTCCACGCACGGCGCGCGCAAGGGCCTGGCGGACACCGCGCTGAAGACTGCGAACTCCGGGTATCTCACGCGGCGCCTGGTCGACGTGGCGCAGGACGCCGTCGTCGCCGAGTTCGACTGCGGGACGCTCGACGGTATCCGGGTCACCAAGCTCGAGGAGGCCGGCGAGGTGATCCAGCCGCTCGGGGACCGCATCCTCGGTCGCGTCGTGCTGGAGGACGTCGTCGACCCGCTCACCGGCGAGGTCCTCGTCGAGGCGAACACCGAGCTCGACGAGGCGCTGGTCGCGGGGATCGAGGAGGCCGGAATCGAGGAGGTCGTGATCCGCTCCGTGCTCACCTGCCAGACACGTCGGGGCGTGTGCTCGATGTGCTACGGCCGCGACCTCGCGCGCGGGTATCGCGTGAACATCGGCGAGGCGGTCGGCATCATCGCGGCGCAGTCGATCGGAGAGCCGGGGACCCAGCTCACGATGCGGACGTTCCACATCGGTGGGGCGGCGGCGCGCGGCAAGATCGAGCAGAGCTCGCTCGAGGCGCGGACGGAGGGCATCGTCCAGATCCGCAACGCGCAGCTCGTCACTCGGAAGGACGGGAGCATCGCCGTGATGAACCGCCACGGCGAGCTCGTCATCATGGACGACACCGGCCGCGAGCGTGAGCACCACCGCCTGCTGTACGGGGCCGTCCTGCGCGCCCCGGACGGCTCGCGCGTCAAGGGCGGGCAGACGCTCGCCGAGTGGGACCCCTTCGCCACGCCGATCTTGTCGGAGGTCGGGGGTGTCGTGAAGTACGGCGACATGGTCGAGGGCGTCACCGTCATCGAGCGGGTGGACGAGGTGACCGGCCTCTCACGCAAGAGCGTGATCGAGTCGCGCGCGGCTGACCTCCGGCCGAACTTCACGATCTGCGATCCGGAGACGGGCGAGCCGCTGCGGCTGCCGGTTACCGGCATCGAGGCGAAGTTCCTCCTGCCGGTGGGCGCCAGCATCGTCGCGCCCGAGGGAGAGCAGATCCATCCGGGCGACACGATCGCCAAGATCCCGCGTGACACCACCAAGGTGCAGGACATCACGGGCGGCCTCCCGCGCGTCGCCGAGCTGTTCGAGGCCCGGAAGCCGAAGGACCACGCGATCATCACCGAGATCGACGGTGTCGTGGAGTTCGGCAAGGACACCAAGGGCAAGCGCAAGGTCGTCATTACGCCGTACGGGCTCGACGGCACCGCGCAGCACGATCAGGCCCGGGAATACCTGATCCCCAAGGGCAAGCACATCCAGGTGCAGCCGGGCGATCACGTCCGGGCCGGCGATCCGCTCATGGACGGCCCGCCGAACCCCCACGACATCCTCCGGGTGAAGGGCGAGAAGGAGCTCGCGGCGTGGCTGGTCAACGAGATCCAGCAGGTGTACCGGCTCCAGGGCGTCGGCATCAACGACAAGCACATCGAGGTGATCGTCCGCCAGATGCTCCGGCGTGTCCGCATCAAGGAGTTTGGCGACACGACCTTCCTCGTCGAGGAGCAGGTCGAGAAGCACGTGTTCGAGCGGGAGAACGGGCGGGTGATCGAGCGCGGAGGCCAGCCCGCCGTGGCGGAGCCGATGCTGCTCGGCATCACCAAGGCCTCGCTCTCGACCGAGAGCTTCATCAGCGCGTCCTCCTTCCAGGAGACGACGAAGGTGCTCACCGAGGCCGCGATCTGCGGCAAGACGGACGATCTCCGCGGCATCAAGGAGAACGTCATCATGGGCCGCCTCATCCCCGCCGGCACCGGGCTGCCCGCCTACAAGCGCCTCCAGATGGTCGTGGACGACTCGGGGGAGACGTACGCGCCGCCCCCGATCATCAAGGCCACCCCCGCGGAGATCGCCGCGGCCGTGGGCGAGGACTGAGCCGCGCGACGCGCAGCCGTTCGGGCCGCGGCGCGCGGCCCGGTGGATCCGTGATGCCAAGACCCGAGCCGATCTTCCTCGTTCGTCCCCATGGCGGCGCCTGGCATGTGGAGTGCCAGGGCGTCGCCTATACCCCGGTGGAGCGCGCCTCGCGGCAGGAGGCGCTCGCGACAGCCATCCTCGTCGCGCAGCAGCACGAGCCGTCGAGGGTCGACCTCCTCGGCGCGTCTGGGGAGGTCGAGTGGTCCCGGCGCTACGCGCGGCCGAGCCCGCTCGCCGAGCGGTCGGCGGCGGGCGGCGTGGCCTGAGGTTCGCGCGCCGCGCGACGGCTCCGGCCCAGTCGCCGATCAGCGCAGCTCGGCGGAGATGCGCGCGAGCAGCTCCGCCTTGCGCGCCTCGTCGATGCCGAGCCCGGCGGCCATGCGGGTCAGCACGCGGTGCTCGTCGACGCTGATCCGGTCGTCCGCGGCGGCGACCGCCGCGCCGAGGACCAGCGTCGCCTCGCCCCGGTCCGGGTCGTCGGCCAGGCGCCGCAGGACGATCTCCAGGCGGGCGTCCTGGCCATGCTCGGCGAGCTTGCGCGCCGCGGCGTCCAGCATGGCCTCCATGTGGGCCGTGCGGACGCGCCCGTTCGAGAGGACGTCGAGGGCGCCGCGGAGCACCTCGCGCTCCACGTTGAGGACGCGGCGATCGGCCGCCATCACCAGGTACATCGCCTCGCAGAGCGCGCCGTACTCCTCGAGGACCGCGATGGCCTCGGCCACGTCGGGTTGGGAGGTGGGCAGGACCATGCTCGGGCGCTGCCCGCGCCGGCGGAGCCGATCGCGCAGCGCCTCGAGCTCGGCGACCACGAACGCCATGCGCTGATCCGCGGGCGTCAGCCGTGACGGCCGGCGCGCTCCTTCGCGTGGCCGATGATCTCCTTCGCGGCGGCCGCCCCGAAGCCGAGCACCTCCACGAGCCGGGCGAGGACCTTCTCCTCGGCCTTGGTCTGTTTGCCGTCCGCGTGGGTGAGGAGCGCGGCGTGCGCCAAGAGGAGCTCGCGGTCGCTCGGCCCGAGCTCGGCGAGCGGGAGATCTTCGTCGAGCGATCGCTTCTTTGCCGCGTAGTCGCGGAGCTCGATCTCTTCCTCGTCCGAAGCGCCGAACGCCCACAGCAGGCCGTCGATCATGCCCCTCTCGGGCTCAGCGACGGTGCCGTCGGCCCACGCGACCGCGACCAGCGACTTCACGATGTTCTTCTCGCTCGGGGTCATGGGCGGACGATATCACGGCCCCTCGCGCGGGCGGAGCGCCCGGGGGCGCCCGCGCGAGGCGGGCGGCGGCCGGGCGAGCCGACAGCCGGCCGTCGCCGCTGCGCCGCCCGGGCGCCGCGCGTGCGCGCGAGGGAGGGGCGGCTATGCTCCCGCGCCGTGTCCGAGTCCCCCGCATCGCACGTCGAGGCCGCCGGCGATCGGGTCGTGGCGGCGGCGCCGCCCGCGCGGGCGGGGCGCCGGGCCGTGGACCTCGTGAAGCGCGGAGCGCCGTACCTGGTCGCGGGCGCCGCGCTGGGGACGATCCTCTGGCAGCACCCGCCGGGCGAGATCGCGCGCGAGGTCGGGAAGGGCGCCGCGCTCGCGGTCGTCCCGATCCCGCTCGCCATGGTCGCCCTGACGCTCTTCACGGTGTCCGCCGCTGACTGGCTGGTCATCCGCGCGAGCACCGGCCCGATCCCCTATCTCGACGTCCTCCGGGCGAAGGCTGGGGTCACCATCCTCAACATCGTGCACTACGCCGCCGGCCAGGGGGGATACGGCGTATGGATCGCGCGACGTACGGGCGTAGGGGTAGGACTCGCGAGCGGGACGACGCTCTACATCGTGGCGAGCGAGCTCACGGCGGTCTGCACGCTGGCGAGCGGCGCCATCTGGCTGGGAGACGTGGAGAGCGCGGGCGCACTCCGCGTGATTGCGCCCGCCGTCGCCGGCGCGCTGCTCCTGCTCGCGCTCACCGGGCCGCTCGAGCCGTTCGGGAAGCATCGGCTGACCTTCCTGGCCCCGTGGCGCCGCGTGCGGCCCGCGTCGATGCTGGCGCAGACGGCGCTCCGCGTGGCGCAGATCTCCACGTCGGTCGTCGGCGCGTGGTGGGCGGCGCGGGCCTTCGGCATGCCCGTACCACTCGGCGTGATGTTCACGTACATGCCGGTCGTGCTCGTGGTGGCGTCGCTGCCGGTGAACGTGGCGGGCTTCGGCGCCGTCCAGGGCGCGTGGCTCCTGCTCTCGCCGTGGGCGACCAGCGGGGAGCAGGTCCTCGCGTTCTCCCTCGTGTTCCAGCTCTCCGTGGCGGTGGCGCTCGTGCTGCGGGGGCTGCCGTTCGTGCGGCGCTTGGTGCGCGAGATCGAGCGCGGGCGCTGGCCGGCAGCGGACGGCACGCCGGGTGGGCGATGACGCGCGCTCCCGACCCGCTGGCGACCACCGAGCGCCCGGAGGCCGGGTCGCCCGCGGTCGAGCCGGGGTCGCCGCGCAGGTGGCTGCGCTCCGCGACGCTGGTGCTCCCGGGCGCGTACGCCTGGCTGACCACGGTGGTGGTGCCGGTCGCGGGGCGGGGCGGGCCCGGGGCGGCGCGCGTCGCCGCCGGGCTCGGGCTGGGGCTGCTCCTGCTCGGCGCGGTGATGTTCGCGCGCCGGCCGCGCGTCGCCCGGGCGCTCGGGATCCACGGGTTCGCCGGCGCGTCGCTGCTCGCCTGGCTGCTGGCCGGAGACGCCGTCTCGGTGGCTCGCCTCGAGCCGGTGCGCGCGGCGCTCGGCACCGTCGGCTGGGCGCTCCACGCCTTCAGCTGGGGCAACGTCCGCGAGCTCGGGTGGATCCCGGAGGCGGACGAGCGCGCGATCGGGGCGGCGCCGCTGCAGCCGCGCGGGAGCCTGCCGCGAGGGGCCTACGCGCTGCTCGGGGTCGCGGTGGCGGGCGCGGTCGGGCTGGTCGCGCTGGCGTGGCGGGTCGGCCGCGAGGAGGCAGCGCTCCTCGCGCACGCCGCCGCGACCCTGGCCTCCGTCGGCCTCGTGACGGTCGCGGCGCGCGTCGCCGTCGAGCGCGGGCGTGAGGCGGCCGAGCCTCGCGCCCGGCTGACGGGGGCCGCCCAGGAGCTGGCCTTGCTGGGCGCGCTGGGGGTCGCGGGGGTCGTGTGGTCGCTCCTGCGCTGACCGGGGCCGCGCGGGGGCGCGCGGGCCCAGCGGAGCCCGCGCCGGACCGGCTGCCGCCGGCGCGGGATCCCAGCTAGAAATGCCACATGGGCAGGCTCCTGGACGCCGTGAGCTTCGCGCTGGTGGGCGGCGCGGCGCTCGCGTTCGCGCTCGGCGCCGCCGCGATCGGTGAGCAGCGGGATCTCGCGGCGCTCTACTGGCTCGTGGTGGGCGGGCTCGTCCTGCGCGCCGCGGTCCAGACGCTCCGGCCGCGGGGGGGCGCGCGGTGAAGCGCGCGGCGCGAGCGGCGCTGGCCGCGCTGGCGGCGATGGCGTGTCGCGGGGCCCCGCCCGCGACGGGCGGGGGTGAGCGCCTCGCCGAGGGGACGCTCGCCGTGGTCGGCGAGGAACACGTGGACGGACGGACGGTCGTGCGCGTCGCGAACGCCCAGGGCATCCCCCCGCGGCGAGCGCTCGAGCTCGCCCTGAGCGACGCCGTGTTCGCCGCGGCCGCGCGCCGGGAGCTGGCGCCGGAGGCGGTGCGGGTCGTCGAGGCCGCGGCGCTCGCGCGCGCGCTCCTCGACGTGTTGGCCGAAGAGGCGCGGGCGGCCGGGCCGCCGACCCCAGCGGAGGTCGACGCGGTGCTCGAGCGTCGCTGGCCCGAGCTGGATCGCCCGGTCACCGTCCGGACGACGCACGCGGTCGTCCGGCGTCAGCCCGGCGAGGACGCCGCGGCGCTCGCCCTCGCGCGTCGGCTGCGTGAGGCGATCGGCGGCGCGACCTCGGCGAGCGATCTGCGCGCCCGGGTCGAGGCGGTGGACGCTCAGGGGCTCGACGTGCGCGTCGAGGAGCTCGGCCCCTGCACGCCGGACGGTCGCGTGGTGCCGTCGCGCGCGTTCGGGGGGACGACGGTGTTGGTCGCCGAGTACGCCGCCGCAGCGCACGCGCTCCAGGCCCCTGGAGATCTGAGCGACCCGGTGCGAACGGAGTTCGGGTACCACGTGATCCGGCTCGAGGAGCGCCTCCCGGAGCGACGGGTGCCGCGGGAGCGCCTCGTCGAGCTGGTCACGCCAGAGGTGTACGGAGCCCGCTCGCGCGCGGCCATGCTGCGGCTCGTCGAGCCGCGGGAAGCGACCATCGAGGTCGAGCGCGGCGCGGAGGAGCTCACCGCGTCGGTGCCGGTGGAGTGAGGGACCGACGTGACGGCGCACCGCGACGAGGCAGCCCACAGCGCCCGGCGATCGCGCGCCACGGGCGCGGCGCCACGCGACCAGACCGCGAGCGAGTTCGCGGCCGTGTTGTTGCGGCTGTGCGAGGCGACCGGCGCGCGCGGCGCGGCGCTCGTCGACCAAGAGGGGGAGACGGTCGACTATGGCGGCGGCATCGACCCCTTCGAGATCAAGGTCGCGGCCGCCGAGTGGCGCATCGTGTTGCACGCCGTCACCGCCTCCCCGGTGCCGAGCTGGCCGGAGGTGGCCCAGGTTCACGTGCGGAGCGCGCGCAAGGCGTGGGTCCTGGTGCCGCTCGCCGAGGGCTACGCGCTCGTGGTCGAGCTCCCGCGTCGCGCGTTCAGCATCTCGGCGAGAGCGCTCGGAGAGGCGCTCCGAGATCTCGCGGCGGAGGCGGGTTTCAGCTACCGCCCGCGCGACCGTGAGGTGTGGGAGCGGGTCGAGGTGCGCGCGACGCCCGGCGACCCACGTCGCCCCGCGGCGGTCTGCATCGACACCTCGTGGCTGGCGGTCGAGGTCCTCGGGCGCTGCCACGCGGGCCCCACGGGCCGGAGGGAGATCGGGTACCGCGCCCGCCTGGAGAACGGCGCCGAGGTGACGCTCGTGCGCGAGCGCCTCGGGCGCTGGTACGCCGACGCGCGCCTGGCGCTCCCGCCGCCGACCAGCCTGCGCGCCGCTGCGCTCCCCCGCCTCTGAGGACTCCCGGGCTCGCGGCCCGAGCGCCCGAACCCCCCGAGCGCCCGAACCCCCCGAGCGCCCGAACCCCCCGAGCGCCCGAACCCCCCGAGCGCCCGAACCCCCCGAGCGCCCGAACCCCCCGAGCGCCCGAACCCTACGTCCGCCGGCCCACGCCGGATCGCCTTGCGGCGCCCGCGAATTGGGGTAGGAAGGCCGCGCGACGGCGAGCCGAAGGCGCAAGCGAGCGCCCCGGCCCCACGAGGCGACCCGCAGGGCTGCCTGCCAGCGCCGGGGCTCGGCGAGCGCGCCGGCCCACCAAGCAGCGGACCACGCAGCCGGCCAGGCTGCGGGCCAGGCCGCCGACCAGGCCGCCGACCCAGCCGCCGACCCAGCCGCCGACCCAGCCGCCGACCAGGCCGCGAAACCAGCCGCCGCCGGGCGGCCCCCAGACGAGATTTCCTCACAGCAGGCCGACCCTCCCGAGAAAGAGAAAAAATCTCTTGACCGGGTGGGGGTGGCCCGCTAGAACGACCGGCCCGCTCGGGACCCTGTCCCTCGGTCCTTGAAAACTGAGTCCCAGACACGCGAAAGATTCGCGTGGTCCCCGCTCGCTTCGGTGCATCCCGCGCCGGGGCGAAGCAAAACCTATGAGGCAAAGAAAATGGCGGCTCGTCGCGGCGCTCTAGCCGGGCGCTGCGGACCGCGATCTCCCGAACGGGGGAGCGCGAGGAGCCGCCGCAGGATCCAACTGGAGAGTTTGATCCTGGCTCAGAACGAACGTTAGCGGCGCGCCTAACACATGCAAGTCGTGCGAGAAAGGGCTTCGGCCCCGGTACAGCGGCGCACGGGTGAGTAACACGTAGGTCATCTGCCCTTCAGTGGTGGATACCCCTCCGAAAGGAGGGCTAATACAGCATGAGACCACAGCCCTTCCTGGGGCAGCGGTCAAAGCGGGCCTCTCCATGGAAGCTCGCGCTGAAGGACGAGCCTGCGGCCCATCAGCTAGTTGGCGAGGTAACGGCTCACCAAGGCAACGACGGGTAGCTGGTCTGAGAGGATGAACAGCCACACTGGAACTGAGACACGGTCCAGACTCCTACGGGAGGCAGCAGTGGGGAATCTTGCGCAATGGGCGAAAGCCTGACGCAGCGACGCCGCGTGA
>JADLEQ010000054.1 GCA_020846005.1 Polyangiaceae bacterium
GCGAAGCGCCTCTGCGAAGAGGTGCCCTACCTCGACGCCACCGGGCGCTTCGAGGCCGGGGACTGCCCGGGCGGGGCGGTCGGGCGCTGCACGTCGGAGCCCAGCTATGGCCGCCGCGACTACTACTACGTTGGGTTCGGCGGGTTCGAGGATCCGGACCAGGTCGCGATGGTGGCGTCGGTCATCTGCGATCATGAGTGGGAGGAACTTGCCCCCTGAGCGACGACACCCGACCCGGTCGCCGATGACCCGCGTGAGCCCCTCGATCCTGCGCATCGTCGCGCCCTACGCGGCGTTCTCGGCGCTCTGGATCCTGATCTCCGACACCGCGCTGGAGGCGCTGCTGCAGGACAAGGCCGCGTTCGCGCAGGCCTCCATCTACAAGGGCTGGTTCTTCATCGCGGTGACGTCGGCGCTGCTCGTCGGCCTGCTGCGCGTCCAGCTCCGAGAGCGTCAGCGCGCCTTCCAGGAGCTGCAGGCGCGCATGGCCGAGCAGACGCGTGAGCTCGCCGAGGCCCGCCGCTTCCTCGACGCGCTCGTGGACCACATCGCGAGTCCGATCTTCTACAAGGGAGCGGACCTCCGCTTCCGCGGCTGCAACCGCGCGTACGAGCAGGCCTTCGGGATCGAGCGCAAGGACTTCATCGGCAGGACGGTGCTGGATCTCGAGTACCTGCCCGCCCCCGACCGCGACGCGTACCAGGCCGAAGACGCCGCGATGGTGGCTGCGTGCAGCACGACGAGCCGTGAGGCGGCGATCCCGTTCGCCGACGGGCGGGTGCACCAGACGCTCTACTCGGTGAGCGGCTTCCGCGCGCCCGACGGCACGCCCGGCGGCCTCGTCGGGATCATCGTCGACATCACGCCGCTCAAGGACGCCGAGGCCGCGCTGCGCGAAGCCAAGGT
Organism: Polyangiaceae bacterium; assembly: GCA_020846005.1. GTDB lineage: Bacteria > Myxococcota_A > Polyangia > Polyangiales > Polyangiaceae > JADLEQ01. The sequence continues at coordinate 907 of JADLEQ010000054.1, forward strand.
CGCCGCCGAGAGCGCCGACCGCCTCAAGTCGGCGTTCCTCGCCACGATGTCGCACGAGCTGCGCACGCCGCTCAACTCCATCATCGGCTTCTCCGGCATCCTGCTGGCCGAGCTGCCCGGGCCTCTGAACGCCGAGCAGAGGAAGCAGCTGGGCATGGTCTGCGCGAGCTCGGAGCACCTGCTCGCCCTCATCAATGACGTGCTCGACCTCTCGAAGATCGAGGCCGGCCAGCTCCAGACAGAGTCGGCGCCCTTCCTCGCCGAGCCGTCGATCCGCCGGGTCGTGGAGACGGTGCGGCCGCTGGCCGAGAAGAAGGGGCTCGCGCTCGACCTCGACCTGGGCGGCGACCTCGGCGAGATCGTCAGCGACCGGCGGCGCGTCGAGCAGGTCCTGCTCAACCTGCTGTCGAACGGGGTCAAGTTCACCGACCGCGGGCGCGTCCACGTGACGGCCGGCCGCCGCGACGGGGTCGTGGAGGTCGTCGTGACGGACACCGGGAAGGGGATCGCTGGCGCAGATCTGGGCCGACTGTGGAAGCCGTTCTCGCAGATCGAGACCGGCCTGGACCGTCGCCACGAGGGCACGGGGCTCGGCCTGTCGATCTGCAAGCGCCTCGTCGAGCTGCTCGGTGGTAGCATCTGGGTCGAGAGCGAAGAAGGGCGCGGGAGCTCTTTTGGCTTCCGGCTTCCCGCGGGCACGGTGCGACGATGAGCGGCTACCGGGTTCTGTACATCGAGGACAACGAGCAGAACTACTACTTGGTGGAGTACATCCTCCGTGTGCGGGGTCACGCGCTGACGTGGGCGCGGGATGGGCGCGCGGGGGTCGACCTCGCGCTCCGGGACACGCCGGATCTCATCTTGCTCGACATTCAGCTGCCGGTCCTCGATGGCTACGGGGTGGCCCGCGCGCTGCGTTCGCACTCGGGGTTGCAGTCGCTCCCGATCGTCGCGCTCACCTCGTACGCGATGCCTGGCGATCGCGAGAAGGCGCTCGCGGCGGGTTGCACGGGCTACATCGAGAAGCCGATCAACCCCACCACCTTCGCCGACGAGATCGAGGTCTACCTGTGCCCGCCCGGCGCGGAGACGTGACGACATCCGGAGCGCGCGGCGGCTGGGTCGGAGGCATCCATCGATCGGCTATGGGGTATCACGCTCCCGATCCCGCGGGCGGCGCGGGAGGCGTCGTGGGCGGGGCGGGGGGCGCTGACGTGGCCGGCGAGGGAGGTGGCCCGGCGCTCGGGGGTGGCGGCGCGCTCGCAGCCGGCGGCCCGTCGACGCTCGCCGCGGGCGGCGCGGCGCTCTCCGCGGGCGGGAGCGTCGCGCTGCCGGCGGGAGGATCCTCCGCGGGGAACAGATCGGGCGGATCTGCGGGGACGGGGATCGCCGGGCGTTTCCCGGGCATGGGCACGAGGCGGACCAGCACGCGCGGCTGCGATCCGTCCACCGATACCCGGCGAGAGTGGAAGCCCTCGCGCCGCACCTCGAGCGTGCTCGACTCGCCGGCGCGCACCCGCACCGTGACCGGCATCATCCCGAGGTTCGTGTCCCCCTGGAACACCTCGGCGTCGATCGGCGACAGCACGAGCGCCACCGCGCGGGCGTCGCTGCCGCGTAGCGCAGGGGGAGCGCTGCCGACCGGTGGCGGTACGGACGCGCTCTCTGCGACCGGAGCGCCCGCGTCACCGCCGGTTGGCGGGGCGGTCGCGAGCCACCAGGTGAGCGCTCCGCCCGCGGCGACGCCGAGCACGCCGAAGGCGAGCACCCCGCGCGTCGGCGGGGAGCGGGGCGGCGGCGCGCTCGCCACGACCCGCCGTGCTCGGCTCTCGAGGAGCGCGCGGGGCTCGGAGCCCGCCTCGAGCTCGCTCAGATCGGCGATGAGCTCCACCATCGACGCGTAGCGATCCTCCGGCTCCTTCGCCAGACACTTCTCGATCACCGCCTCGAGGCCGAGCGGCACGCGGCCCGGCACCACCCCCCGTTCACCCAGCCTCGGCGGAGGGACCGTCATGTGCTGCGTGAGCACGGCGAGCGGGTTCTCCGCGTCGAACGGCACCGCCCCGGCGCACAGCTCGAACAGAATGACTCCCAGCGCGTACACGTCCGCGCGGGCGTCCACGGCGAGGCCCTTGGCCTGCTCGGGCGACATGTAGTGCGGCGTCCCGAAGATGGTGCCCGCCCGGGTGATGCGGTTCTCGAGCCCGGCGACCTTCGCGACGCCGAAATCCAGCACCTTCACGAAGTCGGCGCCATCGCGGTCGAGCACGTAGACGTTGTCCGGCTTGAGATCTCGGTGGACGATGCCGGCGCCGTGGGCGGCGGCCAGCGCGTCCGCGATCTGACGCGCGATCCCGAGGACGCGGGCCGCCGGGAGCGGGTGCTCGTCGGCGATGACCCGCGAGAGAGGCGCGCCCTCCAGGAGCTCCATCACGAAGTACGTCGACCCATCCGGCAGCTCGCCCACGTCGATGACATCGATGATGTGGGCGTTGCCGATCGAGCTCGCGGCGCGCGCCTCGGTGAGGAAGCGCTCGGTGACCTCACGGTCCTGCGCCAGGTCCGCGCGGAGCACCTTCACCGCCACGGGCTTGTCGATCACCTTCCGGCGGGCCCGGAACACGAGCCCCATGCCTCCCTCGCCGAGCAGCGACTCGATGTGGTAGCGGCCGTCGACGGTGCACCCGAGGTACGCCTCCGCGAGGCGCGCCGGCGGGGGCAACGACGTTGGAGGCGGCTCCCCGGTCAGCGCTTCGGCCGGATCGGCGGCCTCGGCCGGCGAACGAAGGCGCGCGTGGGTGGTGCTGACGGACGCGCGCGCGCCGGCGCCCGCCCGCGCGAGCTCCTCGGCGCGGACGCTGTAGAGGGTGGGATCGTGCGCGATCGACGTGTCGGGACCGGGCGTCTCGTCGCTCGGCAGCTTCTCCTTGGCGTCGCTCACGTCGGGCTCCGGCGCGGCGCGCCGGGGCGATCATCCGATGCCACGCCGCGCGCGGCAAGGGGAGGGCGCCGCCGCGCCCCGACGGCGCCGGTCGTGATCATTGCTTGGGTCCCTCGTCGTAGCCGCGCGGCCGGTACTTGCGGTCCACGCCCCCGTGCTGCTCGCCGTTGTCGAGCGTGTCGATCGCCAAGTACGCGAGCCACGTGCCCGGGTGGGCGGCGGCGAGCTCCACGAGCTCCTCGCGGACCGCCTCGATCGCGCGCACCTCGCCGCCGTCCTCGGTGGGGACCCGGATGTCCCACAGACACTGGAGCGCGAGCGCGAGCAAGTTCGACTCGTTGGGGCCGAGCGCGAAGCCTCGCTTCATGTGCGGCCAGGCCTCGAGGGGGCGCTGCAGCCGGCACAGCGCGTCGCCGAGGTAGACGTGCGCCATCGGCCACGTCGGCGCGAGCTCGACCGCGCGCGACCCGGAGACGACGCGCTCCTCGAGCCGGCCGCGAGCGCCGACCATGACGGAGTAGTTGAGGTGCGCCTTCGCGCTCCGCGGCGTGGAGCGGCGCATCGCATCCCAGAACATGAGGTCGTTCGTGTACGCGACGGCGTGGGCTCGGGCGCGCCCCGCCTGGAACGACAGGAACGCGCCGACGATCAGCGCCGCCCAGCGAGTCCCGCGCGCGGCGCCGCGCTCCAGCAGCCGCAGGCCGATCACGCCGAGCACCGTCGAGGTGCCCACCACGGGGAGGTACCAGAAGCGCTCCGCACGCACCGTCGGCAACAGGACCGGGATGTTCGAGTGCGGGAAGTACGCGATCGGGAACCAGAGCAGCCCGAGCGCGACCAGCGCGCGCAGCCCGGCGGCCGCCGGGTCGCCTCGGCGCTCGGCGCGCAGCGCGCTCGCGAAGCACGCGAGCCCGACGAGGGGCGGGACCACGAGCCCGAGCGCGCCGATCACGCTCTCCGGGAAGATCACGGCGTCGGGCACCGGCTCTGCAGGCATCGAGTAGTCGCCGCTCAGCGTCCACGGGAACAGCACCTGGCCGAGCCCGCGCGCGTAGACACGCAGCGCGCCGGCCGCCCGCAGCTCGAACGTCGGCGCCTGGATCAGCGGGTTGTTCACCGGGTCGCTCGGGAGCCGAGGCTGCTGGAACCACCGCTGGAACTCGTGCACGGCCTGCTTCACCAGGGGCTCGGTCGAGGACAGCGGCGCCCGGAGCGGCTCGGGAAGCTCGACCGGGAAGAACCTGCGCCGGAGCTCGACGTACGTGACCAGGCCCGCCGTGGCGGCGGCGAGCGCGAGGGCCGCGCGGGCCAACCGCAGCGGGCGCTGCTCGTGCAGCCGCGGCGCCGTGACGAGCGCGGCCCACGCGAGCAGCGGGACCCCGACGATACCGCTCTCCTTGCTGAAGAGCGCGAGCAGTATCCCGCCCGCCACGCCGAGCGGCATCGACCAGAGCGGCAGGCGAAGCGCGTGGAGCGCGGCGAGCACGCCGAGCCCGCCGAGTACGTCGGCCAAACCGACGACACCGCTCACCGCCTCGGTGAGGACGGCGCTCACCAGGAACAGCCCGGCCGTTAGCCAGCCGAGATCGCGCCGGCGCGTGACCGCGAAGGCGAAGCTCCCGACGAGCGCGGCGTTCACCGAGTGGACGACGACGTTCACCCAGTGCGGCAGCCACGGGGACTGGTTGAGCTGCCACAGCGCTCGCCACACCAGGTTGGGCAGCGGCCGGTAGCTGCCGATGCTCCGATCGGGCGGCAGCCCCCAGAAATCCCTGCGGATCACGTCGAGCCAGCCGAGATCCTTGCCGTTGACGTACGGGTTCGCGAGGAGCGCCTCCTGCTCGTCGAAGATGTAGTTCGAGCCCGGGCTGCGCGTGTAGAGCAGCGCCGCGAGCACCAGCAGCGGGGTGAACGTCGCCCAGAGCGTGGGATCGTCGTTCGCCACCATCGACCGGATGGCACGCACGGCGCGCGCCGGGAGCGAGGCGAACCACGCGCGCGCGCGGCGCGGCGCCGCCGGCGGGGTGGGGCCCCCGGTCGCGGCGCTCAGGGTGGGGTCGGCTCCTCGATCGGCCACACGTCGCCCCAGAGCGAGCCGCCCCCGTCGATGTACCACGTCGCGCCGGTGACGAAATCGATCGAGTCGCTGGCGAGCAACACGATCACGCGGCTCACCTCGTCCACCGTTCCCAGTCGCTTCACCGGCGTCGCCTGGCGCGACAGCTCGAGCGTCGCCTCGCCGTACTGCTGCGTCCCGCTCGAGCGGATGGTGCCCGGGGCGCACGCGTTCACGCGGACGCCTCGGTTCGCCCACTCGACGGCGAGCGTCTTCGTCATGTTGTCCACCCCCGCGCGGGCAGCGCCCGTGTGCACCATGCCCGGAAAGCCTCGGGCGACGTCGGCGATGACGTTGACGATCCGGCCGCGCCGCGCCGGGAGCATGGCGCGCGTCGCGATCGCGTGGGTCATGTAGAAGAGACCGTTCAGGTTGTTGCGGATTACTGCCTCCCACCCGCGAGGCGAGAGCGACTCGGCGGGGGTCGGGAACTGACCGCCGGCGTTGTTCACCAGCACGTCGATCTTGCCCCACCGGGCCAGGACGGCATCCGCCAGCGCCACGCACGATTCGGGCTCCCGCACGTCGAGCACCTGGCCCATGGCGTCGATCCCCCCGGCGCGGAGGCCGGCGACCCCGGCGTCGACGTTCTCTTGCTTGCGGCTGCCGATCGCCACGCGCGCGCCGAGCGCGCCGAGCTCGCTCGCGACGCGGAAGCCGATCCCGGTGCCGCCGCCCGTCACGACCGCGACCTGGCCCGAGAAGAGCCCGCGGGCGAAGATGCTCTCGATCACGGCCCGGGCCTACACCGGGCCCCACATCGGCGCCAGCCCTCCGTGGCTCGTGCGTGGTATCACCCGCGCGTGACCCCCTCGGTCGAGACCTGGGCGCAAGAACTGGCCGGCGAGTCGCCCTACGTGGTGACGAGGCGGGCGCTCGAGGTCTTCGGGGTGGACGTAGCGATCGCCTTCAGCGGCGCGGAGGACGTCCTCTTGCTCGAGTACGCGAACCAGACCGGCTTGCCTTTCCGCGTGTTCGCGCTCGACACCGGCCGGCTCCCTCCGGAGACGTATCAGGCGTTCGCCGCCGCCGAGGCCCACTACGGCATCCGGATCGAGTACTGCTTCCCGGACGCCGGCCGCGTCGAGTCGCTGGTGCGCAAGAAGGGGCTCTTCTCGTTCCTCGAGGATGGTCACGAGGAGTGCTGCGGGATCCGGAAGGTGGAGCCCCTGGCGCGGCAGCTCGCGGGGCTGCGCGCGTGGATCACGGGTCAGCGTCGCGATCAGAGCCCGACCCGCGCGGGCGTGGCGAGGGTCGAGCTGGACGGCGCGCACGTGGGGCCCCTGGGGCCCCTCGTCAAGCTGAACCCGCTGGCGGAGACCACGGCCGAGGAGGTCTGGGACGCGATCCGCGCGTTCGGCGTGCCCTACAACCCGCTCTTCGAGCGCGGGTACCGGAGCGTGGGCTGCGCGCCGTGCACGCGCGCGGTGCTGCCGGGCGAGCATGAGCGAGCGGGGCGCTGGTGGTGGGAGGAGGCCACGCGGCGCGAGTGCGGGCTGCACCGATGACGCGAGGCTCGCCCGATCCATGACGAGCGAGCGCGCCGAGGGGACGCGCCGCTTCCCCGACTTCCCGGGGTGCGAGGTGGAGGCGCTCCGGCATCGGGGTCCGGTCGTCGACGAGTACCTCGCCGTCCAGCGGGTGCTCGGCCGCGCGGTGGTCGTGCGGGCGCTCGGCGCCGGGCTCCTGCCCACCTCCCCAGTGGCGGCGATCGTGGAGCACGAGGCGCGCATCCTGGCGAAGCTCCGTCACGAGGGCGTGCCCACCCTGCACGACTTCGTGCGTGAGGCGCAGCGCGCCTGGCTCGTGCTCGAGCGCTGCGACGGCCCGACCCTCACGGACCTCGTGGCCGCGCGCGGCGTGCTCCCCGCTCGCGCGACGCTCGGCGTCCTCCTCGCGCTGGCGCGCACGCTCGCGCACCTGCACGAGCACGGGGTCGTCCTCCGCGTCTTGCGGCCCGAGCACGTCCGGGTGCTCGCTGAGGGGCGGGTGGTCCTCGACGGCTTCGGGCACGCCGTCAGCGCGGGCGAGCGCCGCCCGCCCGCGGAGCTCGCCGCGACCTCGGCGGACGTCGTCAGCGTGTACGCCGCGCCCGAGGTGCGCCTCGAGGAGCCGTGCGACGGGCGGACCGACCTCTACTCGCTCGCGTGCATCGCGGCCGCGATCGTGGACGGCGGCTCGCCCGGCGCCGCCTCCGACGCGCGGCGCGCGGTGCGGCGCGCGGCGCGCGACGGCGTGCTCCCCGCTGCGGTCGCCCCCCTGCTCGACGCCGCGCTGGAGGACGATCGCGAGCGCCGGCCCGCCGACGCCGCGTCGCTCGTCCACGCGCTGGAGCGAGCGCTCGAGCTCACCGCCGGCGCGGACCTGCGGGACTGCGTGCGCGGGGCGCTGGCGGCCCCGCCCGCGAGCGCCCCGCCGCCGGCGCCGAGCGCCCGGCCGGCGCGGCCCGGCGCCGCGCCGCCGCGCGTGCGCTGGTGGTGGCTGGCCGGCGCGGCGCTCGCGGGCGCCGTCGCGGTCGAGGTCGGGCTCGTGACCCGGCGCCTGCGCGCCCCCGCGGCGGAGCCGTCGCGCTCCGTCGCGCTCGCGTTGGCCCCGGCGAGCGCTGGCTACCTGCGGGTCGTGGCGGAGCCCTGGGCGCACGTGCACGTGGACGGGGAGCACGTCGACACGACACCGTTCGCGCGCGCGCTCCCGCTCGCGGCCGGCCCGCACAGCGTCCGGCTCACCCACCCGAACGCGCCGGACGAGCTCCGGGCGGTGCACATCGCGCCCGGCGCGACGGTGTCGCTCGACGTGCGGATGACCATCGATCCCGCCGTCCGGCCGCCGACGCAACAACGTCCCGTCGCGTCGGTCGACGCCGGCACGCCGAGCCCCTGAGCGCGGCGACGGCTCAGGTGCTCGCGAGGAGCCAGTAGAGGCCGAGCAGGCTCGCGGCGAGCACCGCGATGGCCAGCACGGCGACGATCGTGTCGGCCTTCGACCAGCCTTTGCGGCGTGACGCGGCAGACGCGGGACGTCGCGGCGCCGCGCGCTCCGCTGCCGGCGCGCCGGCGGGGCTCGCTGGCGCCGCCTCGGGGATCGGCGGGGGAGGGCTCGGCGCGGCCGTCGCCTCCGGCTGCGCCTCGGGGGTCTCGACGACCTCGTCCTCGCGCATCCGCTCGTCGGCGGCTCGCTCGAGCTCGTCCAGCGCCGCGGCGACCGGATCCTCGTGCACCAGCTCCGTCGCGCCGAACGCCAACGTGTCGCCGCGCGGCCACGGCGCCTCGTCGCCCGCCGCCAGCAGGCGCTGTCCGAGGCGCGAGCCGTTCTTGGAGCCGAGCTCGCGCACCCACAGGCGCGGGCCGCGGCGGCTCACCTCGATCTGACGGCGCGAGGCGTCCGGATCGGTGAGCGGGAGATCGGCGTCCGCGCTCCTGCCTACGACGTACGCACGATCGAGCTGGGCCAGCTCGAGCTCGCGGCCCTGGTCGGGCCCGGCCGCCACTCGCAGCCGGGCGGCCGCCGGCTCGCCCGACGCCGCCAGCGCCCCGGCCACGAGCCCGAGCGCGATCTCGCACGTGGCGAGCTGGGCATTCTCCGTCGGCATCGCCGCCTCGATCCGGACCTCCAGCCAGATGCGCCCCACGCGGACGAGGTCACCTGTCCGGAGCACGCGCGGCGCCTGCGGCGGCAGGCGCACGGGCCCGATGAACGTGCCGTTCGTGCTCCCCTCGTCGAGGACGATCCACTCGCGGCCGCGCTGGCGGAACGACGCGTGGCGGTGGCTCACGCTCGCGTCCGGCAGGCGTACGTCGCTGGCCTCGCCTCGCCCCACTACGACCCGCGGCGCCTCGAACACGACGCCCGGGCTGCTCCCCGGTTCGCCGGAGCGGACGATCACGGTGAGCGCCATCGGCCGCGCATGATGATGAGCCCCCGGCCTGGAGTCCACCCGTCCGGCGAGCGACCGCAGGGAACTTGGCCGTTCGACGCGCCCGGACCTACCCCGCGGGGAGCCGGAGACCCGGAAGGTCGACCGGTCTGGCGACCTCTCGTCGCCCTGCGGAGGCACGATGGACCAGCACGAGCGACGAAACGAGCAGCAGCGACGCGTCCCCCTCGACGCGCTCGTGGAGCTTTGCGGCAACGAGCCTGGCGTCCCGGCTTTCGAGGCTCGGGCGGTCGACGTGAGCGGGCACGGGATGCAGCTCCGGACGGCGTACTTGCCGGACGTGGGCGCGCCGCTCGTGTGCCGCTTCGACGACCAGGGCCGGGAGGTGATCGTGGAGGGGGTCGTCGCCTGGCGTCGCGAGGAGGCGCGCGGCGGCGAGTTCGGGCTCTCGTTCACGGCGCTCGACGCCGGCAGCGTCGCGGCGCTGCGCGAGCTCTGCGGCGAAGACCCGCCCGAGGAGCCAGCTCCCCCGACTCGGGTCGCGGGGACGAGCGTGTCCGAGGGAGCGCGCGTTCGACTGCACATCGACGGGCTCGCGGCGCCCATGAAGGCGCGCGTCCGCACTGGCACCGACCGGAAGTTGGCGGTCGGCTCGACGCTCGAGTTCCTCAAGGTGGGCCGCGAGCTCGACGTGGAGGATCTGGACGGCGGCCAGCGGCGCACCGCGCGGATCGAGACGGTGGGCGTGCAGGTCGATCCGACCTCCGGCGTGCCGCAGCTCGTGGTCGGGCTGCGCCTCGACGGCGCCGACGCGACCCCCGAGCCTACCGTGCTCCACTCCGACGGCGGCGAGGACGACGCGCCTCGGCCGCGCCGTGCCGCGCCCGTCGTGGCGGCGGTCCCGGCCGGAGCGGCGGCCACGGACGAGTCCACCGAGGGAGCGGACGGCTGCGACGAGGACGGCGCGGAGGCGGTGGCCGGCGAGGAGTCGGACGACGCGTTCCGCGGCAACGTCGCCCGCGCGGCGACGGTCGCCGGCGACGCCGCCAAGGTGGCGGGCGCCGCGATGGCTCGCGCCGGGACGCAGGCAGCCGCCGGCCTCGGCTGGCTCTTTCGCGGCGCGAGCGAGCGCGTGATGGCGCTCCGCGCGCGCGGGGGCGCGGGCACCACGGCGCGTCGGACCACCGCGCCGGCGCCAGCCAGCGCGACCGCCGCCCGTACCCTCCGCCCCCAGTCGACGGCTCGCGCCGCGGCGGCCGCGCCTCCGGCTCCGGACGCGGCCCAGCCGCGCAAGAAGCGCCTCGCGGTGCTCGGCGGCGCGGCCGTGCTGCTCGTGGGCGTGGGGGTCCTCGCGACGCGCAAGACGGCGCCCCCGCCTGGTGAGGTCGCCGCGGCGGCCAGCGTCCAGATCGCGGCGGACGAGGTGACGGAGGTCGATGAACAGGGGACTCCGGTCGCGCGCGCCGCGGCCGCGAAGTCGCTCGCGCCGGCCGCGTCGGGCGGCGCCGTGGTGGCGGACGTACCGCTCTTTGGTCCGACCCCGATGGCGACCACCGAGGCGGCGCCGCTCGACCCGCCCGTCCCCGCCGAGGAGGAGAGCGCCGCCGAGGCCGAGGGAGCGGAGCCCGAGCCTGCGGCGGCCGATGAGTCCTTCCCAGAGGAGAAGGTGGCGGCGCGGCCGACGCGCAAGCCCGAGGAGGTCGAGCCGTGGGGGCGCGGCAAGCTGAGCACGCCGACGATCCACCGCATCCGGCTCGACGGGCCGGGGTCGGCGGTCCAGGGCGCGATCACCCCGACCGGCTTCGCGGTCGTAATCCCGGGGCGCAAGACGCTGGAGCCGGGCACGGGCATCATGAGCCGGGACAAGCGCATCGCGCGGGTGCGGACCACCAACCTGCCCTCGGGCGCGCAGATCGCGTTCAGCTTCCGCGATGGTGTTCCGGGGTACCGAGTCCGCCTGCGGCGCGACTACGTGGAGTTCCTCATCAGCGCCCCGGCGGCCAAGGCGGAGCCAGCGTCCGGCGCGGCGAAGACCGGGAAGGCGGGCGCCAAGAGGTCGAAGGCGCGCTGAGCGGGGCGCGGGCGCCGTCAGCGTCGCCCGCCGCCCTTGCGGGTCCGCCGCTCGAGGCACGTGCGAGGGTTCACCGCGACCGCCGCGCCGTCGTCCTCTCCCGCGACCAGCCGGAGGCTGCCGGCGTAGGCGATCATCGCGCCGTTGTCGGTGCAGGCGCGCGGCGCCGGGACGATCAGGCGCAGGCCGCGTCGCTCGCAAGCGGCGGCCGCGCGGGCGCGAAGCTCGCGGTTGGCGGCGACGCCGCCGGCGATCAGCACGGTGCGCACGCCCTCGCGGCGTACGGCCTCGAGCAGCTTCGCCAGCAGGGCGTCGATCACCCGCCCCTGGAACGCGGCGCACAGATCCCGCAGCCGGCGATCGTCGCCCGGGAGGCCGTCCGCCTCGATCCACCGGGCCACCTGCGTCTTCAGCCCGCTGAAGCTCAGCTCGAGCGAGTCACGAGCGCGCATCGGGCGCGTCAGCGGGACCACCGCCGGATCTCCCTCGCGCGCCAGACGATCGACGATCGGTCCCCCGGGGTAGCCGAGCCCGAGGAGCTTGGCGACCTTGTCGAACGCCTCTCCCGCGGCGTCGTCGCGCGTCGCGCCGAGCTCGTGCACCTGCGCCGCCTCGAGCGCGTCCACGCGGTAGAGCGCGGTGTGCCCGCCCGAGACCAGGAGCGCGACGAACGGCAGCGGATCGGCGAGGGGCGGAGCGTCGTCCCAGCGGAGGAACGGCGCCGCGAGGTGACCGAGCAGGTGATCGACCCCGACGAGGGGCAACCCCCGGCTCCACGCGATGCCGCGCGCCAGCTGGACGCCGACGAGCAGCGCGCCCGAGAGGCCCGGGCGGCAGGTGACGGCGACGCCCCCCACCGCGTCGAGCCCAACGCCCGCTCGATCGAGCGCCGCCTGCACGACCGGCGCTGCGTTCCGCAGATGGTCGCGTGACGCGAGCTCCGGCACGACCCCGCCGTACGGCGCGTGCAGGCTCACCTGGCTGTGCACCACGTCGGAGAGCACTAGGCCATCCGAGCGCACCACCGCCGCGGCGGTCTCGTCGCAGGAGGTCTCGATCCCGAGGACCAGCACGCTAGCCGACCGCTCCCGGCGCGCTCTGGCTCAGAACCCGCACGCGCCCTGCTGCTTCGAGAGACGGAACAGCGCGAAGCCGGGCCGCTCGGCGGCCGTCGCGGTCGCCGCGGGCGACGGCGCAGGCTTGAGGAGTCGCACCTCCACGTCGTCGCTGCGCATCAGCGAGACGACGGCCAGCATCGTCCCCTGGCAGGTCGAGTCGGCCCACGCGAGGAAGTTCTGGTCGCGGCCGTCGCCGAACTCCAGGAAGTGGAGCTGGTCATGCTGCAGCTGCTCGATCGCGCGCAGCGGCGCGCCCTCGAACAGGGCGCGCGGCGCGCAGAGCCCCCCCGTGTCGTCCGTGGAGATCTCGCCGGGCAGCGTGTCGAGGGCGTCCATGTCGAGCCGTAGCCGGAGGCGGAGGCTCGGGGGCCGTCCCTCGCGCACGAAGCCATCGTGGATGAAGGCGGCGCTCTCGAGCGCCCCGCAGAAGGCCTCCCCGGGACGGGTGTCGAAGCGATCGGTGTCGCGACATCCTGCCGAGGCGACGAGCGCGAGGAGCCCGGCGGCGGACGCCGACGCCGTGGGTCGCGGCGAGCTGCGTGTCCTTCGGCGGGGGCTGCGGGCGGGAGGGGGTGCGGGCACGACGCGCCACGGTAGCACTCGCCTGCTGCACCGGCCCCGGGTCCCGCGCGGGTGCGCGCGGAGCGCCCGGGTGGTCCCCTCGCCTCACGGGCGCGCGGCGCCGAGGCCGGTGAGGGCCGCCGCCGCGGCCGCGCGGACGCGCGGCTCGGCGTCCACGCGGCGCACCTCCTCGAGCGTCGACCGAGCGTGCGCGCCGCCCACCGCCGCTACGGCTCGCACCGCCGCCTCGCGCACCAGCGCGTAGGCGTCGGAGAGCGCCGCGCGGCGCAGGCGGTCCTCGATGTCGCGGTCCGCGGCCCCGAGCGCCGCGAGCGCGTCGGCCGCCGCCACCCGTGCGCCGAACTCGGGATCGGCGAGGAGCGCCGCGAGCTGGGGCGCGGCCTCGCGCAGCTCGAGCTCGCGCGCCAGCGCGATGGCCGCGCGCCGCACCCGCGAGTCGCGGTCGGCGAGGGAGGCGACGACGAGCGCGCGGGCCTCCGGCTCGGTCCGTCGCCCGACCACGCCGAGCGCGAGCACCCGTAGCTCGGGCGACGGGTGGCTCGCGAGCGCGACGAACGCGGCGACGAGCTGGGTCGCGACGGCCTCGGCGGCCGCCTCCGCGCGCGCGCGCGCCGCTGGCGACCCCTGGTCGAGGCGGGCGGTCGCGAGCCCGAACGCCGGCCGGCCGCCGCGCGCCGAGAGCGCCGCGGCTACGGTCCGCGCGCGCTCCGGGCCGCTCTCCACCGCCGCCGCCGCCGCGCGGGCGAGCTCGGGCGCGATCGCCGCGAACGCCTCGGCCTCGGTGTCGGGCGAGAACCCCGACGGTCGAGCGTGCAGCAGGAGCTCCGCCGTGCTGCCCGCGGGCTCGTCCGTCCCCGCACGCGCGGGGTCGGCGCTCGCGCCCGGCGCGGCGCGCACGCAGGCGCCGGCCCAGGCGGCCTCGGTGACGGCGGGGTCGCCCGAGACCAGCCCCTCGGCGAGCGCGCGCGTCACGCCGGGCGCCTCCAGTCTCGCCGCGGCGATGAGCGCCGTGCCGCGCTCGAGCGAGTCGGCAGCGTGCGCCAGCTCGAGGACGGCCGCGCCGTGCCCGCGCTCCCCGAGCTCACCGAGCGCCCAGGCGGCCGCGGCGCGCTCCGTCGGATCTCCCTGCGCCGACCCGACGAGCGCCGCGAGTCGCTTCGCCGCTGCGCGGTACCCGGACAGCCCCGCGCCGATCGCGCCGGCAGCGCGGAGGGCAGGCGCCTCCGACTCGAGCAGGCGATCGATGTGGCTCCACGCCTCGCGCGTGCCCACGCGCGCGACGGCGAGCGCGGCCTCGACGAGCACGGGATCGGCGTCGTCGCTCCGCCACGCGCCGTCTGGGGCGAGCACCTGGAGGAGGCGCGGCAGCAGCGCCGGGTCGCGCAGCGCGCCGGCAGCGCGCAGCGCCCGTACGCGGAGGTCGAGCTCCGCGCCGCTCAGGGCGAAGGCGACGAGCGCGGGCCCGGCGTCGCGCCGCCGGAGGTGCCCGAGGAGGTCTACGGCCGTCCGCTGCTGGCTCGCTCGGTCGTCGCCGAGCGCGTCGAGGAGCGGCTTCTGCGCTCGCTCGCCCAGCCGCGCGAGGCGCTCGCGCGCGGCTGAACGGACCGCGGCGTCCGAGGACTGGGCCTGGACGATCCACGGCAGCGCGAGCAGCGCGTAGGTCTCGACGAGCAAGCGCCGGTGCAGCGGGCGTGTCGGGTTCGCGAGGGCGAGCGGCAGCAGGTCGCGCTCGAGCAGCTCCAGGGCACCGCGTCCGAGGTTCAACTGCATGCTCGATCGCGCCGCGCGCGCCACGAGGTCTTCGTCGGGCGCCGACCGGACGACGCGACGCAGGAGCTGGTCGGCCTCGTCGATGGCGCCCTGCGCCGCGAGCAGCTCCGCGAGCTCGAGGTAGACGGCGAACGCGCGGTCGTTCTTGGCGATGGCGAGGCGGTACGCCGCGATCGCGCGCGGAAGATCCTGCTGCTTGCGGTACATCTCCGCCAGCTTCTGGTGCCCGGCCGCGTCGTCGGGTGCGAGTTCGACCGCGCGGGTCGCGTACTCGATGGCCCGAGCGTCGTCGTAGCGGGCGGCCGCGTGCTCCGCCATGCGTTGCCAGTACTCCCGGGCGCGGCGGGCGTCCGCGGCCGCGAGCTTCTTCAGGACCTCGATCGCCTCCACCAGCTTCTTCTGCTGGACGAGCGCGCGCTCGAGCCGCGTCAGCGCGTCGACATCGCCGGGAGCCGCGGCGACCAGCGCCGCCAGGGTGCGCTCCGCCTCGGCGAACCGCCGGAGTCGAAGCTGCGCCTCGGACAGGAGCCTCCCCGCCTCCAGATCGGGGGGGGTCCCCCGCGAGCGTCGTTCGAGCTGCGGCAGCCGCCGCTCGAGCGTGCCCGTCAGGCTCCAGACGCCGACCAGGCGCTGTCGAGCTTCGCGCGCGGCGGGAGAGTCCGCGCTCGCGCTCGACAGGATCGCCTCCCACGCGCCCATCGCCTCGTCGAGCATGGCGGTGCGCTGAGGTCCCCGCGCGTCGGCGGCCGCGCGCTCCAGCGCGACCGCCAGCGAGCGAGCGTAGCGCGAGCGTTGCGGGGCGAGCTGTCGCGCCTCGCGGAGCGCGGCGAGGCCCTCCGCCCACTCCTCGTGCTCGACCAGCACCTCGCCGTGCGCGTGCGCGGCCCGCGCGCGATCGCGGACCAGCGTGCGGAGCCGCTGCCAGGTCTTCTTCGCGAGATCCTGCTGGCCGTCCCGCCACTGCCGCTCGCCGAGCTCCACCAGGTGTCGAGGATCCCGGGCGGCGCGGCCTGCGAGCTTCTGCAGGATGGCCAGCGCGCGCTCCTTCTCTTCCAGGCGCTCGTAGAAGTCGACCAGCGCTGCGAGGACGTCCTCGTCGCCTGCGGCGCGTGCCTCGAGCCGCGCCAGGTGCTGGAGCGCTCTCGCCCGCTCACCCCGCTGCAGCAGCGCCTCGGCCAGCTGGAAGGTGAGATCGGCCTGGTCCGGGATCCGGGTGACCAGCGCCTCCAGCTCCACGATGGCGGCCTCGATCTCGCCGCGGAGCTGCAGGAGCTGGACGACCTTCAGCCGCGCGTCCACGTCGCGCCCGCTGCGCGCGATCACGCGCCGGTACGCGCGGAGGGCGTCCTCCACCCGCCCCGTCTCCTCGTAGAGGCGAGCCAGCAGTCGATCTCGCTCGGTGTCCGCGCCCCCGGCCTTCTCCAGCTCGGCGATCAGCTCCGGCAGGCGGCTCTGCGCGCGATGCACCTCGACCAGCAACTCGAGGACCTCGCGGCGCACCCCGGACTCGCCCCCCGAGATCGCGAGCGCGCGCCGGAGGGTCGCCCCGGCCTCGTCGTGGCGGCCCGCGCGCGTGAGCGCACGCCCGAGATCGCGCAGCGCCGGGCCCACGACCCGCTGGTCGCCCTCGGCGGCGCGGACGAGCGCGCGGTGCTCCTCCACGGCCTCCCCCCACTTGCCCCTCGCGCCGAGCTCACGCGCCAGCTCTGCGCGGACGTAGAACGAACCCTTGGCGCGCTCGATGAGCTCGCGGTGGTGCCGCCGCGCGGCGTCGAGGTCGCCGGCGTCGAGCGCGAGCCCGAGCAGGGTCCGGAGGAGCGTCTCCCTCTCGGCCGGCTCCCGGACCCACGCCAGCGCCTCCGTGTAGCGTCGCCGCGCGGTCGCCGGATCGCCTCGTCGCTCGTAGAGGCGCCCGAGCGCGAGGAGTGGGATCGGGCTCTCGGGGCGCTGCCGCTGGGCGCGCTCGTACAGCTCGACGGCTCGATCGAGCTGCGCGTCCTGGCGGTAGATGCCGGCCAGCGCGACCAGCGCGCTCCAGCGCTCGCTGCCTTCCGTCTCGGCGAGCGCGGAGAACTCCGCCAGGAGCTTGTGCAGACCGCCGTCCCTCGTGCGGTGGAGCGCCGCCAGCCGCTCGAGCGGGAAGTCGGCGCCCGGCTGCTCGAGCGCGATGCGCCGGTACCGCGCGATCAGCTCCGCCGGGTCCTTCTCCTTCGGAGGCTTCGTGCCGGCGCGCGGGCGGGGCTCGACGGGCGCGGTGCCGCGCCGGGTCGGCTTGCGGCGCCCGCTCGGGTCGAATTGCGCTCGTGCCGGCTCCGGCGCCGCGACCAAGCCCACCAGCGCCGCGACCAGCGCCGCTGCCGCCGCTCGCCTCACGGGCGCGCTCCCCGGGCCCGGGGAGCGCCTCCGGCGACGCCGGCTGGGGAGGTGGAGTCCGTCATGGGGGGAGCCGTCCTGGAGGGTCGGACACTCGGACGTGCCCCAGCTTAGCCCGGCCGCAGGGGCCGGGCCCGCGCGGCGCGCGCCCGGCCCCCGGCCCGGCCGGCGGGGCGCGGCGTGGCGGTGCCTTGATCGATCTGGCCGTTCGAGCCCACGATTGGAGCGCGTGAGCTCGCTCGACTCGGCTACGGCGGGTGCCACCGTCCCGGCGGAGGCGTCGCCCGACGACGCGCTGCTCGCGCGCGCCATGCAGGCGGCGGACGGCGACACCGCCGCCGTCGTCGACGTGCTCCGCGCGGCGGCCGGCCCGGTGCATCGCGCCGTCGTCACCGTGCTCGCGCCCGGGCACCCCGAGCTCGAGGACGTGGTCCAGCAAGCGCTGGTCGGGTTCGTGCAGGCGGTGCCTCGGTTCCGCGGCGAGTGCCACCCGATCTACTATGCGTGCCGGATCGCGATCCGGATCGCGGTGGCTGCGCGCCGGAGGTCGACCGTGCTGGCCGCCCAGCGCGCGGAGATCGGCGGGACGCTCGGCCTGCTCGCGGGGCCCTCGGAGTGCCCGGCGACGCTCTCCGGCGCGAGCCGTCGCCGCGCGCTCGTGCGCGAGCTGCTCGACGAGCTCCCGGCCTACCTGGCGGAGACCGTCGCGCTCAGGATCATGCTCGGGTACAGCCTCGTCGAGGTGGCCGAGATCACCGGCGCGCCCGTCAACACCGTGCGCAGCCGCCTCCGTATCGCCAAGACCGCGCTCCGCGAGCGCATCGCGCGCGATCCGCTCCTCGTCGACGAGCTGGGGCAGGCGTGATGCTCGCACCGGATCTCCACCCCGAGGAGCTCCTCGACCGGGTGCGCGCCGGGCGGGCGACGGACGAGGACACGGCGCGGTGGAGCGAGCACCTCAGCCACTGCGCCGTCTGTCGCCTGGAGCAGCAGCTCAAGGCGGACTTCGGCGCCGAGGACGCGAGCGCGCCCGGCTCCGCGCCGAACCGCCTCCTCCTCGCGAGCGTGCTGGAGCACGCGCTCCCCCGGCCCGAGCTGGACGCCCCCACGAGCGTCCCGCCGGTCGCGGAGGCGCCGGCGTCGCCGGCGTCGCGTCGGCTCGCCGGGAGCCGCCGCCGCAGCCGACTCTTGGCCGCGCTCGTCGCGGCGCTCGCCGCGACGCTGCTCGGCACGCTCGTGGCCGCGGCGGCGAGCTCGGGCTGGGCGCCCTGGGGGGCTCGCGGCCCCGGCCGAGCGCCCGTCGACTCCGCAGGGCTCCGCGCGGCGGGCGGCTTGTTCGCGCGTGTGCCGCAGCGCTCCTCCCCCGGCGCGAGCGCGGCGGGGGGAGGCGCGATCGCCGGCACGGCGGTCCCAGCGGGCGGCGAGCCCGCTCCAGGGTCGAGCGCGCTCGGGGCGCTGGGCGTGCCCGAGGTCGAACCTCTGGGCGTCGCGCCGCGCGCGCACGCGGACGCGCGGGCCGGCGGCGCTGCGGGCTCCCCCGAGCTCTTCCGCGCCGCGAACGCGGCGCGCCGTGGCGGCGATCTCGCGCGCGCCAGGTCGCTCTACCGCCAGCTGATCGAGCACCACGGGACCTCGCCCGAGGCGCGGGTGGCGCGGGCGGTCCTGGCCCGTCTCGCGCTCGACCAGGGGCGCGCGGGGGAGGCGGTGGACGACTACGACGCCTACCTCGCTGGCGGCAGCGCGCCGCTCTCCGAGGCGGCCTTGGTGGGGCGGGCGGTCGCGCTCGAGCAGAGCGGGAGGCGTGCCGAGGCGCGGGCCGCCTGGCAGGCGCTGCTCCGCGCTCATCCGCATACCCCCCACCGGGTGCGAGCCCAGGGTCGGATTGCCGCGCTCGCCGGCCCCTGAGCCCGGCGTCGTGCCCTGCGGCGCCGGGCGCCGCGGCGCGCGCCGATCGGGCCACCGGGTCGTTCCCTGGGCGCTCGCGCTGGCCGTCGTGTGCGCCGGCGCGCCGCTGCGCGCAGACCCCGCGGCCGCCGCCGCGGTGGATCGGGCGCCCGGCTCGCGCCTCGTCGAGCTCTCGATCGAGGGCGCCGACGCCGAGGCCGACGCGGTGGCGCTCGCGATCTCGGAGCCGCTGGCTCGCCTCGGTGTCGTCACCCGGCGTGTCGCCCCGGACGGTGCGGAGGCGCCGGCCAGCGCGGGCGCTCCCCCGCTCGCGAGGGCGGCGGTGCGACTCGACGCGGCCGGCGCGGCGCTCGCTGTCCGCGACGGGCAGGGGGTGGAGATCGCCGAGCGGACCTTCGACACCCGCGCGAACCGCGAGGTCCTGTACGAGGAGATCGCCCACGCGCTGCAGTCGATCATCGAGGCGATGCTGTCCCCGGTGCGCGCTCCGGCGCCGGTCGTCGCGGCGCGCCCGGCGCGCGGGCGCCCCGTCGCGCGGCGCGCGCGCCCTGCGCCAGAGCGCCGAGCGCGCCTGCGGGCAGGCCCGAGCCTCGGCTTGGGGTGGTTCGCGACCGGTCGGGGCGCGACCTGGGGCGCCGGGCTCGGCGCGGCCTTCGCCCTCGACGACACCTGGTCCTTCCGCTACGACGCGCTGCGCTGGCTCGACGTCGAGAGCCAGCCTGCGGGAGTCGCGGTCGACGTGCGCCATTGGAGCGTGCGGGTGGCGCCAGCGGCGACGCTCGCTCGCGGCGACGCCTGGCGAGCGGCGGCGTCGCTCGGCGCCGCGCTCTGGTTGGCGCAGCCCGCGGTGCGCCCCGCCCCCGAGCTGCTCCTCGCCGACGCCCCGCTCGTGCCGGCGGTGACGGCGTCCGGCGCGCTCCACGTCGAGGCGCGCCTCGCGTCGCGGCTCGAACTGGTCGTCTCGCCGCTCCTCGAGTGGGCGCCGGTCGTTCGTTCGTACGTCGTCGAGGCGGCGGACGATCGCCGATTGGCGTTCCGGCGGTCGCCGCTCGCGGTGCTGCTCACCGCGGCGATCACGATCGGCGAGCCCGAGTCGCCGCGGCGAGGTGCGCGGTGAGCCGCCCGCGCTCGAGGAGCGGCTCGCGTGGGCCGACGCACGCCGTGCCGCCGCTCGCGCTGCTCGCCGCGGCCGTCGTCGCCGCGTGCAGCGAGTCCGACGTGGTGCTCGGGACGATCGTCCGTGCCGACGCCTCCACGGCGACCGGCGGTCGCGGCGGTGCGGCCGGCGGCGCCGGCTCCGGCGCAGGCGGCGCCGACGCGTCGATCGGCGGCGCAGGCGCGGGCGGCGCGGGCGCGGGCGGCGCAGGCGCGGGCGGCGCGGGCGGCGCGGGAGCGGGGGGCGCAGGCGCGGGCGGCGCGGGCGCGGGCGGCGCAGGCGCGGGCGGCGCAGGCGCCGGCGGCGGGCAGTCGTGCTTCACGGACGCCGAGTGCGGCCCCGCGGCGTTCTGCGATCCGACCGTGTGTGCCGGACCCGGGCACTGCGTGCCGCGCCCGGCGACCTGCGGCGCCGAGCGCGCGCCCGTCTGCGGCTGCTCCGGGCACAACTACTGGAACGACTGCCTCCGCCGCTCGGTAGGCGACGGGAAGGTAGCGGACGGCGCGTGTACACCCACCGCGCTCCCGTGCGGGACGATCCCGTTCCCGTGTCAGGTCTCCGGGGCGGTGTGCCTCGTCGAGTCGGGCCTGGAGTGCTCGCTCGGCGTCGGGCGATGCTGGGTGCTGCCGTGCGGAGCCGGCGGCCCGCGAGTGCGTGAGTGCGATCAGGCCACCGGGTGCCTGGACCCGTGCGGCGCCGGCACCGCGGAGCCGTTCGTCGTCGACGAAACTTGCCCGTAGAGCTGTTTCTTGGGCGAATTTCGGGAAAACGGTTGACCCCCCCCCGCGCGCGAGGGAGTGATCCGTTTCAGCGCGAGCGCTCACCATTGTGTCGCGGGCGATTGGATCGCCTGCCGCCTCTCCGGAGCTTCCCAGCATGAACCACCGCGTCGTCTTCTCCGCTCTCCTCCTAGGTTGCGCCTCGCTCGTCGCCCCCGCGTGCGCCGGGGACACCGAGGACGAGGTCTTCAAGGGCAGCCCGACGGGCGGGAGCGGCGGCGGCGCAGGGGACGCGGCGACCGACGGCGCAGGGGACGGCGCGTCCGGCTCGTCCGGCTCGTCCGGGACGGGCGGGAGCGGGGGCACCTCGGGCACCGGGGGCGGCTCCAGCGGGACGGGCGGCTTCGGGGCGACGGGCGGCTTCGGCGCCACCTCAGGGGCGGGCGGTGGCGGAACCGGCGGCGGGGGAACCGGCGGCGGCTCCAGCGGGACGGGCGGCACCGTCGGCACCTGCAACCCCGCCTTCTGCCCCAACCCGGGCACCGGCTCGCCTTGCTGCGTGACAGCGAACGGCCCGTGCGGCGTGGACACGGGCACCGGCTGCACGTCGATCGATCCCGCCGACTTCTGATCGGCCGCCTCGCGGGACGCTGCTCCGGCGCGCGAACACGGCTCGCGCACGGCGCGCCGGTCGCGCGCGCTTAGCGCGTCGCCTGCCGAGAGAGCACGCAGAGCCCCGCGAGGAACGACAGCGCGCCGGCCCCGACCAACACGGCCGATGGGAGCGCCAGCTCGCGCGCGGTGAACCCGCGGAACAACGCGCCCTCCAGCGCGACGATGCCCCAGCGCACGGGGCTCGCGTACGAGGCCGTCTGTAACCACGGCGGCATCGCGGAGACCGGCACCATCGCGCCGCCGAGCATCGCCATCAGGATGAGCGCGCCCCACCCTGATCCGGACACCGCCTGCTGGGTCCGGCCGAGCACGCTCAGCAGCACCGTCATGCCGACGAAACAGATCGACGCCGCCACGGTGGCCGCCACCACCGCGAGCGGCGCCTCGAAGCGGACACCGAGCAGCAGGGCCGACATCCCGGTGATCACCCCGGCGTCGAGCAGGCACGCCGCGAAGCACGCGAGCGCCTTGCCCGCGAGCACGGTCGCGCGCGGGAACGGCGCCGAGGCCAGCCGCGCGTACGTACCTCCCGAGCGCTCGACGACCATGGCGACGGCGAAGCTCGCCGCGCAGCCCATCAGCCCCCACAGCACCGCCGCGGGGAAGACGAGATCCGCGACGCTCCGCGCGCTCGCGCCGCGGCCGACCACCTCGACGACCGCGATGGCCGGCGCCGTTCGGAGCGCAGGCCCCGGAGGGCCGCCAGGCGCCGCCGGGCCCGCGGCGCCGAGCGTCTCGAGCGTCACGCCGCGCAGGATCGCCGCGTCCGTCTCGCGCGACGGATCGACCCCGATCTCCACGCCGCCGCCCCGCAGCCGCAGATAGCCGGCCGCGTCGCCGCGGCGCACGCGCTCTCGAGCGTCGTCGAGGGACGCCCGCTCGAGAGCGAGCGCTGGCGCGGACTCGAACGCCGCCACCAGCGCCGCGCTCGCGTCGGGCTCGACGACGAGCGGCGCCTCGAGCACCCGACCGCCTCGGTCGAGCGTCGCGCCGAGCACGGCGCCGAAGAAGAGCGCGAAGACCAGCGGGAAGCCGACGACCCAGAACAAGGTCACCCGGTCGCGCGACAACAACACGAGGTCCTTCCAGGCGATGACGAACGCTGCGTACACGGGTCAGTCTCGGAGAGTGCGGCCGGTGAGGTTGAGGAACACGCGCTCGAGGTTCGGGGACTCGACGGTGACGGCCTCGAGGGCGAGCCCCGACCGAGCGAGCTCGGCCAGCGCCTGCGTCGGGTCGTCCGTCTCGAGCACGCCGCCGAACTCGTGCAGCGGGCGCCCGCCGACGCACGTGCCCGGCGGCGGCGGCGTGGCGAGCGTGAAATGGGCGCGGCTCCGCCCGCCGTGCCGCGCCACGAGGTCTGGGACGGTCCCCTCCGCGAGGACCCGCCCGCGATCGACGACGACGACGCGATCACAGAGGCGCGTCGCCTCTTCCATGTAGTGGGTCGAGTAGAGCAGCGTCCGCCCCTCGCTCCGGAGCTGGCCCAGCGCGTCGAGGATGTGGTTTCGCGACTGTGGGTCCACGCCGACCGTCGGCTCGTCCAAGAGGACGACGCTCGGATCGTGGACCAGCGCGGCGGCGACGTTGAGCCGGCGCTGCATCCCGCCCGAGAACGTGCCGACCCGGTCGTCGCGGCGCTCCTGCAGGCCCGCCATCGCGAGGCACCGCTCGACGCGCTCCGCGAGGCGTCGTCCCCGCAGGCCGTGCAGGCGCCCGAAGAAGCGTAGGTTCTCCTCCGCCGTCAGCTCGGAGTAGAGGGCGAGATCCTGGGGCGCGATCCCGAGGCGGCGTCGCGCCGCGGGTCGGGTCGGGTCGCTCGTGCCCGCGATCTCGATCGATCCGGCGTCCGGCGCCAGGAGGCCGACGAGCAGCGCCATCGTCGTGGATTTGCCGGCGCCGTTCGGCCCGAGGAGCCCGACCGTCTCGCCCGGGTCCGCGTGGAAGGAGAGGCCGGCGACGGCATCGACCGAGCCGAACCGCTTGCGTAGGCCTGAAACCCGGATCCCGGACGTCGAGGATCCCGCTTGGCTCACCGCTCCACCTTAGCCGAAACTGGGCCGCCGGTGCGTCCTGGACAAAAGCTGTACACATCCTTGACGTGGCACTCGGTGCGGCCCATGTTCCAGGACACCGATGGAGCCCCCGCCCGCCGACCCCGCCCAGCCGAACGCCTTCGACGTGGCGCTCGTCGGGGGCGGGCTGCAGAGCGCGCTCATCCTCCTCGCGCTCCGGCGGCTGCGCCCCGAGGCGCGGGTGGTGATGGTCGAGCGCGAGCCTCAGGTCGCCGGCAACCACACGTGGTGCTTCCACGCGGGGGACGTACCGGCCGCTGCGCGCGAGGTGGTGGCGCCGCTCGTCGTCGCGCGTTGGCCCGCCTACGACGTTCGCTTCGAGGGCCTCGAGCGGACGATCGACGACCCGTACGCCTGCATCACGTCGGAGTCGGTGCGCCGGGAGGTCGAGGCAGCCAGCCGCCCACCCGGTGTCCGGCTCGTCACAGGCGCAGAGGCGGTGTCGGTCGACGCGACGAGCGTGCGGCTGGCCGACGGCCGTCGGTTCGGCGCGTCGCTCGTGGTCGACTCGCGCGGTCCCGGCCGCTTCGCGCCGCGCGGCGCCGCGGGCTGGCAGAAGTTCGTCGGGCTCGAGCTCGAGGTCGAGCCAGCGCTGCCCTTCACGCGCCCCGTGCTGATGGACGCCACGGTCGCGCAGGAGGATGGCTATCGGTTCTTCTACGTGCTGCCCCTCTCGCAGCGGCGTGTGCTGGTCGAGGACACGTACTTCTCCGACGCGCCCTCGCTGGACCGCGCGCGGCTGGCGCGGGGGGCGCTCGCGTGGGCGGCAGCGCACGGCCTGCACGGCGAGGTGGTGCGTGAGGAGCAAGGTGTGCTCCCCCTCCCGGAGGAGGGCATCGGAACGCCCACCCGGGACGGCGTGCTGCTCGGCGGATACCAGGGCGGATGGTTCCACCCGACCACGGGCTACTCGTTCCCGGTCGCGCTCCGGCTGGCGCTGCACGTGGCCAGCCGCTCGCCCGCGGAGGTCTTCGGGCCCGCCTTCGACCGGTTGGTCGCCGAGCACCGCCGCCAGTGGCGCTTCGCCGCGTGGCTGAACCGCCTCCTGTTCCGCGCCGTCCAGCCGCACGACCGCCACCATGTGCTCGCACGGTTCCACCGGATGCCGGAGGCGACGATCCGCCGGTTCTACGCGCTCTCCACCACCGGGACGGACCGTGCCCGGATCCTCTGTGGACGTCCACCGCGCGGCGTCTCCCTTCGCGCCGCCCTCGACCGAGGACTCTTCGCATGAGCACCGCACTCGCACTCCAGCACGAACCCCCGCTCGTCGACCTGCTCGATGAACAATTCGGCAAGCAAGCCCTCGCCGAGCTCCTCGATCTCCCCCCCAACCAGGTGCCCTGGGAGCTCTGGGCGGACGCCCTGCACGGACCGCTCCGTGATCTGCTGTCCCGCCCCGGGAAGGAGTTCCGCGCCCGTCTCGTCGACGCGGCGTGGCGGCTGGCGGGTCAGCACGCCGCGCCGCCCCGGGAGCTGACGCTGCTCGTGGAGGCGCTCCACGCCGGGTCGCTCATCATCGACGACATCCAGGACGGCTCGGCCTACCGGCGAGGCGCGCCCGCGCTCCACGTCGGGTACGGCCTGCCGCGCGCGCTGAACGCGGGCAACTGGCTCTACTTCTGGTCGGAGCAGCTCGCGGGCCGTTGCGGCCTTGCACCCCACGTCGAGCTTGCGGTCAGGCGGCTCATGACTCGGACGCTGGTCCAGTGCCACCACGGCCAGGGGCTCGATCTGACCGTGCGCGTCGCCGAGCTCCCGAAGGACGCCGTGCCCGGCGTGGTGAGGGCGACGACCCAGCTCAAGACGGGTGCGCTGATGCAGCTCGCGGCGGAGCTCGGGGCGGTGGCCGCGGGTGCCCGCCCCGAGGTGGCGAGCGCCATCGGGCGCTTCGGTCGCGAGCTGGGCGTGGGCCTGCAGATGCTCGACGATCTGGGAGGCCTCGTCAGCGAGCGCCTGTGCCACAAGGGCCACGAGGACCTCGTGCTCGGGCGCCCCACGTGGGCGTGGGCGTGGGCGGCCGAGCGCGCGGACTCCCTCCGGTACCGCGCGCTGCTCGCGGCGGCGCGCAAGGTGCAGGCGGGCGCGCTCCATCCGGAGGCCCTCGCCGAGCAGCTCCGGGCCGAGATCGCGGAGCTCGGTACCCGGCGCGTGCACGAGCACCTCGAGCGCGCGTTCCATGAGCTGGAGGCCGTCGTCGGGTCGAGCCCGGCGCTCGGCTTCGTCCGGCACGAGATCGAGCGATTGGAGCGGAGCCATGTCTGAGCGACGAACGAAGCGAGCGGCGGTGGTGGGCAGCGGGTTCGGAGGGCTGGCGACGGCCATCCGATTGCAGGCGGCCGGGATCCACACGACGATCTTCGAGGCGCGGGACAAGCCCGGCGGGCGCGCGTACGTCTACCAGGACTCCGGGTTCACGTTCGACGCGGGCCCCACGGTGATCACCGCCCCTCACTGCATCGACGAGCTCTTCGAGCTCGCGGGTCGCCGCCGCGCCGACTACGTCGAGCTCCTCCCCGTGCTCCCGTTCTACCGCCTGGTGTGGAGCGACGGCGACTCGCTCGACTACGCCGGCGGCGACGTGCTCGAGCGGCAGATCCGCGAGCGGAGCCCCGACGACGTCGAGGGCTACCGGCGCTTCCTCGACTACTCGCGCAGGGTCTTCGAGAAGGGATACCAGGAGCTGGTGGCGACGCCGTTCCTGCGGTTCTGGGACATGATGAAGGTCGCCCCCGACCTCGCCGCGCTCCGCGCCGATCGGTCGGTCTACTCGGCGGTGTCCCGCTACGTGCAGGATCCCCACCTGCGCGAGGCGCTGTCGTTCCACGCCCTCCTCGTCGGTGGCAACCCGTTCGACACGAGCAGCATCTACACCCTGATCCACCACCTGGAGCGCGAGTGGGGCGTGTACTTCCCGCGCGGAGGCACCGGGGCCCTGGTGCAGGCCCTCGTGCGCCTGTTCGAGGACCTCGGGGGTCGACTGCACCTCTCGAGCCCCGTCGAGCGCATCGAGCTCACCGCACGGGCGCCCGCGCCCGTTCACCGCGTGCATGCCCGCGGGCAGGCGCCCGCCGACTTCGACCTCGTGGTGTCGAACGCCGACATCCATCACACCTACGATCGGCTCTACGCTGGCGTGAAGGGCGCCGCCGCCCGCGCCCGAAAGCTGGAGCAAGCGGACTGGAGCATGTCGCTGTTCGTGCTCTACTTCGGCACCGATCGTCAGTACGACGTGGCTCACCACACCGTGCTGTTCGGCCCCCGCTACGAGGGTCTGCTGCGGGATATCTTCGGGGGTAGCTCGTCGCTCGCCGAGGACTTCAGCCTCTACCTGCACGCGCCCACGGTCACCGACCCGTCGCTCGCGCCGGAGGGCCACGCGGCGTTCTACGTGCTGTCGCCGGTCCCCCACCTGGGGCACGCGCCGCTCGACTGGGCCACGGAGGCTCCCCGGTACGCCGAGCGGATCCTGGCGTCGCTCGAGCGGGTGCTGCCCGACGTGCGACGGCACGTGGTGGTGAAGCGCTGGATGACGCCGCTCGACTTCCAGTCGGAGCTCAACGCGTACCAAGGCTCGGCGTTCAGCGTCGCGCCCAAGCTCACGCAGAGCGCCTGGTTCCGGCCGCACAACCGCGACGATCGGATCCCCGGTCTCTACGTCGCGGGCGCGGGCACCCACCCGGGCGCGGGTTTGCCGGGGGTGATCAACTCCGGGAAGGCCACGGCGCGGGTCATCCTCGAGGATCTCGGCCACGTGCCCCAGCGGTCCGCCGCCGGTGCTCCGATCCCGACGAGCGCGGGAGCGGTGACGACGTGACGCCGCCAGCGACGAGCGCCGCGCTGGTGGTCCGCGCGAGCCCCGTCGCCCTCGCCGAGGCCCGCGCGACCATCGCGGTGCACAGCAAGAGCTTCTCGCTCGCGTCGAGGCTCTTGCCGGCCCGCGTTCGGGACGACGCCGTCGTGCTCTACGCGTGGTGTCGCCACGCGGACGACGCGGTGGACCACGCGCCGCCGGGAACGGCGCCCGCCGCGCTCGCGTCGCTCGAGCGGGGGCTCGCGCGCGTGTACGGCGGCGCCGAGCCCGACGACACGCTGGAGGCCGCGCTCCGTGGTGTGGTCGCCGCGCGTTCCATCCCCCGGCGCTACCCGGCCGAGCTCCTCGCCGGGATGGCGATGGACGTGGCGGACACGCGCTACCTCAGGTTCGAGGAGCTCGATCTGTACTGTCATCGGGTCGCCGGGGTGGTCGGCCTGATGATGGCCCACGTGATGGGCGTCGCCGATCCGGCCGCGCTGCGCAACGCCGCACACCTCGGGATGGCGATGCAGCTCACCAACATCGCCCGCGACGTGCACGAGGACTGGCGACGCGGGCGTCTCTATCTGCCCGACGCTCTCCTCGCCCGGCACGGCGCCGCGGGTCTCGCGGCGGAGCTCGGCGGTGCATTCCCCGAGGCGGCGCGCAGCCCCGTGGCGAGCGCTACGCGCGAACTCCTCGAGCGCGCCGAAGCGCTCTACCGCTCGGGGGACGACGGGCTCATCGCGCTCGCGCCCCGGTCGGCGCTCGCCGTCCGGGCGGCCCGGCTCATCTACTCCGCCATCGGCGACCAGGTGCGACGCCAGCGCTGCGATCCGCTGGCCGGGCGCGCCCACGTCTCCGGGTGGGGGAAGCTCCGCCTGGTCGCTCGCGCCGCGGCCCTCACCGCAGCCGAGCTCCCTCGGCGTACGGCGCGCCCGCACCGCGCGGCGCCGATCGAGACGGAGCTCACCTTCGACGAGCTGCTCCGGGCGCTCCCCTGAGCCCGCGCAGCCCGCCGCGCATCCCGCCGGGGCGGCGGAGCCCGGATCCCGGAGGGTGAGCCGCGCGAATTGCGTCCTCGGGGGCCCCTGGTAGCGTTGCGCCCGGGTCATGCGGCACCGAGAGACGAGCGACGGCTTCGTGGTCGAGCACGACCGCGGGTCCGCTCGCTTCCAGCGCCTCGCCGAGGGCGTCTCGCTCACGACGTACGTGGGCCTGGCGCGCGCCCGCGACATCCCGCCGTTCCGTGTCGAGGTCGAGGCGTGGATCCGTCGGGGGCTCCGCGTGGCGATGTTCGTCGACGCGTCCGCGCTCGACGCCTACGAGACGGAGTTCCGCCGGGAGTGGACCTCATGGATCGCAGCGCACCGGGCGAGCCTGGAGCCGACCCACATGCTCTTCCGCTCCCGCATCGTCGAGCTCGGTGTCGGGATCGTGAACTCCTTGCTCGGGGGGGTGATCGTCCCGCACTCCCGCCGCGGGGAATTCGATCAGGCGATCTGGCTCGCCTGCCGCCGGGCGACTCCGGGCGACGCCGGCGGCTCGGGCGACCGCGAGCACCGGTCAGCGTGAGCCGGGGACGGGCGCGCGTGCTCGCCGGCGAGGCGTCTGGTGGGCGCGCAGCGCGGCGGCGGCGGGGAGCCCGCGCGTGAGGGCGCCTTGGATCCGCCGCGGGCCGCCGCTGCTCGATCCGAGCGGCCTCGACTTCCCCGACCCAGCCCGCGCGCCGACGCACGCGCCGCTGGCCCGTGGCGGCGATCTGTCAGCGGAGCGTCTCGTCCGCGCCTACGAGCTCGGCATCTTCCCCTGGTACGACGTGGGCACTCCGCCGCTCTGGTGGAGCCCTGATCCGCGGGCCATCCTCGAGCCCGCCGCGATCCACGTCTCGCGGAGCCTGCGGCGCACGCTCCGCCAGCGCCGGTTCCGCCTCACCTGGTCCCAGCGGTTCGATGAGGTCATCGAGGGCTGCGCGACGGTGCGGCGTCAGGGGACGTGGATCCTCCCCGAGATGGCCCGAGCCTACTCGCGCCTGCACGCCCTGGGTCACGCGCACAGCGTCGAGGTCTGGCGGGGAGACGAGCTCGTGGGCGGCCTGTACGGCGTGCTGGTCGGCGGGCTGTTCGCCGGCGAGAGCATGTTCAGCCGCGACACGGACGCCTCGAAGGTCGCGCTCGTCGCGGGGGCGCGGGCGCTCTTCGCCGTCGGCCTCCGCGTGTTCGACGTCCAGTTCCTGACGGAGCACCTCGCGAGCCTCGGGGCCGCGGAGATCTCGCGGGACGACTACCTGGCCCGGGCGCGCGACGCCCGCGGCGCCACGGTCGCGCTCCCGCGGCTGGATCTGGCGCGGGCCTGCGACGTTTGATCGCCGCGCGCGGTCAGCTCAGCGCGAGCATGCGATCGATGGGCACCTGGGCGCGCCGCCGCAGCGCCTCGTCCAGCTCGAGGCGAGGTTGGAGGTCGCGCAGCGCGAGGTAGACCTTCTCGGGCGTGTTGAGCCGCATGTAGGGGCACTGGTTGCACGCGCAGGTGCCGTCGGGCGGGGCCGCGATGAAGACCTTCTCGGGCGCCGCCTTCCTCATCTGGTGGAGGATGCCCTCCTCCGTCGCGACGATCAGCTCCCGCGCGGAGTCCTGCGCGGCGTAGCGCAGGAGCGCGCTCGTCGAGCCGATGAAGTCGGCGTGGTCGAGCACGGCCTCCTCGCACTCGGGGTGGGCGATCACCTTTGCGCCCGGGTGGCGGGCCCGCAGCTCCAGCAGCTTGCGCAGACTGAACGTCTCGTGGACCTGGCAGCTCCCGGGCCACAGGACGAGCTTCCGACCGATCTCGCGCTCGATCCACCGCCCGAGGTTCCGGTCGGGCGCGAACAGCACCTCACGATCCGCGGGGATGCTCTCGACGATCCGCTTGGCGTTGCTCGAGGTGCAGATGTAGTCGCTCTCGGCCTTCACCTCCGCAGAGCAGTTGATGTACGAGACGACCACGCTCCCCGGGTGCTGCGCCTTCCAGGCGCGGAAGGGCTCCACCGGGCAGCCGTCGGCGAGCGAGCAGCCGGCCCCGAGGTCGGGCACGATCACGATGCGATCCGGGTTCAGGATCTTGGCGGTCTCCGCCATGAAGTGGACCCCTGCGAACAGGATCACGTCGGCGTTGGTGCGCTTCGCCTCCTGGGCGAGCTGGAGGGAGTCCCCAATGAAGTCTCCGAGATCTTGGATCTCGCTCTCCTGGTAGTAGTGGGCGAGGAGCACCGCGTTACGGTCGCGCTTCAAGCGACGGATCTCGGCGTCAAGATCGAGCGTCGCGAGCGACGGGTCCGGCGACGGGGCGGCCAGCGGCAGCGGGATCGGCATGGCGCAGAACCTACGTCTTCGGGGGCTCCACCGCCACCGGAGCCGGCTCGGCGGCGCTGGCCGCCGACCTCGCGAGACGCGCCGCGGGCGCCTCGTCGCCGCGGTTGTAGACGACCTGACGCGGGAACGGGATCTCGATCCCCGCGGCGTCGAACCGCTCCTTGATGCGGAGCCGCAGCTCCCGCTCCGCCGCCCACTGGTGACTGGGGCGCACCTTCGCCATCACGCGCAGCGTGATCCCCGAGTCGCCCAGGCCGACCACGCCGTGCACCTCGGGCGGCTCCAGCACGATCTCGGCGTGCTCCTCCGCCCACGAGCTCGCGAGGAGGCGCAGCTCGTCCAGCGCCCGGGTCACGTCACCCTCGTAGGCGACGGACACGTTGACGATCGCGCGCATCCAGTCGCGCGAGGCGTTGCTCACGATGACGATCGCGCCGTGCGGCACGTAGTGGAGCCTGCCGTCGAGGCCGCGGACGCGCACCACGCGCAGGCCCACGTGCTCGACCTCGCCCTCGACCGGATCGACCTTCACCCAGTCGCCGACGGCGAGCGCGCCCTCGAGGCCGAGGAAGAAGCCCCCGATCACGTCCTTCACCAACGACTGGGCGCCGAACCCGAGCGCCACGCCGACCAGCCCCGCGCCCGCCAGCAGCGAGCCGACCTTCACCCCGACCTGATCGAGCGCCATCACGATGCCGACGATCCCCACCGTGCCGCGCGTCACCCTACGCAGCCACCCCGCCAGGGCCGTGCTGCTCGGGGAGCGCAGCAGCGTCGCGCGCTCGACGACCCGCCCGAGGGCGCCCCCGGTGAGTCTCGCGATCACGACCACCGCGAACGCGCCCACGAGCTGGAGCACGAGGTCCCCCCAGCGCGCCGCGAGCCAGCTCCACGCGAGCTCCGCTGTCGTCATGGCCTACCTCCGAGGGGGTCGTTGCGTGCGGGCGGAGTCACCGCGCGGCTCGAAGGCGTCGTCGCCGGAGCGCGGCGAGCAGCCCGAGCCCCGCGGCGAGGCCGTGCGCGCCGCGCCGCCCCGTGCCGCCTCCGGTCGTGACGGCACAGCTCCCGTCGTCGTCGGGAGACGCGCGCCCGCCCGCCGGGCCGCCGCCCGCCCCCGCGCCGCCGGCGCCGCCCGCGCCCGCGTCGAATCCGCCGGCGTCGGTCGCCCCGGCGTCGGTCACGGCGCCGCCGGCGCCGCCCGCGCCGCCTGCGCCGGCGTCGGGCGGGAACGCGCCAGGCGCTGCTCGGCACAGCAGCGCGCCGCCGACGACATCGCAGGTGAACCCGGCCGGGCACGGCGCGCTCGTCGGGCTGCACGCCCGGGTGCACGCGCCGAGCGTCGGGTCGCAGCGGTCCGTCGTGCACTGACTGTCGGCGGCGCACGGCTCGCCCAGCCGCCCGATCGCGGGGACGCAGACGAGCGTGCTGAACTCGGAAGCGCACGCGAAGCCGTCGGGGCAGCCGGAGCCGTTCGTGCACCTCCGAGTGCAGAAGTTGCGGTGCGGCTCCGGGTAGGTCGCGCAGAGCCCGCTCGAGCACAGCTCCGGCTTCGTGCAGCGCTCGCCCAACGCGAACGGGGCTCCGCGCACGCAGCGCCCGGCGTCGCAGCGGAAGCCGTCCGGGCAGATCGAGCCTTGGAAGCACGTCGTCGCGCAGCGCCCGACGCCGAAGCCGTCGCCGGCGCACACCGCGCCGTCGGTGCAGTCGGCGTCCACCGCGCACGCCTCGCCCAGGCGTCGCGGATCGGGCGCGGCGGCGAGCGGCACACACTCGCCGCAGGCCCCCGTCGTCGCGCACGCCTGGTCGTCCGGACACTCCCCGAGCGCGGCTCCGCACAGCGTGGTGCACCCGGCGCTGCTGCAGTGGGACGACGCGCACTCGGCGTCGGTCGTGCACGCCGCGAGCAGCGGGCCGGAGCCGGCAGGATCGGTCGTGCAGTGGCCCTCGCCGCAGGTGCCCACGCACCGCTGGCCGGGGGGGCACGTCGTCTGCCGGTCGCAGCGTCGACCGCACACCGGGCCCGCGCCGAGGTCGATGCACGCGCCGTTCCGGCAGGCGACGTCGCTGGTGCACGCGGCGCCGTCGGCGAGGCAGCCGTTGTCCGGTATCTGGTCGCAGTCCTGATCGAGGCCGTCGCCGCACACCTCGTCGATCGGGGTGCAGCTCGGCACGACGCCGAGCGCGGCGG
Source organism: Polyangiaceae bacterium (assembly GCA_020846005.1). Lineage (GTDB taxonomy): Bacteria > Myxococcota_A > Polyangia > Polyangiales > Polyangiaceae > JADLEQ01. The sequence goes on from JADLEQ010000054.1 coordinate 33,616, forward strand.
CCAGGAGCGCGTTGACGCGGGGGTTGCGCACGCTGGAGGCGTGCGTGATCCCCACGTCGCAGAAGCTGGTCGTGCTCGAGCCGGCGGCGGTGCTGGTGACGCCCACCAGCTCCCGCAGACCCCCGAAGTAGAAGGAGCCTCCGGAGTCGCCGCTGCACGCGCCCTTCCCCTTCGCGGTGAGGATGCCCGTCGAGCCGTCGAACGCGTGGAACGCGTCGGTCGTCTGGAGCTTCACGCCGGAGGTGTCCGACGACAGCGACGATCGCCCGTATCCGACGATGGTGAGCGAGTCGCCCGCCTTCGGCACGTAGTCGAGCCGCACCGAGTGGACGTGCGCGCTGGCCGGCGCCGCGCTGGCGAGGTGGAGCAGCGCTACGTCCTCGCCCGCAGCGACCGCGGCGTCGACCTCGAGCTCTCCTGGCATGCCGACCCACTCCAGGCTGGTCGTGCCGCGCCAGGTGAGCTGCCCCCAAGCCGGCCCGAACCCGACCCGGAAGCGGTCCCCGGCGAGCGGCTCATCCGGGCCGCTCGCCCGCTCCAGGAACGCGCAGTGCTTCGCCGTCACCACCAGGGTCGGCGCGATGAGCGTCCCCGAGCAGAGCAGGCCGTAGTCGAGGTGGGTGATCGCGACTGTCCCTGACTCGTTCGGATCCGGGGACCCGCCGATGATCGGCGAGGCCACGGCGGCAGGCGCCGGCGGATCGGCGGAGCCGCAGCCGGCACCGGGGAGCAGGGCGACGAGCAGGCAGAACCGGCGCGCGGCGGGCGACATGGGCCCAGGATACGCCGGCCCGGCGCCGCGCGCCCCTGTCGCGACGGCCCGCGCCGCCGCTCGGGGCGCGGGCTTCTTGGCCCCGCGGGCGGTTTCGGGTGACGCTCGCCCCACGACGATGAGCCAGCGAGCCCGGAGGTGCTGCGAGATCTGCGAGAGCCTTCGCCAGGCAACCGGAGCGCTCGTCACCTCGCGCAGCCCACACCTGTTCCGGGTGGTCCTCGCCGACCGCGTGCTCTGGCTCTGTGAGGAGCACTCGGACGAGGTGTGCGCGACGCGCGCCGGGGTCGTCGACGAGCTCCGGCTCCAGTTCCTCGAGCCGTTCCCAGGGCGGCGCTCGCTGATCCCGCGACGGTCGCCGTTCGGGCCGGAGCACGACGCGCCTCGCCGGGCGGGTCGCCGATCCGGCGAGGTCGCCCCGGATCCCGCCGAGATCGGCCGCTGAGGCGCGCCCGAGCGCACGCCGCGCGGGCCGCCGTCGAGCGAACGCCCGTCGTGCGCGCTGCCGTCACGCGCTGGCTGGGCGGTAGAGGTCGTTCAAGAACGCCCGGAGCACGCGCTCGGTCAGGGGCGCCGGGAGCGCCTCCAGCACTCGGTTGATGTCGGCCATCCGCTCGGGGAGGCCGCTCCCCCCGATCCCCGCCATCGCCATCAGCTGCTCCAGCGTGGCATCGTCGATCGCCGACGGATCCACCGCGTCGAGCGCGCCGCCGAGCTGACGGGCGAGCTCGCCTGGGCCGCGGGTGCGGGCCGCGTCCACGCTCGCGCGAAGATCCGCGAGGAACGGCTCGACGTGCCCGAGGCTGGCGGGCGTGATCGAGAGGTGGACGTTCGACTCGCTCCCGTGGAAGCCCAGCTGCGGCTGGACGTACCACCCGCGCTGTTTCATCTCGTCCACGATCTCGAACGGGCTCACCTCGCGGCTGGAGAACGCGAACAGCGTCATGTCCGGCTCGGCGAGGAGGTGGAGGCCCGGGATGCGCGCGATCCCCGCCGTGAGCGCGCGCGTCGCGGCGAGCATGTCTCGGGCCCGCGCGAGGTAGCCGTCGTCGCCGATGGCGTGGAGGGTCGCCCACGCCGCCGCGAGCGGCCCGCCCGACTTCGTGCTCTGGATCGTCGGGTTGAGGATCGTGTAGCCCGTCCAGCTCGAACACGAGAAGATCTGGAACTTCCGCAGCTCCTTGTCGCGGTAGAGCACCACGCTCGCGCCCTTCGGGCAGAACGCATACTTGTGGAAGTCCATCGAGATCGAGGTGACGCCCGGCACCGAAAAATCGAAATCCGGCACGGGGGCCCCGAGCCGCGCGAAGTACGGCAGCAAGAAGCCGCCGATGCAGCCGTCGACGTGGAAGAGCAGCCCGCGGTCCAACGCGAGCTGGCCGAGCTCACGGATCGGATCGACGACGCCGTGCGCGTACGACGGCGCCGAGCCCACGAGCAGGATCGTCCGATCGGTGATGGCCTCCTCCATCCGGCGTGGGTCCGCGCGGAAGTCGCGCCCGACCGGGACGAGCACGGGCCGCACGCCGAAGTAGCTCGCTGCCTTCTGGAAGCACGCGTGCGCCGTCACCGGCAGCACCATCTCCGGCTCCGTGATCCCGGGGCGGTGCGCCCGCGCCCAGTCCCGCGCCGTCTTCACCGCGAGCAGGACGCTCTCCGTGCCCCCGCTGGTGAAGTTGCCTACCACGTCCGGCCCCCCGCGCAGGTGCGTCGCCGCCATCGCGACCAGCTCGTTCTCGAACCGGAGCAGACTGGGGAACACCGTTGGATCGAGGGCGTTCTCACCGAGGAACTCCAGGAACGCGCGCTTCTGCACCTCCTCGATCTCGGGCCCCGGATCGTACACGTACGCCCAGACGCGCCCGCCGCGCCAGGGCAGATCCTGCTCGCGGTACGCCTGCATCCGCCGTTCGAGCTCGGCGCGCCCGAGCGCGTGAGGCGGGATCGCCACGCGGGTCGCCGCGCCCGGCTCGATCGGAGCGCTCGGCGGCGCGCCGCCGCCGTCGCTCGGCGCGGGGTGAGGACCGCTCGGCGCGCGCACCTCGGGCACGCGCGCGGCGGCCTCCGCCGCCGGCTCGATCGTGGGCGCTCCCGGCACGGGCGCCGGTCGCCACGCGCCGAACGCCGCCTCGATCTGCTCGGCGACCCACAGCGTCAGGTGATCGTTGTTGCGGATCGCGGCGACCTGGACGCCGAGCGGCAGCCCGCCTTCATCGAACCCGGTCGGCACCGCCGTGGCGGGGAGCTCCAGCGGGTTCAACATGCCCGAGTAGGTGAAGCCGAGCGTGCTCGCGTGCGACTCCCAGCCGATCCGCGGGGCGGCGCGGTGGAACACCGGGCACACGAGCACCCCGCGGGGGCCGAGCTCGCTCTCGATCTCGCGCTGCATCTCGAGTCGGAGATCGGCCATCCGGCGTCCCCACGCGGGGAACCGCGAGGCCGCGGCCTCCACCGTCGCGAGCGCCAGGCACGGCAGGATGTGCTCGCCGCGCCCGGCGGCGGCGCGGAGCCACGCGCGCCGGAGGTCGACGCCCTGGAAGTCCCCGAGCGTGTCGATGTAGCGGGGTCCCCCGGCGTGCTCGAGCGCGTTCATCCACATCTCGAGCGAACGGTGCGACTGCGTGGGTCGCCACCTCCGGACACGGAAGCCCATCGCCTCGAGCGCGCCGACCGTGCGCGCCACCGCGCGCCTCACGTCGTCGCTCGGGCTCACGACGCCGTTGTCGTCGAACCACGCGACGGTGATCTCCGACGGCCGGAACCGCGGCGCGGTACCCCAGGGGGGACCATCGACGGTCGGATCGTGACCGTCCGGCCCCGCGAGGTGCGGCATCAACGCCGCCAGGTCGCCGACCGTCCGCCCCATCGGGCCGCAGACCTTGTAGCGGCCGATGAGCCCCCTCGCGCCGGGCCAGCAGCCCGTCTCCGGGATCCGCCCCCCGGTCGCCTTGTGCCCGGCGATGCCGTTGAAGATCGCTGGCATCCGGATCGAGCCACCGATGTCGCCGCCGAGCCCGATCGGCGAGCCGCCCGCGCCGATGATCGCGCCCTCGCCCCCAGACGACCCGCCCGCGCTGTGCGCGGGGGACCACGGGTTGCGAGTCTGGCCGTACACCTTGTTGTAGGTGCAGTGCCACGTGAGCGCCTCCGGGACGTTCGTCGTCCCGAGCGGGACGAGGCCGGCGGCTTTCATGCGCTTCACCAGCGTGGCGTCCTCCCGCGCGACGGCCGCCCGCCTCCGGACGAGCCCGGCCGTGTTCGGCAACCCGGCGAACGCGAAGTGCTCCTTGATCGTGCAGGGCACGCCGAGGAACGGCGGGAGCTCCTCCGGCCTCACCGAGCGCCGCGCGAGCGCGGCCTCGGCCGCCTTCGCCTCGGCCCGCGCTGCCTCGTAGCGCCTCTGCACCACGGCGTTCACGATCGGGTTCACCGCCTCCACCCGGCGGACGTGCGCCTCGAGCAGCTCGGTCGGTGAGACCGTGCCCCGCCGGACGAGGCGCGCCAGCGCGAGCGCCGGCGCGTGGAGGAGCTCGGCGTCTGGCAGCGAAGGCGCCGCGGGCGCCGGGCGCGCCGATGGGCGGACCCCATCCGTCGGCAGCGCAGAGAGGGTCGGCATGCCCCGAACGTGACCCATATGACACTCGGTGTCAACAACCAAGTGCGGGCCACCGGGCCGGCTCCGGCGGCAGCGGTCCGGCGTCGAAGCGGGCCTACGCCCCTCAGGGCGCCCGCTTCAGCAGCCGGTGATCTGGAACGAGTCGAGGACGGCGCCCGTCCGATCGACGAACTCCCCGGTGCCGCGGCAGCCGTGCACCACGAAGCGGAGGTAGCCGTGGATCAGCGGGATCACCTTCGCGGCGTGCGGCTCACCCTGCGCCGCATCGCGGATCCCGGCGCCGCCCGTCCCGACGATGACATACGGGATGGCCCTCGTCCCGCCCGGCATCGTCGGGCAGTGACCGAGCATGCGGTGCGTGCGCTCGTAGTGGTGGTCGTGGCCGACGAGGACGAAGTCCACCCCGGCCGCCTCGAGCACCGGTAGCACCGTCGCGATGAGCTGGGCGTTGTCGCCGCGCGTGCTGGAGGTGAACGGCGGGTGGTGGAAGAAGGCGATCTTCCACTCGGCGGTGGACCGCGCGAGGTCGTCGCGCAGCCAGTCGACCATGTCGTCCTTCACCGAGCCGCCGCCGAGATCGTCCAACTGGATCGGGAGGAGCAGCTCCGGGTTGGAGTCGAGCGCAACGAAGTGCACGTTCCCGTAGTCGAAGCTGTAGTAGCGCTCCTGGTCTGCGGGGCGCCACGCCTGCGCCCAGTGGTGCAGCATGTCGAGGTACGGTTGCCCGCCATCCGTCTTGTACTCGTGGTTCCCCAGCACTCCGAAGTGCGGCACCCGGTGCATGAAGTCACGGTAGATGTCGAAGTGGTTCGTCTCGAATTCCACGAACGTTCCGCTCCCGTAGGCCAGATCGCCGAGCCCGAGGAAGAGATCGAAGCCGTCCTGCGAGAAGCGATCCCGGACCGCCTTCTGATCGTCGCTTCCACTCCCGCTGTCGCCGAACGCCAGGACGCGCACTGGGCGAGAGCGCTCGCGGAACGCCGTCTCGAAGCGGAGGTTCGTGGCGACGGGCTGGCCGTCCATGAGCACCTCGTAGCAGTACGCGGTGCCGGGCCCGAGCCCCGTCACCTCCGCGTGGTGCTGCTCATAGTCGACGGAGTCCGCTGTGCGGCTCACGGGGAAGGCCTCCGTGGCGGCCGCGAACGACTGCCACGGCCCGCTCGCGGACGGCGCGACGCGGACCGTCGGGCTGCTCCCGCCGGTCGTCGTCCACAGGATCGACGCGGAGGCGCCATCGACGGCCTGCAGGTACGGATAACGGCGCAGCGGGCTGCCGGCCGGGAAGGCCGGCGTGCCGCAGTCGAGCGTCGGGGGGAGGGAAGGGGTACCCGGATCGGCCGCGGGGGGCTCGGTCGTCTCGGGGCTCGTGGGGCAGGCGGCCGGGCCGGCGTCGCCTCCGGCGTCGACGCTCGCGTCGGCGCTCACCCCGCCGCCTTCGCCGCCCGAGCCCGCGCCGCCGCCGGAGCCGCCCGCGCCGCCGCCGCCGGGGGAGTCCTCGGCGCTACAGCTCGACGCGAGCGCGACCGCGAACGCGAGCGCCCAGGGAGGAGTACGCACCCTGCGAGGATATCACCGCCTGCTCGCGCGTGGCCTCCAGCCCGCGTGACGATCTCGCGGCGAGGCCGTGAATCGGCCCCATCCGTCGCCGGCGCGCGGGGCCGCCGCGGCCGCGCCGCGCCCCGCGTCGCTGCCTCAGCGGAACTCGATCTGATCGAAGTAGCCGACGGCGTACGCCGAGTATTGGTAGAGATCCATCCGGCCCAGTGCGCTGCCCGTGCCGATGAAGCTGAGGGCGACGCCCTTCACGGAGCCGTCGACGTAGTAGTCGAAGGTGCGGGTCGTCCAGTTGATGTTGCGGAGCTCGATGTGGTACCAGGTGTTCGCCGAGTAGGCTTGGCTCACCGCGGTGCCCGCCGAGAGCGTCATCGCGCCGCTCGACGAGAAGTAGTGGGAGAAGAGCGCGTTGGACGCCGATGACGTCGGGTACATCGCCACATAGTTGGCGGTGTAGGTCGCCTGCCCCGGCCTCGACCACCAGGAGATGCTGTTCGGTTGGAGCGAGGCGAACGTCCGGTAGATGCCGTCGTTCGAGCTCGAGGTGGTGCTCTTGGCGAGGTAGAGCGAGTAGAGCGAGCTGGCCGCGGACTGCGCGGTCGTCACCGTCCGTGAAGAGTAGCTCCCTCCGCCCGTCGTCCAGCCCGTGTAGTTGCCGTCCTCGAAATCCTCGGAGAACAGGATCGGCGTGCACGCGCCGGCCACGCACCACTGCGGCGAGCAGTTCGTGCTCGTGCCGGTGTAGCCGGAGCCGGTGGTGTTGCACGTCGTCGCCGAGTTTCCGTCGCACGCCGGCTGGTTCGGAGCGCAGACCTGCGGCTGGCAGGTCGAGACGCCGTCCGCGCAGTACTCCGACGACGAGCAGGTGTCGTACAGCGTGCTGGAGAGGCCGTTCGTGGAGCAGCGCTGGACGTTCCCCCCCTGGCAGAAGTACGCGCTCGGCGTGCACACCGGAGTCTGGCACGACCCGAGGTAGCAGACCTGACTCGTCGTCGCGCAGTCCGTCCCCCCCGTGACGTAGCCGGAGCCGTCCGTGTTGCAGGTCGTCGCGCGTGTGCCGTCGCACACCGCCGCGCCCGGCGTGCAGATCTGAGCGTTGCACGTCGAGTCGTTCGCCGCGCAATATTCGGTGGCCGTGCAGTTGTCGTACAACGTGCTGGAGAGGCCGTTCGAGGCGCACAGGTAGACGTCGCCGTCCTGGCAGAAGTAGGAGCTCGCCGTGCAGACGGGCGTGTAGCAGGCGCCCTGCCAGCACACCTTGCTGTTCGCGGCGCAGTTGGTGCCGCCCGTCGAGTAGCCTGAGCCCTCGGCGTTGCAGGTGGTCGCGCGGTTCACGTCACACAGCGCGGCGCCCGGTGTACAGATCTGGGCGTTGCACGTGGAGTCGCCTGCCGTGCAGTACTCGGTGGCGGTGCAGTCGTCGTAGAGGGAGCTGGAGAGGCCGTTGGCGGAGCAGCGAAATACGTCCCCCGACTGGCAGAAGTAGCTGTTGGCGGTGCAGATCGGCGTCTGGCAGACGCCGCCGCTGCACACCTGGCCGCTGGCGGCGCAGTCGGTGCCGCCGCTGAGATACCCGGAGCCGTCGGCGTTGCAGGTGGCCGCCGTCGTCCCCGAGCAGGCGGGCTGACCCTGGACACACACGTCCGTCCTGCACGTCGAGAAGCCCGGGGAGCAGTGCTCGCTGGAGAGGCAGGTGTCCGCGAGCGTCGTGGTCTGGCCGGACGCCGCGCACAGACGGACGTTGCCGCCCTCGCACACGTACGTGTTCGGGACGCAGGCGAGCGACTGGCACGCGCCCTGCCAGCAGATCTCGCCGCTCGCGGTGCAGTCCACCGGGTCCGGCAGCCAGCCGGCGCCGTTGGAGTCGCACGTCTGGAGCAGGTCGCCCACGCACTGCTGCGAGTCCGGTGTGCACTGCTGCGGGAGGCACGTCGTCGTCGCGTCGTCGCAGTAGCCGGGGGAGAACCCGACCCAGGCGCAGTCGTCGACGTGGACCTCGGCGTCGCCCTTCGGGCTGCACTCGACGACCGCGTTCGCGTCGCAGCGGCGGGCGGCCGGCGTGCAGACGACCGCCGCGCAGGCCCCGGCCACGCACACCTCGCCCGTGGTCGCGCAGTCCTGGACGATGCTCGACGAGAGGCCGTCTGCAGAGCACTCCCGGCGCTGCTCCGTGCCTGGCTCGCACGTCACCCCCCCGGGCGCGCAGACGTGGTTCTGACAACCGGCGATCGACGCCGTCCCCACGCACGTCTGCCCAGAGCCGCACTGGACGGGCGCGCCCCACCCGGTCCCATGCTCGTCGCAGGTGGCCACGGCGTTCTGCTGGCAGCGCGAGCTGCCGCCCGTGCACGCGTCGGCCTCGCACGAGCCGCCGGCGCAGTGGCGGTCCGTCGCGCAGTCCGAGTGCCCGAGGCACTCCACGCAGGCGCCCTCACCGAGGTCGCAGAGCAGGCCGAGCGGCGTGCAGTCGTTGTCGGAGTCACAGGCGGGAGTGCACGCGCTGGCGCGGCACTTCGCCTCCGTGCCGCAGTCGCCGTCGACGACGCACTCGACGCAGCGCTGCGTGGAGGTGTTGCAGACCTTGCCCGTAGGGCAGTCGAGGGATGAAACGCACACCTCGGCGGGCACGCAGCGTCGCGTCGCGTCGCAGTCGTTGCCGGGCGCGCAGTCGGCCGAGAGCACGCACTCCACGCACTGGCCTGCCACCGTGTCGCAGACGCCGTTCGTCCCGCCGTCCACGCAGTCGAGGCTCGTGGTGCAGCCCGGCGGCGCGACGCACTCGTGAGCCTCGCAGGAATGCCCCGCGGCGCAGTCCTCCGCGGTCACGCAGGCGACGCAGACGCCCGCGGCGGTGTCGCACACGCCGACGTCGCAGTCGGCGTTTCGCGCGCACGCGGCGGCGTCCGCCCCGCCGCCGCCCCCGGATCCCCCCGACCCGCCCCCGGAGTCGGGGCCTCCGTCCGTCGCAGGCCGCCCGGTGCTGCCCTTCGAGTCGCTCCCGCAGGCCACCGCGAGCGCGACCCACGCCAAGACACCAAACTTACGCCAGACCATCATAATCCACTCCCGGCGCGCCGCGCGGGCGCGCGCGCCGCAGCGTAGCACGCGGGGCGCGGCCCGCTCGCGGCGGTCAGCGACCCGCCTCGGCCTTCGGCCTCGCTCGAGGCGCTGGCGGCGGGGGCGGCTCGGCGGGCACCTCGCCGCGAGCGCACCGCGGGCTCTCGAGCAGGACGGTGACGCCTCGGTTACTCGGCACGAGCTGGTTCCACAGCCGGGTCATGGCCTCGTGCCCCGTGAAGACGTCGACGTGCTTGCCGCGGACGCGAGAGCCGCGGTCCTGCGCGAGGAAGCAACCGTCGTGCGCGGTGGTGCGTGCCTCGTCGCGCGGCAGGCCGTCGTACTCGGGGATGTAGAGCGGCGTGCCGAGGGGGATCTCGGCGGAGTCGACGGCGACGGTGAGGAGCGGAGTGATCGGGCCGCCCGTCGCGCCGCGACCCCACGGGTACGTGCGCGGATCGAGCGCCTCGAAGCAGATCCGCTGGCTCGTGCGCGGGCAGATCGCCGCGCACTCGCAGTCGCGCTTCGCGAAGCTGATCGTCGACCCGTTCGCGAGCATGCCGCTGCCCTGGACGCACACGGCGTCGTGGAAGCCGCGCGGCACCTCACCGATCGTCTTGCAGCGAGCGTCCTTCAGCTCGACGAGCGCGCCCTCGAAGTCTCGCTCCGCGGGGAAGTCGTAGTACGTGTTGCGGAACGTCCCGAGCGATCGCCCTACCGCGGCCGGTCTGGGAGCAGACTCTGGCGCGTCTTCGACTTCGTCCACCGGCGGGGGCGCGCCGAGCGAGCGCGGCGCGAGGCCGTAGCGGCGCCGCGCGGGCTCCGGATCGCTCCCCTCCGGCGGCGCGGGCGGCGCGAATTCGCCTGGATCATCGGCGTCGCTCGGGCCCTCGAGCCACGCGGCGCCGGTCGTGGCGCAGGCGCTCCCGAGCGCCGCGGCGCCGAGCAGCGTCGCGAGCGACCGCTCGCCCCGACCAGGAGACTTCGCCTGCACGGCCAGGCTTCTACCACGAGTCCCCGGGGCGCTCGCTGGCTGGCCGCGCTTCGGGTCATCGCGGCGCGTCGCCGCTCGGTCACTCGGCGTTGAGCTCGAGCGCGAGGCCGTACTAGGAACGGCGCACGGTGCTTCGCGGGCTCCGCAGTGAGCCGCACCGCGCACCGTAGAGGTAGCCGATGAACACCACTGCAAAGCTCTCGCTCTTGGTCCTGTCGATCCCGATGCTGGCCTGCGGCCTGCTGGGGACGGTTCTCTCGTTCAACCCGACGACGACGCCTTCGACGAACGGCAACTACGACGGGCTCCAGGCCGCCGCGAAGCAGAAGGGTTGGCGTGTCCACCGCGGCAACGCGAGCGAGTACAACCTCTCCGTCTATCCGGCAGAGGGCGAGACCATCAACTTCACCGAGAACCTGAACAGCCACAACATCGACTACAACTGCACGGGCGGTCGGTTCGAGGACGACAGCGATCGCTGCGCGGCCGAGGTGCGTGCCCTCTGTGTCGCGGCCTTCGGGGAGTCGTGTGAGGACTTCGACTGAGGAGGAGGGCAGCGTGGCCGTACCGCGCGCTCAGCTCAGCTCGAACGCCAGCGAGAACGCGCCGGAGACGGCCGTGGAGTAGTTGTCGACGCCGAGGTAGTAGGTCGTCCCCGCCGTCACCGCGATCGTCAGCACGACGACATCCCCTACGCTGATCCCGCGCTCGCAGTCGGCGGGCGAAGCCAGCGCGCACGTGTCCGCCGAGTAGTAGAGCGCGAGGCTCGTGCCCGTCGGCGTACCGGTGATGGTGAGCGTTCCGGTCGTGGGCGCCACGAAGCGGTACACGACGTCTCGGCCGCCGCCGTTCGGGCTGCACGCCCACGGCTCGTAGTCGGCGCCCATCCCGCTCGTCGATCCGTTCACGGTGGTGACCGCGCCGGCGAGCACGAGCGGCTCGCCCGGGCAGGTGTCCAGCGAGTCCGCGCCCGCCGAGCCGCCGCTGCCCCCCGACGCAGCGCCTCCCGACGCAGCGCCCCCCGACGCAGCGCCCCCCGACGCAGCGCCTCCCGACGCAGCGCCCCCCGACGCTGACGGGCAGTCGCACGGCTCGTACCCACTGCCGTCCGGCTTGCACGCTTGCGCGCCCTGCGCCCCGCCCGGGCACGCGCAGGCGACCTGGGCGCCCGGGACGCAGAACGCCGAGCTCCCGCCCGCGCCGCCTCCGCTCGGCGCGCCGCCGCCGGAGCCGCCGCCTCCCGGGCCGGCGCCGGAGCTGCCGCCGCTCGAACCTCCCCCGACGACACCGCCCCCCGAACCGCCGCCGGAGCTGCCCCCGCTCGCGCCGCCACCGCTTCCGCCCCCGCCGAAGGTTCCGCCACCGGCCTCGACGCCCGAGTCGGTGACCGCCGAGGTCCGATCGAGATCGTCGACCACCGCGCAGCCGGCCACCGCGCCGCACGCCGCGGAGAACCAAGCGAGCGCCGAGCCTCGGGCCATGTGCCGGGCCAGCATAGCGCACGCCCGGCCGGCGGTGGGGCCTGAGCTCCCCCAGGCCCCCCGGTCGCGCTCGACGCGCGCCGCGCGATGACTAGACTCGCGCCCGCCCATGAACCAACCGGGGCCGAAGCGCGGGCGCCGTCAGGCGCCACCCGCCAGCGGGGAGGCGCCCGCGACGCGACGCACTGTCGAGCGGGACGTCCGCACCGCCACCTCGCCCGGCCACGCCGCGGCGGAGCCGGCCCCGGTCGCCGCCCCGAGCCGGGGCCTGTCCGCTCCCACGCCCGTGGTGCCGGCGTCGCCCTGGCTCGACGCTTCGCCGGTCGAGGAGCCCGAGGAGCCCGCGCCGGAGAGCGCCCCGCCGAGCATCCCGTCCGCCGCCACGGCGAGCCTCGCCGGCGCGGCGGGCGGAGAAGACGCGCCGATCCAGCCCGGAGACTCCGACCCGGAGCCGAGCGAGCCGCCGACCGTCCAGGCCGGCGCGCCGCGCGCGCGCATCCTCCCCGGGCACGTCATCGCGGGCCGCTATGAGGTGCTGCGCACGCTGGGAGAGGGGGGCATGGGGATCGTCTACCGCTGCCGCGACCTCGCGACCGGCGCGGACGTGGCGCTGAAGCGCGTGATCCCACCCGAGGGCAAGCTCGCTGGCGAGTACGTGATGTGGTTCTACAAGGAGGCGCGCGCGCTCGCGGCCCTCGACCACCCCGCGATCGTCGGCGCGCGCGACTTCGGGCAGCTCACGGACGGCACGCCGTACCTGGCGATGGAGCTCGCCCCCGGCGCGTCGCTCCACGATCTCGGCGCGGTGCGGCTCTCGTACCCGATCCTCTGGGAGATCGTGGATCAGATCCTGGGAGCGCTCGCGCACGCCCACGCGCGCGGTGTGGTCCACGGCGATCTCAAGCCGTCCAACGTCCTCGTCGAGGAGCGGCACGGGGCGCCGCCCGTGGCGCGGATCCTGGATTTTGGCCTCGCGTGGCTGAAGCGTGACCGCCACGACGAGCGGCTCGACGGCTCGAAGGCCATGGAGTTCGCGCCGCACGCGGGCGCCGGGACACCCGGGTACATGGCGCCCGAGCAGATCCAGCACGAGAGCCACCACGTCGCGGGGCCGACGGATCTCTACGCCCTCGGCTGCATCCTCTACAAGCTGCTCACCGGGCAGGCCCCCTTCAGCGGCGACGCCAAGGAGCTCCTGCGCAAGCACGCCTTCGACAAGGTCGCCGAACCCAACCTGGTGGTGGCGACGCCGCCCGGGGTGGACCGCTTCCTCCTTCGCCTGCTCGCGCGCCGCCCGTGGGATCGCTGGGAGTTCGCCGGCAACGCGCGCGACGACTGGCGCGCGTTCCGCCCCCAGGAGGTCGACACGATCGCCTGGCGGTTCCCGACGCTGCCGCGCGGCGCCACGATCCCGCCGCCCGCCGCGCCGCAGGCGACGGGCGACTCCGACTCGCCGTCGCCTGCGGCCGACCGCGCGCCGGGGCTGCTGAGCATCCGAGAGAGCCCGCTGGTCGGTCGCGCCGACATCCGGCGCGTGCTGCTCGAGATCTGCCAGGAGGCGATCGAGGCGCGCGGCATGCCCCACCGCCTCGTGCTCCTCGTCGGGCAGGCGGGCGTCGGGAAGTCGCGCATCGCGGAGTGGCTCTGCGAGACGATGCACGAGCGGGGCACCATGGTGCCGCTCCGGGCGCGCTACCGGCCGATGCGGGCGGCGCTCGACGGCATGCTCGGGGCGGTCGTGCAGCACTACGGGTTCGAGCGAGCCGATCGCGACACCATCGAGAAGTCGCTCATGGCCCGGTGGCGCGTGGCGAAGGACGACAAGAACGGCTGCGCCTGGGTGGCCGGTGCGTCCGAGTGGATCCGGCCGATGCCGCCGGGCGAGCAGCACCGCCTCGGCCCGACGGGCATCCGCTTCACGCTCGACTCCCTGGAGACCCGGCGGATGGTCATCCGCTACACGCTCCGCAAGATCGCGCACGGGCGCCCGCTCCTCTTCTGGCTCGACGACCTGCATCACGGCACGGCCGGCACCTTCGAGGGGCTGAAGCGCATCCACGACGAGGAGCCCGATCAGCGCATCGTGATGGTGGCCACCGTCCGCGCCGAGGACGTACAGATCGGCACCACCGCGGCCGATCGCCTCCGGGAGCTCCGCGAGCGGCTGGACGGAGTCGTGCTGGACGTGCAGTCGATGGACTCGGAGGCCACGGCCGCCCTGGTGCGCGCGTCCCTCCCGCTCGACGACGCCGCGGTCGGCGAGGCGGTGCGTCGCAGCCGCGGCAACCCGCTGTTCGCGCTCCAGCAGCTGCACGCGTGGGCGCTCGCCGGCGACATCCGCCTCGAGGGCGGCGTCTACCGTGTGCCGGCGGACGTGCTCGCGCTCCGTCCGCAGACGACCGCCGAGCTGTGGGACGGCCGCGTCGCGGCGCTCCCGCCCGAGCATCGGATCGCCGCCCACGCCGCCGCCGCGCTCGGAGGCGACATGCGCCGGCAGGTCCTCGCCGCGCTCCTCGGCGAGCTCGGCGTCCCGCGCGGCGCGCTGGTGAGCCTGCAGAGCGCCGAGATCCTGCTCCCACGGGGGCCCGAGCGCTTCGGCTGGCCGCACGCCCTCTTGCAGGAGCACCTGTTTGCCCAGCTCGTGGCGCGCGAGGATGCTCCGCGGATCTTCGAGGCCGCGGCCGACGCGCTGCTGCACCACCCGCTCGCCAACACGCGCCGGGTCGTCCGCCAGCGGGTGCAGAGCTTGCTCTCGGCCGGGCAGGCGGAGCGGGCGGCGACCGTCCTCTTCACGCACCTGGAGGAGGCGTGGAACGGCGCGCGGGAGCCGAACGCCTCCCTCGCGGACCTCGATCTACTGAAGGGCCGCGTCGAGGGCCCCCTCCTGGCGCTGAAGCACCGCTGGCAGGCCGAGTCGCTCCGGCACCTCGGGCGGACGGACGACGCCATCACCCACGCCGAGATCGCGCGTGCCAGCTTCGAGGAGCTCGGCGAGGCCGAGGAGCTGGCGCACTGCCTCCGGCTCCTCGGGCACCTGTCCAGCGAGAAGGGGCAGAGCGTCGAGGGGCTGGAGATGGTGCGACAGGCGCGCTCGCTGTTCGAGGCGGCGGGCAACGCGCTCGGCCAGGCGCAGTGCGGCGCGGTGGAGGGCGAGATCCAGTACCTGCTCGGGCACCACGAACGGGCGCGCGAGGTCATCGAGGCCGGCGCCGCGCACTTCGCGCAGCTCGACCAGCCGCTCGGTCGCGGCCAGTGCCTGCTCCTGCTCTCGTGGATCGACCACGCCGAGGGGGCGATCGCGCTCGCGCGCCGCAGGACGGCCGCGTCGCGCGCGGAGTTCGAGCGCGCCGGCTACCGGCTCGGGCTCGCGCAGGCGGACGCCTCGGCGGCCCACCTCGAGCACCGACTGCAGAACTACAACAGCGCGGAGCGCGGAGCCTGCGAGGCGCTCGCGGCCTTCGAGTCGCTCCGCACGCCGCGGGGCCACGCCGCGTGCGAGCGCCTGCTCGCCATGATCGCGCTCGACACAGACGATCTCGACGCCGCCGAGCTCCACGCGCGACGAGCGCTCGAGGTGTTCGCCGGCATGGGCGATCCGTGGGGGATCGTCGAGGCGAGGATCCTGCTCGCCCAGATCGCGCTGGCTCGGCGTGACGTGCCTGGCGCCGAGGCCGCGCTCCGCGAAGCGCAGGCGCTCGACGTGCAGGAGGTCGAGCCGCGCCAACACCTGCTCGTGACGCGGGCCTGGCTCCAGCACGCGGCGGGCGATTCGGACGCCGCCCTCGAGTCACTCGAGGCCGCGAGCGACGTGTTCGACGAGCGGACGCGCGTCGGTGACCACGTCCCGCACCTCCTCGATCGCTTGTCCCGCCTCGCCTGGCCGGCCCACGTCGCGAGCCGCATCGACGCCTGGCGGACGCTCCTGCACGACCGGTCTCGCCGCAACAGCGAGTGAGGGAACGCGCGCGATCGGCGACGCGCGCGGGTCGCGCCGCTGCGCCGCGGTCTGGCGCTCGCGCGCCTCGCTCGCGTCGCGCCCTGTCCGCCGCTAGATCCCCCGCATGTCCGACCCCGTCAGCCAGGAGCTCTTCGCCCGCGCGCAGCGGGTCCTCCCCGGAGGGGTGAACAGCCCCGTCCGCGCCTTCCGAGCCGTTGGCGGCGAGCCCGTCTTCATCACGCGCGCGCGCGGGTCACGGATCTACGGGGCCGACGGCGCCGAGTATGTCGACTACGTCGGCTCGTGGGGCCCCGCGATCCTGGGCCACGCGGAGCCGGAGGTCGTCGAGGTGGTCCGCCGCACGGCGCTCGACGGCCTGTCGTTCGGAGCGCCGACGGAGCTCGAGGTCCGGTTCGCCGAGGCCGTGCGCGAGCGCGTGCCCTCGCTCGAGCTACAGCGGTGCACGTCGAGCGGCACCGAGGCGACCATGTCGGCGCTCCGCGTCGCGCGCGGCGCGACGGGGCGCGACCTCGTGGTCAAGATGGAGGGCTGCTACCACGGTCACGCCGATGCGCTGCTGGTCAAGGCGGGGAGCGGCCTCGCGACCTTCGGGACGCCGGACTCCGCCGGCGTGCCGCCGGGCGCCGCCGAGTCGACGCTCGTCCTGCCGTACAACGATCTCGCGGCGCTCGAGGCGGCGTTCGATCGCGTAGGGGAGCGGATCGCGGCGGTGATCCTCGAGCCCGTCGCCGGGAACATGGGGTGCGTGCCGCCCGAGCCCGGCTACCTCCCCGGCGTGGTCGAGCTGTGCGCCCGGCACGGCGCGATCTCGATCTTCGATGAGGTGATGACCGGCCTGCGCGTCGCCCCGGGCGGAGCCCAGGAGCGCTACGGAGTGACGCCGCGCCTCACGTGCCTCGGGAAGATCGTCGGCGGAGGGATGCCGCTCGCGATCTACGGCGGCGCCTCCGAGGTGATGCGGCACATCTCGCCGCTCGGTCGCGTCTACCAGGCGGGCACGTTGAGCGGGAACCCGCTCGCGGTCGCAGCCGGGCTCGCCACGCTCGAACGCCTCGTGCCCGCGGTCTACGAGCGGCTCGAGGCGACCTCCGCGGCGCTCGGCGACGGGCTCGCCTCGCTCCTCCGCGAGCGCGGGGTGGCCGGCGTCGTCCAGCGTGTGGGCTCGATGCTCACGCTGTTCTTCACCGAGCGCCCCGTGCGATCGTGGTCCGACGCCGCGGGGTGCGACACGGAGCGCTTCGCGCGCTTTCACCGTGGCCTGCTGGCGCGCGGTGTCTACTGGCCCCCGTCCCAGTTCGAGGCCGCGTTCGTCTCCGCCGCACACGAGCCAGCGGATCTCGATCGGACGCTCAGCGCCGCACGAGACGCGCTCGTGAGCTGACACCCATCCCGATCCGCGGCGCACCGGGCGGCGCAGGCTCCAGGCCTGCCGGCGATCCCCGACGAGCTACCAGGAGCCGTGGCTGCCGTGCGAGCCGTGGCTGCCGTGCGAGCCGTGGCTGCCGTGCGAGCCGTGGCTGCCGTGCGAGCCGTGGCTGCCGTGCGAGCCGTGGCTGCCGTGCGAGCCGTGGCTGCCGTGCGAGCCGTGCGAGCAGTGCTGTGCCGGGATGACCCCGCCACCGTCACCTTCGATCGGCTGATCGCAGTTGTCGCGCGCCTTGTCGATGACGGCGTCTTCTGTCTTGCTCAGCATCCCACGCGCGCTGCGGGAGAAAGACGGAAGCTTGCCGGGGGTTGAGTCCTTGGGGGGCACGGAGTGAGGATACCAGGCAGGCACCCGCCGGTCCACGGAATTTCCGTAGGCGCCCCATCGCGAGCCGACCCGGTGCCGGTGACGGCCGGCTCCACGCGTCGCCGGCCCGGTCGCGTCAGCGGCTCCGCGCGCGGGGTGTGTGCTCGCAGGGCTCACGGCTCACCGCAACCGCCAGGCCACACGATGGCGCGCCGCGTCGCACCGCGCGCCCGAGCGCACCCCAGGGCGCATGTGCCTGGAATTCCGCGAGATCCCGGCGCAGCGCGGCGGCCACGCGTCGCGGCTCGCGCCGCGGCCGCGCGCGCCGCGCCGTCTCGCGTCGCCGCGCGCTGCCACCGAGTGCCACGTGCGCTGCTGCCCACGCCCGGGCGGCGCCGCCGCTCAGGCCCGCGCCAGGTGCTCGAGCGCCGCGACCGCGCCGCACGTCGCGCGAACGTCGCGCAGCAGGCGGAGCCGGTTGTCGCGGACGCGAGCGTCCTCGACCATGACGAAGACGTCGGTGAAGAACCGCGCCAGGGCCGGCGCGAGCTCCGCCAGCGCGGCGACGGCGCCGGCGTAGTCCCGGGCGGCGGAGCGCTCGAGGACGCGCGACCGCGTCGCGGCGTGCGCCGCGAAGAGCGCGCGCTCCGACGCGTGCGCCTCGCCGAGCGTGCCGGGCTCCACGGCCTCACCGTCCGGCGCGTCCCGCGCGATGTTCGCTGCGCGCTTGAGGACCTCGCCCACGGTGGAGCGCGTGTCGGCGTCGAGCGAGGCCAGGGCCGCCGCGCGGAGCTCGCAGTCGTAGGGATCGTCGGCGGCCACCGCGAGGCTCGCCTGCACCGCGTCGGCGGGCCAGCGGGCCTCGAGCACGCCGCGGAGCCGCTCGCGGAAGAACGGCGCGAGCCGGTTCCCCGTCTCGGCGGCGTCGTGATCGAGCGCCACGCCCCCGTACCCGGCGTGGGCGAGCGCGGCCGCCGAGGCGAGCGAGAGCCCCCACCCGTGCGCGAGGAGCGTGCGCAGCGCGCCGAGCGCCGCGCGCCGGAGCGCGAGCGGGTCGGCGGCGCCCGTCGGCGCGAGGCCGATCGCGAAGCACCCGGCGAGGGTGTCGAGGCGGTCGGCGAGCGCGATCAGCGCGCCGCTCGGGGACGACGCCGGGGAGTCCTCGGCACCGCGGGGGCGGTAGTGCTCCTCGATGGCGAGCCCGACCTCCGCAGGCTCGCCGTGGGCGAGCGCGTACGCGCGGCCCATCTCGCCCTGCAGCTCGGGCAGCTCGCCGACCATGGCCGTCACCAGATCGCACTTGGCGAGCGCCGCCGCGCGCAGCGCCGCCGCCGTCTGCGCGGCGGGCAGCCCGAGCGCCGCCCCGAGCTCGCCGACCAGCCGCTCGATCCGGCGGACCTTGTCGCCCACGGAGCCCAGTCGCTTCTGGAACGTCATCCCTTCGAGCTTCGGGCGGCGGCTCTCGAGCGGCGCCGCGCGATCCAGATCCCAGAAGAAGCGGGCGTCGGAGAGGCGCGCGCGCATCACGCGGTCGTTCCCGCGCTGGACGTTCGGCGGGTTCTCGGCCGTGTTGACCACGGCGAGGTAGCGAGGCAGCAGGCGACCGCCGGCGCCGCGCACTCCAAAATAGCGCTGGTGGCCCTTCGCCACCTCGAGGATCACCCGCTCGGGGAGCTCGAGGAAGCGCTCATCGAAGGAGCCGACGACCACGCACGGGTCCTCCACCAGCGACAGGTTCTCGCCGACGAGGAAGTCATCGTCGACCAGCTCCCCGCCGAGCGCGCGGGCCGCGTCGCGCAGCCTCGCCACCATGACCTCTCCGCGCTCCGAGGTCCTCGCGAGCACGTGCCGCGCGCGGAGGAGCTCAGGGTACGTCGCGGCGGACTCGACCGCGACCGCCTCGGGGGCGCGGAAGCGATGCCCGCGGGTCGTCGTGCCGGAGCGCACGCCGCCGTACGCGAAGTCGATGGCGTCCGCGCCGAGGAGCGCGAGCAGCCACCGGATCGGGCGCCCGAACGTCGCGTCGCCGGCGCCCCACCGCATCGCCTTGCGGAACGGCACGGCCGCGACCACCCGCTCGAGCGCCGCGGGCAGCACCGCGGCCGAGGCCGCGCCTCGCGCGACCTTCCGCGCCGACACGTATTCACCCTTCGGGGTCTCGACGCGCCGGAGCGCGCCCGGCTCTACGCCGAGCTTCTCGGCGAACGCGAGCGCGGCGCGGGTCGGGGCGCCCGAGGCGTCGAACGCGACCCGCGCCGGGGGGCCGACCACGTCCTCGTCCACGTCCGGCTGCGCGGTGGCGACCCCGGCGACCGTGGCGGCGAGGCGCCTGGGCGTGCCGAAGACCTCGATCGCGCCGTGGGCGAGCCGCGCGCCAGCGAGCTCGGCGGTGAGGAGTCCGGGCAAGGCGTCGAGCGCGCCGGCCACGAAGCTGGCCGGCAGCTCCTCGACGCCGATCTCGAGGAGGAGGTCGGCCGTCATGGGGGGCGCACCCTAGCACCGCTCCCGCGCGGCGCGTGGGCGGCGCGCGGAGGAGCCGCGCTCCACGCTCCGCGCCCACGAGCTGCGCTCGAGCACGGAGCGCGCTACGGTCCGAGCGTGAAGCGGATCGAGTGTCCGATCTGCGGCCGGGTCGTCGAGACGGACGCACCCCATCCACCTCGGCCGTTCTGTTCGGCGCGCTGCAAGGCGATCGACCTGGCGGCGTGGTTGGACGGCACGTACCGATTGTCGCGGCCCCTCGACCCGGACGAGGCGCTGGAGCTCGGGGCGCGGGCGGGGGAGCCGGAGCCGCCGTCGTGACGGAGTCGCTCGGCCGCGATCACGTGCTCCGCGCGCTGACGGACGACGGCGCGTTCCGGGTGATCACCGCCCGGACGACCGACACCGTCGCCGCCACGATCGAGCGACAGCGCGCCACCGGCCCCACGGCGCGGCACTTCGGCGACCTGCTCACCTGCGCGATCCTGTTTCGAGAGACGATGGCGCCCGATCTCCGGGTCCAGGCGATCGTGAAGGGCGTGCGCGGGACGGGCAGCTTGGTGGCCGACGCGCACCCGTCGGGTCGCACCCGCGGGCTCGTCCAGCTCCCGGAAGGCGTCGGGGAGATCGACCTCGGGGCGGGGGCCTTGCTCCGCATGCTGCGGACGCTCCCGGGCGGCCGCATCCAGCAAGGGGTCGTCGAGGTGCGCGCCGGGGGCACCGTCTCCGACGCGCTCATGGCGTACATGCAGGCCTCCGAGCAGGTCGACACCATGCTCGCCGTCGCGACCGCGATGGACGGCGAGCGCGTGGTCGCGGCGGGCGGCTACCTGGTGCAGCTCCTGCCCGAGGTCGGGCGCGGGCCGCTCCTGGTGATGGCGGAGCGCCTGGAGGAGTTCCGAGAGGTGACCGCCCACGTGCGCGACGCCGCGTTCTCGCCCGCGTGGCTCCTCGGGGAGCTGCTCCACGCGATGAGCTTCACCGAGGTGGGGCGAGGGGACCTCTCCTTCGACTGCTGGTGCGACGAGGCCCGCGTGCTCGGCGCGCTCGCGACCCTCGGCCGCGCGGATCTCGAGCACCTCCTCGAGTCGGGCGAGGCGCTCTCGATCTCCTGCGACTACTGCCGGCGCGAGTACGGTGTCCCCGTGGCGACGCTCCGCGGCCTCCGCGAGCGCAGCTAGCGCCGCTTCCGCGCGCGGCTCACCGCGGCCGCCGAGCGCGCCGGTGCCGCGCCGCGCTTGCCCGGGTGCGCGGGCTGTGCGGCGCCTGCGCGCAGGCCGTCGACCAGGTCCTGGATCAGCTTCTGGCGCAGGCGGACGATCAGGTCGCCGATCGAGCGGATCGCGGCTTCCATGCGGCCGCCGAACGCCACATCGGCGGCGCGCATCCGCCGCGCGAAGAGGCGCGCCTCCTCGCCGACGAGCGCGCTCATCGCGCGCTGGTAGAGGGCGAGATCGCCTGCCGGGAACAGCTCGCGCGTGATGCCGAGCGCGCGCAGTCGGCCGACGGCGTCCGCGATCGCCACGTCGCCAGCGTCGTAGCGCGCCCGCCGGCCGGCGCCTCGCGGCGTCACGACGGCCATCTGCTCCAGGTCGTCGAGATCGCGCGGATCGATCCCTGTCCGCGCGACGAGCTCGTCGCGCCCGAGCTCTTCGCCGCCGGCGGGCAGCTCGAGGGCCGGCAGGACGCGCGCCTGGACCTCCACGAGGTCGAGGACCTCCTCGCCGGAGCCCTCCGTCTCCGCGAGCAGCGAGCGGATCACCCGCAGCGGCAGGCGCCGCTCGTCCTGGAGCCTGCGGATGAGGCGGATCCTCGCGACATACGACTCGTCGTAGTACGCCATGTTGCGCGAGGTCTTGCGTGGCGCGGCGGGGAGGAGGCCCTCGCGGAGGTAGAAGTGGATTGTCGGGACGGACACGCCCGTCCGGCGGGCGAGATCTCCGATCTTGAGCGTGGCGGCCTCCGTCACGTCGGGGAGTCGTCGCAGAGGCGGGCCGGGCGGTCAACCGCGGCGGCGCGCCGGGGTGTCGCCCAGCGGATCGACGACCAGCCGGAGGCGCCCGGTGGCGGCCTTCTCCAGGATCGAGGCGATCTGGAACGGGATGCGCTGAGCGCCGATCTGCAGATCCAGCGCGACCTTTGCGGCCCGCTCCGGGGACGCGAGGCGCCGCGCGTGGGACTCGAGCAGACGCGGGATGAACTCGTGGAACGTCCCCAGGACGTCGATGGTCGGATCGATGAGGCGCACCGTCCCATCCATGTTGGCGAGGCTCTTGCAGATGAGCCCGACCACCGGCGGCGCCTGGATGCCGTTGCGAGCCGCGCCGCGCAGCAGGTCGACGAGCAGGGCGCCGAGGTTCAGCCGCTCAAGTCGGACGCCGTGATAGCGTGGCAGCAGGCGGCGCACCTCGAGCACCCAGCCGAGCTCGTCTGCGCCACGCGTGGGCTTCCCGATGTCGAGGAACGCGTGCGCGACGCCGTGGCTGTCCTTCAGCCAGAAGTTCAGCAGGATCCGGACGAGGTTGTCGGAGAGCTGGCGCTCGATACGCCCCACCATGCCGAAATCCAGGATGACGATGGTGTCGTCGTCCGCGAGGAGGAGGTTGCCGGGGTGCGGATCGGCGTGGAACGTCCCGTCGACGAAGAACATCTGGAAGTAGGCGTGCGCGGTCGCCTGGGCCAGCTCCTGCCGCCGTGCCTGGGCCAGCGGCCGCAGCGGCTCGCTGAGCGGACGCCCCCGCACGAGCTCCGTCACCAGCACGGACTCCGTCGTGAGCTCGTGCCACACGGCGGGGACGCGGACCAGCGGGGCGAACGGCGCGAGGTTCCTCGCGAAGAGCGCGAGCGACTCCGCCTCGGCACGGAAATCCAGCTCGTCGCGGAGGGTGAGCTCGAGCTCCTCCACCAGCCCGCCCACGTCGTACACCTCACCCAGCCGAGGGCCCACCGCCCGCGCGAGGAGCGCCAGCAGCCGGAGGTCGCGCTCGACGAGCCGTTCGACGCCCGGGCGTCGCAGCTTGACGGCGACGTCGGTGCCGTCGTGGAGGGTGGCGCGGTGCACCTGCGCGAGCGACGCCGCGGCGAGTGGCCGCGGATCGAACGTGGCGAACGGCAGCCGCCCGCCGAGCGCCGCCGCGTACTCGCTCAGGCAGAGGTCGACCGCCTCCGTCGTCAGGGACGGGACGCGCGAGTGCAGCGACTGCAGCGCGTCCAGATAGGGCCGGGCCAGCAAGTCCGGCCGCGTGGAGAGCAGCTGCCCGGCCTTGATGAACACGGGCCCCAGCCGCTCCAGCGCCCCCCGGAGCGCGTCCGCGCTGCCGCTCGGCGGAGTCGCCCGCCCCCCGGCGAGCCAGAGCTCCAGCCAGTCGTCGGGTGACGCGGCGATCCGCCGCGCCCACGGCGCGAAGGCGCGCCCGATCTCGCCGACGCGCCCGGCGAGCGCCGGGGGTTGGGCGCGGGAGGCGGGCGCGCTCGAGGGCCCGGAGCCGGGGGCACCGGTGGCGATCTCGTCCAGCGCGGTCCGCCTCCCGTGCGCCACGCTCACTCGGCGGGCTCGGCGCGCGCCGCGCTCTTCTTCTTGCCGTCGCGGGCGTCGTCGTCCTTCTCGCGGAGCAGGGTGTCGACCAGGCGGCGCGCGTCGCGCTCGGCGTCGGTGCCGCGATCGATCACGTCGTCTACTACGTCCTCGACGGCGTCGACGACCTTGCGGAAGGCCTTGAAGAGGGGGGTTCGGTAACGCTTCTCGGCATGGGCTTCGGTCATGGGGACCTCCTTCCCAAAGTACATAGTAACACTATGTACTTGGCGCAAGGAAAAAGATCGGTCCTGTCGCCCCGGGGCCGCCCGGTGCGGGGCATCTCCCGCGCGCGGGCGGCTCCCGGCGCGGGCGTGTCCCCCCTCGCGCGCGCTCAGGGGCGCGCGGGCCCGGGCCTCGGCGGGGCCAGGCGCTCCTTCTGGAGCCTGCGCGCGGCCTCGGAGTCTGCGCGCTCGCTGTGGCAGCTTGCCCGCTCCCCCGGCGCCGCGCCCACCACCTTGCGCGTCTTGGACGCCAGCCGGTGGAGCTCGTCCGGTGGGAGGTGCCCGCGCTGCGCGAGGATCCTCCGCTGCTCGTCGTTCAGCGCAGGAGTCTGCCCGCTGGACGCCCGCTCGAACCCCGGGGATTTGCCGCTCCCGAGCTCGACCAGCTCCTTCGAGATACGCACGCTGCACCAGTCGTGCCCGCACATCGCGCAGAAGTCGGTGTCCACGTCGAGGTCCTCGTCGTGGTACGCGCGCGCGAGCTCGCCGTCGAACGCGAGCTCGAAGTGCTTCTCCCAGTTGAGCGCCGCCCGGGCGCGGGTCACGTCGTCGTCCCAGTCGCGCGTGCCGGGGATGCCGAGCGCGACGTCGGCGGCGTGCGCCGCGATCCGATACGCGACGCACCCCTGCTTCACGTCGTCGCGCTTGGGCAGGCCGACGTGCTCCTTCGGCGTCACGTAGCAGAGCATGCTCGCGCCGTGATAGGCTGCGGCCGTCGCGCCGATGCAGCTCGTGATGTGATCGTAGCCCGGGAACACATCCGTCACGAGCGGCCCGAGCACGTAGAACGGAGCGCCGTGGCACAGCCGCCGCTGGAGCTTCATGTTGTACTCGATCTGATCGAAGGGGACGTGCCCGGGGCCCTCCACCATCACCTGGCAGCCCTTGCGCCACGCGCGCTCCGTCAGCTCGCCCAGCGTCTCCAGCTCCCGCAGTTGCGCCTCGTCGGTCGCGTCGGCGAGCCCGCCGGGGCGCAGGCCGTCTCCCAGCGAGAACGACACGTCGTGCTCGCGCAGGATGTCGCAGATGTCGTCGAACAGCGTGTACATCGGGTTCTCGCGGCGGTGGACCAGCATCCACTTCGCGAGCAGCGAGCCCCCGCGGCTCACGATGCCGATGAGCCGCCGCTCCACGAACGGGAGGTGCGCCCGGAGCACGCCCGCGTGCACCGTGAAGTACCCGACGCCCTGCCGCGCCTGGTGGCGCAGCCCCTCGAGGATCGTCGCTTCGTCGAGCTGCTCGACGCTGCGCCCCACGATCATCGAGTAGATCGGCACGGTGCCGATCGGCACGCGGGACGCGCGCACGATCGCCTCGCGCGTGGCGTCCAGGTCGCCTCCGGTGGAGAGGTCCATCACCGTGTCGGCCCCCCAGCGCACGGCCCAGCGGAGCTTCTCCACCTCTTCGTCGGTGCTGGAGGAGACCGGGCTCGCGCCCATGTTCGCGTTCACCTTGGTGCGGCTCGCGCGGCCGATCGCCATGGGGTCGAGCGCGTGGCCGAGGTGAACGCGGTTCGCCGGGATCACCATGCGCCCGGCCGCGACCTCGTCCCGCACCTGGTCGGCGGTGAGGTGCGGCTCGCGCTCGGCCACCCGCCGCATCTCGGGGGTCACGATCCCGAGGCGCGCGTGCTCGAGCTGCGTGATCGGTGCGAAGCCCTCGGGAGCGCGAGCGAACGCGCCCTCGCGTCGCCAGCCGGGCGGGAGGAAGTCCCACGCCGTCCGTTCGCTCGGCGCCGGCATCCCGGGCGTGTCGGGTGAGGAGTAGGCGAGCGGCCCGCCCACGTCGGGGCGGCGCGCGAAGGAGCCAGGCGTCGTGCCCGATCCGGCGCGTGCGGGGGAGGTCGCGCCCTGCAGGGGGAGGTTCCAGTCGGCCATGCTGTTCGTTCCTCGCGTCGGTGGGGCCGGCGCGAGGGGCATGGCTCGATGGGCCGCGCTTCCCTACGCCGGTACGAGCCGGATCAGGTTCGACGGGTGCGTCTCAGCAGGCGGGAGGCCTGCGCCCCGAGCGTGAGCGCAGCCTAGCGCATGGGCCCCTGACGCGACAGGGGGGCCCGACGGGTGGTAGCTTCCGCCACGCCGTGCGCCGCCTCGTGATTTGTCTCGCGGTGACGTATCTCCTGGGTCTCGTGCCCGTCGGCGGCTGCGCGACGTGCACCACGGGCGGCCAGTCGCCCATCACGTACTCCCAGGGCGCTACCCGGGGCGACACGTACACCACCTCCGCCTGGAGCGGCGAGTGGCTCCACTTCCCGCCCGGCCGCCGGCTGCTGCTCCCGCACGGGCTGGCCACGCCCGCGGTCGGGGTGCGCTCGTGGCTCGCGTTCGAGGCGTTCCCCATCCCGGCCGGGGACGCGGGCGACACCACCGGGACCGCCGCCGAAGCCGCGGGCAACCAGGTGGTCCTGGAGCGCGTCGACGCGGAGGTCGTGCAGCTCCGGAACGACACGTGCGCCACGTACTATTTGCGGGTCGAGGTGCGGCGCGACGCTTCGGCCGACGCCGGCCGCGGCGACGGCGCCTGAGCCCTCGCGGCACCCCTGCGGCCTCCCCCGCGCGGCGGAGCCGCGGCTCATGCGCCGCTCAGCCGCGGTTCCGCCACGTCTTGCGCTCGGCCTCGAAGCGCTGCGCCAGGCGCCGCTGCTCACGCACGAACGCGGCGTAGGTGCGAGGCACGCGCTCGTCGGCGCGGAGCGCGTCGAACACGCGGAGCGCCGCCACGCAGTCGTCGGCCGCGCGGTGCGCTTGCCCGAGCTCGATCCCGAGGCGGGCGCACACGTCGCCGAGGGCGCGGCTCCGCTCGTTGCGCTGCAGCTCGCGGGCCCACGTGAGCGGATCGAGCCACTCGACGCCGCTCCGGAGCGCGGGCGGCGCGTGGACCGCCGACGCGCCAGCGCGCTCGAGGTCCCGCGTGAGGACGCCGCGATCGAACTCGGCGTTGTACGCGAGCGGCACGGCGCCCCGCAGCGCCTCGAGCAGCTCGGGGACGCGCGCGGCGATGGGCGGCTCGCCGGCCACGGTCGCGTCGTCGATCCCGTGCACCGCGCGCGCTCCCTCCGTGATGGGGCACTCCGGGTTCACGAGGAACGCCGTCCGCCCGAGCTCCACGCCGCCGCGCCAGCGGACGCAAGCGATCTCGACGATGCGGTCGCTCGCCTCTCGCCCGGTGGTCTCGGTGTCGAGGCCGACGATCGTGAGCTCGTCGAGCGGGGTGTCCCCGGGGAATTCCTCCGCCAGCCCCGCGACGAGCACCTCGAGGAGGTGCGCGATGCCAGGGTAGTGCTTGCCGCTCGGGAAGCAGCCGTGCCCGTCGGCGCCGCCCTTCATCGACCGGACGGGGCGGGGGGCGCGGGCTTGCGGTCGGGCGAGACCTTGGCACCCGACGCAGGCGGGGGCGGGCTCCCCGCCGACGCGAAAGCGCTCGCGGTCGCGGGCGGCTCGAGGGCGATCGGCTTCACCTTCTGGCCCGTCTTCAGCTCGACCTCGAGCGAGATCCAGTCGTCCAGATCCTCCGAGATGCCGAAGTAGTCGAGGTCGAAGTGGCGGCCGTTCACGTAGATGAGCGGCGTCCCGGAGAGCTCCAGCGCGTCCGCCGCTCTTCGATCACGCGCCACGTCGTCGGCGACGGCCTCGCTCTCGAGATCGGCCTGGAACTTCTGCAGGTCGAGCCCGATCGAGCGGGCCAGCTTCAGGATGCGGCTCTTCTCGAGCCCGGTCTCCTGCGCCGCGAACAGGGCGTGGTGCATCTCCCAGAACTTCCCCTGTCGCTTCGCGGCCACCGCCGCGCGCGCCGCCGTCTCCGCGTGCGGGTGGCTGCTCAGGGGGTAGTTCTTGAAGACGAGGCGCACCTTGCCCGGGAACGCCTCGACCTTCTGATCCAGCACGGGGCTCGCCGCTCCGCAGAACGGGCACTCGAAATCAGCCCACTCGACGAGGGTCACCACCGCGTGGTCCGGCCCCTTGCTAGGCGAGCCGCTGAGATCGATGGCGCGGACCTTGTCCGCCGCGAATCGGATCCGGTACG
This sequence comes from Polyangiaceae bacterium, assembly GCA_020846005.1. GTDB lineage: Bacteria > Myxococcota_A > Polyangia > Polyangiales > Polyangiaceae > JADLEQ01. The sequence continues at coordinate 61,082 of JADLEQ010000054.1, forward strand.
CCGCCTCGACCTTGCTCCGCGGCTGCCCCTTCTGCACCTGCCGCACGAGGAAAGCGGCGGCCGGGCCGCACGCCTTGCACGGGCGCGCCTCGCGCACGCACTGCGCGATGCTCACCGGCTGGTCCGGGCAGGGCGCGAGGAGCTCGGAGACGTAGGTCGACCACTCGCGGTGCTCGCGGGCCGTCAGGCTGCTGGTGTCCGCCGCGGCGAGCTCCACCGTGGCCGCTGGCTCCGCGCTGGCCGGGGTGCTCCGATCCGCCTCGCCCGGCGAGCGGCAGGTGGTGACGGCGGCCTCGACGCCGAGCGCGAGGACGAGGCCGAAGACGCGCAGGCTCATCGCGGCCCGAGACTAGTTCCGGGGGCCCGTCCGCGCCAAGGCCCCGTGCGCGTGGGGCGACTTGGGCTAGAAACGGCCCGATGATCGAGCCCGCGGTGACCGCCGCGCCACGCGGCGTACGAAGCGTCGTCGCCGTCGGGGGTGGGCGCGGCGGCGCCGGCAAGAGCGTCCTGGCCGTCAACCTGGCCGTCTACCTGGCCCAGCTCGGCAGGTCGGTCGTGCTCGTCGACGCCGACCCCGCGGGGGCCGAGCTCCACACGATGCTCGGGCTGGAGCAGCCCCGGGGGCCGGACGAGACGGACGAGGCCGGCCTGGACGATCTGGCCCCGCTGCCCACGCAGATCCCGGGCCTGCTCCTGCTCCCACAGCTCTATCAGGTCGGCTCCACCGTGCCCGTGCGCCCCGGCCGCAAGCCCCGCTGGGCGCGGAGGCTCCGTCACCTGGACGTGGACCACGTCCTCGTCGATCTCGGGGCGGGCACCGCGCCCGCCACGCTCGACCTCTTCCTGGGGGCCGATCTCGGGCTCTGCGTCGCGACCCCCGATCCTCCTGGGGTCGAGGCGACCTACCGCTTCTTGCGGGCCGCGTTCACTCGCATCCTCCGGCGCGCGCTCATCAAGGATCCGTTCAAGATGCGGCTCGTCGAGCGTACGGCGCAGTCGCTCCCGCCGCTGCCCCCGCCGCAGGATTTCGTGCGCGCGCTCGCCCGGTGGGACACCGCGCTCGGCGCCTTGGCCGCGCGCGAGCTCGCGCTCTTCCGCCCCCACCTCGCGCTCAACTTCGCGCGCCTGCGCGCCGACGCCGAGGTCGGCGCGTCGATGGCCGAGCTGGCGCATCGCTACCTCGGCGTCGGCGTGGACTACGTGGGGCACGTCGAGCAGGACGACTCCGTCTGGTTGAGCGTCGTCCGGCGCCGCCCGCTCCTGGTGGACAGCCCCACCAGCAAGAGCGCCCGCAACCTCGAGCGCATCGCGCGCCGTGTCCTGGCGCTGGTCGCGACGCGCGAGCAGGTCCGTGCGGAGTCGCCCATCGCGCTGGTGCCCCTCGAGCCCACGCTCTACGAGGTGCTCGGGACGCCGCGGGGCGCGACGGACGAGGAACTCCGCCGGGCGTACAAGCGGCGACGCGACGTGTTCCAGCCGGGCAGCCTGCCGCTCACCTCCCTGTTGGACGAGGACGGGGTCCGGGCCGCGCTGGCCCGGATCGAGGAGGCCCACGACACCCTCCTCGATCCGCTCCGCAGGAAGGCGTACGACCTCTCCACGTTCCCTGAGGAGGACGCCGCCAGCGCCGTCGCGCCCCCCCTCGACGGCGCGGTGGCCGCTGAGCGTGCCCTCCTCCGCCAAGAGCTCGAGCGCGAGATCGACGCCGAGACGGTCTTCACCGGAGCGCTGCTCGCCAAGGTCCGCGAGTCGCTCGGCATCGAGATCGAGCAGATCGCCCAGCGGACGAAGATCTCGGCCTCCCACCTCCGCTCGCTCGAGGCGGACGACTTCGGCAGCCTACCGGCGCTCGTCTACACCCGCGGCTTCCTCCAGCAGGTCGCGCGCCACCTCGGGCTCGATCCGACCCAGGTGACGAAGACCTACCTCCGGCGCCTGCGCGAAGCGCGCGCGATCGCCGGCGAGCCGCCGCCGTGAGTCGCGCCGCCGCGCCGGCCGCACCCGAGGACCGCGATCTCCCCTTCACGGTCGCGCTCGCCCTGGTGGCGCTCGCGCCTCGGCTGTGGGTCGCGATCGACTGGGCGCACGTCCCCGTCTGGGACGGCCACTACTACCACTTCGGCGCGCAGCGGATCCTGGGCGGCTTCGGCTACTCCGAGGACATCGTGGTCGACGGCGTGACGAAGCTCCGCCCCTGGTGCCATTACCCAGTTGGGTATAGCGCGCTGCTCGCCGGGCTGTACGCGATCTTCGGTGCGAGCGCGCGCACCGCGACGATCTTCGGCGCGGTTTGCGGCGCGGCGCTGGCGGTCGCCACCTATCGGCTCGCCCGCCCGGCGCTCGGGGTCGCTCGGGCGCGGGTGGCCGGCGCGGTGGTCGCGCTCCACCCGGGGCTCATCGCGTACACGGCCGTGGTGATGACGGAGCCCCTCGCGGCGCTGCTCCTCGTCCTCGCCGCGTGGGGGGTCCACGGCGCGCGGGCCGGGGGCGTTCGGATCCCGCTGTCGGGGCTCGTACTCGGCGCGGCGACGCTCGTCCGGCCCACGTCGCTGCTCGTCGGGCCGCTCCTCGGCTGGCTCGTTCAGGCGAGGTGGCCGCGCCGTCTGGCCGTCGGCGCCGTCGTCACCGCCGTAGCCCTCGTCGCCGTGGCGCCGTGGACGATCCGCAATTGTCGGGTGATGGACGCTTGCGCGCTCGTGTCGACGAACGGCGGGTGGAACCTCGCGATCGGCGCGCTCACGGAGACGGGCCGCTTCACCACGCTCCGCGCCGCGGACGGCTGCCTCGACGTGCGCGGCCAGGTCCACCAGGATCGGTGCTGGGCGGACCGCGGCTGGCGCACGATCCGTGAGGACCCGCTGCGCTGGCTCGCGCTGGCCCCCAAGAAGCTCGGGCAGACGTACGATCACCAGTCCTTCGCCGTCGAGTACCTGCGCAAGGCCGCGCCGGAGCGCTGGCCGGAGGCGAAGCGCGTGGCCGGGCGGCAGCTCATGACGGCCTATCACCGGGCGCTGCTGGTCCTGGCCGCGCTCGGCGTCGTCGCGTGGGCCGCGCCGCGCCGGGACGGGTGGGGGGCGGCGATCGTCCAGGCCGCGCTCGCCGTCGCCGTCTGCGCGGCGGGCGTGCACGCGTTCGCCAGCGACGAGCACCCGTTCTGGCCGCTCCCCACGCTCCTCCCGCTGGTCGCCGCGCTGCCGCTGCCCGGCCGGCCGCGCGTCGGCCCCGTGCTCGCGTGGGCGCTCGGGCTGCTCGCCATCACCTCCGCGACGCACGTCGTCTTCTTCGGCGACGATCGGTATCACTTGATCGTGACGCCGGCGCTGGCGCTGCTCGCGGCTGCCGCGGGGAGGCGACCCGGTGGGGCGTAGCCGATCGGCCGCCGGCGCTGGCGTGGGGCGAGCGGGCGCGCGCCGTCGGTCTGCCGCCCGCGGGCGCCGCGCTCGGCTGGACCCTCGGGGCCGCCCGCCGATAGGCTCCGCCGCATCCCGCGCATGACCCCTCGCTCGACTCCGCCGTTCGCCGAGGCCGCCGCACCCGCGGCGGCCGGCCCCGAGGCGCGCTTCTCCGTGATCGTGCCCTGCTACAACGAGGAGGGCGCGATCGGTCAGACGGTCGCCGCGCTGCGCGAGAGCCTGGCCGGGGGCCCTGCCTACGAGCTCATCGTCGTGAACGACGGCTCGGCCGACGCCTCCGCGCAGGTGTTGGGAGAGCTCGTCGCGTCCGATCCGGCGCTCCGTGTCCTCACGCACACGCGGAACCGCGGGTACGGCGCCGCGCTGAAGACGGGCATCCTCCGATCCCGCACCGACCTCATCGTCATCACCGACGCCGACGGCACGTACCCGAACCACCGGATGCCCGAGCTGATCGCGGCGATGGTGGATCACGACATGGTGGTCGGCGCGCGCACGGCCGACGACGTCGAGTACCCGCTGATCCGGCGGATCCCCAAGGCGTTCCTCCGTCGCTACGCGGGCTGGCTCGCAGGACAGGAGATCCCGGACATGAACTCCGGGATGCGTGTCTTCCGCAAGGACGTCGCCGAGCGCTTCCTGTCGATCCTGCCTGACGGCTTCAGCTTCACGACGACGATCACGCTGGCGATGCTCACCAACCACTACGCGGTGAAGTACGTCCCGATCGGCTACAGCGCCCGGATCGGCAAGTCGAAGATCCGGCCGATCCGCGACACGCTGCTCTTCCTCCAGCTCATCGTGCGGACCGGCGTCTACTTCGCGCCGCTGCGGTTCTTCGCGCCGGTGGCGGTGGTGCTGCTGGTCGCCAGCGGGGTGAGCGCGTTCCACGACGTGTTCATCTTGCGCGACATGACGGAGAGCACGCTCATCCTCCTCATGTTCGCGATGAACACGCTGATGGTCGCGCTCCTGGCCGACATGATCGACAAGCGGAGCGGGCGTTGAGCCCGGCGCCCGCCTCGGGCCTCCGGGGGGGGGCCGCCGATCTCGAGGGGCGCGACCGGGCGCTCTTCGATCGGATCGCCGAGCGCTACGCGCGCAAGGATCTGGCGCCGAGCTCACGCTGGGCGCGCCGCCAGCGCCTGCTGCGGACGCTCGAGGCCATCCCGCCGCTCCACGGGGCGGCGATCCTCGAGGTCGGCTGCGGCGCCGGCTTCTCGGCCGAGTACCTGCGCGGCGCCTACTCCCGGTTCGTGGGGATCGACCACTCCGAGGGGCTCGTCCAGCACGCGCGGGAGCGTCACGGCGCGCCGGGCGTCGAGTTCCACGCGGTGAGCGCGGCGCGCTTCGAGCCCCACGAGCCGTTCGACGTGGTGCTGCTGGTCGGGGTCCTGCACCACCTCGAGGAGCCCGCGCGCGCGGTCGCCCACATGGCGACGTGGCTCCGGCCGGGCGGCTTCGTCGTCGCGAACGAGCCGCACCCGGGGAACCCCGTCGTCGGGTGGCTCCGTCGCGCGAGGAAGCGCGTCGACCCGGCGTACTCGGCCGACCAGCGCGAGCTCGCCGAGGAGGAGCTCGTCCGCGTCTACGTAGAGGCGGGGCTCGAGGCGGTGCGCGTCGTCCCGCAGGGCGTGCTGTCGACACCATTCGCCGAGGTGGTGATGCCAGCGCAGCCGGTCGCCGCGGCCGTGTCGAGGGCGGCGTGTGTCGGCGACACGTGGCTCGAACGCGCGCTCGGCCCGGCGCTGCGGCCCCTGAGCTGGAACCTCATCGTGGCGGGGCGCGCTCCGGGCGAGCCCACCCGCGAGCCCGCTGCCGCCGGCCCCCGCCGCTGAGCGCGCCCCCCTCGCCGCGCGACGACTCGCCGCGGCCGCAGCGTCGTTCGCCGCCTCACGCCAGGCGCGCCACCACCAGCGATCTCGGCGCGGGGTCGGGATCACGCGGTCGAGCGCGAAGCCGCCGGCGGAGAGGCGCGGGGCGAACTCGGCCTCGGGGCGCTGCCGCCCTGGGTCGCCAGGAGCAGCCGCAGGTCGAGGAAGCCCAGGTGCGGCCCGTCCGGGGTGCCCCGCGCGGCGCTGCGCGCGGTGACGCGGTGCGGCCGTTCGCCTCCTACTCCTCGGCGGCCCACGTGCAGAGCGCCGCCGCCTCTGGCCGGGATCTGGCTTCGTACTCCGCGAGCGGCGGGGCGCCTGGGCTCGGCTCCGGCCGCCGCGCGGTCCTGCACACATAGACCGCCGAGCGCCCGCACCCGTACGCCCGCGCGCGGCCCTGGCCCAGGCTCTCGACCTCGATCTGGGACTCGGGGCACGAGAACCGGCGAGCCGCGGCCCGCGTGACGGCGTCGCCCCGTGGGTTCGCGGCGCAGCCGGCGACCAGCGCAGACGCCGCGACGGCGCGGAGGCCCCAGCTCGCACGGGCCGAGCGGGCGACAGCGCATCGACCGGAGCCGCTCACCCTCGCCCACGAAGCGAGTGTCGGGGTTGGCGCCCAGGACATCTGCCGCGACGCTGCTACACCCGCCGGAGATCCGTCGCAACGCCTGGGCGCGGGTACCTACGAGCGGGCCCGCGGGCGGCCGCCGTCGGTGGTGGCGTCTGCGGCTGGCGCCGCGCGGCCGTCGGTGAGCTGGGCTCGCGCCGCCGACCGACGCCCGCGCTGGCCGATCGAGTCCGAGCGTGGGTGGGTTGCGGCGCGGGGCGTACTCCATCGTGTCGCGAGCGTGACCGTCGCTGGACCGCCCGAGCCGCTTCGGGGGCGATCGGAGCGGGTGTCGCCCCGGGGCCTCACGCCGGGCGCGCCACCACCAGCGACATCGGCGCGGGGGTCGGGATCACGCGGTCGAGCGCGAAGCCGTTGGCGGAGAGGAGCGTGGCGAACTCCGCCTCGGTGCGCTCCCGCCCGCCCTGGCTCGCCAGGAGCATCTGCAGATCCAGGAAGCCCAGGTACGGACCGTCCGGGGGCACGACCACGTCGATCAACACCAGGACGGAGTCCGGGCGCATCGCCTGGCGCCATCGGCGCATCGGGGCGGCCAGCAGCGCGTCTGAGACGCCATGCGCGATGTTCTTCGCCACGTACACGTCGAGGCCGGCCGGGATCTCGCCGTCCAGGATGTCGCCGGCGACGACCTCGCAGCGATCCGCCACGCCGAACCCCGCGAGGACGGGCCCTGCGCCGGCGACCACCTGGGCCGCGTCGACCAGCACCCCGCGGAGGTTCGGGTGCACGGCCAGGATCGCCCCGAGGAGGTGCCCGGTGCCCCCGCCCAGATCCGCCACCGTCCGGTGGCGCCCGAAGTCGTAGGCCCGGGCGAACGAGGGCGCGCCCTCGCGGGTCAGCTCGCGCATCGCGCCATGGAAGGCCGCGTGTTCGTCCGGGTGCGCGTCGAGCCAGGTCCAGAGGTTGCCGTCGGAGAACGTCTCCCACACGCCGTCGCCGCTCTGCACCGCCTCAGAGAGGCGCGCCCACAGGTGAGCGTTCCGAGCGCACGAGAGCTCGAGGATCATGTTCGCCATCGAGTGAGGGTGGTCGCGCCGCAGCGGCTCCGTCAGTGGGCTCAGCCCGAAGGCTCGTCCCTGCTCGACGAGCAGCCCCTCCCGCGCGAGCGCGCGCAGCAGGCGGTAGGTCGCCCCGGCGTGGAGCCCCAGGCGGCGGGCGAGCGCGTCGACCTCCATCGGTCCGGCGCCGAGCGCGTCCGCGATCCCGAGCCGGACCAGGGCGCCGAGCGCGTCTGCGCGCCAGCGCTGGGCGACGAGGTCCATCAGCACGAACTGCGGCGGTCCCATGCGGTTTACGAGGCGCTGGAGGGCTCGCTGCAGCCGCTGGCCGAAGCGCACCGGCCCGAGCGGCGGCGCCGGGGGGACGGGGGTGAGATCGGCGGGGGCGAGGTGGGTGTTCATGTCCGCTCCGGGGTGGGTTGGCGCCCAGCTTGGCGCGAGCGCGCTTGGGCGGCCCTCCACTTTGGTTCACGATGGGCGTGAACCGTCGTGACCGCCGCCCCGCGGCCGTCCCGCGTACAATCCACCCGTGCCCGACGTCCTCGACCTCGGCCCGGCTGGGACCGTCGACCTGCGCGACGGCCGCGTGGTGCGGCCCGAGGGCGCGGACCAGCTCACCGACATCGAGCTCCGGCTCGTGCGTTACCTCGTGGAGCGGTCCGGGACGGCGGTGAGTCGAGGCGAGCTCGAGCAGGCGGTCTGGGGGTATCGACCGGGCGTACTGTCTCGGACGGTGTTCACTACGGTGGGAAGGCTCCGCGCCAAGCTCGAGCCCGACCCCCACGCGCCGGTCCACGTCGTGACGATCCCCGGGTCGGGATACGCGTGGGCGGCGGATCCCGTGCGAGTTCGCGGGCCCGCGCGGCTCCCGGTCGACCTCGCCGCGTTCGTGGGGCGCGCGGCCGAGCTCCGCGCGATCGAGGAGGCGATCGACGCCTCGCGGATCGTTTCGTTGTCCGGCCCGGGCGGCGCGGGGAAGACGCGCCTCGCGCTCGAGGTGGCGCGCCGTCGCCAGGGGCGCGTCGTGTTCGTGCCGCTCGAGCCGCTGGAGGAGCTCGACGCCGTGCCGCGCGCGGTGGCCGCGTCGATGGGCGTCGGGCTCGGCGGGCGAGCCGATCCGTGGGGCGAGCTCGCAGAGCGGACGGAGGGTGAGCTGCTCGTGGTCCTCGACAACGCCGAGCACCTCGCGGGCCTCGCCGAGCTGCTCGCGCGCTGGGTCGGGGCGTGCCCGCACCTCACGCTGCTCGTGACGACGCGGGTGCGCCTCGGGCTGCGCGCCGAGATCTCCGTCCAGGTCCCGCCGCTGGGGGTGCCGTCGGCCGGCGGGGAGCTCGCGTCGAGCGAGGCGGGGACGCTGCTGCTCCAGCACGCCCGCCGGGCCCGGCCCGGGTGGGCGCCGAGCGGTCCGGACGCCGACGCGCTGGCGGCGCTGTGCCGTGCCGTCGGCGGCAACGCGCTCGCGCTCGAGCTCGCGGCGGCGTGGCTGCGCGTGCTCGAGCCCACGGAGGTCCTCGCGGAGGTCGGCGCGGGCTCGGTGCTCGTCTCGCTCGATCGCGACGTGCCCGCTCGGCATCGCAGCATCGACGCGACGCTGGCGGCTTCGTGGCGGCTGCTCTCGCCCGCGGCCGCTGCCGCGCTCGACGAGCTCGCTCCCTGCTGCGGTCCCTTCGATCGGGCGACCGCCGTAGCGGTGGCCCGCGCAGATCTCGCGACCCTGTCACAGCTCGTCGACGCGTCGCTCCTCCACCGGCGCCGCGCCGACGATGGCGCCCCCGCGCGCTTCGACGTGCACCCGCTCGTCCGGCAGCACGCTCGCGCGCGCCTCGCCGCCCGGTCCGACGCGGCGGTGGTCCGCGAGCGCCACGCGCGCTGGTTCCTCGCGCGGCTCCGGGACGTGGTCCGCGGCGCCGAGGACGGCGACGAGCTCGAGGCCGCGCGCGCGCTGGCCGCCGACCACGAGGACGTCCTCGCGGCGTGGTCCGATCGCGCGCGCGCCGCCGACGACGACGCGCTCGGAGGCTCCGCCTGGGCGCTCTACCGGTACCTCGACCTGTCGAACCGCTTCGGAGAGCTGGCGCAGGCGCTGCACGAGGCCGAGCGCGGCCTCGGCGCGTCTCCCACGGCGCGCGCCATCGGCCTGCTCGGGGCCGGCGCGGGCGTCCGCACCGACGCAGTGATCCCGCACGGGCCCGCCCTGGAGGGGGTACCGCTCGAGCTGCGGACCGCGGCGCTGGTCCACGCAGCGATCGCCGCGCAGCAGGCCGGGCAGCTGGACGCCGCGGAGCTGCTCGCAGGTGAGGCGCTCACGCTGGCGGCGCCACGGTCCTTCCTGGCAGGCTTCGCTCGGACGGTCCGCGGCACCGCGCGGATGCGCGGTGGACGCCTCGACGCGGCGCGCGAGGACCTCCACGCGACCGCCGCGGATCGGGCGACCGGGCGGGGCCACGCTCGACCCACCGTGCACCTCGGCGAGCTCGCCCTCGCGGCGGGCGACCACGCCGCGGCCCGGGAGCTCCTGGAGGCGGGCCTCGCCGCGTGCCGCGCGTGCGACGATCGCGCGTTCGCCGCGCTCGCGCTGGCGCGGCTCGCTGCGGTGCTGGCCGCGTCCGGCGGCGATCCGGGGGCCGTCGGCGTCGAGGCGATCGAGGAGGGCACCACGTCGCGTCTCCCGCGCGTCTGGTGGTCGGCGGCGCTCGAGGTGCTCGGCGATCACTGGTCCCGCTGCGCGGCGCGCGCCGAGGTCGGCCTGGTCCTGCTGGCCGCGGCCGCGGCGAGCCCGACGATGGGGCCGCCCGGCCCGGTGCGCGCGCGGCTGGAGGCCTCCCGCGCGCTCGCCGACGACGCGACCTGGCGCCGCGCGACCGCCGCCGGGCGGGTGGCGACGGACGCCGAGCTGCTCGCGATCGTGCGTCGCCTCTAGGCGACCCGGCGCGCGGCGCGCTACCTGCTGCCGGCGCTGAAGCGCAGGCGCCGGAGCAGCACCGCGGGCGCGGCGACCGAGCCGGCCGCGCTCCACCAGTTCGGGATCAGCGTGCGCGCGCGCGTGGCGCCCTCGCAGCGCGCGAACGCCTCGAGCACCGAGTCGGTGAAGCGCGGGCTGCGCACCGGGCGACCCAGCGCGCCGCCCTCGATGCGAAACGCGCCGTCGCGCACGAGGCCCGTCATCACGGCCCGCCGTGGCTCGAGCATGCCGTTCACGTAGTGCAGGCGGCGCACGTAGAGCCCGTGGCCGGCCTGTCGGATCAGCTCCGCCTCGCTCTCGGCCTCGCCGCCCGCGACCACCAGCGCCGTCGGGCCGATGCCGCCGGGCTCGAACGCGGACGGCGGGTGGGCGCTGCCCGTCGAGGGCGACCCGACGCGGCTCCCCCAGAGGCGATCGGTGAGCGCTCCGCGCGCCACGCCCCGCTCGAGGAGCGTCACGGCGGCGCGGGTCGTCCCCTCCCGATCGAACGGCCCGGCGAGCGAGAGCGCGCCGAGCGGCTCGTCCCGCACGTCGAGCCGCTCCCCCGAGATTGCCTCCCCGAGGCGACCGGCGAGGGCGCTCGTCCCCTGCGCGATCTCGCGCGCGCCGAACGCGATCATCGCGAGCCACTCGATGAGCTCCGCCACCGCGTCCGGCGCGAGGACCACGTCGTGCTCCCCGGCTTCGATGCCGCCCGGATCGCGCCCGGCCCGGGCGTCGCGGATCGCGCGCTCGGTCTCTGCGGCGAGCCCGAGCGCGTCCACGTCGATCGAGGTCGCGTTGCCGTGGCCCGCGGCGCCGGGACCGCCGGCGCGCTCGAGCGCCCACACGCGGAACGCGGCGACCGTCCCGCTGTGGTGGCGGCGGAGGCCCGTCGTGGCGACGACCGCCTCGTGCTCGACCCGAGTCTCGAGCGCGCCGCTCGCGACGAGCCCCGCGTCGCGGATCGCTCGGAGCACGGGCTCGAGCCGCGCCACGCGCTCCTCCGCGGTCGCTCGGGCGGTGCTCTCCGCGTAGCGTCGCGGAAGCGTTGGCTCGGCGCTCGGCGGAGGCGCGAAGCCGGGGAACGCTGGCTCTTCCGGGACGCGCTCCGCGACCCGCGTCGCCTCCTCGATCGCCGCGCGCAGCCCGACCGGATCGAGCGCGGTCGTGCTGGCCTCGCCCACACGCTTGCCGCGCGCGACGCGCACCGTACACGCGGGCTCCACGAGCTGCATGTGCTGGCAGAGCTCGCCCACCGCGAAGCGCGCGTAGCCGCGGCGCACGTCGCGCGCGTGGATCTCGGCCTCCGGCTCGCCCGCCTCGCGGAGCGCCGCGCCGATCAGCTCGGCCAGGGCGGCGGCGCTCACGAGTGCCCGACCTCCACGCCGGTGAACCGCGCCGGCGGTGCGGCGTGCGCCACCTGCATCGCCTGGATCGGGTCGCCCTTGCCGCACGTCGAGAGGCCCCAGAGCTGCGCCTCGCTCGGGCCGCAGATCGCGTTGCAGCTGCCCCAGAACCGCGGCGTCACGTCCGCGTAGCGGGCGTCCCGCAGCATGCGGACGCGCTTGCCTCGCCGTATCTCCCACGCGACCTCGCACGAGAACTGGAAGTCGAGCCGCTGGTCGTCGATGCTCCAGCTCTTGTTCGTGTCGAGCAGCAGGCCGTCCGCCGTGTCCGCGACGAGCTCCTCGAGCGTGCCCTCGCGCGGCGCGAGCGAGACGTTGACCATGCGGATCATCGGCAAGCGATTCCAGCCGTCCGCGCGCACCGTCGCGGTCGACGCCCGACCCAGCGACGCCGCGGTCTCGCGTGAGGAGAGGTAGTCGACGAACACGCCCTCGAGCACGAGCGGTGCCTTGCCCGCGGGCGTGCCCTCGTCGTCCCAGCCGAACGTGCCGAGGCCCCCGGGGGCGACGGAGTCCGCCGTGAGCGTCACGAGCGGCGAGCCGTAGCGGAACGCGCCCAGCATCGGCGGCTGGAGGAACGAGCCGCCTGCCAGCGAGATCTCGAAGCCGAGCGCTCGATCGAGCTCCGTCGGGTGGCCGCACGACTCGTGGATCTGGAGCGCGAGCTGGCTCGAGCCGAGGATCACCTCGCGCGCGCCGGCCGGGCACGGCTCGGCGCCGAGGAGCTCGATCGCCTCCGCGCGCACGCGGTCCGCGTTCGCGAGGAGCTCGCGCCGCGCCACGACCTCGTAGCCCGCCTGGAGCTGTTCGAAGCCGGCGCTCGCGGGGTGGGACCGCCGCTGCGCCCGGCCGTCGTCGCCGACGGCGATGGCCTGCATCCCGGCGCCGCCATACGTGAGGCGCTGCTCGAGGTCGGCGCCCTCCGTCGTCAGCAGTAGCTTCTCGACTCGCGTGAAGGTCATCCACGCCTCGGCGCTGCGGATCGGCGGGCCGCCCGCGAGCAGCGCGCTCACCGGGGCTGTGAGATCCTCCAGCTTTCTGTCGAGCGGCACCGAGAACGGGTCGACGACGACCGGCGTCTCGTACCGCCCGCGCGCCCCGTCGCGCGGCGGGAACGCCACGCGGCGCACCAGCAACGGCGCGCTCGCGAGCGCGACCGCCAGCGCGTCGTCCACCATCGCGAGCACGGCCGCCTCCGCCGCGACGGGCGTGCAAGCGAACCCCCACGCTCCCTTCGCGATCAGCCGGACGGCGAAGCCCGCGCTCCCCGCGCGCGTCACGCCCTCGGGGGCGCCGTCCAGCACCCGGATCGACTCCCGCCGCTGGCGGACCCACCGCACCTCGGCGAGCGTCACGTCCGCGTGGGACCGCGCGCGCGCGAGCGCCGCCTCGCACAGCGCGCGGACCGGGCCAGGGGCGATCACGTCCCGGAGCCTACACGGCGCCCGGCGGTCGCGCGAGCGCCGCGCGTCACGGACTGCGGCAGCAGCGGAAGCCGATGTTGGCGAGGATCGCGTTGGCCGCGGCGCGCGGCGCGAGATCGATCGAGCACTCGAGCCCAGCCGAGGGTGACAGGTAGGAGCCCCCGTGGAGCTGGTAGATGTCGCGGTTGGGCGTGCCGCCCGTCTCGCCCGTCTTGGTGCTCGTCCACTCCGTGGCGTTGCCGCTCAGATCGACCGCGCCGTCGGCGCTGGTGCAGGCGGCGAGCGTCCCCGTGGCGAGGAGGACGTCGTCGTCCGTCCCGCCCGAGACGCCGTCGTGGTCGACGCCGTTGCACGCGTCCGCGGCGTAGCTGCCCCCGTACGGGTAGACGCTCGCGCTCGGCCCCTCGCAGGCGCGGAGCAGCTCGGCCGCCGTGCACAGCCGATGGTTCGCGCCGCGGGCCTCGCAGGCGGCGTTCGCCTCCGCCCACGCCGTCGCGGTCCACGGCAGCACGCCCGCGCGGACGCACGCGACGCCGCTGGCGACGCCCGCGCTCGTGCCGGTCGCGTCGGCGCGCGAGGCCTCGTACCGATCGACGAAGAACAGCGGCGTCGTAGCGTCCGGGATCGGGAGCATGTCGTGCACCACCTCCTCGTCGATCAGGCCGTCGCAGTCGTCGTCGAGGCCGTTGCACGCCTCCGCGCCGGGCGCCACGGCGTCGGGCGGCAGCGACAGATCGCAGAGCGTGGCCGAGGGGTCGTTCGGATCGCAGGCGATGGCGCCCGGGTCGAGGCACACCCCCACGCCGCCGTTGTCGCACGGCATGCCGAGGGTGAGGAACGTCTCGTCGACCTGGCCGTCGCAGTTGCCGTCGAGGCCGTCACACAGCGTCTCGACCAACCGCACGAAGCCCGAGTCCGTCTCGACCTCGGGCGGATAGGTGCAGCTCCACGTGCCGGTCGCGCCGTCGCAGACGGCCACGGCGGCCGCGCAGGGTGTCCCCGAGGTGCGGGTGCAGGCCCCGGGCGGCGGCGCGAGATCCGGATCGTCGCCGTCGACGAGCTGGTCGCAGTCGTTGTCGAGGCCGTCGCAGATCTCCGTCTCCGGGAGGATGAACGGGCACTGGTACTCGCAGCCGTCCGCGGCGCCGTCGGCGTAGTCGTAGTAGCCCGCGGCGCACTCTTGGATCTCGCACCGCCCGGCGACGCACCGCGGGAACGCGGCGGGGAGCTCGCAGCGGTGCCCGCACTCGCCGCAGTTCTCGAGATCCGTGAGCGTGTCCGCTTGGCAGCCGGCGTCGATCAACGAGCCCCCGGTGCCGCCGCCGACGTTGCCCAGGTTGCCGCTGCCGCCCGACCCGCCGCCGTCGCTCGGGGCGCCGCCGGAGCCGCCGCTGCTCGGTGAGTCGTCGCCGCACCCGGCGAAGCAGAACGCCTCGACGGCGCACGCGGAGCCGAGGAGCGGCGCGCCGAGGAGCGCGGCCACCCCGAGCGCCCGCAGCGCGCGCCCGGCGACTCCCGCCCGGGGCCTCACCGGGCCTCCCGCGTGGCGCCGGAGCGCCGCCCGACCACCAGCGCCGCGAGCGCGAGGAGCGCGCCCCAGGCGTACCGCCCGGGCGCGGGCCCACCCGGCTGGGCGCAGCCGCAGCCACCGCCCCCGGTGGCCAAGCCCCAGTAGTCATCCCCGGTATAGGGAGCTACGGGCCCGCCGTCGCCGCCGTCGGGGGCGCCGCCGCCGGTGCCCGCGCCGCCGGTGCCCGCGCCGCCGGTGCCCGCGCCGCCGGTGCCCGCGCCGCCGGTGCCCGCGCCGCCGCCGGGGGAGCCGTCCGGTCCGCCGCCGTCGGGGCCGGCGCCGCCCGTCCCGGCGTCGGCGCCGCCGCCGTCGGGGGTGAAGACGCACAGGCCGTTCACGCAGGTCTGCCCCGGGTCGCAGGTCACGCCCGCGCACCCCCGCGGCTCGCAGAAGCCGTTCGTGCAGTCGAACCCTGGCGCGCACGGGAACTCCCCGCTCCGGCACGGCTCGAGGCACCGCCCCTCGACGCACCGGTTCGCGCCGGGGCACGCCTCGAACGTGTCGGCCACGCCGTCGCAGTCGTCGTCCCTGCCGTTGCAGATCTCGGCGAGCGGACCGCGGTAGCCCACGCAGCGGATCGTGCCGTTGATGCACGCGTTGGTGCCGAGCTGGCACGGCGGCTGGTCGTTCGGTGGCGTCAGCGTGCCGCAGCTCTGCCCCACGGTGGGCTCGTTGGTCTCGAGCTCGGGATCGGCGGAGTCGACCAGAGAGTCGCAGTCGTCGTCCACGCCGTTGCAGATCTCGGGCGCCGGGACGCAGCCGCTGCAGCTCAGCCCCTCGTCGACCAGGCCGTCGCAGTCGTCGTCCAGGCCGTTGCACACCTCGGTGCCGGGCGAGGCCCCCGGGTGGTCAATCACGCACTCGGTGCCCGTCCCCCCCGCGCTGCAGACGATCGTCCCCGTGCCACGGCACGCGCCGAGCTGGCCGTCGTCGCACGCCAGGCCCTTGTCAGGGAAGTCCTCGTCGACGAGCGAGTCGCAGTCGTCGTCGGCGTCGTTGCACGTCTCGAACACCTGGCTGTTGGCGATGATGGTGGCGATCGCGTTGGCGAGGCCGTTCTCGTCGTCGGCGAAGAAGGCGGCGTCGGGCTGGCCCGTGAACGTGCCGGCGTTGGTGCCGCCCGCGGTCGCGATGGCGTTGAGCTGAGCGCGCTCGCCGGCGGTCACGCTGAAGCCGATGACATACGTGAGGATGTCCTTCCCCGGCACCGCCGTGCGCAGGGCGGTGGCCGCCGCGACGGGGTCGCCCTGGCAGCTCTCGGCGCCGTCGGTGAGCAGGATGACCGAGTACGCCCGGCAGTCCCTGGCGCCGTCGCACGTCACGACGGGCCTCAGGAAGGACTCGGCGGCCTGCAGCGACCCTGCCAGCGGCGTCGGCCCGGTGCCGCGGAGCTCGCAGTCGCCGCCGGAGCAGTGGTCGCCCTCCACCGTCGTGCCCACGAAGCTCGTCTCGGCGCCGTCGAGCCACGAGAGGTAGCGCCCGATCGGCGCGTCGAAGCCGACGAGGAACTGCGCGCCGCGCCGCGGGGGCCCGCACGAGCCGGCGTAGTTGATGCAGTCGGCGGACGGAGTGGCCCACCCGATCTGGATGTTCGCGGTCGCGCCCGCGTGGTTGTACCCGGCGCCAGGGTAGATGTCGGAGAGCACGCACTGGTTGCCCGGGTAGTGCCCCGGGTACGCGGGGGCGACGTTGTCCGTCGGGTCGTCGTAGCTGCAGCAGCTCTGCGCGCACTCGAACCAGTTCGCCGTCTGGCAGCTCCTGGCGATGCCGGCGTCCTGGTAGTAGCGGGCGAGCGCGTACCCGTTCTCGGGGAACGCGGCGAGCACCTTGGCGACCGCGCGCTTGGCGATGTAGAGGCGCGAGTCGTTCCCCGCCGAGGCGCCGGTGTCGGCGTTGGTGTCGAGCCCAGGGAAATCGAGCGAGCCGTCCCCGAACGTCGGGTCGCCCTGCAGATCGTTCAGCATGGAGCCGGAAGAGTCGAGGACCAGCGCGAAGCGCGGCCGGGCGTCCGTCGCGGGGACCTCGCACGTCGCGGGATCGTACGTGCAGTCCGCGGGGACGCCGCCGACGCACGACGGCGTCGCGCCGCCCGGGCACGCGAGGTCGGGGAGATCTTCGTCGACGCTGCCGTCGAAGTCGTTGTCGTAGCCGTCGCAGATCTCGCCCACGAAGGCGCCGTCCACCTGGAGCTCGCCCGCGCCGCCGCCCGCCTCGCCCGCGCAGATGGGACACACGCCGCCGTAGCCGCCGCGCACATCGAAGATGGCGCGCGGGTCGATCGACTTCGTGCGGCTCTGCACGGTGACGATCCCGCCGCCGCCGCCGCCGCCGCAGTCGTCGCAGGTGCCGCTGTTCTGGGTCCCGGCGCACTCGGTCTCGTCGTCACCTACGTCGTAGGGCGTGCAGGCGCCGCCCGCCGTCGCGCAGACGTTGCCGAGGGCGCCGCCCAGGTTCCTGCAGGTGTGGCCCGGGTAGCGGCAGTCGGCGTTGGAGGTGCACGGCGTGCAGTTGCAGGGACCGCACAGCCGGTAGGTGGCGCCGCTCGCTGGCTCGGTGAGCGTCTGGCACGTCTGCCCCGACTGGCAGTCGCCGTCGCCCGTGCACGGCAGGCACTTCGGCTGGGCGTCGCCGCCCCGACCGCCGTGGGCGGTCACCCGCGCCGTGTCCGTGATCGTCACCTGATCGCCGACCAAGAGGATCGTCCCGCCCGCGCCGCCGCCCGCGGAGTCGTTGCCGCTCGAGCAGCCCCTCGCGCCGTCGGCGATGATGCGCCCGTCGACGCGCAAGACGCCGGTCTGCGTCGCGGTGGCCGCCACGAGCACCACGCGGCCGCCGCCGTCCCCGGCGCGGAGCGCTCCGTCGAAGCCGTCGCCGCAGCCTTTGTCGCCGCCCGCGGCGCCGAACTGCGGCTCGTAGATGGAGTGCTGGAACGCCACCCCGAAGACTGGCGGGCCGTCGTTGCAATTCGCGCACGTCTGCGTCGGGCCGCAGTCGTGCAGCCCCCCGGGCCCCTGGTACGTGCAGCTCGTGCCGTTCGAGTTCAGCGAGCCGCAGCTCTCCTCGAACTCCTGCGGGAACTGGCACGTCGTGGCGCTCCCGAAGACGAAGCAGTCCTTCGTGCCCTTGCCGCCCCGCCCGAAGTGGGCGCCGCCGCCGCCCGAGTCCTTCACCGAGCAGCCGCCGCGGCCCCCCGCGGTGCCGTTCGGCCCCGGCCCGTCGTCGCACAGCTTGCCTTGGTACCCGACTGCCTTCGCGTCGATGCGTGAGCTCACGTCCACGCGGATCGAGAACGCGCCCGTCGGGTCGAGGCCGGTCGCCACGAGCTCGAGGTTGCCGGTGGCCGCCGGGTTGGTGCCGTCGAAGGTCGCGACCTGGAGCTCGCCGCCGTTGCGGATGTCGACGTAGTCGAAGCTGTGGCGACCGCCATATACGCAGCGGCGCCCGCCGCTCTGCACCGTCCCCCCCGGGCAGGAGGTCGAGGCCGGGTTGGTGCCGTCGATGATGAGCGGCGCGGCGCTCGCCGCGAGGCTCGACAGCGTGACCAGCGCGGCCGCGGCGAACGAGAGTCTGGACTGCATCGAGGTCCTCCCGGGACGGAAGCGGACGACGACAGTGTACATGACTCGTCACGACGCGCCGCGGGGGGCGCGACCTCTGGCCGGTCGGCCGGGAGTGGGGCATGATGCGCGCATGAAGCAGTCGTCGCCCGGTCTCACGATCCTCGGACTCGCCACGCTCGCCGCGGCCCTCGCGTCCGGCTGCGGCTCCGATGGCGGTGACCCCCAGGGCGGGACCGGCGGGAGCGCACCCATAGGCCCCGTCGGGTTCGACGAGGCGACGCGGACCGAGCTCGAGGCGACCGGCGTCACCAAGTACCTCGGCGCCTTCACACCGTCCCGCGAGGAGACGACCGAAGCGACGACCACCTACTACTTCGAAGCGGACGGCTCGGGCCCCATCTGCATCTGGGGTAGCCAGTACACGATGAGCAGCCGCGAGGGCGGGAGCGACGGCCTCCTCATCTACCTCGAGGGTGGGGGCGCCTGCTGGAGCGAGCTCTGCGCCGCGAAGTCGACCGCGACCGTCGGCATCTTGCCGCTCGGGTGGACGGATCCGGACCCGACGCGCAACCCCTTCGGTGACTACGACGTGGTGTTCGCGAGCTACTGCGACGGCTCGGTCTTCAGCGGAGACAACGAGATCGTCGAGGACGGCGGCGCGAAGGTCCGTTACCATCGGGGGCTACGGAACCTGAGCGCGGCGCTCGACATCGCCAAGCGCAAGTTCCCGTCGCCCTCCCACATCGTGCTGGCCGGCTCGAGCGCGGGCGGCTACGGCACGCTGATCGGCACCGCGCTCGTGCGGCTCGTGTACCCCGATCAGCGGCTGTTCGTGTTCAACGACGCCGGGATCGGGCTCTCGAACCCCGAGGATCCCGCGATGGTCGACCTCCTGCGGGAAGAGTGGAAGTTCTCCCAGTTCATCCCCGCGAGCTGCCCGGAGTGCCAGGGCGATCAGCTCACGACGCTGATCGGCTGGGGGCTGGCGGCGGATCGGTCGCTGAAGGTGGGCGCGTTCAGCTCGTATGGGGACTTCGTGATCGCCGGGACGTTCCTCAAGATGGAGCCCCCCGCCTTCAAGGCGCACCTGTTCGCGCAGACGGACCCGATCCACGACGCGAACCCGGCGCGCTTCGGTCGCTACTTCATCACAGGGACCTCGCACACCGCCATCCTGGCCGGGTACTACGACCCGCGCGGCTCGATGCCGAGCGTCGCCGACTGGGCGAAGGCGATGGTCACCGACGAAACGGGTTGGGGGGACGAGATCGAGCCGGAGGCCGAGTAGGCCTCGCGGCGGTGCGTCACCGGCGCCGCGCGCTCTCGATCCAGCCCGACATCGCCTGACCGAGCTCCTCGAGCAGGCCGGTGGCCAGCGTCTGCAGATCCGCGGTCGCGAGCGCCAGCTCCGGCGACGGCCCCGACGTCGGGGCCGCGGCGGCGTGCCGCGCCGTGGCCGCCGGGGCAGCGGCGGCGTGCCGGGCCCGGATGAGCCCCCCCGCCTCGACGAAGCTCAGCACGATCGGCAGCTCGCCCGCGCTGAACCAGACGCCGTGGCCGCGGCACACGTCGACGACCACGCCGCTCGCGCCCCCAAAATTCTGCCGGTTCATCACGCTGCGACAAGCGGGGCAGGGGAGGTACCGCACGGGGACGGCGAGCGGGTTCGCGGCCGCCGCGACTCGCGGAGCGACCACCCCGTACGTCTGCCTCCGCAGGCAGAGGTCCCGCAGCAGCGCGTGCTCGACGAACTGCCCGCCGCAGCGCGCGCAGTCCAGCAGGCGGCCCGGGCCACCCGAGTACGCCGCGAGCCCGGCGGCGCACTCCGGGCAGTCGAGCCCGCCCGCCTCGCCGATCGGCTCGAGCCCGAGCGCCCGCCCGCACCCGGCGCAGTGGATCGACTCGGGGACGTTCCAGTGGAAGCAGTGCGCGCAGCACACCGACGCGATCGGCGCGGCGCAGAACGAGCACGCGCGCGATCGCTCATCGACGGCGCCGCCGCACACGGGACACGAGTACGATCGCGGGGAGGTCACCGGCCCAGCATAGCGCGCCCCCACGCGGCCCCCACCTCACGCGGGCGGCGGACGATCGACCGCGGGCACGGCGGCGGCGAAGCGCTCCGCGAAGTGCTCGGGTGGGCGCCCGGCGGTGAGGTCGAGCGTGAAGCGAGGCACCTCGACGGCGTCGAGCTTGCCGACGAGCTCCGCCGCCTCGCGGCTCGAGAGCCCGAGGGCCTCGAGCCCGGTGGCGTCGAGCCCCGCCCCCGGCCGCGCGACGACGCCGCCCTCCGGCGTGGGGGCGAGGAGCGCGCGCAGGGCCTCGAGCTCCATGCGGGAGAGGCGCGCGCCGCACACGTCGTAGTCGATCCACGCCTCGTAGGACAGCGGGGCCACGCGCTCGAGCATCCCGGCGATCACCCGCCCATAGGCCTGGATCTCCCACTGCGCGTGCGGGTCGACGCGGAGCTCGAGGAAGTGCATCAGGTTGTGGAGATCGATCTTCCAGTACCACTGGGTGTAGGTCGAGAGCGGCAGATCAATGCGCGCGAGCTCGCGCGCGACGTCGTTGGCCGTCATCCACTCGTAGGCGCCGCTCGCCTCGGCGCGGATGCGATCCCAGCGGCGGCGCGCCTCCTCGTACTCGTCGGCGCGCACGGCCTCGCCGCTCCGCCCCTGGTGGTTCTGCCGGCTCTGGCGCTGGAGCTGCTCCGCGGAGGGGGTGTAGAAGAGCAGCGGCATGAGCGAGTAGCGCCCGCTGTACTCGTTGACGCTCGCCGTCCGGTGGCGGATCCACTGGCGCGCCACGAACATCGGCATGCAGCAGTGGAGCTTCACCTCGACCATCTCGCTCGGCGTGGTGTGCAGGTGGCGGCGCAGGTAGCGGACGAGGCCGCGGGTCTGGCTCTGCTTGCGCGTGCCGTAGCCGTACGAGACGCGGGCGGCGCGCTCGATGCACTCGTCCGTGCCCATGTAGTCGACGAGCGCGACGAAGCCGTGGTCGAGGACGGGAAAGTAGAGCCCGAGGAGCTCCTCCGCGCCGGGGGAGGTCGGTCGGAGCGTCGTCGTCGGTTCGCTCATCGCGGCCGAGCGGTAGCGCGGCGGGACGCCGAGGGGAAGGCGCGGCCCCGCGGTGGGCGCGCCGTCCTCGCGCGGCTGCTCCAGGGTGGCGATCCGAAACGGCGCGGTCGCCGCGGCGCCGCGGCGGGAGCCCTGATTTTGCAGCGACGAGCGCCTGGCACGCGCCTCGCAACGCTCCGGCTCGAAAGGACCATCACATGAGCATCGAGGTACAGTTCTGGGGCGTCCGTGGCAGCATCGCGTCTCCCGGGCCGGCGACCGCCGGAGTGGGGGGCAACACCAGCACCGTCGAGGTCCGCTGCGGGGATCGGAGCCTCGTGCTCGACGCCGGGACGGGGCTCCGCGCGCTCGGCGACCGGCTGATGGCGGAGGGGCGGCGAGACGTGGCGCTGCTGCTCAGCCACACCCACTGGGATCACATCCAGGGGCTGCCGTTCTTCGTCCCGCTGTACGTGCCCGGGTCGCGGCTGGAGATCTGGGGCCCGCGCTTCGGCGAGCGGGCGCTCGCCGACGTCCTCGCCCGCCAGATGGAGAGCCCCGTCTTCCCCGTCCGCCTGGACGAGACGGGCGCGGGTCGCGAGCTCCACGAGCTCCGCGGAGGCGAGACCTTCGCGCTGGGCGACGTGACGGTCCGTACGGCGAAGCTCCACCACCCCGGCGGGGTGCTCGCCTACCGCATCGAGCATGGCGGGCGGGCGATCGTCTACGCGACGGACACCGAGCACTGGGCGTGTCTGGACCCGAGCCTCGTGGCGCTGGCGCGCGACGCGGATCTCCTCGTCTACGACGCCCAGTACACCGAGGACGAGTACCGGGGCGCGGCCGGCCCGAGCCGCGTCGGCTGGGGACACTCCACGTGGGAGCAGGGCGTGAAGGTCGCCGACGCGGCGCGCGTCGGGCAGCTCGCGCTCTTCCACCACGATCCCCGGCGCGACGACGCCGCGGTCGCCGAGCTCGAGCGCCTCGCGGCCGCGCGCCGCCCCGGCACCGTGGCGGCGCGCGAGGGCATGATCTGGCGCTGGGACGCGCTCCCCGGCGCCGCGCACGCGGCGTGAGGGGGCGCCCATGGAGGATCTCGACGCCACGTTCGCGCTGGTCCGCAGGGCGGCGGCCGCCTCGCCGGAGCCGCCGCCGCCGCGCCCGTCCCGCGGAGTCCGGTGTACGCTGCCCCGCGCCGTGTCGCGCCTGTCGCTCCTCGTCGACCTCGCGTCCCTCGCGGCGCGCGAGGTCGATCTCGACGCGCTGCTCCGCACGGCCTGCGAGCGCATGGCCGAGGCGCTCCACGCCGACCGCGCGACGGTGTGGCTGGTGGACGCCGAGCGCCAGGACCTGGTCACCCGCGTCGCGCTGCTCCCCGAGGCGGCCGAGCTCCGCCAGCCGCTCGATCGCGGCCTCGCGGGCTGGGTGGCGCGCACGGGCGAGCTGGTCCGCGTCGACGACGCGTCTGCTGATCCACGCTTCGATCCCACCGCGGACCGCACCACCGGCTACCGGACGAGGAGCGTCCTGGTCGCCGCGTTGCGGGAGGGGGACTCCGCGCCCGTCCGCGGCGTCGTCCAGCTCTTGAACCGCGTCGACGGCCCGTTCGACGAAGAGGACGCGCGCTACGTGACGGCGCTGGCGCGCGAGCTCGCGCGCGTCCTCGCGTTCACCACGCTGCGCCCCGCCGTCGAGTCGGAGCCCGGGCTGGTGCTGCGTGGGCCGTTCAACCACGTCGTCGGGCGGAGCGCCGGCATGGTGCGCGTCTACGAGCGGATCCAGCTCGCAGCGCGGACGGACGCCACCGTGCTCCTCACCGGGGAGACGGGCACCGGCAAGGGGCTCCTCGCGCGCGCCGTCCATGTCAACTCGGCGAGGCAGGCCGGGCCGCTCGTCACGGTCGACTGCACCACGCTCCCCGCGCAGCTCGTCGAGAGCGAGCTGTTCGGCCACGAGCGCGGCGCCTACACCGGGGCCGATCGCCGCGTTCGGGGGCGGGTCGAGCTCGCCCACGGCGGCACGCTGTTCATCGACGAGATCGGCGAGCTGCCGCTCGAGCTGCAGGGCAAGCTGCTGCGGTTCTTGCAGGAGCGCCAGTTCGAGCGCGTCGGAGGCCGCGAGACGCTCGTGGCGGACGCGCGGGTCGTCGCCGCGACCCACCGCGATCTCGGCGCGCTCGCGCGCGCCGGGCGCTTCCGTGAGGACCTGCTCTATCGCGTGCGCGTCGTCGAGATCGGCGTGCCGGCGCTCCGCGATCGGGGCGCGGCCGAGATCCTCGCGCTCGCGCGTCACTTCGCCGACGCCTACGCCCGGCGCTACGAGAGACCGCCGCTCGTGTTCGACGAAGCGGCTACGGCGCGGCTCGTCGCGCACGCGTGGCCCGGCAACGTGCGAGAGCTCGAGCACTGGGTCGAGAGCGCGGTCGTGCTGTCGCCGCGCGGCGAGCTGTCGCAGAGCCTGCTGCCGCCCGTCGTGGCGCAGGGCGAGGTGCGCGCCGCTCCGGGCCTTGCCGCTGGGGGAGGCGCGGTGGCGCTCCCGCTCGGGCTACCGCTGGACGCCGCGCTCCGCCGCTACGTGGAGGCGACGCTCGAAGCCGCCCAGGGCAACCGGACGGAGGCGGCGCGGCGCCTCGGCGTCGGACGCAACACGCTGGCGCGGTGGCTCGGGCGGCGCGCGCCGGGTTGAGCGGCTCGCCTGGTGCGCGAGCCGGGGGGACCCCCGAAGACGCTCACCACTCCGCGCGGACGGTCATGAACTTGTTGTTCAGCTCTTTGGTCGTGATGACCTCGAGCTTCGGCGGGTTCTCCAGCTCGCCCTTGAGCGAGCCCATGCGGCCGTGCTCCGTGGTGAAGTACATGCGCTTCACGCCCTTCGCCCGCTGCTCCTTCACCCAGTCCTTGAATTTCTGCCCGCTGGAGACGAACGCCGGTGTCCGGTTGCCGCTGTAGAAATTCTCGCCCTTCCAGTTCATCTGGTACGAGACGAACGGCTCCTCCGGGCCGGTGCGGTCCTGGTAGTAGGCGAGGGCTGTCTCTCGCTGCCCCCAGTGCGGCGCGCAGCGGAAGAGGTACACGTTGACGCCCCACGCAGACGCCAGCACGCCGAGCACGACCGAGCCGACGACCGCGTGCACGCGTGCGCTCCTCGCGATGAGCAGCAGGCAGAAGACCGCGGCGACCACCGTGAACCCGAGCAGCATCGCGTCGAAGTCGAGCGACTCTGGGAATGGGCGGCGGTAGTTGTAGGTGAAGAGCTGCATGAGGCGCGCCTGGCCGGGCGGGTCGCTCTTGCCCTCGAGCACGAGGTCGCGCCCCGCGAGCACCGTCGCGACCGCGGCGCCGAGGCCGAGGACGCCCATCGCCGCCTGGTGCGACGCCTGCTCTCCCGGGGACGGCGCCGGCGCGCCGGTGGGATCGTGCTCGGGATCGGTGATCGCGGCGGCGCTCGCGCGGCGTTGCCAGACGACGATCGCGACCAGCCCCGCCAGCCCGAGCGCGGCGACCGCGACGCCGAGCCATGGCGTCGGCGCCGGCAAGCCGCCCGCCGGCACCGCGCCGAGGACCGTCCCCGGCAGCAGCCGGAGTACGCCGTAGACGAGGAGCACCACGCACGCCGTGATCGCCGCCAAGTACGCCGCGAGCGACCGGCCGCGGGGGAGGGCGCCGTCCGCGAGCGCGCGGTCGAGCAGGACACCCGTGAGCGCGGCCGCCGGCGGCACGACCGGCAGCACGTAGTGGTGGAACTTGGTCAACGTGATCGTGAACATGCCGAAGCCGGCGACGAACCACATGACGAGCAGCGCGGCGCCCTGGCTCGGCACCGTCGTCTCGGCGTCCCGCCGCCGGAGCCAGTCGAGCAGGCCCGCGGCGACCAGCCCGGTGAGCGGGAAGAGACCGTAGCCGAGCTGCCAGACGTAGTAGCGGAAGCTCACGTCGTCGCCCGTGTTCGTGTCGTGCACGTGCACGAACGCCCGCTTGTACATGTCGTGGAAGAGCAGGCGATCGGTGAAGGGCTCGCCGTGCCGCAGGTACATCTGCACGTACCAGGGCAGCACGATCACGGCGACGAGGAGCAGCAGCGCCGGGAGCTCGAGCCGCTCGAGCTCCCTCCAGCGCCGGGTCACGAACACCCAGGCCAGCACCGCGGCGACCGGCAGGACGAGCCCGGGCGCGCCCTTCGCCATCGCCGCGAGCGTCACGAGGAGCCACCCGCCGAGGTAGAGCACGCGCTGCGTGCGGAGCTCGCCGCGCCGAGTCCAGAGGAACATCCCGAGCAGCGCGAGCCAGCCGACGGCCGCGTAGCCGGGCTGCACCGCGGGGTGGACCGGCCGCTGGTCGCGGCATGCCTCGTTGCCGGGCAGCCCGCAGTTGCCCTCCCCCGAGCCCGAGAAGAACTGATCGAGGTGCGGCGCCAGGAAGCCGAACGCCTTGGGTGGCAACAGCAACGTGAAGTGCCGCGACGCGAGGTAGAGCACCTGCGGGATCACGAGCAGCGCGACCAGGTAGAAGACGAGGTGCTGCGCCGAGAGCACCAGGCGGCGCTTGCCGATCGGGATCTCGACCGCCGGGAGCCGCCGCTCCGGGTCCACGTTCATCCCCCAGAGCAGCAGGCCCATCCCTCCGGTGAGCGGCGCCACGTACGGCATGTCCGCCATCGTCTGGTGGGCGATGAGGTACCAGTAGGGGAGGCACGCGAGCACCAGGCTGCCGAGGAAGCCCGCGCGACGGCCGAACGCGGAGGCGAGCCCGCGGTAGAACAGGTAGTGCGAGGACAGCGTGAGCAGGAAGACCGGCATGCGCGCCGCCCACTCGGGCTGCGGCAGGCGACCTTGCGCCACCGTGGAGAGCATCTGGTCCGGCAGGAAGCGGACCCCGAGCAGCGAGAACGCGAGCCCCTGGCTCCAGAAGTTCAGGATGGGCTTCGACCAGAACCACCCCTCCTGCGCCCACCACAGGCTGATCCAGTCGTCGCGCGAGAGCATCTCCCGCGCGACCTCCCCGTAGTGGGTCTCCCACGGATCGCTCAAGGAGTAGGAGCCGAGCAGCGGCAGGTAGACGAGCGTGATCAGCGCGACCAGCCAGAAGCCGTGGCGCCGGTGGATGGGGACCTTCTCGCCGCGCTCGTCCGCGCCGTAGACCCCGAGCGCCTCCGCGACGCGGAATCCGGCGACCACGCACCAGAGGAACGCCCCGGTGACGAGCACCGCCGACGACAGCCGCGGCGCGGGGAGCGTGCCCGCCACCGCGACCCGCAACACCGCGATCAGCGCGACCGCGCTCGCCAGGAGCTCGAAGAGGCGGCCCCGGACGGCCCTCCACCCGACCTCGCGCCGCTCCTGGCGCTCGCCCGTCCGGAAGGCGCCGAGCGCGCGCATCGCGCCGAGCGCCGCCACGCTGCACCCGACGAACCCGACCGGCACGCTGAACGACCAGCGCCGCTCGGTGCACATGAGCAGGAACACCGGCAGGGCGCCGAGCACGAAGGCGAGGGCGCCCCACCCCACGTCGGCCCGGGACGGGCGCGCCGCCCGCTCCTCCGAGCCCTCGCCGCCCAGCGAGGCCGCGCCGGGCTCGGCAGGGGCGTCACCCGCGCGCTCCGCGGGGAGCGCGGGCGAGTCCCGCTCTGCGGCCGCGGGGGCGGCCTCGTCGTCGCCTTGCTGCATGGTCGAGTGGGATCCCGCCGGGGATGGGCGGCGGGGTCGTAGCAGCGCCGGCGCGGCGTGCCCAGTGCGGCCGTCAGGAGCCGAGCGCGACCCGGTACGTCGCGCGGGCCGCGCTGAACTCGGTCGGCAGCTCGAGCGCCCACACCGCCTCCTCGAGGCACCGCTCCTGGCTCGCGTCGCGCCGGCCCTCCGGGAGGGCGTCTCGTGCGTCGACGACCTCGGCGTACGTCGTCTCGACGACGACCTCGGCGCGCCCCCCCCGCGAGGAGCAGGCGCGCCAGGCGGGCTCGAGCGCCTCGCGGAGCCAGGCGGCGCGATCGAACGACGCCTTGCCGAAGTGGATCCCGTGCCCGCCGCCGCCCGAGCCGATCCCGCCCAGGCCGATCCCCGTCCCCGATCCCCACTCGAGGCCCTCCGTGCTCGGCCGCACGCCGGGCTCGATGGCGAGGTAGCTCGTCACCGGGGACACCGCGCGGCCGAGCACGGCGAGCGGCATCATGTCTCGCTCGTCGATGGCGTGCACCAGCGAGCCCCCGAACAACAGCGCGACCCATCGTTGCGTGTGCGACGCGTCGTTGCCGACCGTCTGCGAGACGGGCTGTGTCCACAGCTCGCCGCGGGCCGTGATCACCCCGGACGCCGACGGCTCGAGATCGAACGACGCGAACGCGGTCCCCTCCGCCAAGTCTCCCGGCTCGAGCGCGGTGAGCCCCGGCTGCACGATCTCGAGCCCGTGGATCCGGATCGGGCGGACCCACTCCTCATAGACGCGGCGCGCGGTGTCGCCCTCGTCGGCGGCGCGCGCGCGCGCCCTCCACACGAGCCCGCCGGACGGTCGCGTGAGCGCGGCCCACTCGTGCGCGTCGTCGCGGTCGAGGGCCGCCCCGGCGTCGTCGGGGAGCCCCACGTGGAGCAGGGCGCCGCTCCGCACGAGCTTGCGGCGCAGGGCGTCGACGGTGGTGCTCGCGCGCGGGAGCGCGTCGGTGAGCAGCACGATCCGGCGCGGCGCCGGCGCCGTCTCCTTCGCCAGGACGCCGTCGGCGAGCGCGAGCGCCTCGTCGACGGCGCTGCCGTTGGCGAGCTCGAGCTCGAGCGCGGCGAGCCGGGCGCGCGCGTCGGCCGCCGTGGCGAACGCGCCGAACAGCCGCCGCGCGCGCCGCGCGAACGTGATCACCTCGACCCGCGCGTCCTCCGGGAGCGCCGCCGCGTAGTGGCGCGCAGCGGCGACGGCCGCCGGGGCGTCGCCCGCGAGGGAGCGCGACGCGTCGACCACCAGGACGACCCGCGCGTCGCGCGGCGGGGCGGAGAGCCGCGGCGCCGCGCGAACATCCACGCGGCGCAGCACCTGCCCTGCCTTCACGGGCTGCTCGCCGAGCTGCACCTCGAGCTGCGCCGGCGCAGCAGGGGCGAGCGAGAGCTCCAGCGACTCCCCCCGCTGGACGACGGTGTGCCCCGCGTTGATCCGGCGCGGGCCGAGGTAGAGCGCGTCGCGCGAGTCGGTGGCGACGATGCGCACGTGCGGCGCCACCCGGCGGGTGCCGAGGCGGGGCAGCTCGACGCGATGCCGGCCGCCCTCCCAGCGCGTCGGCACGAGCAACGTGTACTCGACCGACTTCGTCTCGCCTGGGGGACACGGGAAGACCTGCAGCGCGAGGTGACCGAGCTCGCGCCAGGAGAGGAGCGCCGGATCCTTGGGGTAGTACCCACCGATGCCCGTGAGCTCGCGGTAGCGTCTCGCGGCGAGCTCGGCCTCGAGCAGCTCGCCGGCGTACCAGTGCGGGCGCCCGTCGAGCGTGCCGAGCGTGCGGAGCCCGACGGCCACCGCGCCCTCTGGCAGCTGGAGATGGAACGTCGCCTGGTCGTGGCGCCCGCCGCCGTTGAACACGTCGCGCCGCACGGTGAGCCGCGCCACGCCGTGGCCGAGGTCGACCTCGACGGTGTGGTTCGACTCGACGAGCGCGCTCGATCGGAGCCCCGTCACCGTGTCGGCGGTGCGGCCGTCCGCGTGTACACGCGAGTCCTCGGAGTCGGACTCCGCGTCCGCGCCCGCCTGCGGCTCCGCCGCGGAGGGCGGCTCGGCGGGCACGTCCGTCGGTTCGGTCTCCGATCGCGCAGGCGCCTCGAAGGCCGGCGGGGAGCGGCGGGGGTCCGCTGCCGCGCTCCGCGGCGGTGCGTGCGCCGGCGCTCGCGACAGCGACGCTCGGGGCGGGGCGGGAGTCACGTCGCTCGGCGGCGGCCCCGCGGCGTGAGACGCACATCCGACCACGCCGGCGACCAGCGCCAGCACCTCGAACCGCACGCGGAGAGTGAGCAGAGCCATGTGGCGGCCGACAGCGGTCGGACGCGGGCGGTTCCGCCGTGGGCGAACTTCGGTCTGGCGCGGAATGGTCCGCTCGCGGTGGAGACGCGGCGCGCGCTCGACGGTATCCTGCCCGCCTGCGTCGCGAGCGTGCGTGCGCCTCGGAGCCGCGCGTCGCCGCCCCGCCGATGGATTCCATGTTCGATGAGCCGTCCTCGCTGCCCGCGCCGGGTGTCCACCCGGCGGACACCCCGCGGCCTGGCTGCCCGCGCTCCGAGCGCAAGGTGTGGGAGGCGCTCCGGCGTGGCCTCCCCCCCGGGTGGCATGCGTGGCACTCGGTTCGCGTCCGCTCTGCTCGGCGCGAGGAGGCGGAGGCCGACTTCCTCCTCGCGGTGCCGGGGCGTGGTGTCATCGTGCTCGAGGTGAAGGGCGGCGCGCTCGAGGTGCGCGACGGGTGCTGGTACCAGGACGGGCGTCAGGTGGCCGCGCCGCGCGAGCAAGCGCACCGGTATCGCCGCGTGCTGCAGGAGGTGCTCGCGGAGCGCGGACTCCGGCGTGTGTGGATCGAGATCGCGACCTGCTTCCCCGACGTAGAGTTCTTCGAGCCGCCGGCCCAGGGCGATCTGCGCGACGCGAGCCTCGGCGCGCGGGATCTCGACTTCCTGGCGGAGGCGCTCCAGGCGTTCGTGGAGCGGCACTTCCGCACGCCGCGCGGGGAGCCCGTCGGTGCTCCGTCCGGCGACGCCTGGCTCGGCGCGCTGCACGAGCTGTGGGGCGCGACGTGGGTCCGGGCGCGGCGGCTTGGCGAGCGCCACGCGCTCCGCCAGCACGAGCTCGCGCCCTTCAACGCCGCCCAGCAGGCGGTGCTGCGGAGCGTCGCGCGGAATCGACGCATGGTCGTGCTCGGCGGGCCGGGCACCGGGAAGACCCTCCTGGCGCTGGAGGCGACGCGACTGCTCGCCGCCCAGGAGGGCGCGGTGGGGTTCGTCTGCTTCACGCGCGCCCTGGCCGCTGCGGTGGGGCGCGCCGGGGTCCACGCGAGCCCCGTACGGGAGCTCGCCGCCGATCTCCTCGAGGGCGCCGGTCGCCCCCCCGCCCCCGGGATCTCCCGGGACGACTGGGACGGCGCGGTCTGGGACGGCGTGAGCGCGGACGCCGCGGAGCTCCTCGCGCGGCGAGACGACCCTGCGCCCCTGGCGCTCGTGGTCGACGAGGCGCAGGACCTCACCGTCGGCGACTGGCGGTTCGTTCGGGCGCTGTGCGCGGGGGGCGCGCTGTGGGTCTTCGCGGATCCGGAGCAGGCGTACTGGCCGGACCGCATGCGGTTCGATGCGCCCCCGGAGGGGTTCGCCGTGATCGAGCTCGGTGAAGGTCACCGCAACCCGCCCGATCTCGCGCGGTTCGCCGCAGGCTACCGCTCGGGCGCCCGGCCCGAGGGGATCGCGCAGGTGCGCGAGGGCGCGCGCGTGGTGCGCGTCGCCGACGAGCGCGCGGCGCCCGAGGCCGCGGAGCGCTGCGTGCGGGCGGCGCTCGCGAGCGGGCTCGCGGCGCGCGATGTCGCGGTGCTGTCGCTCGCGGGGCGCGGCCGCACGGCGCTCGTCGAAGCGAGCGTGTTCGGCGGCGTGCCGGCGCGGCGCGCCGACGATCCGGCGGCGGACGCCCACCTCGTCACCGACACGTTCCTCCGCTTCAAAGGGCTCGAGCGCGCCCTGGTCGTCCTCGTCGAGCTGTCGCTCTCGCCCACCGAGTACGACCGGCGCATGTACATCGCCCTCACCCGCGCGACGCTCGAGTGCGTGCTCGTGGTGACGCCCGCCGAGTTGGCCGCGGATCCGCGCCTCCGCGCGCTCCCGGCGAGCGAGGACTGAGCGCGCGGCGCGGGCGGGAGGCCGCCCGCAGGCCGGCCGCGCAGCGGGTGCGGCGACCGTCCGCGCTCGCGCTGGGCGGCCCCCGCCGGCCGCCCCTCGTGTCGCGCGCCCATCGGTGACACGATCCCGCGCATGAGAGACCGGATGAAGCGCGCGCTGGACGGGTTCTACGCGTTCATGGACGAGCCGCTGTACCTCGGCTCGAGGCCGATCCTCTTCTTGCTGATGGTGCCGCTGGTCATCGGGCTCGTGCAGCCGCTCTGGCACATCGAGATGAGCGCGCCGCAGTATCCGAAGGGGCTCAGCTTGCAGGTCTACTCGTACACCCTCGTGGGGGGGCACGGCGGCGCCGACATCAAGGAGATCAACATCCTGAACCACTACATCGGGATGCAGAAGCTCGAGCGCTCGATGTTCACCGAGCTCGACTGGATGCCCTTCGGCTTCGGCGCGCTCGGGCTGCTGCTGGTGCGCGTCGCGGCGCTGGGGAACGTCCGCGCGCTGGTCGACCTCGCCGTCCTCATCGCCTACTTCGGCGGGTTCTCGCTCTTCCGGTTCGGCCACAAGATGTGGGCGTACGGCCACGATCTCTCGCCCGACGCGCCCATCCAGGTGGCGCCGTTCATGCCGGCCATCTGGGGCCACAAGCAGATCGGCAACTTCGCCACCCATGCCTACCCCGGCACGGGTACCTACTGGCTGACGGTGTTCGCCGTTGGGGTCCTGCTCGTGGCCGCGTACCACCTCGTGCTCGGGCGGCTCCGGGCTCGACGCGCCGCGGCGGCGACCGGCGGCTCGGAGCCGGCGGCGTCATGAGGTGCTCGGGGGGGCTCCTCGCGCTCGGGTTGGGGGCGGCGCTCGCGGGCTGCCGCGGGGCCGAGCGCGTCGAGGCGGGCCCGGCGCCCTCCGCGTCGGCGGGGCCCGCGCACACCGCCGCCGACTGCGACCCGCGGGTCACCGAGAAGCTCGGCGTACCGTTCTCGAAGCTGTGCTCGCCGGATCTCCCGGGGCTGGGGGTCGACTTCGCGCCGTTCTGGATCGCCGCGCAGCCGCTCTCGTGCTCGGCGGGCGAGCACGAGACGATCCGCTGTCCCGACGTCACGCCCCTGAACCAGCCGGCCCCGGGCGAGACGCGCGCGCCGCTCCCCGCGCCGAGCACGCTCGCCGCCGTCGTCGAGGCGAACCTCGCGCAGAGCTGGTGCTACATGCGCTTCGCTGGTCGGCTGCCGACCCGCGAAGAGCGCGTGCGCGCCGAGCTCGCCCTCGGGCTCACCGCCGTGACGGTCACGCACTCGGGGAGCGACCCGCTGCACTTCGGGCTCGGCCGGATCGCCGAGTGGGTCACCGAGGAGCCCTGCGACGCTCCGACGGTCAGCAAGTGCCGGGTGGGTATGCACCCGAGTGGTGAGCGGAGCGCGATCCCGTGGGACGGCCTGGTCGCGTGCGCCGCCACTCCGCTGGTGGCGGACGCCGGTCTGCCGCTCGTCGCCCTCGGCGAGAGCTGCCCCGCCCCGGGCCTCGAGCTCGGGGTGGGCCCGAGCCGCCTCCCGTGCGGGATCCGCTCCGCCGCCGAGCGCGCGCTGCTCCCGGGGTTCGCCCTCGACTGCCGCGCGGTCCCGCCCGGCGGTCGCCACCCGCCGGACGAGCCCGCCACCACCGCGGCGGTCCGCTGCGTGATGCCCGCGATGATGCGCTGAGCCCGTGCGGGTTCACGCCAGCGTCTCGAGCAGCACCCAGCCCTCGTCGGCGCGCGGGGGCGCGACGCTCGCGTTCGCGCGGCGCAGCGCCCGAGTGATCTCCTCCGCCTGGTCCACCAACAGGCCCGTCAGCACGACGCGCCCCCGCGCGCCAGCGGCTCGCAGGATCCCGCCGAGCGCCTCGCGCATCGGGCGGAGCTCCAGGTTCGCGACCACGAGGTCGAACGCCCCGCGCTCGGCGACCTCCGCGAGCGCCGTCCCCGCGAACTGGCAGCGCGCGTCGAGGCCGTTCAAGCGGGCGTTGTCCCGGGCGGCCTCCACCGCCTCCGCGTCCACGTCGAGGCCGAGCGCGCCGCCGGCGCCGCTCACCACCGCGACCAGCGCCAGCACGCCGGTGCCCGTCCCCACGTCGAGCACCCGCAGCCCGGGCCGCTCGCGGCACAGGCGCTCGACGGCGCGCGCCGCGAGGCGGGTGGTCACGTGCGAGCCGTCCCCGAACGCGAAGCGGGGCGCGAAGCAGAGCCGCGTGACGCCCGGGGCCGAGGCGGACTCCTCCGCCTCGACCGGCGCCCACTGCACGTGATCGGTGAGCGCCACCGGCCTCAGGTGACGCGTCCACTCCGTTCGCCACGCGCTCGACTCCGGGGTGATCGCGACCGTCACCGCCTCCGCAGCCGCCGCGCCGAACGCCTCGAGCAGACGCTCGGCGAGGCGCTCGGCGTCGGCCACGCTCGGCGCCCACGCCACGACGGCCCCGCCGCGCCCCTCCCGCCGCTCCTCGAAGCCGGCGACCCACGCGCGCGCAGCGGCGCCGCGGAGGCGTCGCCACGCCGGGGCGGACGCGGCCGTCACGAGCACCCGCTGGGTCGTCATGCGCGGCTCGGGAGACGGCGCGCCCGGCGATCGATCCGCCGCAGCCCCGGCGCCCGGTCGCGGAAGGCGGAGGTCGACCCCGGCGCGCTCGACCGGAACATGAGCCGACGCTACCGCCGCGCCCCGCCGCTCGCCACCGCCGGACCGGGCGCCGCGGTTGAGGGGCCCGCGCCGCCGGGCTACGGCTCGCGCGTGCAACGACCTCGGCGTCTCGCGCTCGCGCTCCTGGTAGCCTGGGGCGTGAGCGGCGTCGCGGGGGCTGCGCGCGCCGAGGCCTCGGATCGGGCGGTCGTCGAGCGCCTGGCGCGCATCGAGCGGGTGCTCGCCGCGGAGGCGCCGGCCGCGCGCGCGTGGCGGACCTCATGGCTCGTGACCTACGGCGGGTTGACGGCCGTCCAGGGCGCCGGCGCCCTCGTGCTCGAGGATCGCGGCCGATCGATCGATCTCGCCGTGGGCGCGGCGAAGTCTGCGCTCGGCTTCGGCGCGGTGCTGCTGCGCCCGTGGAGCCCGGTGACGGCGGTCGCCCGACTTCGCGCGCTGCCCGAGGGGACGCCCGCGGAGCGCCGGGCGAAGCTGCGCGAGGCCGAGCGCTTGCTCGACGAGGCGGCAGCCGACGAGGAGCGCGGGGTCGGCTGGCTCGCGCGGATCGCGGGCAACGTCGTCAACCTCGCAGGGATGACGTACCTCTTCATCGCGCACCAGCGCTACGCGAGCGGCTGGCTCTCGCTCCCGACGGGACTCGCCGTGGGCGAGCTCCAGCTCCGCACCCAGCCGGTCGGCGCGATGCGAGCCCAGCGCTCGCTCGGCGTGGGGGTGGTCGTCCAGCCGGCGGCGTCCCAGGGCTGGACGGTCGGCCTCGTCGCGCCGTGGTAGCGGGCGCCCTCAGCCGAGGGCCGTGCGTCTCGAGGCGCGCCGCCCCCCGGCACGCGAGTCGCCGCGCGCCCCGCTCGCTGAGCGCCGCCTACCCGTCGCGCGGCCGGACTCTGGACAGGGACGCGCGCGGGCGGACTCCCGGGTTGACCCGCGCCCGGGTGGAGTGGCACACTCCGCCGAGACGACGGGTGGGCTCAGCGGGAGGTAGGGAGATGCACGAAGCCAGCAGCCAGCAGCCAGCAGCCAGCAGCCAGCGCTTCGCGCGGGGCGGCAGGGCACGCGAGCGCGCCGGCGGTTCGGCCCAGCCAGCGTCGCCGTCCTGATGCTCGCGGCATGCGGTCCGCGGGATCGGCCGCCGCCGGATGAGGCGACGGCGCGGCAGGCCCAGCCCATCTGGAACGGCCTCGAGTACACGCAGGCGGACGCAGCAGCGAACGGCCTGGTGCGGTTCAACCCCGTGGTGACGTACCCGCCCGACCCTCTCACCTACGTCGAGACCGGGAGCGGCTCACTCCTCACGCCTGAGTGGGTACTCACGGCCGCGCACGTCGTCATCGACGAAGGCTCCGATGGAGTGACGTGCGTGCGTCCAGCGGCACTCCACCCCTCCGAGAACATGGCCATGTCGCTTGGAACGCCGAACCCCGGTCCGGGCACCAGGTACGCCGACCGCGTTGTCGTGCACCCGAAGTACAGGCCGGCGTGTCGGGGTGTGCGCGATGCCCTCCCCTACGACGTCGCGCTGGTGCACCTCGCCGAGCCGTTCCCCGGGGTGCCGCCGGAGCGGTTCCAGCCGATCAGCGCCGCCCCGCCGCGCAGTCGAACTTCATCCAGCGGTGCCGCGGCTACGGCCAACCGGCGCCGGGCAGCTACGTGGAGCTCTTCTTCTGGGTCGAGTCCGCGGGCGGCTACGGCAGCCAGAAGTTCAGCCCCCTCGGCTCGGCGTCCATGGGGCTGGCGGTCGCCGCAGGCGATTTCGACGGCGACGGACGAGACGATCTCGCGTTCGGAGCACCGAGCGAGCTCGACTGGGGCGGTGATCACTTCCCAGACGGAGCCGTGTTTACCATCCAGGGCTCGCCCTCGCTCCGCACCGAGATCACGAGCTGGACCCCTTGGTCGGTGATCGATCCGGCGGACCTCGGCATCACCGGCGGTGACCGCGAGGTCTGCCCCATCGGCAGCGGGCTCGACTGCACGACGTTGCGCAGCGCGGCCTTCGGCTACGCCACGACCACGGGCGACTTCGACTGCGACGGCCGCGAAGATCTCGCGATCGGCGCGCCGGCGGCGGTGGCGGACGGGAGCCTGGTCGCGGGCGCCGTGGGTGTGGTCTACGGGGGCGCGGCCGGGCTCGGCGTCGGGCGGACGCAGACGTTCACCCGCTCGTCCCTCGGCATCGGCGAGCGCTCGCGCGAGACGGACGGATTCGGGCAAGAGCTGGCGGCGGGGAACTTCGACGGCGACGTCTTCCAGGGGCGGCCCTGCGTCGATCTGGCCGTGGCATCCGCCGACCTCGACTCCAACGCAGGAGGGGTCTACGTGCTCTCCGGCAGCCCCTCGGGCCTCGCGGCGGCGCCGGCCGTGACGCTCGAGGGCTCGGAGCAGGCGCCCGCGGTTCGCGCGCTCC
Source organism: Polyangiaceae bacterium (assembly GCA_020846005.1). Classification (GTDB taxonomy): domain Bacteria; phylum Myxococcota_A; class Polyangia; order Polyangiales; family Polyangiaceae; genus JADLEQ01. The sequence goes on from JADLEQ010000054.1 coordinate 96,860, forward strand.
ACCTCGGGCAGGGCGGCCTGCCCTCCCCGGCGCCCAGCACGGCCGGCGCGCTCTTTGGCAGCTCGCTCGCGATCACGCGCGCCGACGGCGACCGCTACGACGATCTCGTGATCGGCTCGCCGGGCGACGACGACGCGAAGGGCAAACTGTACGTCCTGCGCGGATCGGCGCTCGGGCTCACGGCGGTCGATCACGTCACCCTCACGAGGGGAGCGGCCGCCGTGGGGGCGGGCGGCGGCTACTTCGGAGGAGACTGGTTCGGCGTGACCGTGAGCGCGACCGCAGCCGGGGTCGTGCAGGGCGCGGCGCTCGCGGACGTGGTGCCGCTAGATGGCAGTGAGGCGGTCGCGGGCGCCGGGCTGGTGCGGGTGGTCGAGGTGATCGATACGGCGGCCCTCTCGTTCGGGCGCACTTACGCCTTCACCGAGGAGAGCGGCTCCAACGACGCGAGCGGGCAGTGGACCCTGCGCGAGAGCGGGCACCACGGCGTCGCCATGCTCGAGCCACGGCCGGCGTTCGTCCGGGGGCGGCAGCGCCCGGCGCGGTTCTCGCTCGAGACCTGGCCGACCTCGGGTGGCGTGCTCCTCCCGCGCACTGCGCCCGACTGCGCCGGCGCGACGGCCACGCCCAACACACTCTGGCCGCCCACGTTCGGGTTCGTGGGCGTCCAGGTCGGCGTCGCGCACCCGGCGGGCATCGGCGTGACGGTCGAGATCACGGGCGTGCGCCAGGACGAGCGGCGGGGCCTGCTGCCGGACGCGCGCCTCCGAGGGGGCGGGGCGGTCGCGCTCCGGGCCGAGCGGCGGTTCTTCCTCGACGGGCGCGTGTACCACGTGGCCTACCGCGCCACCGCCGCCTCCGGCGTGAGCTGCGAGGGGGAGGTGCTGGTCTGCGTCCCCGTGCACTCCGGGGGCACCTGCGTCGATGGCGGCGCGCGCTGGAGCTCGACGCCGTGAGGCGCGCCAGGCCCCTCCCCGCCGCGCTGGCCGCGACGAAGCGAGCGCGGCCACGCTGGTGTGCCGCGCTCTCGGCCACCTGCATCGCCTTGGCGCTGGCGGTGTCGTGCGGTGGAGGCAGCGCGGGTGTGGCCTCGCGACCCGGCGAGCGGCGCGCGGGCGGCGCGCCGGCCGCCTTCAGCGGGGCACCACCCGCCGCGAGCGCCCGCGCGGAGCCCGAGGTGGAGCTGCCGGATCCGATCGACCGCGATCCGCCGGAGCCGCCCGAGGCGCCCGGCGCGAAGGTGGAGCCGTCGCCGGCCGCGCTCGGGCTGGCGCAGCAGCGGTTCGCCTATGCGTTCCACCGCGAGCTCGGCGGCAAGCCGAGCGATTCGACGGTGTTCTCGCCGCTGAGCCTGCACCTCGCGCTCACGATGCTGTACGGCGCCGCTGCCGGGGAGACGGCGGCCGAGCTCAGGCGCGCGCTGGGGCTGCCGGACGATCCGATGGAGCCCCACGGGTGGTACCGGAGCTACTTGGCGTGGAGCCGGCAGGACCGCACGGGGGGTGAGAAGGGGCTGCGCCTGGGCAATCGCCTGTGGACGAGCGGCGTTGCGCCGGAGTACCGCGACTTGCTGGCCGGGGACTACGGGGCAGGCTTCTCGCCGCTGTCCGGCGGCGATCCCAAGGCACGCATCGACCGCTGGATCGCCTGGGTCACGCGCGGGCGCATCAAGCGTCTCCCGTTCGCGCTGACCCCGGGGACGGGGACGGTGCTGGTCAACGCGCTGTTGCTCGATCTCGCGTGGGCGAGCCCGTTCTCGGAGAAGCGTACGAAGCCTGGGCCCTTCCGCGTGGACTTCGCGCGCGAGGAGCCCCGCGAGCTGATGCACGGCGGCATGGCGGGGAGGTACGCGAGCGAGGGGGGCGTCGAGTATGCCTCGTTGCCCTACAAGGCGGTGGGCCGGGCGAGCTGGCGGCTGCTCGTGGCGGTGCCAGAGGGGCCCGGGCAGCTGGGCGAGGCGGAGCGGCGCGCCATCGGGGAGACGAGCGCGACCCTGGCGGCGCTCCGGCCCGCCAAGCTGCGCCTGGTGATGCCGAAGTTTCGGATCGATTTCGCGAGTAGGGTGCGATGGGTCCTCTATCGGCAGGGGATTGAACAGGCCATGGACCCACAGCGCGCCCGCCTACCCGGGATCTCGGGTGAGATGTACGTCGAGGACGTGGTCCACGGCGCATCGATCGAGGTCAAGGAGAGCGGGACCATCGCGGCGGCGGCGACCGTCATCACGGTGGGAGGCATCAGCGACGACGGCGTGCCGACGGTGGAGCTCGTGGTCGACCGCCCGTTCTTCTACGCGCTGGTGGACGAGGCGACCGGCGTCGTCGTGGTGGCGGGGCGCTACGCGGGGTAGCGGTCGGGGGTGGGTGAGCGCGCGACGCCTCGGGGCGGAGGCGCCGTGTGGCTCCCCCTCGAGGCGACCCGGCCTGCGCCACCGGTGTCGCGATCTTGGCCCGGGGAGCGGCGAGCGCGCACCCGCGAGGGCGGCTGCCCGTTGAAGTGCGCGCGCCGGGCGCGCCCGGCTGGTACCACCCGGGGGTGGTATGGCGAGTCCGCGCGGACGCAGCGGTCGTTCCTACTATCCCCCCTACTCTTGGGGGAGGAGGAGTGCGGGCGCGAGCTCAACCCGTGCCCGCCGGTCGGCCCCGCCTGCTGGACTCCCGCCGACGGCCGCCCTCCACCGGATCAGCGCTACCCGTGACCGCGCGCCCGGCCCTCCTCGTCTCGATGCTGCTCGCGGGCTGCGGCGGTGAGGCGGTCGACTCGGCGCCCGGCTCCGGCGGAGCGGGCGGTCCGGCGGGCGCGGGAGCTGCTCCCGGCGTTCGGCCGCCGTGCGCCGGGGACCGACCCCCACCTGCGATCCCTGCTGGGGCGCGGGCGCTCACTTCCCGGTGAGGCACCCGCTCGCGCGCAGGTTGCGCGCTCCGACGACCGTCGTGCCGTCGAGCTCGAGCGAGCGCGGCGCGCGGGTGAAGCGGAGCGCCTCGCGGCCGCGGATCGTGCCGGCCTTGCCCGTGATCTCCGCGTTGTACGAGGCGCACACGGCCGCGCCCTCGCTCTCCACCGTGGCGTCGCGGATCGTGAGCTCCAGGTTGAGCCCCGCCTGGAGCGCGACCTTCCTGCCGTGCAGGCGGCTCTTGGTGCCCAGGCGGAGCTTGGCGTTCGACTCCGCGCGGGCGCCGACGTCCCCGCCGTCGAGGGTCGTGTCCTCGGCGTCGATCTCGAGGTTGCTCCCTGCGTCGATCGCGTTCTCCTTGGCGGTCGCCTTCGTCCCGCCCGAGAGCTTCAGCTTGGGGTTGAGCTTGGCGCGGATCGCCGCCTCGCCGCCCTCGAACGTCGAGCCGGACACCTCGACGCCCAGGTTGTGCTCGGCCTCGATGGCGGTGCGACCGCCGCGGAGCACGAGCTGCCGGCCGTTCACCTTGGCGTTCATGCTGGCCCGGAGCGCGTGATCGCGCGCGGTGATTGTCCCGCCACGGGCCTGCACGGCGAGGTTCGGGCCGGCGTGGACGCCGGCGCTGACCCCCTCAAGGCGTGAGTCCTCCACCTCGAGCTTGGCGTTCGCTCCGACCTCGATCGCCTGCTCGCCGCCCTTCACCACGGACTGCCCCTTCACGATCACGCGGGCGTTCGAGTCCAGCTTCACCGCGGTCGTCGCCCCCTCGAGCGTGCTGTTGACGATGGTGAGCTCGACGGAGGTTTCTCCCGCGACCACCACGTCGCCCTTCAGCTTGCTGTCCCGGATCGTGATCTTGCAGAGCGCGCCCGCCTGGAGGACGGTCCCCTTGCCCTCGAACGTCTTGCCGACGATCTCGACGCTCTGGTTCGGCGCGCAGGTGAACGGGAGCGTGACCTCGCCGACCCCGCCGGCCTGCAACCCCAGCGCGACCACGTCGCGCGCGCGGGCGCGGAACGCCGCCAGGCCCGCGAACACGCCGCCCCCGAGGACCGGAACGAACGTCGCGGCGGCGATCACGAACATGTGCGCGCGCCCGCTCGCCGGGTTCACGTAGAGCGTCGTCCGCGGCACCCCCGTGGGCGGCGGCGCCTGCTTCGTCCACTCGACGTGGATCGTCTGCCCACAGTACTGGCACGGGACGTCGGCGGCGCCCCGCTCGAGGGGCAGCGGCGCGCCGCAGTTCGGGCAGAGCTTCTTGAAGACGCGGGCCACGGCGCACACGCTAACACGGCCGCACAGCTCCGAATGAACGGTCTGCGCGGCTCCGGGCACGGAGGGCCGAACGCGGGCGAACGGCCCGCTCGGGCCCCGGCGCTTCGCGGGGGTCCCTGTCGTTCGGAGAGGAGCGCCTCGTGCGTGTCGTTCCCTGGGTCCCCTTCACCCTCGCTGCCGGCGTGTTCGGCCTCACCTGTGCGGGCGGCGCGCTCGCCCAGGACTCACCTGGCGCCGACGCCGCCGCGCGCGAACCCGCCGCGGAGCCGTCGGACACCCCCGGCGAAGAGGTCCCTCTGGAGGACGACGAGTACGGCGCGACCGCGGAGGTCGAGGGCGCGCCGCCCGAGCCCGCCGAGCGCACGATCTCGCGCGAGCGGCTGACGACGACCGCCGGCACGCGTGGCGACGCTCTGCTCGCGGTGGAGACCCTCCCTGGGGTGGGGCGGACGAGCGGCGACGCCCGCCCGGTGCTCCGTGGCGCGGCCCAGGAGGACAGCCAGGCGTACGTCGACGGCATCCCGATCCCGCAGCTCTTCCACTTCGGCGGCGTCACGAGCACGTTCTCCTCGCGCCTGCTGGACCGCGTGACGCTGCAGCCGAGCAACTTCCCCGCCCGGTACGGACGCGTGACGGGCGGGGTGGTCGAGGGGCGGATCCGCTCCCCGCGGCGCGACGGCCTGCACGGCGTCGTCGACGTGAGCCTCGTCGACTCCTCCGTCCTCGCGGAGGGCCCCCTGGGCGGCGGCACGGGCGTGGCCTTCGGCGCCCGGCGGAGCAACCTGGACGCCGCCTTCGAGGCCTTCGTCCCCGAGGACGCATACCGGGTCGTCGCCGCGCCGGTCTACTGGGACTACCAGGGCATGGTCGAGCACGACCTCGGCGAGGACCACACGCTGCGCCTGCTGGCGTTCGGGTCGCGCGATCAGATCGAGCTCGTCTTCGCCACGCCCGCCGACGAGGATCCATCGCTCCGCGGCTCCGTGGGCGGCACCCTGGAGTACCACCGCGTGCAGGCGCGCGGGACGGGTCGCGCCACTCGGACCGCGACCTACGAGCTCGGCGTGACGGTCGGGCGCTTCCACGTGCTGCAGCAGATCGGGCCGCTCTACCAGGAGTTCGCCAAGGACGAGCTCTTCGTCCTCGGTGAGTGGCGCCAGTCGCTCGGCGCGCAGCTCGACGTGAACCTCGGCCTCGACGTGGCGGCCTCGTACTGGGACGCTCGCTACCGCGGGCCGCAGCCCGGGCAATTCGAGGGGGATCCGAGCGGCCGCGAGCCCATCGGCGCGCGCCGCGAGCTCCGCTCGAGCGCGTCGGCGAACCTCGAGCAGCCCGCGGCGTGGATCGAGCTCGCGTGGCGCCCGTCGTCGCGGGTGACGATCGTCCCCGCGCTCCGGGTCGATCACTTCGCGCAGCTCGGCGTGACGACGTTCGATCCGCGGCTGTCGGCGCGCGCCCGGGTCGCTGCGCGCACCACGCTGAAGAGCGGCGTCGGCCTCTACACCCAGCCGCCCGAGTTCTGGCAGACGCTACCCGAGGTCGGCAACCCGGACGTGGGACCGTTCCGCGCCCTGCACCTGACCACCGGCGTCGAGCGGGAGCTCCGCCCCTCCCTGCGGGGCGGCGTGGACCTGTTCGCGCGCACGATGTTCGACCGCATCGTCGCGACCGAGGGCAGCCGCCCGCCCTTCTACGAGAACGACGGCTGGGGTCGCGCGTACGGCGTCGAGACGTACGTCGACGGCGAGGTGGCGCCGGGCCACACCGTGCTCGCCGCCTACACGCTGTCGCGCAGCGAGCGGCGCGATCGGAACGACCCGCTCCGTCCGTTCGACAAGGACCAGCCTCACGTCCTCTCGCTGACCACGAGCCACGACCTGGGCGCGGGCTGGAGCGCGGGGACACGCTTCCGCCTCGTGAGCGGCAACCCGCAGACGCCGGTGCGGGGCACCGTCTACGACGCCAGCCTCGACCTCTACCGTCCCGTGTACGGGCCCACGGGCTCCGAGCGCGACCCGACCTTCCACCAGCTCGACCTGCGCCTCGAGAAGCAGTTCCGCGTGGGCTCCGGCCGCATCGCCGCGTACCTCGAGGTGCAGAACGCCTACCTCTCCGAAAACCCGGAGGGGTACCGCTACGCGTACGACTACTCCCGCCGCGAGCCCGTGTCGGGGGTGCCGATCCTGCCCAACCTGGGGATCCGAGGAGAGCTATGACCCACCGTACCCACCGCCCCCACTCAGCGCGCTCGGCGCGCCGCCCGCGCGCCCGCGCGCTCCTCCCGCTGGTCGCCCTGGCCGGCCTGGGGACGGCGCTCGCCGGGTGCGACGAGCCGCTCGCCGATCCCGCGCTGCTCGAGGACACGCGCGTCCTCGCCGCGCGCGTCGAGGTGGACGGCGCGCCCGGGCGCGCCTCCCCCGCGGCCGGGGAGCTCGCGACCGTGCGCTGGCTCGTGCCCTCTCCGCGAGCCGAGGTCCGCCTCGCGCACGCGTTCGCCGTCTGCGAGGCCGCCGACGCGGCGGCCGGCGTGCCCTCCTGTGCGAAGCCGCCGTTCGCCGTCGTCCGCGCGGAGCTGCCCGCGGCGGACGCTCCGAGCGTCTCGTTCCGGGTGCCCGACGACGCGCAGGCCGGCAGCCTCGCGGTGCTCGGCGTGATCTGCGAGGACGCGCCGCCGGCGCCGGGCTCGACCGAGGCCTGCGCTCCGGAGGCCCGGTTCGCCCAGCGGGTCTCGCTCGTCGTGCCCCTCGGCACGGGGAACGGGAACCCCGACCTGACGGCGGCGGCGGTCACGCTCGGCGCCGACGCGCTCTCGCCCGCCGATCCGGGGGCCGCGCCCGGCGAGGCGTGCGCCCAGTCGCCGGTCGAGATCCGTCGCGTGCGACCCGGCGCGACGCTGCGCCTCGCCGTGGAGCCGGCGCCGAGCGCCCGCGAGCCGATCGACCCGGCGGACGGCGCCGAGCTCGAGCCGCTCCGCGTCTCTTGGGTCGCCAGCGCGGGCGAGCTCGCGTCCTCGGTCGCGTGGATCGAGGGCAGCGCGACCGCCGCGGACGTCGAGCTGACGGCTCCCTCTGCTCCCGCCGACGGGCGCCTCGTGCGCCTGTGGATCGTCGCCCGCGACTCGCGCGGCGGCGTCGACTGGACGACCCGCGCGTACTGCGCAGCCCCGTGACGAAACGAACTGGAGGATCCGATGAACATCGTGGAACGAATGAACATGCTCGCGCACCTGGGCGCGGGCTGGGTGCTGTGGGCGCTGGTCGCCGCCAGCGTGGCTGCCGTGGCGATCGTGATCGAACGCGCCGCGGTGTTGGTCGCCTCGCGAGACGACCTCGAGGCGCTGCGGGCGCGGCTCCGGGAGCTCCTCCAGCGCGGTGAGGTCGAGCCGGCGCGCCGCCTGCTGGAGGAGTCGCCGAGCTTCGAGGCGCGGGTCGCCGCGGCAGGGCTCGGGGCCCCGGACGCCGTGGCGGCCCGCGAGCGCATCGCCGGAGAGTCGCAGCTCGTGCGGCTGACGCTCGAGCGACGGCTGGTCTACCTCGGCACGCTCGGCAACAACGCGCCGTTCGTCGGGCTGCTCGGGACGGTCATCGGCATCATCCGCGCCTTCGGCGAGCTCGAGACGAGCGGCGGGCAGGTGTCGACGCGCCTGATGGGCGAGATCGGCGAGGCGCTGGTCGCGACCGCCGTCGGGTTGCTCGTGGCGCTGCCGGCGGTGGCCGCGTTCAACCTCCTGCAGCGCGTCGTGCGCACCCGCCTGGCCCGCGCCGAGGCGCTCGCCCACGAGGTGGTGGCGGGCGCCCCTGCCACCGTGGCGACGGAGGCGCGCTGACCATGGCCGGCCACTCCGGAGACTCGGACGACGCCATCACGGGCATCAACGTGACCCCGCTGGTCGACGTGGTGCTCGTGCTGCTGGTGGTGCTGATGGTGACCGCGCACGCGCTCGCCACGCGATCCCTGGCGCTCGACCTTCCGACCGTCTCGCGCGCCGAGTCCCGGCCGCGCCGGCTCGAGGTGAGCGTGGACCGCGCCGGGACGCTCTACCTCGACGGGCGCCCGGTCGACGACGCGGAGCTCACCGCGGCGGCGCGGGCGCTCGCGGGACCGGGCGCGAGCGCGGCGGTGGCCGCTGACGCCGCGACCGCGCACCGGCACGTCGTGCACACGATCGACGTGCTGCGGCGGGCTGGCGTGCACCAGGTGGCGCTCGCGGTCGTCGAGAGGAGCGACGCGCCATGAGCCGCACGTTCGCCGAGCTGGTGCGGCAGTTCGCGCTCCCGGCGAGCGCGGCGCTGCACCTGTCGCTGCTCGCGGCCGCGACGGCGGGCGGTGCGGAGCGCAGCGAGCGCGCGCTCCCGCCCGTCACCGTCGAGCTCGCGGCGCCGCCGTCCCCGCCGCCTCCGAAGGACGAGCCGCCCCCGCCGCCGCCCCCGCGCCCCGAGTCGCCACCCGCGGAGGTCGCGGCCCGGGCTCCGCGCCCGGCGGCGGGGCCGCCGCCGCGGCCTGCTGCTCCCGCCCTCCGGCTCGCGGGGGCCGCCGAGGCGCCGGCGGGCGCTCCCGCTGAGGCGGCGCCCCCGGAGCCCGAGGACGCGCCCGCCGGTGCCGCCGGCGACGGGGTCCCTGGCGGGGGTCCCGGGAGTGTCCCAGGGGGGGTACCGGCGTCGCCCCCGCCGCGGCGCGCGGCGCCGCCCCCCCCGCGCGAGGTCGCCGTGGGCGAGCTGGCGGACCGCCCCCGGCCGCCGCGGCTCGACGCCGCGCTGCGCGCCCGCTACCCCGAGGGCGCGCGCCGCCGCGGAGTCTCCGGCGTCGCGGTCGTCGTGGCCCGGATCGACGCCGACGGCGTCGCCCGACAGGTGAGCGTCGCGTCGGAGACCGAGCCCGGCTTCGGCCGCGCGTGCGAGGCCACCGTCCGGGGCTCGCGCTGGTCCTCGCCGCGCGACCGCGGCGGGCGCTCCGTCGCGACCAAGGTCCGCTACACGTGCCGCTTCCGCGTCGAGTCTTGAAGGGCGCGCGTGAACGGTGGCGTAGGCTAGGGGCACTCAGGCACGTGATGACGCGAACCCCACCGTCCCTGCTCGCCGCGCTGGTCCTCGCCGCGTGGGCACATCAGCCCGCGCTCGCCCTCGCGCAGGCCGCGCCGGGGGCGCCGCGAGCCGCGGACGCGCCGGCGCGGCGGGGGCTGTTCGTGGTGGTCGAGGTCGGCGGATCCGGGCTCGACGCCGCGGCGATCCGCGCGGCCGTCGCGCGTGATCTCGGGATCGTCCTGGCGCCGAGCGCCGCGAGCGCCGCGGGAACGATGAAGATCCGGCTGGTCGCGCGGCGGCGGGTCGCGATCGAGCTCACGCGCGAGTCCGGGCGCGCGCTCGCGCGCACGATCGAGCTGCCCGAGACGCCGTCCGAGGCCGTCGAGGCGGTCGCCCTGCTCGCGGGCAACCTCGGCCGCGACGAGGCGGGCGAGCTGCTGGCCGAGCTGCGCGGCGCCGAGCCGTCGGACGTGAGCCCCCCGCCGCCGACCGAAGGGGCCGCCGGCCCGAGCCCGCCGGGCCCCGCGTCGCCCGCAGACGCGGCGGACGCGCCCGCCGCGGCGAGCGGGCCGGCGAGCGGCGCCGCGGGTGGCGAGCGCGCGCCCGCCCCCGCCGCGGCGCCGCCCGCGCCCCCGCCGGGCGCGCGCGCGCCCGGCGCGCCCGCTCGCCCGAGGCGCGCTGCGCCCGAGGTCGTCGAGCCGCCTCCGCCGGCCGCGCTCACCGCGACGCCGATCCAGGTGAGCCTGCTCCACCCGGTGGCGCTCTACCGGGACGCGGACGAGCGGCGCTTCCACGCGATCCTCGGCGCGGTCCACGCGCGCGGCGGCGCGCTCGAGGGCGCGTCGCTGGTCCTCGGTCTCGCGGAGATCGGCGACGTGCGCGGGCTCTCCATCACCGTGGGGGCGACGTCGGCGCGATCGGCGAGCGGGCTGCTGGTGGCCGCGGGGTGGAACCACGTGGAGGACGCGATGGCCGGGGTCACCATCGCCGCCGGCGGGACCGATCAGGGCTCGCTCCACGGGTTGGCGGTCGCCGCGGGTGGGAACTTCGCGCGAGGCCCCGTCCACGGCCTCCAGATCGCGGCGGGCGGCAACGTCGCCCGCGGGTACGTCGGCGGGCTCCAGATCGCCGCTGGCGCGAACGTCGCGCGCGGCGGCATGCACGGCCTCCAGATCGCGGCAGGGGCGAACGTCGCGCACGGCGAGGTGAACGGCCTCCAGCTCGGGCTGGTCAACGTAGGTGGGCACGTGCACGGCGTGCAGCTCGGCCTCGTGAACATCGCTGACCGGGTGGACGGCATCCCGCTCGGCCTCGTCAACGTGATCAGCGAGGGGCGCACCCGCCTCGTGCTGAGCGGCGACGCCGACGGCTTCGCGCGCGCCGGGGTCCGCTACCTCAACGGCCCGGCCTACACGACGCTCGGGCTCGGCCAGGATCTCACCCCGAGCCACCCGCGCCGGGACGACGTCTCCGCCGACTTCGCCCTCGGGCTCCAGGCAGAGCTCGGCCCCGTCTTCGCCGGCGGCGAGATCGTCTACTCCGCCACGACGACCTCGAACGACGCCTTCTCCCGCGAGCCCGACCGGCACATCGCGCGCTACCGGGCGCGCGCCGGGTGGCAGATCACCCCCTGGCTCGCGCCGTTCGTCGCCGTCGGGGTCCTCCAGCAGTTCCGATCCGAGGGGAACCGCGAGCGCCTGGACGCCAGCGCCGGGCTCGAGGTCTTCTGAGGGCCAGCAAGTGTCGGATATTGCATGACTTTCTCCCTGGCTCTCCCCGCGCCACGAGGATCTCGCCCGGCGCTTGAACGCTCGCTCCGCGGCTGGGCACTCACCCCCGTGCCGCCCGGATCCGACACCGTCGTCGCCACGCTACGCTCGTCGGGGATGCTCCCGACGCTCGTCGATGGCGCGCCGAGCCGCGAGGAGGCGCTCGTCTTGCGGCTGCGCCGCGGTGAGGCCGCCGCCGTCGCCGAGGTGTTCGACCTGCACGGGCGCGCGGTCCGCGCCTTCGCGCGGCGGTTCGTGGGCGACGACGCCGCGGCCGACGACCTCCTCCAGGAGGTGTTCGTGGCGCTCCCGAGCGTCATCCGGCGGTGGGAGGAGCGCAGCTCGCTCCGCACCTTCCTCATCGGCATCGCCGTCAACCACGCGCGCCACCACGTCCGGGCGGCCGCGCGGCGTCGCGCAGCGACGGAGCGGCTCGCGGCGGAGCCCGGGGCGCACGGCACCGATCCCGAGCAGGACGCCCGCCGGCGCGAGCTCGCCCGCGCGCTCCAGCGCGCGCTCGACGAGCTGCCCCTCGATCAGCGCGCGGCCTTCGTGCTCTGCGAGGTCGAGGAGCGCACGGCGGCCGAGGTCTCCGTGATCGTCGGCGCGCCGGAGGCCACGGTGCGGACTCGGCTCTTCCACGCGCGCAAGCGCCTGCGCGTAGCGCTCGAGAGGGAGGGGGCTCGATGAGCGACGATCTGTTGAAGGAGGCGGCTCGCGCGCTCCGCGAGTCGACCGAGGGCGACGAGCCCGACACCGACACCCTCGCGCGCTCGCGGTCCGACATCCTGCGCACGCTGCACCACGAGCGCCGATCGAGCTCGATCCGCGTCGCGTTCCTGCTGCCGATCGCCGCGGTGCTCGCCGGGGGCACCGCGCTCGCGGCCGCGAGCGGCCGGCTGCCGGAGCTCGTCGACCGCGCGGCGAGCGCGCTCGGCCTCGCGGTCGCGCCGCGCGAGTCGAGCGGTCCGGGGACGGTCGCGCGTGGCGGAGCGCGGGCGCCGGCAGCGCCGCGCGTGGTGGCCACCGCCGCGACCGCGCCGGAGCCCGTACTGGCGCCCGAGCCGCCCGCCGCGGCGCCGGCCTCGCCGGAGAGCCCGCCCGCGGCGCGCGCCGCCGCCTCGGCGGCCCCCGCGCCGGCGCCTCCGGGCGCCGTCCCCACGGCGCACGCGAGTTCGGGTGCGCCGGGCCCCGCGCCGAGCGGCTCGGTCGAGCCCGCCGCCGACGCGCTCTATCGCCGGGCTCACGAGGCGCACTTCGCCAAGAAGCAGCCGGCCGCGGCGCTCGCGCTGTGGGACGAATACCTCGCCGCGGCGCCGCGGGGCCGCTTCGCCGTCGAGGCGCGGTACAACCGCGCGCTCTGCCTGGTGCGGCTCGGGCGCCGCGCGGAGGCGCGGGCCGCGCTCGCGCCGTTCGCGGAGGGGAAGGTCGGCACGTATCGGCAGGAGGAGGCCCAGGCGCTGCTCGCGGCGCTCGGCGGCCCGTAGCCGCCGGCGCGCGGGCGCGCGGCTCCACGCTCGCCGATCCCCCTCGCGCGCTCGCGGCCGGCGACCGCGCGAGGGCCGGAGGGTCTTCGCCTCGCGTCAGCCCGCAGCGGCCGCGAGCCCGAGCGCACGCGCGAGCCACTCGGGCGGTGCCCCCTCGACGGCGAGCGCGTCGTCGCGCGCGGTCGCCACGAGGCGAGGGGGCGCCCACGGCGCCGAGCCGTCGTGTAGGAGCACGCGCTCGAACGTGCGCACCGCCCGCGGGAGGTGCCCGAGGCTCGCGTCATAGATGGCGCCGGCGACTCGCTCCGGGACGCCATGCCCGCCCGCCTGCGCTCGGGTCCGCACTCGCGCGAACCCGATCGCGGGGGACGCCAGGCCGATGAAGCAGAGGACGGTGAAGAACCCGCTCCGGCGCGCGCGCGCGGCCTGCTCGAGCGCTGCGGGGGTGCGCAGCGTGGTCTCCACGGCGAACGAGCTGCCGCGCGCGATCCGATCCTCGACGAACGCCTCGCACTCTCGCGCGACGGCGGCCCTCACCTCGGGCGGGATCGCCCAGTAGCTCCCCGTGAGTGCGGCGCCCCGATCGTCGACGGCGAACGAGTCGACGCCGAGCTCGCCGATCGGGAAGGACGTGGTCTTCCCGGCGCCCGAGGGCCCCGCGACGCACAGCAGGATCGGGCGCCGCCCGGCCGTCACCGCCCGGCTCCGTGCTCGCCGGCGTCGATCAGATCCGCGGGGAGGGCATCCGAGATCGGGCGCCCGGCGTCGTCGATCAGCCCCAGCCGCGCCAGCCGCGCCCGCGCGAGCGCGCGACGCTCGTCGGCGACGCGGGCCACTCGCCGCAGCCACTCGGCCTCGCCCTCCGCGCGCTCGAGGTCGAGCTCCACCCAGGAGGCACGCGGGCAGCTCGTGGATTCCATCGGCCCGCCCAGCGTGCCAGCGACGCCGCGCGCGCGGAAGCCCCCGCGAGCCGCGCCGGTCCGTCGAGCGAGACCGCGGCCCGGCGGGACGTGGCGCTCGCCGTCGGCTACGCTCGCCGAGGCCGGCGCGCGATCGGTCCCCGCTCCGCTCGAGCGACCCGCGCCAACCCGGTCGACTCGAAGTTCACGTGACGACGACCCCCTGGGCCCTCATCTCCGGCGGCCGGAGCACCGGCAAGTCGGGCACCGCCTCGCGGGTCGCCGCCGCGCTCGCCGCGCGAGGGGTCCGCGTGGGCGGCGTGATCCAGGACGCCGTCGAGGAGGGCGGCGAGCGGGTCGGGTACGTGGCGACGCGCGTCGACGCGCCAGCGACGCGGCTCACGCTCGCGCGCCGCGGCGCGCCACCCGAGGGGACGCGCTCCGGCGCCGTCCACACCGTGTGCTCGTTCGCGTTCGACGGTGATGCGTTCGCGGCCGTGCGCGGGTGGCTGCGCGACGGCGCTGGGCGCCACGAGGTCGTGATCGTCGACGAGGTGAGCAAGCTCGAGGTCTCGGGGGAGGGGCACCACGCCGCGATCGAGGACGCGCTCGGCGGAGACGCGCTGGTCGTGCTGGTCGTCCGTGCCGATCACCTGTTTGCGGTGGTCGAGCGCTATCGCCTGGAGGACGCCGTCGCGACGCTCGACGCTGGAGACGACGCCGGTCTCCCCGCCTTCGTCGACGCGGTCGCCGCCGCCGTGTCGGCGCGGTCCTCGGACGCCGGGGGCGGCTCCGCGGGCGCGGCGTGAGCGCGGGCTGACCGGCCGGCGCGACTGGGCGTATCCTCGCCCCCCCCATGGAGTCCGTCGTGAGCGCGCTCAGCGGAGCGTCCGGCCAGACGATCGGCGTCTCGATCGCGGTGGCGCTGCTCCTCGTCGCGCTCGCGCTCTTCGACGCGAAGGAGCGGGCCGCGCTCCGCCCGCCCGCGTATCTGCTCGTGGCGCACCTCGCGCTCCACGCGCTCGGTCGCGTGTTCGACGACGGCTCGACGCTGCGGCGCGTCGCCTCGCTCCTGGCGCTCGCCGCGCTGCTCGCGTCGATCGGACGCGCGGGCGTGCTCGTCGTCGTCGACGCGCTCCTCGGCCGCCGCCTCGGCCGGCCGCTGCCCAAGATCATCCGAGACATCCTGCAGGGGGTCGTCTACTTCGTCCTCCTCCTCGGGTTCCTGAGGCAGCTCGGGCTCCAGCCGGAGTCGCTGCTCACCACCTCTGCCCTGCTGACGGCGGTCCTCGGCCTCTCGCTCCAGGACACGCTCGGCAACCTGATCGCGGGCCTCGCGGTGCAGGCCCAGGAGCCCTTCAGCGTGGGTGACTGGATCCAGTACGACACCGACACGACCCACATCGGTCGCGTCCTCGAGATCAACTGGCGCGCGACGCGGATCCTGACGCTCGACCAAGTCGAGATCGTGGTGCCGAACGGCCTCCTCGCGAAGGTGCCGCTGACCAACTTCACCAGGCCGACGCGGATCTCTCGGCGCAACCTCTACTTCCACGCGGGGCTCGACGTGCCTCCGCGCAGGGTCCACGACGTGATCTTGGAGGCGCTCCGTGACCTGCCTGGCGTCCTGACCGAGCCGCCGCCCACGGTCATCACCAGCGGGTTCTCGGAGAGCGGTGTCCAGTACTGGGTCCGCGTGTTCATCGACGACTTCCAGCAGCGGGACCCGATCGATGGCCAGGTGCGCGAGCGGATCTGGTACGCGCTCCGTCGCGCGGGGATCGGGATCGGCCTCCCGCAGCGGTCGCTCAGCGTGCAGCAGCACTCCGACGAGTCGCGCGCCCGCGAGGACGAGCGCCGGATCGAGCGGCGGAAGCGCGCGCTCGAGGGCGTCGGCTTCCTGGCGGTGATCGACGACGGAGAGCGGCGAGCGCTCGCCGAGCGCGCGACCCTCCGCCTCTACTCGCCGGGCGAGGCGATCGTGCGCCAGGGCGAGGAGAGCGACGAGCTCTTCATCATCCTCGCGGGCGAGGCCACCGTCACGGTGACGACCTCGACCGGCGACGTCGAGCTCGCGCGGCTCGGCGCTGGCAAGTTCTTCGGTGAGATGGCGCTGGTGACTGGTGAGGCGAGGGCCGCGACGGTGAGCGCGCGCACGGAGTGCGAGCTCCTGGTGATCGACCACGACGCGTTCGACGCGGTGCTGCAGGCGCGGCCGGAGCTCGTCGAGCGGCTCTCGCTCGTGCTCGCGGAGCGGCAGCTCGAGCTCGACGAACACCTGACGCGCCGCACGGAGGACGAGCGCACGAGCCTCGTGCAGCAAGAGTCGACGCAGCTCCTGTCCCGGATCCGGCGCTTCTTCGCCATGGAGTGAGCGGCGCGGCGAGCCCCGCCCGGAGGCGGCTCGCGTCCGCCGTCCTGGACGGGACGGACGGCGCCCCGCGGGGCATCGCGGGCCTGAACGAGGCTGGCGTCGATCCCTGCGAAGCGGCGGCGCGACGCGCCGGCGCGGGCGCCCCCAGCCTTGCGCCGCTGTAATAGAGCAGCTAATCTAATACTAGCCCATGGGACGCCCCGCCAAGTTCGACCGCCGCGACATGGCGGGCGCCGCGCTGCGGCTCGTGGCGGAGCGCGGCCCGCGGGCGCTCACCGTGGCGGCGCTCGCGAAGGAGATCGGCGCGCCGACGGGCTCGATCTACCACCGCTACGAGAGCCGCGAGCAGCTGCTGGCGGAGCTCTGGATGGAGGTCGTCGAGGCGTTCCAGGAGGCGTTCGTGGCGGAGCTCGAGCGGGCGACCGACCTCGAGGGCGCGGTGCGCGCGGCGCGCTTCATGGCGGAGTGGACGCGCGCCCACCCGCTGGAGGCGCGCCTGCTGCTCCTGCATCGGCGACAGGACTTCGTCGCGGGGCCCTGGCCCGAGGCGCTCGTCGCGCGGGCGGCCGCGCTGGAGCCGCGGATGGGCGCCGCGCTCCGCGGCTTCGGCAAGCGGGCGTTCGGTCGGGCCGACGCGGACGTGATGCTCCGGCTCCGCTACGCGCTGCTCGACGCGCCGTTCGGCGGGCTGAAGCCCTACGTCCAGTCGGGCAAGCCGACGCCCGCGCTGTTCGAGGAGCTCGTCGAGGCGACCGTGCGCGGCGTGCTCGGCGCGATCCCCTGGCAAGGTGAGAGGAGCCCCAGATGACCCCGATCCCCGACGAACGACCGCGCCGGGCGTCCGCCCCCGATGCGGGAGCCGGCGCTCCAGGCGCGAGCGACCCCCGCCTGCGCCCGCTGGTGACCCGGTTCCTCGACGCGTGGTCAGCCCAGGACGTCGAGCGTGTCCTCGACTGCTACACGGACGACGTGCGCTACCGCGACCCGAACACGCGCGGCTTCGTCGAGGGCCGCGCCGCGCTCCGCCGCTACCTCACCAAGCTCTTCTCCGCCTGGCAGATGACCTGGCACGAGCGCGAGCTGTTCGCCCTGCGCGAGGCCGACGGCGTGGCGTTCCTCTGGCGTGCGACCTTCCGCCGCCCGGGCGGGGCCGTGGTCGTCGAGGCGGACGGCATGGACCTCGCTCTCCTCGAGGGAGAACGCCTGGCGCGCAATGAGGTCTACTTCGATCGCGCCGTGCTCGCGCCCTTCCTCGGGGCGCCGGGGTGACGGGGGGCCGGGCCGCCGGTGTGTCACCCACCCTCAGGGCACGGTGTAGACGACGGTGACGCGGTCGAGCTCGGCGCTCTCGAACTGCCCTGTGGGGAGGCGCACCCGGTAGCGCCAGCCGTTGGCCAACGTCCCGCCGACCGCGGTGGCCGCCGGCTGCCACGTGGCGCCGTCGAGCGCGATCTCGAGCACGCCCGGCTCGCGCCGCTCGACGAGCCAGGTGGCGCTCGCCGACTGCAAGACCGCCCCCGCGGCCTGCACCGGGAGCGCAGCCGAGGTGACGGTCGTCCAGGTGACCACGCCGGGGGGGGATGGGGGTACGGTGAGCGGCTGCCCGCCGAGGGCCGTCACCGCGCCGGGCGTGGCGCCCGCCCCGCCTTGCACGACCGCCGTCGCGTCGGCCGTGTACGCGCCCGCGGCCAGGAGCGTCACCGCGCCGCCGACCCCCGCGCTGCACGCGGACCCGGCGACCGACCCGCCGCCCACGACCCGGCTCTGCGCCGCGAGGGAGAGCGCGCCGCCTGCGCGCACCTCGACGCTGCCGCCCGGGCCGCAGAAGGTCGGCCCCCCGGCGAGCTCGCCCGCGAGCGAGAAGTCGCCCGGTGTGGCGAGGTCGACGAGCTGGGGCACGCCCGGCGAGCCGGTGTCCGCGGCGCCGTAGTGGAACACGGACGCTCCGGAGCCCAGCGCGATCGCCGCGGCGCGCACCGTGACGCTGCCTCCGCCGTCCGTGAAGACGAAGTCGTCCAAGCTGAACGTCCCACCCGCCACCACGTCGACCGCGCCGTCGACGCCCGCGAACATCGCGCCGTCCGCGCCGAGGGTGATGTCCCCCTCCGCCCGCGCGACGACCTCGCCGCCAGCGACGGTCGCGTTCTCGCCGGACAGGTAGCCGTTCGGGATGAGCAGATCGCGCTCGGTGTACGCGGCCACGCCCCCGCCCGCCGAGGGCGAGCCGCCGCTGCGCAGGATGCCGATGAGCGTGGAGTCGCCCATGGTGATGGTGTCCGCAGCGCGTACCACCACGCCGCCCGACGGCCCCGTCCCCGCGTCGTCCGACCAGAACCCGCCCGCGAGGTCGATGGGTCCCATCGCGAAGACCTCCACCGAGCCCGAGTACGGCGCGAAGCCCGCGGTGCTGTAGCCGCCGGACACCACCAGCGGGAGCCGACTTCGCTGGTGCAGCGTGAGGCTGCTCGTCCAGCTCTGAACGACGCCGTTGATGAGGCGCACCTGCCCGCCCACGTAGATCGTGAGCGCACCGCTCGCCTCGAGCGCGCCGTTCACGACGAGATCCCCCTGCACATGGAGGGTGAGATCGCCCATCGAGTAGAGGTTCGCGTCTTCGACCGTCACCGAGGTGTACTGGTACTCCCCGGCCGGGAGCTCGACATCACCGCTCAGGCCGACGTTCAACGCGCCGTCGCTCCCGTCACCCGGATCGCCGAGCGTGAACGGCGGCGGCGCGTGCACGCGACCCGGGCCGGACACGTCGACCGTCGACGTGGACGCGGCGAGGTCCAGGTCGCCGGTGCCGACGAATTCCTCGACGAACGTGACGGTGTTCGCCGCACCTGCGCTGCCGCTGGCGCCCGCCGCACCTGCGCTGCCGCCGGCGCCCGCCGCACCCGCGCTGCCGCTCGCGCCGGCGCTGCCGCCGGCGCCGGACGCGCCGCCCGCGCCCGACCCTCCGCCGGTGCCTCCGACGCTCCCCTCGGCGGCGGCGTCGTTACCGGGGATGGGCTCCTTGCTCCGCGACTCCTCGTCGCAGCCGAGGAGCGGGAGCAGGGACGACACCACCAGCGGCAGCCAGCGGACCTCGAAGCGTGAAGCGGGGGATCGCATGCGTGCCAGTAGGTGGCGGCCGCCCCTCGCCGTTATCATCCGCCGACCGCGCCGGGCCGGCGCGCGGGGGCGTGCCGGGCGCGCGGGGGCGTGCCGGGCGCGCGGGGGCGTGCCGGGCGCGCGGGGGCGTGCCGGGCGCGCGGGGGCGTGCCGGGCGCGCGGGGGCGTGCCGGGCGCGCGGGGGCGCGCCGGGCGCGCGGGGGCGTGCCGGGCACCCTGCGGGCGCCGCGCCGTCAGTGCTCGGCCTTGATCACGAAGAACGAGCCGCGGATCGTGCCGGCGAGCTTGGAGCGCTGCTTCGCGAACTTGAACCGCGGCGCGAGCTCGGCGGGGATCTCCATCCCCTCCGAGAGCTTGAAGCCGACGGCTCGCTTCTTCGCGTCGTCGATGGCGTACATCACGTTGATCGCCAGGCCGCTCTCGTAGAACACGAAAGCCCAGCGGAGGTTCTCCACCTGGAACTCGGTCGCCTGTAGGGGGCGCGACTCGATCACGAGGCCGCGCTCTGCCTTCAGCACGCCGTGGACCCACGCGATCGTCTTCCGCGCCTTGCTCGCGGGCTCCACCGAGAAGACATGGCCATACTTGTTCTTGAAGTAGCGGGCCTCGTTCGCGCGCAGCCCCGCGAGCGCCGCCGCCACCGGCGACGACTCGAGCCCGACCGTCGACACCTCCTGGAAATCCACCTGATACGGCATGGTAGGCCTTGGCTTGGCGGCGAACGCCTACGGAGACGTTCCCGAGAGGTCGCTGCGTCGCCACTCGGGAACGTACCCCACCGCGGCCGGCGGCGCGAGGCCCGGCCGCCGGCACCGCCATCGTGTGGTGCTCTCGCCCCGACGCGTGCTCGAGGTCCAGCCCACCGTCCGGGCGCCTCCGTGGGTCCGGCGGACAGGCCGCAACCTCCCGGGGCCAGCGTGCGATCTCGCGCCCTCTGCGGCGCGGTCACGATCGCCGCCACGCGAGCAGGCGGCGAAAGAACGCCATCATGCCCGGCGTGAGTCGTGTCCGCTGGTAGGCGTCCCCGAGGCGCTTCCATGCCTCGGCCTGGGTCGGGTAGGCGTGAATGGCCCGCGACAGCGCGCCGATCTCGATCCCCTCGGTCATCGCCAGGACGACCTCGCCGAGCATCTCACCGGCGTGACGGGCCACCACGGTGGCGCCCAGGATGCGACCGCTGCCCGGCGCGACGTGGACGCGGGCGAACCCCTCGGGCTCACCGTCCAGCACGGCGCGATCTACGTCTCCGAGCTGCACCGTGAGCGTTCGCACCTCGAGCCGACGCGCCGCGGCCTCGTGCGGGGAGAGCCCGACGTGCGCGATCTCTGGATCGGTGTACTTGCTCCACGGGATCACCAGCGAGCTCGAACGCTTGCGCCCGAAGAAGAGCGCGTTCTGGATCACCACGCGGGCCATCGCGTCGGCGGCGTGGGTGAACTTGTACGGCGAGCAGATGTCGCCGGCCGCGAAGATGTCGCGGTTCGTCGTGCGGAGCCGATCGTCGACCTCGACCCCGCGCCGATTCGAGGCGACCCCTGCGGCGTCGAGGCCGAGACCGTCCACGTTCGGCGCGCGGCCGACGGCCACGAGCACCTCGTCCCCCACCAGCTCCTCACGAGCCCCGTCGCGCTCGAGGAGCACCACCTTGTCCGCTCCGCGTCGCTCGGCCCCCACGAGCTTCGCGCCCAGGGCCAACCGAATGCCCTCCGCCTCGAACTGCGCGGCGAGGACCGAGGCCGCGTCGGCGTCCTCGCGCGGCAACAGGCGGGGGTCGCGAGCCGCGATCGACACCTCGCTGCCAAATCGGCGGAAGGCCTGGGCCAGCTCGCACCCGATGGGGCCGGCGCCGATGACGACCAGCCGCCGCGGTAGCTCCGTCAGCGAGAAGACCGTCTCGTTGGTGAGGAAGCCCACCTCGGCGAGCCCCGGTATCAGCGGGCTCGCGGCGCGCGCGCCGGTCGCGATCACCGCCTTGGCGAAGCGGAGGCGAGCGTCGCCGACCTGCAGCTCGGAGCGCCCCACGAACGTCCCCTGGCCGAGGAAGACCTCCACGCCCGCCTCGCGGAAGCGCTGCGCCGAGTCGTGGTGGGCGATGCCCGCGCGCAGCCGCCGCATGCGCTCCATGATCGCCGAGAAGTCGACCGTGGCGCCGCCCCCGCGCAGCCCGAACGGCCCCGCGTGCGTGGCGTCGAACACCGCGCGGGCCGAGCGGATGAGCGCCTTCGAGGGGACGCAGCCGTAGTTCAGGCAGTCGCCGCCCATGAGCCCTCGCTCGACGAGCGCCACCTTGGCGCCGAGCCCCGCCGCGCCGATGGCCGAGACCAGCCCCGCCGTCCCCGCGCCCACCACGACCAGGTTGTAGCGGCCGCTCGGCGTCGGGTTCTTCCAGTCGGTGGAGATCTCATCCTGACGAGACGATTTTCGGGAATCCATGGGGATCTCGCGGGTTGAGGGGGGCATGAGAAGCGCGTCCGTCGTCCGCCCCGAGTTCGTTGCACGCCCCGCCCTGGTGCGGA
>JADLEQ010000055.1 GCA_020846005.1 Polyangiaceae bacterium
CCTCTCGCCCTCCCTCTCGCCCTCCCTCTCGCCCTCCCTCCTCGCCCTCGCCCCCCCTCCGCCCTCGCTCTCCCCCTCCCCTTCCCCCCATCACCGCCTCGGCACCTCCCGCGCCGGCGCCCTCCCCGGCGGCGCCTCGAGCATGGCTCGCGCGAGATACGGCTGCGCGAGCGGCACCAGATCGATCTCCGGATCGAGCTGTTTCCCGAGCCCCTCCGCGACGAGCAGCGCGAGGTTCACGACGGTAAACGCCGGATCGATCTGGACGCGGTGACGCCGGAGCACGTTCATCATGCTCGTGACGGCGACGCTGATCTCGACCTCCCCGAGCCGCTTGCCGTGCAGGGCGTCGAGGTTCGCGAGCACGTCCCGCTCGAACGCCGCGTACTCCCCGCGCCCGACGTTCGGCGAGTACGTGTAGAGCAGCTCCGCGACGCGCCGGCCGTCCTGCTGGGCCAGCGCGACGAACGTCTCCACCCAGGGGCGCAGCAGATCCGCCGGGATCTCCGACACCATGCCGAGATCGATCAGCACCACGCGATCGTCCTCCGTGAGCAGGATGTTCGCGGGGTGGAGGTCGGCGTGCACGAAGCCATCCTCGAAGATCATCTTGAGGACCGTCTCGCCGCCGAGCCGAGCGAGCTTCTTCCGATCTCCTCCCACCTGCTCCGGGTTCGTGGCCTTGACGCCGTGGACGAACTCCATGACGAGCACGCGCTCGGTGCAGAGTTCGTCGACCAGGGTGGGGACGCTCACCTCGGGCACGCTGGCGAAGTTGGCCGCGAAGCGCCGGTTGTTCGCCGCCTCGCGCCGGAAGTCGAGCTGCCCGCGGAGCGCCTCACCGAAGCGCTCGACCGCACCCGGCAGGCTCAGCAGCGAGACCGAGGGCAGCCGATCGACGAGTCGCGCGCCGAAGCCGAGGATGGCGAGATCGCGATCGATCTGCCCGGCGGCGCGCGGGCGCTGGACCTTCACCGCCACCTCGCGCCCATCGTCGAGCACGCCGCGGTGCACCTGCGCGACCGAGGCGGCGGCGACGGCCGTCTCTCCGAGCGTCGCGAGCCGGTGGCGGCGTTGGCCGAGCTCGCGATCGAGCATGGCGCTCACCTCACCGAACGGCGCGGGGGGCACCTCGTCCTGCAGCCGCGCGAGGGCGAGGAGCACCGGGGCGCTGATGAGATCGGGCCGGGTCGAGAGGATCTGGCCGAACTTGATGAACGTCGCGCCGAGCCGCTCCAGCAGGCGCGCCAGGTGCTCACCGAAGAGCGCTTGCTGGCGCTCCAACGGCGCGCCGACGAGCGCCAGCCGGCGCAGCGCCCACGGCACGAAGACCAGCGCGGCCACGCCCAGGATGGCCAAGGACCGCGAGATCAGCGAGAGGACGCGCATGCGGGGCGGCGCCGTATAACGCGGGAGCTTCGCGTCACGCAGCGGGGCCCGCCCGCCGCCGAGGGCGAGGCGGTTCGTGCTGGGACGGGGGCGCCAGGCGCAACCCTTGCGCGAGCCGACCCCGATCCGGGCCCGGCCCGGTGGTTCGGTTCTTGCTGGTGACGCTCGCCGCCGAAGGCAGCCCGTGACCCGACCGACCCCACCCGCCTCGACCACCGCCCCGCCCGCCCCGCCCGGTGCGCGGGTCGCGCGCGCGATCGCGGAGATCCCAGTCGACGAGCTGCTTCGCGCCGGTGGGGGCGTGAGCCCGTCCGCGCGTGCGGTCCCGCCGCCCGAGGCGCTGGCGGAGATGCTGGGCGGGCTGGCGCTGGCGCCGGGCAGCCGCGTGCTCGAGGTCGGCACGGGGACGGGGTACGTAGCGGCGGTGCTGTCGCGCCTGGCGGGCGCCGTCTTCACGCTGGAGCAGGATCCGGCGCTCGCGCAGGCCGCGCGGGACCGGCTCGCCGCGTTCGGCTGTGGGTCGGTGAGCGTCGCGCACGGCGACGGCTGGCGCGGCTGGCCGGAGCACGGACCGTACGACGCCGTGCTGGTGTGCCGGCTCGCGACGGAGGTGCCGCACGCGCTCCTCGCCCAGCTCGCCCCGGGCGGGTCGCTCGTGCTGCCCGTGGGCACCGATCCGCTCGACGCCCGCCTCGTGTGCTTCACCAAGGGCACCGACGGGCGGTGCGCGAGTCGGGAGCTCGGGAGTGTCCGCCTCGCGAGCGCGCTCGGCGACACGCTGGTGGGGATGGGCGTGCTGGCGCGGCCCGAGATCGAGCGCGCGGCCCACGCCGCCCACGAGCACGGCGTCAAGCTGGGCGACGAACTGCTCCGACACACGCGCGCCGAGGCGACCGACATCTACCGGGCGCTCGCGCTCCAGCGCGGGATCGGCTTCGGCACGTTCGACGACATGATGGCCGACGCAGATCCGCTCCTCATGCGAGGGGTGCCGCGGCGCTTCCTCGAGCATAACCAGGTGATCCCGGTGAAGAAGGAGGCCGGCATCCTGCGCGTCGCGACGAGCGACCCCGACGCCGCCTCCGCGGAGCTCTCCAAGGCGTTCCCCGGAGCGACGCTCGACCTCTGGCTCGTCACGCCGACGGATTTCGGGCGCCTGTGGAGCGCGCTCGAGCTAGCGGGCGCCGTCACCACGCCGAGGTCGGCGGGTGCCGCGAGCACGCCGCGAGGCCACGACCTGCTCGGCCGAGCCGGCGAGCTCGACGCGAGGTTCGTGGCGCTGTTCGACGCCATGCTCCTCGACGCGATCGGCGAGCGGGCGAGCGACGTGCACCTCGAGCGCTACGGCGACCACGTGCGGCTGCGCCTGCGCATCGACGGTGAGCTCCGCGACGTGTCGCGCTACGAGCTCTCGCCCGTCGATCTCGTCGGGGTCGTCAACGTCATCAAGATCCGCGCGAACCTCGACATCGCCGAGCGCCGCCTGCCCCAGGGCGGGCGGATCGAGCTCCGCGCGGGTGGGAGCGTGTACGACCTGCGAGTCCAGACGCAGCCCGCGCTCCACGGAGAGCACGTGGTGATCCGGCTCCTGCCGCAGAACGTCCACCTCCTCACCATCGAGGAGCTCGGCCTGCCGCCGCGGATCTCCAGCGACTACCGCCGGCTGCTCCAGAGCCCGGCGGGCCTCGTGCTCGTCGTGGGGCCGACGGGCTCGGGGAAGTCCACGACGCTCTACGCCGGCCTGCAGGTGCTCGCGAGCGACACCACGCGGAAGGTGATCACCGTCGAGGACCCGATCGAGTACTCGATCGCCGGCGTACAGCAGACGCAGGTGCACGGCGGGATCGGCTTCGCGTTCGCCGACGCCATGCGCGCCTTCGTCCGCCAAGATCCAGACGTGATCCTGGTCGGCGAGATCCGTGACGCCGAGACGGCGCTCGAGGCGCTCCGCGCGTCGCAGACGGGCCACGTCGTCCTCTCGACGCTCCACTCGAACGACGCGGTGGACGCCGTGCAGCGCCTCTTCGATCTCGGCATGCACCCGAACAGCATCTCCAGCGAGCTGCTCGCGGTGGTCGCGCAGCGGCTGGCCAAGCGCGTGTGCGAGGGGTGCCGCGTCGAGGTGCAGCCGGACGCGAGCGTGCTCGCCGAGCTCTACCCCGGCGGCGCGCCCGCGGACTTTCGCTGCTGGGCGGGCCAGGGGTGCGCTCGGTGCAGCGGCCGCGGGACGCACGGGCGGATCGCGGCGGTCGAGTACCTCCGCCTGGGCGCCGAGGTGCGCGACGCGATCGCCCACCACCCGCCGCTCGACGAGCTGCGGAGGCTGGCGATCCGCTCCGGGCTCGTCACGATGCGGGACTCGGCGATCACGCTCGTCCGGGGCGGCACGGTGCCGCTCACGGAGCTGCCACGCATCCTGCCCGCCGAGCGCATGGCGGGGGAGCGCGGCTGAAGGGGTCCGCATGCAGCAACGTCTCGTCCCGATGAGCTTCCTCACCACCGCCGGCTGGGTCATGGGCACGCTGCACGTCCCGGGGTCGAGCCGGCTGGTCGACTTCCTGGACCACTGCCGCGAGTTCGTCCCGCTGACGGACGCGCGACTCGAGGCCCAGTCGGAGGCGCTCGCGTTCTTCGGGTTGCGCCGCCGCGCGATCGTCGCCGCGATCCCCCCGGCGACGGAGACCCTGGCGAGCGCGCAAGCGACGCAGCGGACCGGAGAGCACGAGGTGTGGTGCCTGCTCCGCTGGGGGAGCGCGCAGGGGCGCCTCGAGGTGCCCGCCGGGACGCGAGTCTCGGACTACCTCGCGAAGCACTCCGGCTGGCTCGTGCTCCGCGCTGCGCGGCTGCACCTGCGCGACCCGTGGTCGCTCCAGCCGATCGACCGTGAGGAGCCGACGGTCCTGCTCGGGCCGGAGCACGTGGTAGGCGCCACCGAGCGCTCCACGGCGCGGTGAAGGCACGGACCGGGGGGTTCGCCCTTGACTTGGCGCCCCACGAGACCACTACGGAGGGCAGATGCCGCCCCTCGGCGAGACCTCGCCGGTGAACTTGCCGCCGGATCCCGGGCGCCTCCTCACCCTGCCGGTCCAGGGGATGACCTGCGCCGCCTGCGCGCTCCGGCTGGAGAAGGTGCTCGGCCGCGTGGAGGGGGTGACGGAGGCGAGCGTGAGCTTCGCGACGGAGCAGGCGGCGGTGCGCCTCGATCCCGCTCGCGCCTCGATCGCCGACGTGGCCGCCGCGGTGGGGCGGGCGGGGTTCCGCGTGCCGCTGGCGACCGCGCGCCTGCGACTGCAAGGGCTCACCTGCGCAAGCTGCGTCGAGCGCGTCGAGCGCGCGCTCCGGCGCGTACCCGGCGTCGCCTCGGCCCAGGTGAACCTAGCGTCGGAGTCGGCGAGCGTGGCGTCGCCGCCGGGCGCCGTCGAGCTGGCCGCGCTCCTCGCCGCGGTGGAGCGCGCCGGCTATCGCGCGGAGCCGGCGCCCTCGAGCCGCGAGGAGCGCGAGGCGCTCGAGCGAGAGGAGCGGGCGCGTGAGCGGCGAGAGCTCGGGCTCCTCGCGCTCTCGGCGGCGCTCACCGCGCCGCTCGTGTTGCCGATGCTCGCGCACCCGCTCGGCGTGGCGCTGCACCTCCCCGGCTGGGTGGAGCTCGCGCTCGCGACACCCGTGCAGCTCGTCGCGGGTGCGCGGTTCTTCCGCGGCGCGTGGGCCGCCCTGCGAGCCGGGAGCGCGAACATGGACGTGCTCGTGTCGCTCGGCACGTCGGCTGCGTTCGGGCTCTCGGTGGTGGAGCTCGCCCGGGGCGGGCCGCTCTACTTCGAGGCCGCGGCCGCGGTGCTGACGTTCGTCCGGTTCGGCAAGTACCTGGAGGGGCGCGCCAAGCGCAGCACGACCAGCGCGATCCGCGCGCTCGTCGCCCTGCGGCCGGAGGTGGCGCGAGTCCGGCGAGGGGACGCCGAGCTCGAGATCCCGGTCGAGGCCGTGGGCCGCGGCGACCTCGTCGTCGTGCGCCCGGGCGAGCGCGTGCCCGTCGACGGCGCCATCGTGCACGGGTCGAGCACGCTCGACGAGTCGCTCATCACCGGCGAGAGCGCCCCGGTGCCCCGCGAGCCGGGGGCCGAGGTGACGGGCGGCTCGATCAACGGCGAGGGCTTGCTCGAGATCGAGGCGACCCGCGTGGGCGACGACTCGCGCCTCGCGCGCATCGTGCGGTTGGTCCAGGACGCCCAGGCGACGAAGGCGCCCATCCAGCGGCTGGTCGATCGAGTCGCGGGCGTGTTCGTGCCGGCGGTGATCCTGGTGGCGTCCGTCGCGCTCGGGGCGTGGTGGCTCGCCGGCGCGGCGCCGGAGCGAGCGATCGTGATCGCGGTGTCGGTGCTCGTCATCGCGTGCCCTTGCGCGCTCGGCCTGGCGACGCCGGCCGCGCTGCTCGTGGGCACGGGCGCGGCGGCGCGCGCGGGCGTTCTGATCCGGGACGCCGTCGCGCTCGAGCGCGCGCACGCGGTCGACACCGTGGTGTTCGACAAGACGGGGACCCTCACCGAGGGGCGCCCGGCGGTCAGCGCCGTGATCGCGGCGCCCGGCAGCGCGGACGCGGTGCTCGCGCTCGCCGCCTCGGCCCAGCGCGGCAGCGAACACCCACTCGGTCGCGCTCTCGTCCGCGAGGCGGCGGAGCGCGCGCTGGTGACCGTCGCCCCATCGGAGCTCCGCGCTGTACCCGGTCGGGGCATCGAGGCCACCGTGGAGGGGCGAGGGGTCCGCGTGGGGAGCCCCCGCTGGATGGGCGAGCTCGGCGTCGACCTGGGCGCGCTGGCGGAGCGGGCGGCCGCGCTCGGGGCGGACGGGGCTACGGTGGTGTGGGTGGCCGAGGCCGATCACGCGATCGGTGCGATCGCGCTGCGCGATCGGCTCCGACCCACGGCCGCGGAGGCGGTCCGCCGGTTGTCGGCGGCCGGCGTGCGCACCGTCCTCCTCACCGGGGATCACGAGGCCGCCGCGCGCGTGGTGGCGTCGGAGCTCGGGATCGAGCGCGTGCTCGCGCAGGTGCTCCCGGAGGACAAAGCCCGGCACGTGCGCGAGCTCCGCGCGGAGGGGCGCGTCGTGGCGATGGTCGGGGACGGCGTGAACGACGCCCCGGCGCTCGCCGCGGCGGACGTGGGCTTCGCGATGGGCGAGGGCACCGACGTGGCAGTGGAGACAGCGGGCATCACCCTGATGCGGAGCGAGCCGCTGCTCGTCTTTGCCGCGCTCTCGGTGTCGCGGGCGACCACGAGCAAGATCCGGCAGAATCTCTTCTGGGCGTTCGCGTACAACGTCCTGTGCATCCCGCTGGCGGCGCTCGGGCTGCTCACCCCGATGCTGGCGGGCGCGGCGATGGCGGCCTCGAGCGTGAGCGTTGTGGCGAACGCCCTGCTGCTGCGACGCTGGCGCCCCCGCTGACCTCCGGGCGCCGGCCGGGGCAGGACGGACTTGCGCGGCGGCGCGCCGCGCGCCAGGAGCGATCCCCATGGAAGCGACGTACTCGGTGAAGGGCATGACCTGCGGCGGCTGCGCCAGCGCCGTCACGCGCGCGCTCGAGGCGCTCGGGCACGATGTGGTCGTGCGCGTCTCGCTCGAGCGGGCCCAGGCGACGATCGAGGGCCAGCACGACGAGCGCGCCGTGCAGCGGGCGATCGAGGACGCCGGCTTCGACTTCGGCGGTCGGACAGGCTGACGGGCCGGGACCCGGTCCCACTGGCGTCGCACCCGGGCTCGCGCCGCGGGTGTTGTGACACCTGGTGCCATGCTAGACGTGCTCTCCCACCCCCGAGAGTGCTGCGTGGCCCCGAACCCTCGTCTGGTCGCCCGATCGTGCGCCGCCGCCGCGGCGCTCACCACCGCGCTCTCCGCGCGCGCCGCCGAGCCACGGTCGAGCGCGCCTCCCGCGAGCGCCGCCCCACCGAGCGCCGAAGCACCGAGCGGCGCAGACGCAGCGCCGCGCGCTCCCCGTGACGACGCGTGGGACGCCTGGGGCGAGGCGCGCGCGCGCTACCTCGTGATGTCGCAGGTCGTCGAGGACGACGCGGGCTCGCCCCTCGCGCCGGAGCGCTGGGCGATGTCGCGGCTCGTCGCCGGCACCCGCGTGGAGGTCACCGAGTCCCTCGGCCTCGACCTCGAGCTCGAGGCGCTGTCCGGTCGGGCCGCCGGCGACACGACGGCGCTCGGCACCTCGTTCGGAGAGCGCCCGTTCCCGATGGCCCGCGACGACGCCGGCGACCTCGAGCGCGTGCTGCCGCGCAAGGCGGTGGTGAGGCTCCGGACGGGCATCGGGCAGTTCTCGCTCGGCGCGCAGACGCTCACGTGGGGCACCGGTATGCTCGCGAACGACGGCGCCGGCGATCCAGCGTTCGGGGATCCGTGGATGGGGAACGTCCTGGCGCGCGTGGGCTTCGGGACGCGGCCACTGCAGGAGTCGGCGACCCGCCCGTTCCTGCGATCGCTCACCGTGTTCGTGGCCGGGGGATGGGTCCTGCGCGACGACAACGCCTCGCTCTACGAGGGCGATCGAGCGCTGGCCGGCGTCGCGGGCGTCCGCGCGGAGCACTCGGGCGATGCGCTCGGCGTCCTGTTCGTCGCGCGCCACCAGCGCGACCGCGCCGAGGCGCTCCGCCCCGGCGGCGAGCGCGCGGAGACGACGGCGTTCGTCACCGACGCCCACGGCAAGCTCACGCTGCCGACCACGGACGCCTCGCGCCTGTCGCTCGAGGCGGAGACCGCGGTGGTCGTGGGGCGCTCCACGCGTCCGTGGTCGGACGCCACGTGGCGAGACGGATCGCGCATCTTTCAGCTTGGCGCGATCTCGCGCGTGCGGTGGGACGACGACGCCTCCCACCTCACCGCGCTCCTCGAGGGCGGCTACGCCTCGGGCGACAACGACCCGCGGGATCGAGTGTCGCGCACGTTCACGATGCACACGGACCACAACGTGGGCCTCGTGCTCTTCGATCAGGTGCTGCCGCTGCTCTCGGCGCGTGGCGTCGACCGGCTCGACGATCCGACGCTCGTCGCGACGCCGCCTCCCGGCACGCGCTACGCGGTGAACCCGGGCTCCGTGCAGAACGCGCTCTATCTCCACCCGGTCGTGAAGCTCCGCCCGCTCCCTCCGCTCGATCTGCGGCTGGGCTACCTCTACGCGACGCCAGCAGCCGACGTTCTGGACGCCTACCAGACCGGCATCAACGCGGGGTTCGTCACCAGCTACGGCGGCCGGACACAGAACCGCAAGGCGTATGGTCACGAGGTCGACGCGCGCGCGACCTGGGATCTCGCGCTGCCGGGGGCGCTGGTCGTGCGCGCGGGCGCCGAGGGTGGCGTCCTGTTGCCCGGTGGCGCGTTCGACGGCGTCGCCGCGCTCGAGCGCGACGGCGGCGGGAAGAAGCCCGTCTGGCTCGGCCGCGCCCTGCTCTCGGTCCTCTGGTGAGTGGAAGGAGCCGCACCATGATACGTACCCGCTCGTCCGCCGCGCTCCTCGCCGCCGCTGGCGGCACGCTCGCGCTCGCCTCGCTCGGGGCTTGCGAGTCGGCCCTGGATCCCTCCGGCGGCCGCCCCGCAGGGCTGGGCGAGACCCGCCGCGCGGGCGGCCCGCGCGTCGTCTGGGACGTGAAGCACCAGCCGCTCCCCGAGATCCCCCTCCCGAACGACCAGGCCACCCGCCTCGATCCCGGCTCGCCGACGGGCCGCCGCGTCAACATCTCGCTCGACGCGGCGCGCACCCGCTACGAGCGCAAGACCCGCGCGATCTTCAACCGCCTCGACGGCTTCGGCGCGTACGCGCCGATCACCGTGCGCTTCGACGCTCCGCTCGATCTGCCGGGGGTCCTCGCCCGCCACCGGAACGACGACTTCCGCGACGACGCGTTCTACCTGCTCAACGTCGATCGGAGCTGCAAGCGCTTCGGCGAGGAGATCGCGCTCGACGTGGGCCGCGGCCGCTTCCCCATCATCCTGATGTCGCGGAGCGAGCGCGGGACGGATCCTGAGGCGCCCAACGGGTTCTTCCTGGACGAGAGCGACAACAAGATGTTCGGCTTCGATCCGGAGGGCGAGGCGCTGACGCTCCTCTTCAAGGACTACACGGAGGATCGCAACCGGGACGGAGTCCTCCAGCCGAGTGAGGACCGCAACCAGGACGGCGTGATGGACGAGGCGAATTTCCTCGATCCGCACGCCTGCGACGCGGTGCCCGAGTCGACGCCCGAGCACGATCGATGCGTCGCCGACCACCTCCTCTCCTGGTACGAGCGCGCCTCCAACACCCTGATCCTGCGCCCGGTGTGGCCGCTCGAGGAGCGCTGCACCCACGCGGTGGTGCTGACGAAGCGGCTGCGAGGCGCAGACGGCGAGGCCGTCGAGAGCCCGTTCCCCGCCGTGCAGGCGCCGGATCAGATCGGCGCGCTCGAGCCGGTGGGCGCGCTCCTCGGCCGCTACGGGTTGTCGAAGGGTGACGTGGCGTTCGCCTGGTCGTACACCGTCGGCACGATGACGCGCGACCTGGAGGGGCTCCGCGCGGGGCTCTACGGGCAGGGGCCCATGGCGCGCCTCGCGAAGGAGTTCCCGGTCTCCGGGTTCCGCGTGCGGACGCGCAACGAGTGGCGCGAGATCGGGAGCGATCCGCCGCTCACCGCGGGCGGCGACTCCCGCGTGCTGCCGGGCGGGTGCGCGGGCGCGGCGTGGGCCGCGCTGGCGAGCACGATCGAGGGCGACAAGCAGATCTGCGGCGGGTACGCCGACTTCGCGAGCGTCGGCGGGCTCTTCGCCGGGGAGTTCGAGGCGCCGAACCTCCTCGTCGACCAGGACGGCCACGCCACGCCGGCGTATCCGGCGGACGAAGACGAGGTGTGGGACGTCGACGTGGGGGCGGGGCGGGCGGTCTACGATCGCGGGAAGGTGACGTTCTTCTGCGCCCTCCCGCGCGAGGACGCGCGGCCCGCCGGCGTCACCTGCGAGCCAGGGAATCCCGAGGGCAAGCCGTGGTGCAAGCCCTATCCGGTCGCCTTCTTCGCGCACGGCTACGGGAGCTTCAAGGGTGAGTTCGTGCTGCACGCCGGCCGCCACGCGCAGATGGGCTTCGCCGCGTGCGGGCTCGACAGCTTCGGCCACGGGCGCTCGATCGTGCTCAACCCGCGCTGCGAAGGGAACCTCGACTACCTCGCCGGCAAGGGCTTGCTCGCCGCCTACGGCGTCCCCGAGCTCGTCACGATGATCTTCTACGGCCGGGACCGGGACCTCAACAACGACGGCTGCCCGGACGGGGGCGCGGATCAGTGGACCGCGAACCTCTTTCACACACGCGACGTGGTCCGACAGTCGGTGTTCGAGGAGATGCAGTTCGTGCGCATCCTGCACGCGGTCGACGGCCAGCAGCGCGACGCGTCGGGGAACGTCCTCGGCGACGTCGACGGCGACGGCGAGCCGGACATCGGCGGGCGCAAGTCGATCACGGCCGCGTGGGGGATCTCGCTCGGCGGCCAGCTCACCGGCGTGCTCGCCGGAGCGGAGCCCACGCTCGACGCCGTCTCGCCCAACGCCGTCGGCGCCGGCCTGACGGACGTCGCCGTGCGCCTCGGCGAGGGCGGCCTCGCGGAGGCGGTGATGTTGCCCGTCCAGGGGCCGATCATCGTCGGGTGCTTGCCGACGGACGGGCACCAGGTCCCGCTGACGAGCGGCGAGGGCGGCGCGTCGTGCCTGCCGCGGGTCGACGGCCAGCAGGGCGTCGCGGGGCCGCAGGTGGCTGGGGAGCTCCAGCTCGCGTGGTACGGGCACGACAACGCGCGCCTCGCGGTGCGCGCCTTCGCCAAGGTGCCCGGCGTCGCGGTCGGGGACACCGTCCGCGTCGAGAACGTCGACAAGGGCCTCGCCGCCGCGTCCAGGCTCGGTCCGCGCGGCTGGGCGCGCGTGAGCATCGCCGCGGACGCGCTCTGGCCCATCGCGCGGCGCGGCCTGCTCGGCTTCGCGGACGACGAGAACGACGCCCGCGCCGCGCCGGACACCACCGCCCTCGGCGATCGGATCCGGGTGACGGTGGTCGACGGCGGCTCGGGGGCCGTGAAGGCCACGGTCGACACCTGGCAGTGGGACGTGGAGTTCCAGCACACGATCTACCCGGCGGGCCAGCCGCTGGTGGCGATGCAGGAGGGCCTCGGTTACCCGCGCAACACCGTGGACTTCCGCCGCTTCTACGGCATCGCCCAGCACGCCGTGGCGCCCGCGGACCCGGCGGTGTGGTCGCGCAGGTACACCGACGATCCCATCCTCGCGCCGTACGATCCCGCTTGGTGGCCAGGGCGCGCTCACGTCCTCGTGATGCCGACGATCGGCGACTCGCAGGTGCCGACGGCGACGGGCGTCGCGCTCGGCCGCACCTCCGGGCTGCTCGGCTCCTGGGATCGCGACCCGGCGCGCTTCGCGCCGGAGCACGGCTGGCGGGAGCTCTTCACGCCCGACGCGCGCTACGGTGTGTCCGTCGAGCAGTGGCTCACCGACAACTGGGTCGTCGAGGGCGACTGGCGCCTGCAGCGATGGGCCTCGCACGGAGTGAACCCGAGCACGCTCTTCGACCCGGACGACACCTCGGACGGCGCGGCGGAATTCTCGTGTCTGCACTCGTACGACTGGTCGGCGGACAACGGGGAGTTCCACTGCCCCGCCGCGATCGACGACACCGCGACGACCTTCGACGTGCCGCGCCCGGGGCCGGGGCAGGCGATGCGGCAGGACCGCCCGCGTGGCGACGGATCGTACGACGCCCTCCGGATCCCGCTGCTCCGCCCCTCGGGCCAGCACGGGATCTACAACCCGCAGCCGTTCCGCGCCTTCGACACGGACGCCTACATGGTGCACTTCACCGCGCGCTTCATGGCGACCCGTGGCGGCGACGTGAGCCACGAGCCCGGCTGCGACTGCGGCTACGCCGAGCTCCCGCGCTTCGAGGTCGGCGGCGCCGAGGCGTGGCCCGGGGTCGACGGCGTCGCCGCGTGCCCGACCGACGACCCGACCTACGGCAAGCGGTGCTCAGCGGAGTGCACGGCCGCGTGGGGGATCGTGCCGCTCCCGCCGGCCGTGTGCGCGCCGTGACGATCGGCGCCCGCGCGCAGCGGGGCGCGCGCGGCGGCGGCGGCGCGGGCGAGCCGCGGTCGCGCTAGGCTCGCCGCATGCGACTCCGGCCCGAGCCCGGCCGCCCCCTGACGCTCGCCGCGGCGCTCGCGGCCGCGTGTTCGAGCGCCGCCGCCGCGCCGTCGCGTGGCGTGAGCGATCGCGCCGCGCCGGTCGCGCCCGAGGCGCGCGCCCCGGCGAAGCGCCCGCGGCCACGCGCGCCCGCCCCGGCGCCCATCGGCGCGGCCAACGCCGAGGGCGTACGCAAGCTCTGGGAGGCGGACGCCGGCAAGCGGGGCCTGGCGGTCTCGGTGTCGCGGCGGGACGGGGTCGCCGCCTCGGCGGCGGGCGGCGGCGCGTCGCTGTGGGCGCTCGCGACAGGCAAGCGCGCGCGCACCCTGGACTCGTGCGCGGAGGTGGTCCGGGGCGGGCTCGGCTTCCACGAGGGCAAGCTGGTGGTCGTCTGCGAGCGCGCCGTCGAGCGCTGGGATCCCCGCGACGGCGCGCGGCTGGCGTCACCCCCGATCGCCGAGCCGGCCGTCACAGCGGCGCACCGGTCGGGGCCGCGGCTCGCGCTCGCGCACCGCGACGGCGTGGTGCGGATCGTGTCCCTGGCGGGCGACGCCCCGATCGAGGTGCGCGTCCCCGGGCCGCCCATCGACGTGAAGGCGCTCGCCCTCACGCCGGACGGCAAGCGGCTCGCGGTCGCCTGGACGCAGGGCTCGATCTGGTGGTGGGACACGGCGGCGCCGGACACACCGCACGACCTCGTCCGGTATGAGCGCGAGTGCGACGCGCTGGCGTGGAGCCCCGGTGGCGGACTGCTCGCGGAGGAGGGCGCGCCGAGCCTGACGACGGTGTGGACCTTCGGGGAGCGCCCGGCACGCCGTGACACGCTGCGGCAGGGCGCGTGGCTCAAGCGCCTCCTCTTTACGCCGGACGAGCGCTGGCTGGTGCGCGCCGGCTCGGAGGGCCTGGAGCTCGCGGAGATCGCCGGGCCCCGGCGCGTGGCGCTGGACGCCCGTGCCCCGGTCGAAGACGCCGCCTTCGACGAGGGCGCCCTGCTGCTCGGGGCGATCGACCGGGACGGCCGCCTCACCCTGTGGGGCGCCGCGGAGTGAGGAGGGTGGTGGGCTCCGGCAGATCGCAGGGCGCGCTCGGTCGTAGGATCGCGGCATGAAGCTCTCGCGGTGGCGCCTCGGCGCCGGGGCGCTCGCGATCCTCCTGATCTCCGCGGTCGCGTGGGCCGCGCTGGCGCACGCGCCGGCCCGTCGCGCGACCGCCCGGCGGTGGACCCCGCCCGCCGCGACCTACCGCGTGGCGCTCGAGGACGGTGAGGGCGATCCGCTGCCGGTGTACGTACACCGCGGGCAGACGTGGGTGCTCGGGGAGCAGGGCGAGCGCTACGCCATCCGGGTCTCGAACCCGACGAGCCGCCGGGTCGAGGCGGTGGTCAGCGTCGACGGCCGGGACGCGGTGAGCGGGCGCGTCGCGGACTACGCGCGCGACCGGGGCTACGTGCTCGAGCCGGGCGGCTCGGTGACCCTCCGTGGGTTCCGGCAGAGCCTGGAACGCGTGGCGACCTTCCGCTTCGCCGCGCCGGAGGACAGCTACTCCGCGCGACGCGGCACCCCAGAGAACGTGGGCGTCATCGGCGTCGCGTTCTTCCCCGAGCGAGCGCGGCGACCCGCGATCGCAGACGATGACACGCGCCGGCGCCCGCGACCACCGGCGCCGCGCTCGAGCCCTCGGCGCGAGGGACGCAGCGAGGGACGCGGCGCCGCCGCCGATCGCTCGGCCGAGGCGCCGAGCGGGCTCGGGACGGAGTACGGCGAGTCGCGGTACGACGAGGCGCGCGAGGTCGGGTTCGTCCGCGCGAGCCCGCGACGACCGGAGCGGATCGTCGTGGTCCGCTACGATGACGCGGAGGGCCTCGAGGCCCGCGGGATCGACCTGTGGTCGCGCCCACGCCCTCACCCCCACCCGGCCGAGCCCTTCCCCGGCTCCCGCTTCGCGCCGCCGCCTCCGTGAGCCGCTCGCCGTCGCGCCGAGCCCGTCGGGCGTCCGGGCGCGCGCCTCGCGCCGCTCGGTGGCGCTCGGTGGCGCTCGCGCTGGGCCTGGTGGGCTGCGCCGCTCCAGACGCCGCGAGCGATCGACGTCGAGGCGACGCGGGCGACGCGGGCGACGACGCTCAGCGCTTCGTCCAGGTCCGCGCGGGCGGGGCCGGCACCTGCGCGCTGGACGACACGGGCGCGGTGGGGTGCTGGGCGGGGGGCCTCGCGTCGCGCCCCGGCCCGTACGTCGAGATCGACGTGGGGTACCGTCACGCCTGCGCCCGGACCCCCGACGCCCGCGTGGAGTGCTGGGGCGAGGACGAGGAGGGCTCTACCGTGCCCCCCGCGGGGACCTTCGACCGCGTCCGCGCGGCGCACGACCTGAGCTGCGCGCTCGAGGGGACGCGCGGCCGCTGCTGGGGGAGCAACCGCTGGGAGCGCGCGGACGTCCCCGACGTCGCGCTGGCGGAGCTGGAGCCGGGCTGGGGGCACACGTGCGGGATCGAGCCGGGCGGAGCGGCGCGGTGCTGGGGCAACGTCGAGGCCGCCCCACCCCCGCCCGCGGGGCCGCTGCGCGGGCTGACCGTGGGCGACTCGCATGCGTGCGCGCTCGACGCGGCCGGCCTCGCGCGCTGCTGGGGGAGCGGCCCGCAGGCGTCGAGCCCACCGCCGCCCGTGCCGTTCTCCAGCGTCACCGCGGGCGCCCTCCACACGTGTGGGCTCACGGGCGACGGCACGGTGTCGTGCTGGGGAGAGGACACGTTTGGCCAGAGCACGCCGCCCTCCGGACGCTTCGTCAGCGTCGACGCCGGCACGTACCATACCGTCGCGCTGACCGCGGAGGGCCGCGTCGTGTCCTTCGGCCTGTTCACGGAGGGGCGCCCCGCGGGGGGCGAGTGAGCCGAGGCCGCTGCCGGGCGCGCCGCCTACCAGAGCCTGCCGGGCACGAACGGCAGCGAGGCCGAGAGGCCACCGTCGACGACGATCGCCTGGCCGTTCACGTAGCTCGACGCCTCGCCCGCGAGGAACAGCGCCACCTCGGCGACCTCCTCGGCGCGCCCCGCTCGACGCAGCGGGTTGAGCTGGCCGAGGCGCGCCTCGGTGCCCTTGGCGCGCGCGAGCTCGAACACGGGCCGGGTCATGCCCGTCTCGATCAGGCCGGGGCAGATGGCGTTCACGCGCACGCCGCGCCCGCCGAGCTGGCTCGCGGCGCTCTGGACGAGGCTCACGATCGCCGCCTTGCTCGCCGCGTAGTGCGCCGGCCCGGCGCCGGCACGCAGCGCCGCGACGCTCGCGGTGCACGCGATCGAGCCTCCCCCGTGCTCCACCATGTGGCGCGCGGCGTGCTTCACGAGGAGGAACGTGCCGACCAGGTTCACGCGGAGGAGCGCGTCCCAGTCGCCGGCCTCGAGGTCGAGGACGCTCGCCAGGCTCTGTACGATCCCGGCGTTCGCGAACGCGAACCCGAGCCCGCCGTGGGCCGCAACGCTCGTCGCCACGAGCTCGCGCACCAAGGCCTCGTCCGCTGCATCGCCCGCGACGACGCGGACCGCGGCGCGCGCGCCAGCGGCGAGCTCTGCCGTCTCGGCGAGCCCCTCGGCGTCCTGGTCGTTGGCGACCACGCGCGCGCCGTTCCCCGCGAGCGCGAGCACCGTCGCGCGCCCGATCCCGCTCGCCGCGCCGGTGACGACGGCGCAGCACCCCGCGAGCCTCGCGGGCGCCTCGGTCACTGGCGCGTCTCCTTGTCGAGCGCCTCGCGGCACTGGGCGGCCCAGTCGTCTGCCTCCTCCGGCGTCGATCCGATCGCCGTCATCCCGAGCTTGCCGAACTGGCTCACCGCCCCGAGCAGGTGGAAGACCACGCCGGCCTCCGTCCACGGCCGGTAGTGGACGTCGTGCACCGCGGCGATGTCGAGCACGTCCTCGGGGAGCAGGCCACGATACGCCGGCGCCTCCAGGTTGTCCGTGGACACGTAGTAGCGCGGCTCGCCGCGGTGCGTGAGGTAGAGGCCCCGCTCCGCGTCGTAGTCGCCGTCGTTCAGGAGCTTGAGCGTCATGATGGGGTGGGTCGTGCCCGTCATCCGGAGGTTGATCTCGATCGCGAAGCGATCCCAGCCGCCATCGGCGCGGCGCGCGGTGACGAAGTCCACCGCGACGCGCCCCACCACGCCGCGCCGGCGGAGCACCTCTCCCACGGCGAGCGCGTCCCGCTGGATGTCGAGGCGGTACGGCTCCGCCGCCGGGAACCGGCACCCGAGGTACCTCTGCCCGTCGGCTCCGCCGAGCACTTGATCGTGGGTGCTCATCGCCTGCAGCTCCCCGCGCGGGTTCACGCGGAGCTGCGCGCTCGGGCTCCGCTTCTCGGCGCCCTCGAGCCACGCCTCGACCACGCCGCCGATACGCTGGAGCTCTGCGCGAAACCGAGGCCACGTCTCCGACGCGGCAGTGAACCGCACCTGCTCGAACCCGCCGAGGACGGCGTCGACCCGCGCGGTGTGCGCCGCGGCGCCGGGAGCGACCCGCGCGAGCGGCGCCAGGTCGAGGACTCCGTTGCCCTCGCCGCTGAAGCCCTGGTCGAGCTTCACGACCACTCGCGTGAGCGAGGGCTGCTCCTCCCAGAGCGACGCGACGGCCTCCGCCGCCTCACGCTCGCCGTGCACGTCCTCGACGCCCGGCGGGAGCGGCACGCCGGCCTCGCGAAACACCTTGCGCGAGCCGCTCTTCGTCCCCAGCGCCAACAGCTCCGGATCGACCCCGTAGAGCGGGATGCCGAGCGCGACCGCGAGGCTCCGCTCGCGCTCGCTCACGGTGAAGACGGTCATGTGCGCGCGGTCGCGCGCGATGGCGTCGCGGATCCGCTGGATGAGCCGCGGGCGCTCGAGGATCTTGTCGCTGAGGGGCCGCGGCGTGGCGTCGTGGCACGTGAGGAGCGTCAGCCGGTCACGCGCGTGGGCGGTTGGCATCCCGCCGAGGAGGGCAAGGTAGTAGTCGACGATCGCAGGATCGATCGGCTGCGAGCTGACGTAGACGAGCCGGGCGCGCGGGTGTCGCAGCAGCCCGAACGTGAAGAGCATCCGCTCCTCGTAGTGGTTGATGCCCGGGATGGCCGCGAGCTGGAAGCCGTCCATCGACAGCGACGGCACGACGACCACGTCCCGCGCGCGCATGTCGATGTCGTGGAACCGCGACCACCGATCCGCGAGCTGCTGCTGGAGGAGCCGGAACTCGAGGAGCTTTTCGGCTGCGTCGAGACGGCGTGGCGGCGGCAGCGTCTTGTACCGGACCCGCGGGGAGCGTCGTGACATCGAGCCGGATCGTATCAGCACCGCGCGGGCGGCCCCTCGCTCCAGCGCGCGCCGGCCCGGCCGCGGGGCCCCGCGGCGCACCGGTCGCGCCCCCGGCGCCGCCGCCCCCTGCGGCGGGACGCGCCCGCCGCAGGGTCGCGTTCCACCGGGCGCCGATCCGTGGGAGAGTGGGGGCATGACCTCGGGAGGTCATCCAGGCGGCGCGGCTGCGGAGGCGGCCGTCGTCAGCGCGTGCGTCGGGGCCGTCCTCGCCGCCGGCTTGCTGCAACAGGTGGTGGTGCTCGGGGTACCGGCGCCGTCGCTCGGGCTCGCGAACTTCCTCGTCCCCGCGGCCGTGGGCGGTGGCTTCGGCGCGCTGCTCGTGCGGATCCGCCGCCTGAGGCGTCGCCAGGACGCCCTCCTCCTGGAGCTGGCGCTGCGCGAGCGGGAGCTGGCCGCCGGCAAGTTGGTGCTCGAGCGCGAGGTCGACGAGCGTACCCGCGAGCTCCGCGAGGCGTACGCCCAGCTCGCCCACGCGCAGAAGCTCGAGGCCGTGGGCCGCATGGCGGGGAGCGTCGCCCACGACTTCGCGAACATGCTCACGATCGTGAACATCTGCGCCGACCAGCTCCGCTCGTCGGTCACCGGCGACGCGCGCGCGAGCGAGCTGGTGGGGGAGGTGCTGGCGGCGTCCGAGCGCGCGGCGAGCATCAGCAAGCAGCTGCTGCAATTCGCGCGCAAGGATCCCGGGCGGCTCGAGCCCGTGGAGCTGGTGCGCCTGGTGCGCAACGTCCGCCCGATGCTCGAGCGGCTCCTCGGCGAGGCGGTGACGCTGGACGCAACGCGCCTGGAGGAGGCCTGTGTCCGCGCGGATCCGGGCCAGCTCGAGCAGGTCCTGGTGAACCTGGTGGCGAACGCGCGCGACGCGGGGGCCCGGCACGTGACGATCGATCTGGCGCGCCAGCGCGCCGAGGCGCTCCCGCCCACCGTCCGGTCGGCGGCGTCGAGCGCCACCGTCCGGCTGGCGATCACGGACGACGGCGGCGGGATGCCGGAGGAGGTGCGGGTCCGCGCCCTCGACCCGTTCTACACGACCAAGGCGGAGGGCGCGGGCACGGGGCTCGGGCTCTCCGCCGCGTATGGGATCGTCCGCGCCGCCGGCGGGGACGTCGTCATCGAGAGCACGCCCGGGAGCGGCACGACGGTCGCGGTGTTCCTGCCGCCCGCGCCCGCGTGAGCCGGCGAGGTCAGAGGCAGGTCTCGATGGCGCGCACGTGTGGGACGTGCCCGGCCGGGATCACCGGGACGCTCGAGAGGGAGAACCGCTCGGGGAGAACGAGATCTCGTGTCCGGTAGAGTACGTCCACGAAGTACACCGTATTGGCCGCGAATGGCGCGGCGACCACCGCCTGGTACAGCCCGCCCCCCGCGCCGGAGAGCTCGACGCTCCCGAAGGCGAAGGCGTCGTCGTTGCTCCACCAGTACTTGACCTCCTGCACCTCGAGCTGGCTCCCGCCGGCGTCGACCTGCGCCGTGACGAAGGTCGCCGGTCCGGCGGCGACGGCGGTCACCACCGGCGCCGCCGGGATCGTGGCGTAGCGCGAGTCCGTGCCGAACCAGCGCGCGAACCACGCGCGTTGCCCGCCCTTCGCGCGCTCCTCCGCGCGCGCCTCGATGGTCGCCGCGCTCTCGATTCCGGAGAGGGCGTAGCAGCCGTGATCGAAGTTGCCTGCGAGCGAGGTGCGCTTCTCCGCCCCCGGGATCGCGCTCCAGGTCGCGACGTGGGCCGTGAGCGGGAAGAATTCGTCCGTCGTCCCGTTCACCATGAGGACGTTCGCGCTCGTCCCCGGCAACAGGACGTCGGCGCCGATCG
Organism: Polyangiaceae bacterium; assembly: GCA_020846005.1. Classification (GTDB taxonomy): domain Bacteria; phylum Myxococcota_A; class Polyangia; order Polyangiales; family Polyangiaceae; genus JADLEQ01. Next base: position 19,724 of record JADLEQ010000055.1, read on the forward strand.
TGCCGAGGAGCGTCGACCACTCGGGGCTCGCCGTGGAGAGGCCCGCCTTCGCCAGGAGCGTGTGCTGCCACGCGGCCGGGGCCTCGGTCGCTACGCCCCACGCCCCGGTGCCGCTGAGCGGCACCGCCGCCACCACGCGATCGTCGACGGCCGCGCTCATCAGCGTGGCGACGGCGCCAGCCGAGAAGCCCGTCATGCCGAGGCGAGAGGGGTCCACGTCGGACCGGGCGCCGAGGCAGGTGAGCCCCCGCATCGCCGCGACGGAGTGCGCCCAGAACCAGCTCCCGCGCGGATCCTGGAGCACGTCGAACATACGGTAGCCGTTCCCGTGGCTCGACGGCAGCCCCTCCGAGGTATTGGTGGCGTCCGTACCTCCCCCAGGACCGGTGTAGGCGAGGGTCATCGTCTTCAGCAGCGCGGCGAGGCCGGTAGCGTGATCCTCCTCGGAGTAGCCGCCCAGCCCGTGAGCCTGCACGACCCCGGGCAGCGCCGCCGCGACCGACGCAGGCCGCGCGGCGAAGCCCCGGATCCGGATCGGCACGAGCGCGCCACCCACCGACTCCCAGGAGCGGTAGCTCACGTCCCACACGGAGACGAGCACGCCGTCCTTCAGGACGGTGCGCGGGTTCGTGAACGTGCACTCCGCGGTCGCGGGATCGCGGATGGCGGGCAGGTCGAAGAGCGGCGCCGAGCCGCCGCTGCCCGCCGCGCCGCTCGCGCCGCCCGACCCGCCGCTCCCGCCGCCGGCCCCCGCCGCGCCCGCGCCCGCCGCGCCGGCCCCGGAGACACCGCCCGCCCCGGAGGCACCGCCCGCCCCGGAGGCACCGCCCGCCCCGGAGACACCGCCCGCCCCGGAGACGCCGCCCGCCCCGGAGACACCGCCCGCCCCGGAGACGCCGCCCGCCCCGGAGACACCGCCCGCCCCGCTCGAACCGTCGTCGCTCGCGTCGGCGCCGCCCGCCCCGCCCGCGGAGCCCGCGCCACCCGCCTCGGTACCCCCGCAGCCGCTCACGATCGCCGCGAGCACGATCCAACGCGAACGCTGCCGGGGCGACGGTCGCCGGCGCGTCACGCGGGCGGCTCGCAGTACACGGCCTGCACGATGCCGCGGTTGTTGCCCTCCCGGCACTCCTGACGGAGCCCCGCGTCGTCGGCGATCATGAAGAGATCGCGCGGCTCGGTGCCCGTCTGCGACCAGGTGCAGCTCACCGTCTCGCACTCGCCCGGGTTCAGCGCGAGCGTCGAGGTGGCGCTGCACACGCGGGTGCTGCCGTCGTAGAAGCCGATCGCGATCCCGGCAGCGACGGGAGCCGCGCCGCGGTTGCACACGGGCGCAGCGAGGCGCGCCGCTCCGCCCGAGCAGGTGAAAGAGCTGGCGCCCGCCGTGAGATCCGGGGTCGACTGCCCGTTGGCGACCCCCGGGACGTTCTGCCGGAAGTTGTTCAGCGACGGGTCGAGCCAGTTCTTCTGCCACTGGGACGCGCGCGGGATGGTGCCGTTCTCGTTCACGTGCGTCACGTGGTAGGCGTGTTGGTTCCAGATCGTACGGGACTGGACCCACGAGTCACGCGCGTCAGCGTAGACGCGGATCCCCGAGACGCCGCGCGGGTGCGCCGCCCGGCAGGTGTTCCCGGTACCGGGCGTGCCGGGCGGAGGCGGTGCGCAGGCGAAGCCCTCGTCGAGGCAGGCGGCGTCCGTCCCTGCAGCGCAGCAGTCGGCGCCGGTCGCGCACCGACAGAGCCCCGCGTCGCAGCTCCCGGACAGACAGTCGGCGGCCGCGACGCACCGGACACCGGGGAACTGGGTGTCGACGCCCTGCGCGTCCAGCATCTGGCAAGCGATGCCGCTCACGCCGTCCGAGCACGCGAGGTTCGACGGCGTGACGAGATCCGCGCGGAAGTCGCCGTCGGCGTCGGCGACGATCGGGTTCTCGTACCAGGTGCACGAGGAGCGATACTGGCTGAAGAGGACGGTGCCGTCGGTGCCGTCGTACACGCGCACGAAGCACTCGTCCGCGTACACCACCTCCGCCTTGCCGTCCCCCTCGAAGTCGAAGACGCTCGAGCCGGTGATGTTGCTGGAGAGATCCTGCGTGCTGCGCGACCACAGGATCCCGGCCGGGCACGGCCCGGGCACGCCGCTCGCGTCGTCGCAGGCTGCCCCCGCGCCGCAGCTGCCGCCGCTGCGTGGGGTGCCCGCGCAGTCCGGGTCGAACACGGTCAGGAACGCCTGCCCGGCGACGGCGAGCTCGGGGAGGCCGTCGCCGTCGTAGTCTGCGATGGTCGGCGGACCGCCGCCCCCGCCTGGGAGCGCCGTCGGCGCCAGCGCCAGGCTGCCGTCGGTGGCCTGGATGCGCACCGCGCCGGGGCCGACGACGGCGAGCTCCGGCGTGGTCGCCAGCCCGGCGCCGAACGGCCCGAAGTCGGCGACGCCGACGAACCCCGGGCTCGAGGGGCTGGAGCCGGGGAACCACGCCTCCTGCACCCAGCCCGCGCCGACGGCCCACTCCCACACGGCCGCGCCGTTCGTGAGCTCGAGCTTCGGGTCGTCGTCCAGGTTCGCGAGGACCGGATCGAGCCCCTGCGAGTGAGAGACCCAGCCGGGCGCGCCGCCAGCGAGCACGGCGCCGTTCGCGCCGCTGAGGACGCTCGACTCGACGATCACCTCTGGCACGTCGTCGTCGTCGAGATCGTGGATCGACGGCCCCGCCCAACGCACGACCGGCGCGACGCCCGCCGGGCTCTCCCAGAGCACGCTCCACGCGCCCCCCTTGCGGGTGAAGGCCACGACGGAGCCCACGCCGGATCGGACGACCACCTCCGCGACCGCGTCGCCGTCCAGATCGGCGACCGCGACCGACGCGGAAGACACGAGCCAGCCGGCGTACCCCGCCGCGCCCCCGCCGAGGTTCGCCTCCACCTCGCAGGTGTCGCCGCGCAGCACGCGCACGATCCCCTGATCCTCCGTGTACCCGCCGGGCACCGTCGCGGTGAAGGGCGCGACGATGCTCGGCGCCTGTGGCCCCAGCCGGACGACGACCGGCGTCGCCTGCACGTCCGTGTGCGACGGGAAGGGATCACCGGCAGGGGGGGTGCGGAATTCGCACTTCACGCGCGGAGAGAAATTGCCCGCGGGGAACCCGACGCCGCAGTCGGCGTCGTACGCGCCCGCGCCCCACGGAACACACCCCGTACCCACGACGCACCGGGTGTCGTTCTCGCAGTCGTCGTCGCCCGCGCAAGCCGTCTGCGTCACGCACACCCCGTTGCTGCACACCTGGCCCTCGTCGCACCCTCCCGCGCAGCCCGCTCCGTCCGCGCTCCACTGGTCGACACCGAGCGTGCCGCCCGACGACGCCGCCGCCCCGCCACCGGCGCCCGCGTCCGACCGAGCGCCCGAGTCCCGCCCGCCAGCGCCACCTCCGGGCAGCCCACGCCCCTCGGCGTCGGCTGGGTCGGAGCCGCAGCCGGGCGCGAGGAACGCGGCGACGAGCGCGACGAGCGCCGCGGCCCCCCACGCACGCCGCCAGCTCGCTCCTCGAGGCATGCGGTGATGGTAGCGCCACGCCCAGCCCGCACCAAGCCAGCCCCGGGGCTGCGCGCCCGAGACGCGGATCAATCGGCGCGAAACGCCATCACCCAGGCCTCGATGTCCTTGGCCTTGCCCTCGACCAGCTCCTTCGTGCCGCCGGCCTCGAGGAGGTAGATGTGCGACTCGGTGACCAGCACCGTCACCCAGTAGAGGTGGGGAGTCGCGCCCTGGTCGTGGCCGAAGCGGAGCATGGTGCCCTCGACGCCCTGCGTCGTCTTCACGTTCGACTTGGACAGCAGCGCGTAGCCGCCGCTCTGCCGCATGTGGTTCTCGACCACCTTCGCCCAGAACGTGAGCTCGCCCTTCGGCTCATGATCCTTCGCGCGCACCGCGAGCACCAAGCCGTCCGCGCTCGTGGCCCGCCACTCGTAGCCGCGCTCGTCCTGGTCCTCGAGCTCCACGAACCCGGCCGGCGTCGCCGCCTCGAACGGGAGCCCGCACCCGGCGCAGGCGAGCCCCGCGGTGAGCGCGAGCGCCAGGCCCGCCAACCTCGACATCTTCCGCACCAGCATCCGCTTCGTCATCGCGTCCTCGATCAAAGGTTGAGGAGAGAGCCCAGCCCGAGCCCGCCGAGCCAGTCGAAGGGCATGCGCACCGTCGAGCCCACGTGATCGACCGGGCGCGGCTGCAGGACGAGCGTGATCGTGGAGAACGCGACGAGCTCCTGCAGGAGCTTGAGCCTGCCCTTGATCCGCTCGATGTTGCCCGCCACGCGCTCGAGCTCACGCTCGACGGCCAGCGCCTCCTCGACCTTGTTCGCCTTGAGGAGCAGCGCCTCGAGCCGCTCGCGCACGACCTCGAGGTTCCGCAGGCGGATCTTCAGGTCGAAGTACTCCTCGGTCACGTCCTTCACGGTCACGTCGCGCCCGAGGACGTCCCCGAGCTTCATCACCTCGTCGAGCGCGCCGTCGAACTTGCCGCTCGGGACGCGGAAGGTGATCGAACGGTCGTCGCGCCGGACGAGGTAGCCGCCCAGGCTCTTGGCGAGCTTCTCGGCGTCGTCGAGCGTCTTCTTCGTCTCGAACACGGCCATCGTCACGTTGGCCGTGTAGATGAGCAGCGGCGCCGCGACCGCCTTCGGGCCCCCCGCGTCCGTGCCGGTGCCCGGCGGCGCCGGCTCCGGAGGCACGCCGGGCTTCGGAGGCGGCGAGTCCGTCGCCTGCCCGCCCGTGGCGCTGGGGGGCGCGGGAGGCGCGGGCCTCGCCGGCCCCGCCTGGGCGATCGGCTGCGGCGCGGGCGCCGAGCTGCCCCCGCGCTCGCGGTAGAGAGCGACCTCGTCCTGGGCCTCGGCCTCCGAGTCCGCCATGGGCTCCTCTGAGGCAGTCGTGGCGCCGGCGGCCGACTTGCCGTAGCTGCCCGGGTAACCGCCCGCGTCGGCGGAGTACGCCGCGCTCCCGCAGGCGCCGAGGATCAGCGCGAGCACGAAGACCGCCAGCTCAGCGGCGATCGCCCGGAGGCGAGTTGAGACGACGGATCGTGGGGGAGAGCTCAGCATCGTGTCGTGCTCCTTCCTTCGCTCGAGGCTCGAACGCGGCAGCGGACGGCAGCTTACACCGGCGCGACGCGGACGGCGCCACTCGTTCACTTCTTTGGCGGCGCGCGGCGGACGACCACCTTCTCGATCTTCGGCGGCGTCACCGGGCGCTCGCCCCGCACCGGCACCGTGGCGAGGGCCTCGAGCGCGGGCCCGGCCTCGCACTGACCGAAGATCGTGTAGCCGCCGTCGAGGTGCGGCGCGGCGCCGTCCGTCACGAAGAACTGCATGCCGTTGGTGTCGGGGCCGCGGTTCGCCATGCAGAGCTGGCCCTTCTTGTCGTGCGCGGCGCCGGCCCAGATCTCGTCCGGCAGGTGGAACCCCGGCGAGGGCCCGGCGCCGGTCCCCGCCGGATCCCCGCCCTGGATCATGAACCCGCGCACGACCCGATGGAACGTGGTGCCGTCGTAGCCGGGCTTCTTCGCCCACTTGCCGTCCGCTCCCTTGAACGGCCGCAGCCCGCGCGCGATGCCGACGAAGGCCGCGACGGTGATCGGGGCCTTGTCCTCGAACAGCTCGCACTCGAGCGCGCCCTTGTCCGTGGTGAGGACGGCGGTGAGCTTGCCGTCCTTCGGGAGGCCCTTCGTCGCGTCGGCCAACGACCACACGCCCTTCAGCGGGTCGTCGGCCGACGGCGGGATCTCTTTGACGGGCTTCGCCTCGACCGGACGGCGCGGCGGCGCCGCGGTGGGGCGCGGCGTCGGGCGAGCCGAGACGAGCGGCGCGGTGCGCGCGGGCACCGCGGAGGGGCGGGGCTCGGGCATCGGCTCGGCGGGAGCGGACTGACAGGCGACGGCGAGCGACGAAGACGCGACGAGCGCGAGGGGACCCACGGGAGAGGTGCGAGGCATCGCCGCCAGCATACCGGCGCGCGCCGCCGCGTCGACCTCTCCGTCCCGCGCCGGCTACTTGCCGATCACGACGCGCTGGCCGGGAGCGACGCCGTGACGGCGCGACCAGCCGGCGTTCACCTCCAGCACGTGGGCCGCCGGGCACGGCACGCTCCGCGGCGCCTCGTTCATCACCGGGACCTGCTCGAGGATGCCGGCGACGGTGCCGTCCTTCGCGAGGAAGAGCATGTCGAGCGGCAGGCAGGTGTTGCGCATCCAGAAGGAGCGGGGCGCTTCGTGATCCCAGCTGAAGAGCATCCCGGCGTCCTCCGCGAGCTCCGTGCGGTACATCAGTCCGCGCTCGCGGTGCTCCGGCTCGCGAGCGACCTCGACCGCGACCCGCGGGGCGCCCGGCGCCTCGGGGAAGGTGACGGCCTGGCGCGGCAGCCGCGGGGCGCCGTCCGGATCCGCGGGGCAGAACCGCGCGGGCTCGGCGGCTCGCGCGGGGGGCTCGCCTAGCGGCACCACGCAGCGAGCCGCGCTGCCCCCGTCGCGCCCACCCGAGGCAGCGGTCGCCCGAGGTCCGGCAGTGCCGGAGGGCGCGCTCGCGGGCGGTTCGGACGCGAGGCCGGTCGTCGCCGCCGGGTCGCGACGGGGCACCGCAGACGCCGCGCGGGCACCGCCCGTGCTGGACGGCTCCTCGACGCGCCCGCACGCGGCCGCTGCGCCGAGCGCGACCACGAACGCGAGGCGACCGCGGAGCATGCCCGACCAGATACCGCCGGAGCGGGCCGGGGAGAAGCCTCCGCGCGCGAGGTGGCGGCGCCGTCCGATTCCGGTATCCTCGATCGCGATGAGCACCGCGAGGGTCGTCGTGGCCGGGCTCGCGCTCGCCGTGAGCTGCGGGGGCGTCGCCGAGTCGGACTGGTCGCCGGACGCTGGCGACGCAGGCGGGGGCACGGGTGGCGCGTACTCGACGGGCGGGCGCGGCGGGACGGGCGGCACCGTCTTCCCCACAGGCGGGCGCGCCGGCACCGGCGGCCGCGACGCCGGCAAGGACGCCCGCGACTCGGGCAAGGACGCCCGCGACTCCGGCTGGGTGGATCCGGTCTGCCCGGACGCTCCCCCCCCCCCGCCGCTGGAGGAGTGCGATCCGTTCTCCACGCCGACGGGCTGCGCCGCGGGTCAAGGGTGTTACCCCTACGTGGATTACCCGTCGGGCCCGTGTGACGAGGAGCAGTACGGCACGATCTGCATGACGTCCGGCTACGGCACGCAGGGCACGCCCTGCGACGGCTCGCCCTGCGCCTCGGGGCACGTGTGCGTGGTGACGGGATCGGGCAACCAGTGCGTCGAGCTCTGCGATCCGACGGGTCCCGACACCTGCCCGGGCGGGCTCATCTGCTTCGGGCTCGACGTGGCCGGCTTCGGCGGCTGCTTGTGAGCGCCCCGCGAGCGATGCGCCGCCCTCGGCCTTCTCCGACCCGCGGCCGCTCGAAGCGGCCGGCCGTGGCCCTCGTCGCCGGGCTGCTGGCGGCCGCCTGCGGCGCCAAGTCCGGCCTGCGCGTAGGCGACGCCGGTCCCGTGGACGCGGCCGAGGACTCGCCGGTCGACGCGGCCGGCGTGGTGGACGCCGGCGTGGACGCGGCGCCGGAGTGTCGCACCGCCGAGGACTGCCCCACGCCGGACTCCTGCGAGTCGGTCGAGTGCGTCGACGGCCGCTGCGTCGCAGGAGGTCCAACCGCGTGCGACGACGGCGACTCGTGCACGCGGGACGAGTGCGACCCGGGGTCGGGCACGTGCCGCCACTCGCCGCTCACCTTCGATCGCGACCGCGACGGCTTCCCCGGCCCGCGACCGGGCTACGCGGCGGGGGCGCCCGGCTCCTGCGGCGACGACTGCGACGACACGAGCCCCCTCGCCTACCCCGGCGGCAAGGAGGTGTGCGACGGCGTCGACAACGACTGCAACGGCGTGGTGGACGACGACGCCCGCTACGAGCCAGTCGGCAAGGAGGCCATCCTCGTCTCCGACGGCTCCACGGGCGGCTCCGCCCGCGGCGGCCTGGCGTGGAACGGCGAGGCCTACGGCGCGACCTACTCCGCGAGCCTCGAGCAGGAGGCCAACCACTTCGAGCTGCTGGACGCCCAGGGCAAGACGGTCGGCGGGCCAACGGCGATCACGAACGTCTCGAGCGACGCCTTCGCCGGGCCGCTCGTGTGGACGGGCGCGGAGTTCGGGGTCGCCTGGGAGGACCGCCGCGACGACGACTTCGAGATCTACTTCAACCGGCTCGACCCTAAGGGCGAGAAGCTCGGCCCCGACGTGCGCGTCACCGACGCGCCGAACTTCTCGATCCACCCGAGCCTCATCTGGACGGGAGCGGAGTACCTGCTCGCGTGGGACGATCAGCGCCTCGGGCCGGCGCGTATCTACGTGCAGCGCATCGGCGCCGACGGCCTGCTGATCGGGGGCGAGGAGGGGCTCGTGAGCGACTCGATCGGGGCCGAGTCCCCGTACCTGGCCGAGGGGACGACCCGGATCGGCGTGGCGTTCAACGTGGGCAACTCGAGCCAGCGCAGCATCGTGTTCCGGAGCTTCTCGCCCGATCTCGAGGACCTCGGCCCCGTCGTCGTCGTCGACAAGCAGCAGGGCCTGTCGCCCTCGATGGTCTGGAGCGGCGATCGTTTCATCCTGGCGTGGCACACGCGGACCAACGAGCCCGGGGACGCCATCTGGGCGGCGGCGGTGAGCGAGGACGGCGACATCCTGGTCACTCCCCGTCGTGTAGCCACGGGCGGCACCTACGCGCGCACGCAGTCCCTCCTCGCCCTCGGCGACCGCGTCCTGCTCGTGTGGGGGGACGACCGCGACGGCAACTACGAGCTCTACGTGAAGATGCTCGACAACGACCTCGAGGAGCTCGCACCGCGCAAGCGCATCACGACGAGCTCGGCGCACACGCTCGGCCCGTTCGCCGCCTTTGGCCCGGACGGCGACGTTGGCGTCCTCTTCGAGGACCACCGCACCGGCCTCTGGCAGACGTACTTCACCCGCCTCGCCTGCCGCGCCGGCAAGTAGGCGACCGGGCGCGAGGCCTGCGGCGGGGCCAGGCTCGCGTCGCGCTCGCGCTCCCGCTCGCGCTCGCGCTCCCTCCCGCTCGCGCCCCAGCCCCCCTTCCCCTCAGCTCCGCAACGTCGGCACCCCCGCCTGGTGCACCTTCCCCGGCAGCCGCCGCCCGATCACCGCCTCCGCCACGCGCCCAGCCTCGACCAGCTTCTCGAGGTCGACCCCCGTCTCGATCCCCATCCCCTCGAGCATGTAGACCAGATCTTCGGTCGCGAGGTTCCCTGCGGCGCCGGGCGCGTACGGACACCCTCCGACCCCAGCGACCGACGAATCGAAATCCCGGATCCCGAGCTCGAGCCCGACCAGCGCGTTCGCCAGCGCCGTCCCGCGCGTGTCGTGCAGGTGGAGCGCGAGCCGCTCGGCGGGAACGTTCCGGAGGAAGAGCTCGCAGATACGCCGAGTCTGCAGCGGCGTGCCCACCCCGATGGTGTCGCCCAGCGACACCTGGTAGCAGCCGAGCCCGAGCAGCTCCTGCGCGATCTCGAGCGCCCGCTCCGCGCTGACCTCGCCCTCGTACGGGCACCCCCAGACGGTCGAGACGTACGCGCGGACCCGGACGCCCGCCACCAGCGCGGGCTCGACGATCTCGCGGAACGTCTCCAGCGACTGCGCGATGGTCTTGTTCGTGTTCTTCTTGTTGTGGGTCTCACTCGCCGACATGAAGACGGCGACCTCGGGCAGCCCCGCCGCCCGAGCCCGCTCGAATCCCTTGGCGTTCGGGCAGAGGGCGCTCAGCGTGACGCCCGCCGGCGGAGTCACCAGCGAGGCGAGCGTCTCGGCATCCGCGAGCTGCGGCACCCAGCGCGGCGACACGAAGCTGGTGAGCTCGATGCGCGTCAGCCCTGCTGCGACCAGCGCCTCGACGAGGCGGCGCTTGCCCTCGATCGGGATCGGGCTCGACTCGTTCTGCAGGCCGTCGCGGGGCGACACCTCGTAGATGGAAACGCGCGCGGGGAGGTGGGCGAACATCGCGAAGGAGAGCTAGGCGTCGAGGAGGCGGAGCTGGCGCTGCCGGTGGCTGGGCACGAACGGGATCGGGTACTCGCCGCTCCAGCAGGCGTGGCAGTACCCTCGCCCGACGGGACCTCCCGCGATCGGCAGCGTGCGGTGACCGTTCGCCCGCGGAGCCGCCTCGCCCCCCGCCGGCGGGGCGCCGGCCGCCTCGACGGCCTCGATCAGCCGCTCGAGAGTGAGGAACCGCAGCGAGTCGCTCGTCACGTATTGATTGATTTGCTCGACGGTGTGGCTCGAGGCGATGAGCTCGCTCCGTGTCGGCGTGTCGATGCCGTAGTAGCAGGGCCACTGCGTCGGCGGGCTCGAGATGCGGAGGTGGACCTCCTTGGCGCCGGCGTCCCGCAGCATCTTCACGATCTTCCGGCTGGTGGTGCCGCGCACGATGCTGTCGTCCACCACGACGACGCGCTTGCCGGCGAGCGCGGCCGCCACCGGGTTCAGCTTCAGCCGGACGCCGAAGTGACGGATGCTCTGCTGCGGTTCGATGAACGTGCGCCCGACGTAGTGACTGCGGACGAGCCCCATCTCGAACGGGATCCCGGAGCGCTCCGCGTAGCCGATGGTGGCCGGCACGCCGGAGTCCGGCACCGGGATGACGAGGTCCGCCTCGACCGGGTGCTCCTCGGCGAGCGCGCGCCCGAGCGCCTTGCGCGCGGCGTACACGCTGACGCCGGCCACCGTGGAGTCGGGCCGCGCGAAGTAGACGTACTCGAAGATGCAGAGGTGCCGCGGCCGCGGCGCGAAGGGCCGCCGGCTCTCCATGCCGCCCGGACCGATGACGAGCATCTCTCCGGGATCCAGCTCACGCACGTGCTCGGCCCCGATGAGGTCGAAGCTGCTCGACTCGCTCGCGACGACCCAGGTGTCCGTCTCGCCGCGCAGCACGCCGAGCGCGAGGGGGCGGATCCCGAGCGGATCGCGCGCGGCGACCAGCATGTCGTTCGTCAGGCTGACGAGGGAGTACGCGCCCTGCACCTGCGCCAGCGCCTCCGCCAGGCGATCCTCATGCTGCCGCTGCGAGCTCATCGCGACGAGGTGCACGATCACCTCGGTGTCGCTCGAGCTCTGGAAGATCGATCCGCGCGACTCGAGCTGCTCGCGCAGGTCCTCGGCGTTGGTGAGGTTCCCGTTGTGGGCGATCGCGAGCGAGCCGCGCGCGTAGTCGACCGCGACTGGCTGCGCGTTCTTGAGGAAACTGCCGCCTGCCGTGCTGTAGCGGACGTGGCCGATGCCGAGGTGCCCCGGCAGCCGCGCGAGCTGTTCGCTGGAGAACACGTCGTGGACGTGTCCCATCCCCCGATGCAGGACGAGCTGGCGCCCGTCGCTCGTCGCGATGCCCGCGCTCTCCTGGCCGCGGTGCTGGAGCGCGTGGAGCCCGAGGTACACGAGGTTGGCCGCCTCGGGGTGGCCGTAGATGCCGACGACGCCGCACATGGGCGCGGCGAGCCTCGCACGCGCGGGCCCCCGATGCCACGTCGGAGCGCCCACGCGCGCGCGACCGGCTCCACGCCCGGCCCGGGAGGCCGGGCCGTCCGGAGGCGAAATTTCCGGCCCGCTCCGGCCCGGTGCGGGTATGCTGCCGGTCGCCATGGGCGCCTTGGACGAGCTGCTCCAGCGCTGGCGTGCCAACCCGGACGCAGACGCGACCGTCGCCATCGCCGCGGTCATCGGCACGGCGGGGAACGAGGAGATGGTGCGCGAGGTCGGCGCGTGCGCCGAGACGTGGCACTTCACCGACCCGGGCGTGATGCTCGCCGCCGGCCGGATGTACCTCGAGGCCCAGCTCCTGCCGGAGGCGCAGGCCGCGTTGGTCGCGGCTGGCAAGGCCGCGCCGAGCGATGGCCGCGTGTTCCGGTTCTTGGGCGAGGTGCTGCTCCGCCGCGGTGACGCCGTGCGCGCCGACAAGGTGCTCGCCAAGGCCATCACGCTCGGCCAGACGGACGCCGCGACGCGCCTCTGGCACGATCGGAGCACCGTCTACTCTGCGCTGCAGAAGCGGGTCGGCCCCGCGGCGGTCGCCGCCGAGGTCCAGCGGTCGCTGCCGAAGACGCCGAGCGTCCTCCCCGGGCCGGTCCCGCCCATGGACTCGTGGCCCGGTGGGGATGAGGCCCCGACGAACCCCAAGGGCCACGCCGTACCGATCCCGCGCGCGCCGAACCCGCCGATGTTGGCGCCCGTCCCGCCGGCGTACGGCGCGCCGATCGCGCGGGCGCCGGCGCCGACCGTCCCGGTGGCGCCGCCGACCGCGCCGGTGATCCGAGCTCTCGAGCCGACTCCGCCGCCGCTCCCGGTCGCCCCGCCCGTATCGACGGCGTCCCCCGGGGCGTTCGTGACGCACGCGGCGTCGCCGCTCACGGGCGCGCCAGCCGTCCCGCCGCCGCTGCACGCGCCGGCCGCCGTCGGCGGTCTGCCCGCCGCGGTGCGCCTCCCCGAGGGAGCGCTGCGTGGTTTCGACGCTCCCGCGCAGCCGAGCGCGGAGGAGGTGCTCGACGCGCTCGCGCGGGTCGGCGTCTACGAGCCGGGTGGCGGCGCGCCTCCGGCCTGGGAGCGTGCGCCGCGCGCCCGGAGTCGCGGCGGCTGGGTATTGCTCGGCGCGATCGTGCTCGCGGTCGGCGGGGCCGGCGGCGGCTTCGCGTACGCGACCCACATGAAGGCGAAGCGCGCGGCGGAGGCCAAGGCGCTCGAGGCGGAGGTGGCGACGCTCCTCGCCTCTGCGCGCCCGGAGGATCTCGCGACCTCGGACACGAAGCTCGCCGCCGCGTTCGAGCTCGACTCCCGGAGCCGCGAGGCCGCGCGGCTGTGGCTCGACAACCGCGTGATCTCCGCGCTCGTCTTGCGCGGTGAGGCCCGAGGGCTGGACGCCGCGTATCACCGCGCGCGCTCCCTGGAGATCCCGGAGGCCGAGGTCGTGCACGGCAAGGTGGCGTCGTTCCTCGCGGAGGGCGACCTCGCCGGCGCGGCGGCGCTGTTGCAGAAGTGGGACGCGCAGGCGGGGCGGATCGCGCTCTACCAGGTCGTCGCGGGCGCGGCGCTGGAGCGCGCGGGCGACACGCGAGCCCTCGAGCGTTACGAGGCCGCCACGCGCTTGGACGAGCGCATGGTGCTGCCCCGACTCCTGCTCGCGCAGCTCGCGCTGCTCGAGCTCGGCCCCGAGCGCGCCCGGCCGCTGGTGGAGGACGCCCGCAAGGTCGCGGGGGACACTCCCGCGGTGCGGGTCCTCGCGGGTCTCGCGTGGGCGCTCGACCCGGAGCATCCGCCGGAGCCCCCGGAGGGTGCCCTTCCGCCGCCCGACGTGCAGGCGAAGCTCCCCGCGCCGCTCGCCGCGACGCCGCACTACGTCGCTGCGGCGCGCGCGCTCTACGGCGACTCGCGTGAGGAGCTCGAGGGCGCGATCTCACGCGGGATCGAGGCCTCGTCCACGCCCCCGATGGCGACGCGCTTCGGGCTGCTCGCCGTCCAGGCCGGCGACGAGCAGCTCGCGCGCCGGGCCGCGCTCCGCGCCCTGCAGCTCTCGGCGCTCTACGCCCGTGCGCGCGTGCTGGCGGCGCGGGTGGCGCTGCTCGGCGGACGCCTCGACGAAGCACGCAAGGCGATCGAGGAGCTCGACCCCTCGCCGGACATCGCGGTGGTGCGGGCGGTGCTCGCGTACGAGGCCCTGGATCCCGCCGGCATGGCGACGGCGCTCGAGCCGCTCGGCCCGCAGCCGCACTCGGACCTCTCCGCGCTCGTCGCCGGGCCACGGATGCTCCGTGGCGAGGCGTACCCGGATACCGCCACGCTCGAGCGGCTGGCTTCACCTGGCGCGCCGTGGGGCGAGCCGGTCGCGATCGACGCCGCGCTGGACCAGGGGCAGCTCGACGTGGCCGATCGGATCGTCGGGGACTGGGCCCGCCCAGCGGCGCGGCCGTCGTACGCGCTGCGCGCCGCGCGGCTGCGACGCTACCAGGGCAAGACGGCCGAGGCCGTGAGCTTGAGCGCGGCGGCGCTCGAGGGGACGGCGACGAAGGGCGCGCTGGTCGAGCGCGTGTACGCGCTGCTCGCGGCGGATCAAGCGAAGTCCGCGGGCGAGCTCGTCGCGCGCCACCCGAGCCTGCTCGGTCCGCTCACCGCATGGCTTGAGGTCCTCGTCCTCGCGAGCAGCGCGAAGGTCGCAGACGCGAACGTGAAGTGCGCGCAGCAGGAGCTGCCGCCCGAGGGCGCGCCCGTGGTGCTCCGGGTGCTCGCGGCGCGCGCGCTCGCGGCCGCCGGCGACCGCCGGGCGAAGGCCTACGTGCAGGCCCTCTCGAAGGCGTTCCCGAAGCACCCGGACCTCGCGCTGGCGAAGGACGCGCGCTGACGGCGGCGCCCCCCGCCGTCAGCGCGTACGATGCTCATCCGGCGCGCGCCGCGGCGCGCGCCACGCGACGCCGAGGCGCTCAGTTGGTCGTGACCACGACGCCGAGCGTCGTCGTGAGCTGGAGATCGCCGCTGTCGCGCACCTTCTCCGCGAACGGGTCCGTGCCGGCGTCGTCGACGGCGTGGTCGGCCCGCTGCTCCAGGCGCAGCACGAGGTTCGCCGTCGGGCGCGCCTCGAGGGTCAGCGTCCCGGTCGCGAGGGTGAGCCCGGCGGTGCCCGTCGTCGCGCCTCCGACGTCGTCGTAGTACTCGCCGCGCCCGGCCACGGCCCAGGTGTCGTCGAGCTGGTAGCGCGCGGCGAGCGCCGCGCCCCAGTAGTCGCGCGATCGGACCTCCGTCCCGGATGGACCGGGTGTTCGCTGCCGCACGACGCCGTAGTCGCCGTTGAGCGACAGGGTGAACGACTCGACCGGCTGCCACGTCACGACCACGTCGCCGAGGTGGCGCCAGCTCTCGGGGTCGTTCGCGCCACCCTGATCGACGAGGTGGTCGCCCGCGGGCGTGCCCGGCGACGGCCCGCAAGCGCCCGTCGACGGATCGTAGGCGGTGTCCGCCGAGCACGACACCGTGACCGTGTCGGCCTCTTCGGGGCCGCCGATCCAGCCGAGCGCCACCGTCAGCGATTCGGCCGGCGCGAGCACGAGCTGCGCGCCGAAGGTCTTGCCGATGTTGTTGTCGACCGTCGCGTTCCAGCCGTTCACGGCGAGGAGCTTGAGCGTGAGCGACTCGCTCGCCTCCCAGGTCGCGCGGAGCCCGGTATGGAAGAGCGGCTGCGCGAGCCAGTAGACGACGCCGCGCGTGTAGTTCGCGTTCGCCTGGCTGTCAGCGACCTCCGCGCCCACCGGGGTGTCGAACTTCCCGAGGTCGAGCGTCAGGCTCTCCACCGGCCGCCACGAGGCGTACGCCTGCTTCACCATCTCCAGCCCGGCGTCCCGCTCGGCCGCGCCCGCGTACGTCACGGCGCCCGGCCCGAACCGGAGCGACAGCTGGCCCCCGACCGGGTCGGGATCGTACGCGGCGTCCAGCCCCACCCAGTGCAACGAGAAGCCGTTGGTGGCGTCGTACGCGCGGTACGCGTTCACCGCGCCCTGGGGCTTGGGGAAGCCGTAGTTGACCGAGCCATACGCGTCGACGAACGCCGACAGGGCGATCGCCTCCGTCCACGGACGCGGCGCCGGGAGCGGCTCGGGGGCGGTCTCGTGCGCGAGCGCGGGCGACGCGAAGAGAGCGACGGCGGCGAGGATCGGGAGGCGACGGGGAACGGGAAGCATCATCGAGGGAGGTCCTCCAGGCGAAGGCCGCGCGGGATACCAACGGGGACGCGCACGGTCCGAGGGAACGGTAGCTCACCCGGAGGAGATCCGGGGCGCGAGGGGGATCCTCGCGCCCCGCGAGCGTGCACGATGGCAGGTTCCGAGAGCGTTTCGTACTGATTTCTCCTGGCGCCGGAGCGCCGCCTCGGGGTGCCCCGCGCCGCCGTGATAGCGTCGGCCAAGGATGCCGGTGGGTCGTGAGCGGGAGTGGCTCGAGACGGACGGCCTCGGCGGCTTCGCGAGCGGCACCGCGACGCTCGTCCGCACGCGCCGCTACCACGCCCTCCTCGTCGCCGCGCGGCGACCCCCGGTGGATCGAGTCGTGCTGGTGTCCGGCTTCGAGGCGTGGGTGTCGAGCGGTGCGCAGACGATCCCGCTGACGAGCCAGCTCTACCGCGGCGGAGTCCGTCATCCAGACGGCGAGGACCGGCTCCTCTCGGTGAGCTACGATCCGTGGCCGCGCTTCGAGCTGGATCTCGGGGAGCTCGGCGCCGTGGTGATCGAGCTGGCGCAGCGGCGGGGATCGCCGCTCACCGCGCTCCGCTTCACGCCCAGCCTTCGCGGCGAGGCCCGCCTTCACCTGCGGCCGCTCCTCGCTGCCCGAGGCTTCCACGAGCTGGCGCGCGCCGAAGCCGCGCTCGACCTCGCGCCGACGTTCGTCACGGGTACCGTCCTGCTGCGTCCGAGGAGCGATCTCCCGTGGCTCGCGCTCGCGAGCGACGGGCGGTACCGCCACGCGCCCGACTGGTACCGGCAGTTCGAATACCCGGAGGAGCTCGCCCGGGGCCTGGACGCGCACGAGGATCTCGCCTCGCCAGGCGTCTTCGACTGGGATCTGGCGCGCGGTCCGGCCCACCTGGCGCTCGCCGCCCTCAGCGCCGAGGACGACGCGCTCGTCACGCAGCCGGCCGCCGCGCTCGTCACCCGCACGCTGCAGGAGGAGGAGCTGCGTCGCGCCGGGCGATCGCGGCTCGACCGGGCGGTGGACGCCTACCTCGCGCGGCGCGGCGACGGCCTCACCGTCATCGCGGGGTACCCGTGGTTCGGCGACTGGGGCCGCGACACGTTCCTCTCTCTCCGCGGGCTGTGCCTCGCGACGGGTCGCCTCGCGGAGGCGCGCGACATCCTCCTCGAGTGGTCCGGCCACGTCTCGGAAGGGATGCTCCCGAACCGCTTCCCGGACGGTGACGTGCGCCCCGAGTACAACTCCGTCGACGCGGCGCTCTGGTACGTCGTCGTCGTCCACGAGCTCCTCGACCACCCCGGGGCGTCCGCGATCCTCGGCCCGAGGGACCGGCCGCGCCTCCTCGAGGCCGTCCGCGCGGTGCTCGCCGGCTACCTGCGCGGCACCCGGCACGGGATCCACGTCGACGCCGACGGTCTCGTCGCGGCGGGGGAGCCCGGCGTGCAGCTCACGTGGATGGACGCCAAGGTCGGGGACCACGTCGTCACCCCGCGCATCGGCAAGCCGGTGGAGATCCAGGCGCTGTGGCTCGCGGCGCTCGACCGCGCGCGGGAGGAGTGGAGCGATCTCGCGTCGCCGTTCGCCCGCGCGCTGGCGAGCTTCGAGTCACGCTTCTGGTCCCCGGCCCACGGCCACCTGTTCGACGTGGTCGACGCCGATCACGTCGCCGGCCGCGACGACGCGAGCCTCCGCCCCAACCAGCTCCTCGCCGTGGGGGGCCCGCGCCGCAGCTGGCTGTCGCCCGACCGCGCCGCCGCCGTCGTGGGCGTGGCGGAGCGGTCGCTCGTCACGCCGCTCGGCCCGCGCTCCCTCGGCCCGCGCGAGTCCGGCTACCGGGAACGATACGAGGGCGGCGTCTTCTCCCGGGACACCGCCTACCACCAGGGGACGGTCTGGCCGTGGCTCGTCGGCCCGCTCGTCGAGGCGTGGCTGCGCGTCCACGGGGCCACGCCGGAGAGGAAGCGGCAGGCTCGCGAGCGGTTCGTCGCGCCGCTGCTCGGTCACCTCGACGAGGCCGGGATCGGCCACGTGAGCGAGATCGCGGACGGAGACACGCCCCACGCGCCGCGCGGTTGCCCGTTCCAGGCGTGGTCGGTCGCCGAGCTGCTCCGCGCCCTCCAGCTCACCGAGTGAAGGGCCGCCCGCGCCGCGCTGCGCGGCGCCCGCGTCAGAGAGCCGGCGCCGGCTGCTTGCCCTCGATCATCCCGCGCAGCTCCTCGGCGTCGCCGGATCGCCCCATCGCCTCCTCGAGCGAGATGAGGCGCCGGGCATAGAGGGAGTAGAGCGCCTGATTGAGCGTCTGCATCCCGAACTTCGCCTGCCCGACCTGCATCTGCGAGTAGATCTGGTGGACCTTGTCCTCGCGGATGAGGTTCCGGATCGCGGCGTTCGGCACCATCACCTCGAGCGCCAGGACGCGCCCGGGCGCGTTGTGGCGAGGGAGCAGCAGCTGGCTGATGACGCCCTCCAGGACGAAGGAGAGCTGCGCGCGGATCTGCGGCTGCTGGTGGGGCGGGAAGACATCGATGATGCGGTTGATGCTCTGAGCGGCCGAGTTGGTGTGCAGCGTCGCGAAGACGAGATGGCCCGTCTCCGCGATGGTGAGCGCGGCCTCCACCGTCTCGAGATCTCTCATCTCGCCGATGAGGACGACGTCCGGATCCTGACGCAGCACGTACTTGAGCGCCTCCTTGAACGTCCCCGTGTCCGTCCCCACCTCGCGCTGGTTCACCACGCTCTTCTTGTGGGGGTGGAGGTACTCGATCGGGTCCTCCACCGTCATGATGTGCTGGCGGGTCTCGGTGTTGATCTTGTCGATGATGGACGCGAGCGTGGTGCTCTTGCCGGAGCCGGTGGGCCCGGTCACGAGCACGAGGCCGCGCGGCCTAGTCGCGAGCTCGGCGACGACCGGGGGCAGGCCGAGCTCGTCGAAGCTCAAGATCTTGAACGGGATGGACCGGAAGGCGCCGGAGACGGCGCCTCGCTGCATGAAGATGTTGGCGCGGAACCGGCTCAGGTTCTTCACGCCGAAGGAGAGGTCGAGCTCCTTGCGCTTCTCGAACTCGATCTTCTGCTCCTCCGTGAGCACGGAGTAGCAGAGCTGCTTCGTCTCGACGGGGCCGAGCGGCGGCAGCTTCACCGGGACGATCGAGCCGTCGATCCGCAGGAGCGGCGGCGAGCCCGTGGTGATGTGCATGTCGCTCGCGCCCTTCTCGATCATGGCGCGAAGGAGCTGGTGGAGGTTGACCTTGATGCCTTCTTGCTGCGCCATCGGTGCCCTCTCGGTGCGAGATCGTCGGTCCCGGGGCTATCACCCCACGGGGCGCGACTCAATCCGACATGGTGACGCGCAGGATCTCCTCGGGCGTCGTGACGCCCTCCATGACCTTCCGGATGCCGCTCATCCGCAGGGTGATCATCCCGCCCTTGATGGCGGCCGCCTTGAGCTCGGCGGACGAAGCACCCTGGAGCACGCGCTCCTTCAGCTCATCCTTGAAGCGCATGACCTCGTAGAGCGCGACCCGGCCCTTGTAGCCTGTCCCGTTGCAGGTGGTGCAGCCGGCGCCCTTGAAGACCTTGGCGGTCGCGGCTTGCTCCTCCGTCATGCCGAGGTCGAGCTTCGCCTGGTGATCGAAGGGGACCTCCGCTCGACACTCGCCGCACACGCGCCGCGCGAGACGCTGGGCGAGCACCAGGTTGACGCTGGCGGTGATGAGGAACGGCTCGACGCCCATGTTGAGGAGGCGCGAGATGGTGGCGGGGGCGTCGTTCGTGTGGAGCGTCGAGAGCACGAGGTGGCCCGTGAGCGCCGCCTTGACAGCGATCTCCGCCGTCTCGAAGTCACGGATCTCGCCCACCATGATGATGTCCGGGTCCTGCCGGAGGAAGGCGCGGAGGGCCATCGCGAAGTTCAGGCCGATCTCGTCGTGCATCTGCACTTGGTTGATGCCGTGCAGGTTGTACTCGACGGGATCCTCGGCCGTGCTGATGTTCACGTCCGTCTTGTTGAGGTCGCTCAGCGCCGAGTAGAGCGTCGTCGTCTTGCCGGAGCCGGTCGGGCCCGTCACGAGCACCATCCCCCACGGCTGCTCGATCGCCCAGCGGAAGTCCTCGAGCGGCTTGATGTCGAAGCCGAGCTTCGTCATGTCGAGCTGGAGGTTGCTCTTGTCGAGGAGGCGGAGCACCACCTTCTCGCCCCAGAGCGTCGGCAGGACGGAGACGCGAAAGTCCATCTCGCGGCCCTTGCCGAGCTTCAGCTTGATGCGACCGTCCTGCGGGAGGCGGCGCTCGGCGATGTCGAGCTGGCTCATGATCTTGAGCCGGCTGACCAGCGCGTTCTTCAGCTTGAGCGGCGGGTTCATCTCCTCGTGGAGCACGCCGTCGATGCGGTAACGCACACGGAGACGCTTCTCGTAGGCCTCGACGTGGATGTCGCTCGCGCCCTTCTTGATGGCGTTCAAGAGCAGGACGTTGACGAGACGGACGACCGGCGCGTCCTCGCTCGCCCGCTCGAGCTCCATGACGTTCACGTCGTCGCCCTCGGCGGCGAAGTCGATGTCTTCGTCGTCGAGCTGGAACTCCGCCATCACGTCCTCGTAGGACGGGCCCCCGGCGTTCAATCGCTCGATCGTGGCGAGGATCGACGTCTCGCTGGCGACGACCGGCTCGACGTTGTAACCGGTGAGGAACTTGATGTCGTCGATGGCGTGGAGGTTGGTCGGGTCCGCCATGGCGACGGTGAGCGACGACCCGTTGCGAGAGACGGGGAGGATCTTGTGCTTCTCGCACACGTCGCGCGCGACCAGCTTCGCGACCTCGGGATCGACGTCGTACTCGTCGAGGTTGATGCTCGGGAGCCGGTACTGCGACGACAGGAAGCCGGTGATGTCGCCGTCGCTGATGTAGCCGAGCTTCGCGAGGGCGTAGGAGAGGTTCTTCCCTGACTTGCGCTGCTCCTCCTGGGCCTGGCGAAGCTGCTGGAGGCTGATGAGCTTCTCCCTGACGAGGAGCTCTCCGAGACGTGTGTTGCTCATGCGTTTGCCGTGGGCGGGGCGAAGGTCGCCGGAAAGGAGGAGAAGCATAGCGCGAGCGCCCGCCCCGCGGGAGGGGCCGGCGTGGGTCCATCATGGCGTGGGTCCATCACGGCGTGGGTCCATCACGGCGTGGGTCCATCACGGCGTGGGTCCATCACGGCGTGGGTCCATCACGGCGTGGGTCCATCACGGCGTGGCGCCGTCTCGGCGGGGCGCCAGCGCGGCGGGGCGCCGTCTCGGCGTGGGGCCGTCTCGGCTTGGCGCCGTCTCGGCTTGGCGCCAGCGCGGCGGGGCGCCGTCTCGGCTTGGCGCCGTCTCGGCTTGGCGCCGTCTCGGCTTGGCGCCGTCTCGGCTTGGCGCCAGCGCGGCGTGGCGCCAGAGCGGCGTGGCTCCATCGCGGCGTGGCGCGGTGCCGGCGTGGCGCGGTGTCGGCGTGGCGCGGTGTCGGCGTGGCTCGGTGTCGGCGTGGCGCGGTGTCGGCGTGGCTCGGTGTCGGCGTGGCGCCAGCGCGGCGGGGTTGGGCTCGGCGGGGTTGGGCTCGGCGGGGTTGGGCTCGGCGGGGTTGGGCTCGGCGGGGTTGGGCTCGGCGGGGTGCGCCCGGGACGCTGGCGCTCGGCGAGGTGGGCGGATGCCGGGCACCGCGCACCGTGCGATGCTCGGCGGGTGGACCCGACTCGCGGATGGTGGAGCGCCTACGAGCGACTCGGGGGGGCCCTTCGGCGCGCGCTCGAGCCAGCGGCGCTGCGCGAGGCGCGCGCCGCCGAGGCGCGGGGTGAGCTGGTGGCGGCGGGGGAGCGCTACCTCGGGGAAGGCCGGGGCGCCGACGCGGGGCGCTGCCTCGCCCGGGCCGCCGAGGTCGAGCGGTCGCCCCTGGCGAGGCTCGCGCTGCTCGTGCGGGCGCGGGACGCGACGCCGGAGGGTGAGCGCGCACCCCGGGCGCGTCGGGTCGCGACGCTCCGGGCGGAGCTCGCCGAGCGCGGAGAGCTCGACCTCACCGCGCGCGAGCTGACGGAGCTCGCGGGGGAGCTCGAGGCGGCCGGCGAGCTCGGGCCCGCGGCGAGGCTCTACCGGCGAGCGGGCGACAGCGAGGGCGAGACCCGGGCGCGTATCGCGGCGGGAGACGTCGATGGCCTCGAGGCAGCGCTCGCGGAGGTCGACGCGCGCGAGCGACAGCGGCGCCAGGCCGCCTCGACGGAGCGGAGCGCTCGCGATCTCTTCCTCCTCGGGAGGCGCCGTGAGTCGCTCGAGGCGTGCGCGGCGGCCGAGCTCGCCTCCGCGAGCCTGAAGGCGCTCGCGAGCGAGATCGAGGCGCGGCGACCTGCGCGCGGGCCGCTCGAGCTGGTGCTGGCCGGGGCGGCGCTGCGGGTCGCGCTGGGCGACGAGGTCGTGGTCGGCCGCGGCGACGCGGAGGTGCTCCTGACGGGCCCGGGCGTCAGCCGGCGACACGTCGCTCTTCGTCGTGGGGCGCACGGCGCCGCGGTCTTCGATCTTGGCTCGAGCAACGGGACGTTCCTCGGGGGCGCGCGGATCGCCGCGCCCGTCCCGGTCGCGGGCGCGATGACGCTGCGGCTCGGCGACGACGCGACGCTCCGGGTCGAGCCCTGGCGGCAGGGCGTGAGGATCGAGGCGGCGGGCGCGGTGGTGCACGCTCCGCTCGGCCCGCTCGACCTCCGCCGGGGCGCCGAGCTCGACCTCGACGCCGGCGGCTGGGTGTGCGCGCGCGTACCGCCGGCCGCCGCGCTCCGGCTGGGCGACCTGCGGGTGGACGGCCCGATCGAGCTGCTCCGCGGGGATCGTCTCCTGACGGAGGGAAACGAGCTCGTGCTGGAGCTTCGTCGATGATCGGCGCTGGGCGCGCTGCCCGCCCGGGGGGCCGGTAGCATGCTCGGATGGGTACAGCGCCGGCTGGGGCTCGGGCGACCCGCGGCCGCCGAGCGCTCGCCCGCCCGCCGGGAGGGGAACGAGGCGCGCCACGCGACGCCCACGGGCGGCGCGCCGGAGTCCGCGGAGGCGACTCGGCTGAGGTCGCTCGTCGAGGGCGACGACGCGCTCGCGCTCGCGGCGCTCGGCGAGCTCGCCACGACGCTCGCGGAGCGCCGCGCGCTCGCTGCGGTGCGCGAGCGCGCACGCGCGCGTGGCCTCGGGCTCGAGCTCGCGCTCCGCGCCGCGCGCCTCCACGTTGCGCGCGGCGAGCCGGAGCGCGCTGCCGAGCTCCTCCACGGGCGCGACGAGCCGGCCGCGCTCGTGCTGGCGAGCGATCTCCGCGCCGCGGCGGGGGACACGGCGGGCGCGATCGCGCTCCTCGAGCGCGCGCTCGCGCGCGACGTGGACGAGCCGGGGGCGCTCGCGCGCCACACGCGGCTGGTCGCCGCGACGCGCGCACCTCGCGCTACCCTCGACGCCGGCGCGACGCTCCTGCGCGCCGGCCCGGCGGACACGAGCCTGCGCATCGTGCGCGAGGCGGGACGCGGCGGCGCGGCCACGGTGTACGAGGCCGTGGACGAGGTGCTCGGGAGGCGCGTCGCGCTGAAGACCTACCACCGACCCGCGGACGATCGCGCGCAGCTCCTCGCCGAGGCGCGGCTCGCGGTCCGCCTGGCAGGGCCGAACGTCGTGAGGATCTGGGACGCCGATCCCGAGCGGGGGACGATCACCTGCGAGTGGGCGGAGGGCGGTTCGCTGCGCGATGCCCTCGCGGCGTGCGATCCCGCGCGGCTCCTCCCCTCCGCTGCGTGGCTCCTCCCGGTCGTCGACGCGCTCGCGACATGCCACGCGGCGGGCTTCGTCCACGGCGACGTGAAGCCCGGCAACATCCTGTTCGGCGCGAGCAGCGCGCCGCTGCTCGCCGACTTCGGGCTCGCGGGGCGGGCGGGAGAGCCGGCGCGCGGCGGGACGCGTCGCTATCTCTCGCCGGAGCGGCTCGCGGGCGGCCCGTTGGCGCCCGCGGACGACGTCTTCGCGCTGGGCCGCGTCGCAGAGGACGCCGCGCGCGCGCTCGCGGGCGTGGGTGAGGTGGATGGGGCATCCCGCCGGCTGGTCGAGCGCGCCGCCGCGCGGGCTTCGGCGGTCGCCGGGCGGCCCGCGGACGCCGGCGCGCTCGCCCGGGATCTCCGGGCGGAGCTCGCCGGGGGTTGACCGGCGGCCGCGGGGCGCCATACTCGCGAACGGATTCTCGCATCGGAAAATGAGAGAATAGCGACGCGGCCTCCGGCAGGCTCGGTTCGTGCTAGACGCCGCGGGCTCCCGGTGCCTCTGGCGCATGAATCCGGAGCTTGGATCCCCTGGCCGCGGCGCCCCACCCTGGACGAGATCGAGATGGCGAAGACGTACGGTGACTTGATGGCGGAGGTGCGCGGCGCGGTGCGCACCATGACGTTCGATGAGCTGCGCGCGCGCCAAGCCAAGGCTCGCGCGCCGCTGCTGGTCGACGTTCGGGAGAAGGACGAGTACCGCGCGGGGTACATCCCGGGCGCGCTGCACCTGGCGCGCGGGTTCCTCGAGATGCAGGCCGAGCAGAAGCTGCCGGACAAGAACGCTGAGATCATCCTCTACTGCGCGGCTGGGATCCGGAGCGCGTTCGCAGCGAAGACGCTCGCGGAGCTCGGGTACACCAACGTGACGAGCCTGAACCCGGGGTTCGTCCGCTGGAAGGACCTGGGGCTCGCCGTCGAGGAGCCGCCCAAGCTCACGCAGGAGCAGCTCGATCGGTACTCCAGGCACCTCCTCATGCCCGAGGTCGGCGAGGCCGGTCAGGCCAAGCTCCTCAAGGGGCGTGTCCTGCTCCTCGGCGCGGGCGGGCTCGGGAGCCCAGCCGCCCTCTATCTCGCCGCCGCGGGCGTCGGCACGCTCGGGCTGGTAGACGCCGACAAAGTCGACGCCTCAAACCTCCAGCGCCAGATCCTGCACGCCACGTCGCGGCTCGGTCTGCCCAAGGTGAAGAGCGCGGAGACGGCGCTCCGCGATCTCAACCCCGACGTGAAGGTCGTGAGCTACGAGGAGCGCCTCACCAGCGAGAACGTCGACCGAATCTTCGGCGCCGGATGGGACGCCGTGATCGACGGCTGCGACAACTTCCCCACGCGGTACCTGGTGAACGACGCCTCGCTGTTCCACAGCATCCCGGTGATCCACGGGAGCATCTTCCGCTTTGACGGCCAGCTCACCACCTTCCTCCCGCGGCAGGGGCCGTGCTACCGCTGCCTCTACCCGGAGCCGCCGCCGGCTCACCTGGCTCCTTCGTGCGCCGAGGCCGGTGTCCTCGGCATCCTGCCCGGCACGATCGGCATCCTCCAGGCGACCGAAGCGGTGAAGCTCCTGCTCGGTCGAGGCGACGTCCTCTCCGGCCGCCTCCTCACGTACGACTCTCTGAAGATGACGTTCCGCACGCTCCGCCTGCGCCGCGACGACGACTGCCCGGCCTGCGGGAAGAACCCGACGCTGACGGGCTACATCGACTACGAGGGCTTCTGCGCGGCGAGCTGATCGCGGCGCCGCCGCCGCGCGTGGAGGTGCGGAGCGCCGCGCCGTGCGACGCTCCCCGCTCGGCGCCGCTCAGAACGTGAGGACCACGTCGCCGTTCTCGGCGGTCGCCTGGAGCACGGGGTCGGCCGCCGTCGCGCCGTTGCAGCTCACCGTCTTGGAGTTGGGCGCCGCCTCCTGCACGACACAGCCGCTCGGCGCGGCGGAGGTGTCGACGATCCCCGACGCGGTCGCCTGGACCGAGAACTTGCTGCTCTGCGAGATCTCGAGATCGAGATCCCCGTTGCCGCTGGTGAACGAGCCGGTCGCTCCCGCCGGGACACCGCCCACCTTCGCGGCCACGCCCCCGTTGTCGCAAGCCACCACGATGCTTGCCGCGGACGTCCCGCCGCTCACCTCACAGCCGCCGTTCTCGCTGACGACCTCGATGCCCCGCGCCGAGCCGACGAAGTAGACGGCCGTCTGCCCGTTGTTTTGCAGCACGCGGAGCACGCCGTCGAAGTCCGGCGGGAGCTCGACGGTGATGTCCGCCCCGAGAGTCGAGTAGGCGCCGTCCTCACGGTGGGTCTTCACCAACGAGCTGCCGCTGCCGACACCGCCGACGTCACCCTCGACCGTGGTGACGAGCTTGCCGAGGTCCTCGACGATGGTGGCCTCTGGCGTGTCGTAGGCCCGCAGGATGTGGCGCTTGAACTTGGCGACGACCTTGCCAGCGATGCCCGACTTCACCTCGATGTCGCCGTTCGTGCCGTCGATCGTCACGGCGCCGCCGCTCACCCAGAAAGCCTCCTTCGTCTCGAGCGATCCCTCGAAGCGCTTCAGCGACTTCGCCTGGACACAGACGCCGTCGGCGTTTTCCTCCTCACCTTCGTCGCAGTTCTGCAGCTCGCAGGACGGCAGCAGGGCGAGCGCGGAGAGGGCGGAGAGGGCGAGCGCGAAGCGACGCAGGGTCTTCATGGGCAGATACCTCGGTTTCGCAGGATTCTACGGCGACGAACGGCGGGTGCTTCCCGCGCCGCGGCGATTGTGCGCCCGGGGCGCTCAGTCGGAGAATTCGTCAATATATCTAGATACTTGGACCGCGTGGGCGGAGGCGAGCCGGCGCGTGACCGCCCCCGGGACCCCGGCCCCAACGACCTGATCGCCGACGCGCACGACCGGGAGCACCTCCCGGATCGTCGAGGTGAGGAACGCCTCGTCGGCCGCCGCGAGGTCCTCGGGGCCCGGGGCGCGCTCCTCGCACGGCAACCCCGCCGCTCTCGCCGCCGATAGCACGTGGGCCCGCGTGATCCCGGCGAGCACCCCGGCGCTCTCGGGCGCCGTGATCAGGACGCCGTCGCGCACGAGGAAGAAGCTCGAGCTCGCGCCCTCGAGGATGCGATCGCGCGCGTCGACCAGGAGCGCCTCGTGAGCCCCGGCGCGGCGGGCCTGGGTCGTCGCGAGCACGGCGACGACGTAGTTCGTCACCTTGGCTCCCTCGGCCACGTTGCCGTCCGTCGGTCGGACTCCGCGATAGAGCACCACACCCACGCCGCGCGCGTACGCCTCCGGCGGGGGGGGCTGGACGGGCCCCACGAACACGACCCGCCTCGCGGGCGTCTCGAGCGTCGAGACGTCGAGCCCGAGCGGCCCCTCCCCTCGCGTGAGCATCGCGCGGAGGAAGGCCTCCTCGAGCCCGGAGCGCCGCACGGCTTCGATGAGCTCCCGCCGCAGCGCCTCACGGGGGAGCGGCAGCGCGATCTCGAGGCGCGCTGCGCTCGAGAGCCACCGGTCGAGGTGCTCGTCGAGCGCGAACGGCACCCCACGATACACGCGGAGGGTCTCGAACACGCCGTCCCCGTAAAGGAACCCCCGATCGAGCACGCTGATCCGCGCCTCCTCGGGCGCGAACGCGACGCCATCGATGAGGACGAGCGTCGGGCGGCTCAACTCGACACCTCGCAGGCGCTCGCGCCGGGCGCGCCGCCGCCCACCAACGAGGCGGCCTTCGCCCGTGCGCTGGTGAGCGCGCGCTCGAGGCGCTCGGGGCCGCCGGTCGCGGGAACCGGGCCGCCGAGGACGATCGCCACCCGCGAGAACGGCCACGGCACCTCGAAGCTCTCCCACCGCGCCCGGACGCCGAAGCGGCGCGAGGCTGCGACCGCGACGGGGATCAGCGCCGCCCGGCCCAGGCGCGCCGCGGCGAGCGCCCCCGGCTTCACCCGCCCGGCAGGTCCGCGCGGCCCGTCCACCGCGAACGCGGCGTCCTCTCCAGCGCGGAGGCGCCGGACCAGCGCGCGCAGGCCGGCGGCGCCGCCTCGCGTCGACGAGCCGCGGGCCACACCGAGCCCGAACGCCGCGAGAAGCTCCGCCTGGAGCGCGCCGTCGGCCGACCAGCTCACGAGCGCGTGCGTCTGCCGGGGACGCCCGACGGCGAGGAGCGCGAGCTGCTGCGCGTGGAGGAACGCGAGGACCCGCGGGCCCGCGAGCGCACGAGGATCGCACACGACGGTGACGCGCAGCGACGCGACCCAGGCCCGGAGGAACCACGCGAGCGCCCACGCGCCAGCGCGCCATGCCGCCACGCGGCTCACGCCTTGAGCTCGGCGATCCGCGCCTTCGCCTTCTCCATCGAGGCGTCGGTCTGCACCGCGCGCTCGAACTGCTGGATCGCCTTCGGCTTCTCGCCGAGCGCCGCGTGGATCTCGCCGAGCTGGAAGAAGACCTCGGCCTTCGTGATCGGGCTCTTGTCGTCGAGCTTCTGGAGGAGGAGGGCGCGGTACATCTGCTGCGCCTTCGCGTGATCTCCGACCGAGAACGCGACCTCCCCGAGCTGCTTCAGCACGCCGACGTTCCCCGGCTCGATGCGGAACGCCTTGTCCAGCTCCTCGAGCGCGCCAGCGGAGTTGCCGTCCGCGAGCTTGGCGCCCGCGAGGCGGCGGTGGATGTCGGCCAGCTCCTTGGAGCGCTTCCCGCCGTACGACGCCACGATCCGCTCCAGCACCTCCGCTGCCTCCTTGCCGCGGCCCGAAGCGCTGAGAGCGTCCGAGAGGGCGAGCAGGAGCTCGCGGTCCTCGGGTACGAGCGCCGACGCCTTTGCCAGCAAGTCCGCCGCCGCGGCCGGATCACCACGCCGCTCCGTCTGGATCGCCGCCGCGGCGCGGAGGAGCTCGACCTTCTTCTGGGTAGCCTCCGCGGCCTCGGCGTCCCCCACCACGAGCTGGCTGAGCTCCGCCCACGCGCCCATCGACTCGTAAAGCGCGCGGAGACGGCCGCGGACCGCGGCGTCCCGCTCGTCGTGCCGCAGCCCGCGCTCGAGCCCCCGCGCCGCGCTCTCACGCTCGCCGAGCTTCTCGTACTCGTCGGCGAGGGTCATCGCCAGCCCGAGCGCGTCGCGTCCCTCGGAGAGATCCAGCAACCGCTCGAGGACGCGGGCCGCGTCGGCGTGCTCCGCGCCGGCCTGATGGAGGCGCGCCAGCGACTCGAGCGCTCCGCGGTGGGCCGCGCTCCGCCCAAGCACGGCCTGGTAGGTCGCGATCGCACGTGCGCGGTCGTTCAGCCGAGACTCGTAGACCTCGCCCAGACGAACCTGGAAGGCGAGCTCTGCCTCGAGATCACCTCGCATCTCCGCCGCTCGGATCTGACCCGCGAGGAGCTCGGCGAGGTCCTCGTCGCGCCCGAGCTTCTCGAACAGCGCGCTGAGCTCGACCACCGCCTCGGCTCGCGCGGGATCGTCCTCGATCACGGCACGGAGGAGCTCGATCGCGGCAGAGGCGTCATCGAAACGGCTCGCGTGCAGGCGCGCGAGCTCGAGGCGGAGGGCGGAGCGCTCCCCCACGACGTCGGCGCGGTCGGTGAGACGCTCCAGGAGTCGGCCGAGCTCCGTCCACTTCGCGGTCGACTCGAACAGCGCCCGGAGCGCCCCGGCCGCGGCCGCGTCCGTCGGGTCGTCCTCGAAGAGCTGCTCGAACAGCGCGATCGCCTTGCCCGGATCGTTGAGCTCGTCCCGCGCGAGCTCGGCCGCGGAGCGCCGGAGCGCGCGTACCGCGCCGCCGTCAGCGCCCAGATCGATCTGCCGAACCAGCAGCGAGAAGGTCTCCTTGGCGTCGCCGGCCTTCCGGCGGAGGGTGGTGAGCTCGGCCAGCGCCCAGGCGTTCGCGTCGTCGCGCTCGAGGAGCTCACGCAGCAGCTTCTCTGCGAGCGCGTCGTCTTTCACCTCGCCCGCGAGCTCCCGCGCGCTCTGGTACAGGGTGTCGCGCATGCCCTCGTCGGACTGCAAGCGGGCGCGGCGGCGCAGCGTCTCCACGAGATCGCGCTCGCGGCCGTCGACCCGTTGGAGCTGCTCGACGAGGACGAGCGTCTCATCCGACTCGGGGGTGAGCTCCAAGGCCCGCAC
Organism: Polyangiaceae bacterium; assembly: GCA_020846005.1. Classification (GTDB taxonomy): domain Bacteria; phylum Myxococcota_A; class Polyangia; order Polyangiales; family Polyangiaceae; genus JADLEQ01. The sequence continues at coordinate 49,382 of JADLEQ010000055.1, forward strand.
CAGCGCCGCCTCGGCCCGCCTCGGATCGCCGACTCGATCCCGCAACCAGATCGCGACCCGGACCGTGAGCTCGCGGCCGAGCTCCGCCGGGAGATCCGTCCTCTTCTCCAGCGCGTCACCGAGCGAGCGAGCGGCGCTCTCCCAGCCGCCGACGATGGGCGCCAGACGCTCGATCTCGTCCAGTACGGCGAGATCCGTCGGGTCGTCGGCGAGGCTCGCCTCGAGCACCCGCAGCGCGCCGCCGGCGTCCGAGCACTCGCTCTCCAGGACGCGCGCGAGGTGCTTGCGGCGCTCCACGCGCTCCGCGGCGTCACGCGCCCAGGCGACTCGCTTCTCGAACAGGCGCGCGAGCGCGTCCGTCCGCCCGCGGGCTCGATACACGCCCTCGAGGATCTCGGCGGCCTCGTCGCGGTGATCGCGATCGTCGGTGAGACGCTCGAGCGCCTGGAGCGCGCCATCGTGCGCAGCGTCGCGATCGAGGGCCTCGCGCAGGGACGACACGCCGCGAGCGGGCTCGCCGAGCGACTCGATCTGCAGTACGGCCAGGCGGTGGAAGAGGCCGGCGAGCTCCGCGGCGTCGCTCGTCACGGCCAGGCGCCGCTCGAGCACCTCCGCGATCTTCGCCGGCTCCCCCAGCGCCACGCGGAGCCGGTCGAGCGCCGCGAGGAGGTCGGCGCGATCACCGACGAGCTCGAGCGCGTGCTCGTAGGCCACCACCGCGCGCCCGGGGTCGCCCAGGCGCTCCTCGGCGACCCGGCCGAGCCGACTCCAGAGATCGCAGCCGAGCTCCGGATCGAAGGTCGCACCGGCGCGCTCCGCGAGCGCGTCAGCGTACGCCGGCCAGGCGCTGCACGCGGCCGCCAGGCGCTCGATGTCCGCGTGGAGATCGTGCGCCTCGGGACGCTCGGGGAGCGCGCGCAGCAGCGCGCCGAGCGCGGCGCGCGCGTCCCCCACGCGCGCCTCCAGCACCTCGGCGATGGCGCGCAGCGTCTCGGCGCGGACGGACGGCTCCGTCTCGGCGGTGAGCCGGAGCTCGAGCACCGCAGCCAGATCCGCCCAACGCTCGGCCACGCGGAGCACCGGGACCAGGATCCCGGCGACAGCCTCGCGCAGATCCTCGTGCTGATCGCCGATCGCGCGGACGGCCGCGATGGCGGCCGGGTCGCCCGGCGCATCCTCCAGCACGAGGCGATACGCCTCGAGGGCCTCTTCGTGCGAGCTCAAGCGCTCGTCGAGCAGCCCGCCGATCGCGCGGCGCAGCTCCGCCCTCCGCGCCGGCTCCGCCGCGCTCGACGCCTGCAGGCGGAGGTTTTCCAGCAGCGCCGGCCAGTCTTCGCCCGCCCGGTAGAGGGCCTCGAGGCGGCGGAGGACCTCGGGGTCGCCCGGCCGGACGCCGAGCGCGTGGGTGAGCGCCTCGACGGCGCGCTCGCGCTCCTCGAGGCGCGTCTCCAGCACCGTCGCCGAAGCGACGAGGAGCTGGTAGCGAAGGTCGGCGTCGTCCTCGCCGCAGCGCTCCACGCGCTGCTCGTACAGCTCGACGAGGCGTGCGGGCTCCTGGCGCTGCTCATAGAGATCGATGAGGCAGTCGAGCGTGAAGTCGCTCTCCGGATCCAGCTCGAGCGCCTTCTCGTAGGCCTCTACGGCGCCCGCCGGATCCTCGAGCATGTCGCGGCGTGCCTCGCCCACGCGCCGCCAGAGGCTCGCGCGCTCGTCGTCCGACGGCACCAGCTCCGCGAGCGCCGCGAGCGCCGCCACGAGCGCCGGCCAATCGCTGAGCAGCGTGGCGAGCCGGTCCACTTCGCGCAGCGGCTGCTCCTCGGACGGATCGGCCGCGTGGAGGGCCTGGTACGCGACGAGCGCGCGGCGCGGGTCGTCCCGGCGCCGGTCGTGGACGCTGGCGAGCTTCGCCAGGAGCTCCCGGCGGCTGCCGAGGTCGGGGTGGTCCTCGAGCGCGGCGTCGTACGTCTCGGCCAGCTCGTCCCACGCGCTGGTGCGTTCGACGAGCCGCTCGTAGTCGCCGCACGCCTCGGAGTCATCCGGGTCGAGAGAGACGGCGATGGAGAGGGCGCTCCGCGCGCGCTCGAGATCGTGACCGCGCTCCTCCCACAGCGCGGCGGTCTCGCGGAGGACGACCACCTTCTCGCTGGCGTCCGTCGCGAGCGCGTAGCGGTCCTCGTTCAGGCGGACGAGGTGCCGCCAGTCGTCGAGTGACGCGTAGAGCGGGCGCAGGATCTCCACGACCCGCTCCTTGTGCTCCTCGACCTCACGCAGCGCCTCGAGCTCCGCGAGGGCCTCCCGGTGGTGGGGGAGCTCGCGCACGATCTCCTCTAGACTGTCGATCGCGCGCCCGGGCTCGCCGAGCTCGCCTCGCTGGAGCCTCGCCAGCGCGATCCGGTACTCTGCGCGCACCTCGGGAGAGGCGCCGGACTCCGCCCGCCGCTCAAGCAGCTCCGCCAGATCCGGAAAGCGAGAGCGCGCGCGGTACAGCTCGGTGAGGGCGTCGAGCACACGCGCGTCGGAGTCATCGACGTCGAGCGCGGCGCGGTAAGTCACGATCGCGGCGTCCGGATCTCCGAGCGGGCCGCGCTCCAGGCCAGCGATGACGTGGAGCGTCTCGAGCCGATCGGCAGGCTCGAACCGGTGGTCGAGTGCGGCCCGGTGGAGCAGGACCCGCTCCGCGTGCGCGCCCTGGCGGACGAGGATGCCGTCCACGGCGGAGAACAGCGCGCGGTCCTCGGGAGCGAACGCCAGCGCCCGCCGGTCGAACACGAGCGCCCGTTCGAGGTCCCCGAGCTGCTCGAAGAGCTCCCCCGCCCGACGCGCCAGGCGCGCCGAGGTCTCGTCGTCGCCGTCGACGCCCTCGATCTCGCGCGCGTAGATCTCCGCCAGCTTCCGCTCGGCCCCGGACACCCGCGCGATGCGCTCGAGCTCCGCGATTGCGTCCTCGCTCGCGCGGTCCTCGTGGAGGAGGAGCGCCATGGTTTCGAGCGCGCCGGTGTAGTCCTCCTTCTGCTCCTCCTGGATCTTCGCGAGTCGCGTCAGGAGCTCCGCTCGCTCGTCCGGGTCCTGGCTGTGCGCCAGGCGCGCGCGGAGGGTCTCCACGACCTTGGGGAAGTCCGCCCGGAGGAGGTAGACGGGCTCGAGCAGCTCCGCCGCGCGGGCGCGCGTCTCCGTCTCGCCCCCGGCGGTGAGCAGGCGCTCGAGCTCGGCGATGGCCGGCTCGAACTGGCGGTCCATCGTGAGCGCGAGGTCGAGCTCGTCGAAGGCTTGGGCAACGTCGCCCAGCTCGGCGATCGACACCCGCGCGATCTTGACGTGCAGGAGCGCGGCTTCGCCCACGCCTGCGTCGAGCTGGCGCCGGTGGAGCTCCACGCGATCGCCGTGTCGTCCCTCGGCGGCATAGAGCTTCTCGAGGGCGTCGACCGCCTCGGGCTCGACCGCGAGATCGAGGATCGCCTCGTAGACCTCGATGGCCCGGGACCGGCTCGCGAGCGGGCCGGCCAGGAGCGCGCCGCGCCGGTACATCAGCGCCTTCTTCTCGGCGTCGGTCTCGGCGGCGTCCGTCCGGCGCTCCAGGATGGCGAGGAGACGTTCGGGGTCGCCCGCCTCCTCGTGGATGCGCTCGAGCGCGACCAGGGCGCGCGGGTCGTCGGAACGGAGCTCGAGCGCCTTCTCGTACCACTCGCGGGCGCGCTCGCGATCCCCGAGCTCTTCGCGCGCGAGCTCTGCGACCCGCAGGGTGACGCGCAGCTGCAGCTCGTCCTGGAAGATGTCCTGCGCGATCGAGGCGAGGAGGTCCGCCTGGGCCCTCCGGCTGCTGGTCGCCGCGGCGAGGCGCTCGAGGTGCTCGAGCCACTCCTCGAGCTCGCCCCCGCCCGCGGCGTCCCGCACGCCTCGCTCGGCCAGCCCGTACGCGCGGCTGGCGTCCCCGAGCGGACCCTCCGCGACGCGCAGCGCCTGCTGGAGACCCGCCAGGCGCGAGGCCGGGTCGTCCGCGGTGTCGACCTCGATGACGAGGACCCGGAGGAGGCGCTCGTTGTCGCCGTCGGCCTCGTAGATCGGGTGGAGGATCTCGGCGGCCTGGCGCCGGGTCGTCGGGTCCTCGGCACCGAGGAGCGCCTCGAGCGCGGCCCGGCTGGGGCCGTGCCCGGTGTCGATGGTGAGCGCGCTCCGATACGCCTCGAGCGCGCCGTCTACATCGGACTGGTGCAGTCGCTTGAGGTCGCCCAGCAACGAGAGGAGCTCCAGGCGCCGCGCCGGCTCGTCGGCGAAGTCGAGGTGGCGCTGGTAGGTGTCGCCGAGGTCGTCCCAACGCTCCGCGCGCTGGTAGAGCCCGGCCAGCGCGAGGAGCGCGTCGTCGCTCGGCCCGTGCTCGTCCAGCAGCGCGACCCAGGCGTCGATGGCCGCCGGGACGTCCGCCAGCTCACCCCCTAGCAAGCGCGCCGCGCGCATCGCGAGGTCACGACGCTCCGACGCGTCCTCCGACAGCTCTCGCCGACGCTCGAGCACGACCACCAGCTCACGGTGGTTCGCCGTCTGGGCGTACAGCCGATCGAGCGCCGCGAGCGCCTCGCGATCCGCCGGGTCGTCCTCGAGGCGGCTCCGCCACGCCTCGATCGCGGCCGCAGCGTCGCCCAGCGTCTCGTGAGCGAGCTCGCCCAATCTGCCGAGCAGCTCGCGCCGCACCTCGCCGTCCGACTCCAGGCGCACCCGGGTGCGGAGCATCTCGGCGAGCTTCGCGGCGTCCCCCGAGGCCTGGTAGATGCGCTCGAGCGCGCGCGCCGCGGGGAGCGCGTGCTCCGGGTCCTCTGCCTCGAGCGCGAGGACCCGGCGGTACGTGGCCTCCGCCGCTGCGGTGTCGCCGAGGAGATCCTCCTGGATGCCGGCGACGACCGCCAGGATCTCGCCACGCAGCGCCGGCTCGGCCGCGTGCGACGCCGCCTGATCGAGCACCGACGCGACTCGCACGTGCGAGCCCATCCGCCGCCCGATCGTGAGCAGCCGCTCGCGGGGCTCGGGATCGTCGGGGACGAGCGGGACGAGGCGAGCCAGCGCCTCGAAGGCTCCGTCGTCGTCGTGGAGGCGCTCGTCGCGCAGCGTCGCGAGCTGCCGGAGGAGGCTGCGGCGCTCGTCGTCGCGAGCGGCTTCATCGCCAGGGGCCGCGTCGACCTCCTCGAGCCGTACGCCGAGGACGCGGACGAGCTCGCGAACCTCGTCGCGGGCGGCGTACACCGCCTCGAGCGCGCGCGCGGCGCGCCCGCGCAAGCTCCCGATCTCGAGCAATCGCTCGGCGAGCTCGCGGGCGTCCGGGTCGTTCGGGCGAGACGCCAGGACGTCCTCGACGGGCCCGATGGCTCCCTCGGGGCGGTGCAGGCGGACGAGCGCGAGCTGCGCGAGCCGCACCTCGAGATCGAGCAGGTCGTCCCCCGTCGCCGCGCCCAGCCGCCGCTCGAGGAGCGCGGCGAGGTCCGCCCAGCGCTCCTGCCGCTCGTAGAGGCGCTCGAGCGCGCGGCTCGCGGAGACGTGCTCGGGATCGAGCTCGATGACGCGCTCGTAGTGGCGCGTGGCCTTGCCCGCATCCTCGATGATCTCCTCGCAGACCATCGCGACCTCGACGAGGAGCTCCGCGCGGCGCGTCGGGTCCTCGGTCGCGGTCGCCGTGCGATCGTACAGCGCCTCGAGCTCGCTCCACCGGGCTGCCCCGGTGAGGATGTCCTTCAGCTGGCGGAACGCGGGCTCATTGGTCGGCTCGAGCCCGAGCAGCTTCTCGAGGTAAGGGGTCGCGCCGACGGGATCGCCGAGGCGGTCCTCGTGGAGCCGGGCGCCGCGCTCGCACAGGGCGCGCAGCGTCTCCTCGGGGAGCTCCGTCCGCAACGTCGCGCGGAGCGCCTCGGCGAGATCCGTCGGCCTCCCCGCCAAGACGGCCAGGGTGTCGGCACGCTCCCAGAGCTGGAGCTCGCCCGGCGCCTCCGCGAGCGCGCGCAGCAGGACGTCGAGCGCCGTCCCGTACGACTCGAGCTTCTCTTCGAACACCGTCGCGAGCCGATCGGCGAGCTCGAGTCGCTCGGCGACCGTGCCGGACTGCTCCAGCAGCGCCTGAAGCGCCTGGGCCTCGCGCCGCGCGTCGCCGCTCGCGGCGTACGCGCGCGCGAGCACCTCCGCCGCGCGCGCCTTCACCTCGGGCCGCTCGACGAGCCGCTCGAGGAGCGCGACGGCGCGCGCGTCCCTCGTGTCGAGATCGAGCGCGCGCACGGCGGCGTCGAGCGCCTCGCCCGGGCGGTCGAGGCGGTCCAACAGGACCTCGGCGAGCTCGATCTCCCGCTCCGCCCGCTCCGAGCCCTCGCAGACGTCGCGGTGGCGCTCCAGGATGACGGCCGCGCCGGCGGCGTCCCCGGCGGCGAGCAAGAGCCGCGGAAGGCCGCGGAGCGCGGCGAGATCCTCGGGCGCGTGATCGAGCACCCGGCGCAGCAGATCGACGGCCCGCTCGGGCGCGCCGAACACCTCCTCCTCGAGCGTCGCCCACTCCCCGAGGATGCGGGCCTTCTCCGCCGGCTCGGCGTTCTCGACCCGCAGCTCGAGCAGCCAGCGCAGGTCGTCCCGCCGGTCCTCGCGGCGCAGCAGCGCCTCCAGCGCCTGCGCAGCCTCGTCGTCGTCCGGAGCGGAGGCGAGGATGCGCTTGTAGAGCGCGATCGAGTCCTCGGATCGCCCGAGCTCGTCCGCGTACAGGCGGGCGAGGCGCAGCTCGAGCGCACGACGGGCGACGTCGACCGGCGCTGGCGCGGCGTCCGGGGCGCTCGACTCCGGGGGACGCTTGCCCTTCTTCTTCTTCCCGCGGCGCGCGTCGTCCACCGGCGGGGGCGCCGACTCGGCCTGGGGGAGGCTCGCCAGCCGCGCCTCGAGGGCGCCGACGAACGGATCCCAGCTCCCGGCAGCGCGCGCCGCCTCCTCGAGGAGCGCGAGCGCGTGCTCGTCCTCCGGCGCGAGGTCGTAGGCGCGCCGCGCGTAGGCGACGGCGGCCTTCTTGTCACCCAACCGCGAGCCCGTCACCTCGACCAACTTGCGCAGCAGCTCGATCCGCTCGGCGACGCCCTCCTCCTTCGAGAGCAGCACCTCGTAGAGCGGCGGCAGGCGCGCCCACTTCTCCTCGCGCTCGAAGATCGGGAGCAGCGCCGACGCCGCGCGCGCGTCCGCGGGGTCGACGGACAGCACGCGCTCGTAGGACCTGAGCGCCCGCTCCGGCTGGCCGAGCCGATCGGTGTAGACCGCGGCCGCGCGGTACGAGAGCTCGACCTTCTGCGCCGGCTCCTTCGCACGATCCGCCGCCGTGCTGAAGACGTCCGCCAGGGAGTCCCAGTCGTTCTGCGCCCCGTAGAGCTCCTCGAGCGCGGCGTAATCGCCCGCGGCGAGGTACGCGTCGCGCAGCGTGCGGAGCGCGCGCGCGTGGCCGGGCTGCAGCTCCAGCACCCGCCGCCACGCCGACGCCGCCGCGGCCGGGTCGCCCAGGTGCTCGGCGTACACCGCGCCCAACTTCTGCAGCACGGCGAGGCGCGCCGCGTCGTCGCCGGGCAAGGTCACTCGATGCTCGAGCGCGCGGGCGAGCGTCGCCCAGTCCTTCGCCCGTTCGGCCTGCTTCTCGAGGGCGTCGAGCGCGTCGATCCGGGACGGCTCCAGATCGAGGAGGCGCTGGTAGAGCGAGATGGCGTCCGCAGGGCGGTTCAGCCGCTCCGCGGCGAGCTGCGCCATCTCGCGGAGGAGGTCGAGCTGGGCCGGGCCCTCGGTCCGCGCGGCCTGCTTCTCGTAGAGCTCGAAGAGCGCGGGCCATGCGCGCCGCTTCCGGTAGAGCTCGTCGAGCCGCTCGCGGGCCTCCGAGTCCGAGGCGTCGAGCGCGAGCAGCGCCTCGTAGGCCTCCGTGGCGTTCTGCGCGTTGGAGAACTGCTCGAGCCAGCGGCGCGCCACCGCGCGGTAGAGGGCCTTCTTCTCCTCGGTGTCCGGCGTCACCTCGGCGAGCTTCGTCTGGTGGGTGAGCAGGTCGCGGAAGCGGCCCAGCTTCTCGTAGAGCGCGACGAGTTCGCGCAGCTCGGCGACGTCGTCGGCGTCGACCTTGTCGTCGAGCTGCACGATCTGGTGCAGCACCGTGACCAGGGCCGTGTCGCTCTTGAGGTTCGTGCGGTAGATGCGGGCGACCTTCCGCAGGATCGCCACGCGGGTCGCCAGCTCTTCCGCCGGCGTCCGCTCCAGCTGCTGGCGGAGGAGCTCGACCAGCGCGTTGTGCTGCTCCGTCTGCCGGTAGAGCCGCTCGAGCCGCTCACGCGCGTCAGCGTCGTCCGGGTTCTGGCGGAGCGCGCTCTTCGCGACCTCGATCGCCTTCTGCGCGCTCTCCTGCGCCGCCGCGAGCCTCGTGAGATCGGCCGTCACGGCCGCCTTCTCGTCGCCCTCGGGCATCACCTTGTGGGCCGCCGACAGCACCGCGAGCAGCCGGCCGTCGTCGCCCGTCTCGCCGCACCACTCGCGGTAGAACGCCAGCACGAGCGGCTGCGCCGGATCGAGCTTGCGGATGCGGTCGAACCACGGCTCGGCCTGCTCGGCGCGGCCGACCTTGCGCCACTCGAGCATCGCGATCTGGAGCAGCTCGCCGAGCTGGTCCTGGCTGGAGAGATCCTTCTTCTCGAGCTCCTTCGCGTAGAGCGAGACCAGCTCGGCCCACCGCTCCTCGGCCTCGTAGTGGCGGCTGAGGTAGCCGAGGGCCTCCTCGTCGCTGGCGAGCTCGAGGACACGCTCGTACGCCTTCGCCGCGCGCGCCGGGTCCCCCAGGCGCTTGGCGGCGACGCGGGCGAGCCGGACAGCGGCGGCGCGGCGCACCTCGGGCGCGGACGCGCGCTCGGCCAGGCGACCGAGCACGCGCGCGACGTCCTCCCAGCGCGCGGCCCGCCGGTGCGCGAGCTCCAGCAGCAGCCCCGCCCGATCGTTGGACGCGTCGAGCCGCATTGCCTGCTCGAGCCGATCCACGGCGGCGCCGACCGTCTCCGGCTCCTCGGCCTCCCGGGCGGATCGGAGCGCGAGCTCCGCGGCGCGCATCAGCATCGCGCTGCGGTAAGGATCGTCCGTCGCGCGGCCAGCCTCCTCGAGGTACTCGGCGACCCGGCGCTCCCACGAGGCGCGCCGGTCCTCGATCTCGTCGAACGCGGCGCGCGCCTCCGCGTCGTTCGAGTCGAGCTCGATCCGACGAAGCAGGGCGACGCCGGCCCCCTCGTCGTCGAGCAGCTCGTCGCCGAGCACCCGCGTCTGCTCACGGAGCAGACGGGCCTCGTCCGGTGTGCCGGTGGCGGCCGCCACCTCGTGCTCGACGAGCCGCGCGACCGCCTCGGACTCACCGCGGTGCGCATGGCGCGCGCGGGCCGAGCCGAGCAGACGCAGGTGCTCGGCGAGATCGTCCGGCTCCCCTTCGACCGCGGCGCGGAGCGACTCCCAGGCGGCAGCGTCGTCAGGGTCGTCCTGCAGGAGGCCAAGGGCCGTTCGGATCGCGTGCACGTCCATTCTTCACCCGTGAGAAATTGCGCCCGCTGCGAGATCTACGCCGATTGGCGGGGGGGGCGAGAGTACGTTCTCCAAGTGTCCGATACAAGGCCGAAAACCCTGCGCGAAACCGCGCGGTGATCGTAGCCGTCACGGCGCGCGGGCGGCCCGCGCTCGCCGGGCCGCGAGGGCTGCGCGCTGCCGCGCGACGACCGCAGGTGCTGCGCCAGCGCGCTCGGCGGCGGCGAGCGCGCGCGCCGCCTCGTCGAGGCGCTCGAGCTCGAGGAGCGCCCACGAGCGCCCGAGGTGCGCGTCCGCGTGGCCGGGACGAAGCGCGAGCAGCGCGTCGTACTGCGCGAGCGCCTCGCCGGCGTCACCCTCGAGCACCGCGATCGTCGCCAGGCCCACGCGGTTGTCAGCGCGCCGCGGGTCGGCGCGGAGCCCCGCCCCATAGGCCGCGCGCGCGCCGACCAGGTCGCCGCGGCGGAGCCGAACGAAGCCCAGCGTGTGCCAGCACTCGGCGTCGCCCGGCCGCCGCCGCAGCGCCTCGACCAACCGCGGCTCGGCGATCGAGAGCTCGCCCCAGCGCGCGGCGCGCGGGCCGGCGGTGCGCGGGCCTGCGGGGTCGGTGGGGTCGGCCGCCGCCGCCCGATCGTACGCCTCCAGGGCCTCGTCGTAGCGGTGCTGGAGCTCGAGGGCGTGCCCCAGCTCCAGCCACGGGATCGGGCTCCGGGCGCCGAGCCGGCGGCCGAGCTCGGCCACCTCGCGCTCGACGCCGCGACCGTCACCCGAGAGGGCGTACAGGCGCACGAGCAGGCGACGCGCAGCGACGTCCCCCGGCTCGGCCCGCAAGCGCTCGTCGACGACCGCGATCGCCTCGTCGACGCGCCCCCGCTCCGCGAGCAGGGCCGCGCGCTCGCGCGCTCCGCTCGTGCCGGCGGCGCACCCGAGCACCCAGCTCACCGAGATGGCGAAAGGCGCCACGCGCGCGGCCCACGATCGCGCGGGCTTGCGCGCGGCGACTGCTGCGACTACCGGGACCGGTGCCATGAAGGTCGAAGACATCAGGGAAATCGCGGTGATCGGCGCCGGACAGATGGGCGGCGGCATCGCCCAGGTCTGCGCGGCGACGGGATACGACGTGCTGCTCCTCGACGCCAGCGTGGAGCGCGCCGAGCAAGGGAAGCGGCGGATCGCCAGCGTCCTCGGCAAGCAGGTGGAGAAGGGCAAGCTCCCCGCGGAGGACCGCGACGCGCTGCTCGCGCACGTGAAGCCCACCGCGCCGGACGGCTACCTCGGCAACGCAGACCTGGTGATCGAGGCGGCGACCGAGGAGCAGTCGCTCAAGATCGACCTGTTCAAGCGGACCGACCAGCGGATGAAGCCCGGCGCCATCCTCGCGTCCAACACCTCGAGCATCAGCATCACGCGGCTGGCGGGGCAGACACAGCGCCCCGAGTCGGTCATCGGGATGCACTTCATGAACCCGGTGCCGCTGATGAAGCTGGTCGAGCTGGTGCGCGGGGTGCAGACCAGCGACGCGACCATGGACGTCATCCGGGCGCTGGCGGAGCGCCTCGGAAAGACGGTCATCACGAGCAAGGATCAGCCCGGGTTCGTCGTGAACCGGATGCTGGTCCCGTTCCTCAACGAGGCGTGCTTCGTGCTGCAGGAGGGGCTCGGGACGCCGGAGGACATCGACGCGGGCGCGCGGCTCGGGCTCAACCACCCCATGGGGCCGCTCGAGCTCGCCGACCTCATCGGCCTCGACACGCTGCTCTTCATCGCCGAGGTGCTCCACCGCGAGTTCGGTGATGACAAGTACCGCCCGGCGACGCTGCTGCGGAACCTCGTCGCGGCCGGGTGGTACGGCCGGAAGGTGGGGCGCGGCTTCTACACGTACGACGACAAGGGCATCAAGACGGGCCGCGCCTTCGAGCGCTGAGGCCGAGGAGCCACCGATGAGCTACGAGACGCTGCGAGTGGAGCGCGACGGCGGGGTCGCCGTCGTGACGGTGAACCGCCCCGAGAAGTTGAACGCGCTGAACGCGACCGTGCTGCGCGAGCTGGAGGCGGCCGTCGCCGCCCTCGCGGCGGGTCCGGAGCCGGCGCGCTGCGTCGTGCTCACCGGCGCCGGAGAGAAGGCGTTCGTCGCGGGCGCCGACATCGCGGCCATGAGCGCCATGACCGTCGCGGAGGCGCGCGCGTTCTCCGAGGCGGGGCACCGCGTCGGGTTTGCGCTCGAGCGCGCGCCGTTCCCGGTCCTCGCGGCCGTCAACGGCTTCGCCCTCGGCGGCGGGCTCGAGCTCGCCTTGGCGTGCGATTTCATCTACGCCTCGGATCGGGCGAGGGTGGGTCAACCCGAGGTGAACCTCGGACTCGTGCCGGGGTTCGGCGGGACGCAGCGGCTAGCCCGCCGCGTCGGCATCGCACGCGCGCGTGAGCTCATCTACTCGGGCGACCCGATCGACGCGGCGCGCGCCCTGGCGATCGGGCTCGTGAACGAGGTCGTCCCGCACGGCGATCTGCAGAGCCGCGCGCGCGCTCGCGCGGCCGAGCTCGCCGCCAAGGCGCCGCTCGCGATCGCGACCGCGAAGCGCGCCTTGCTGTGCGGCCCGGAGACGGATCTGCCGACGGCGTGCGAGCTGGAGGCTACCTCGTTCGCGGCGCTCTTCGCCTCCGAGGACACGCGCGAGGGGACCCGGGCGTTCTTGGAGAAGCGCCCGCCGACGTTCCGCGGCGTCTGAGCCGAGCTCAGAAGTCCAGCTTGTAGAAGCGCCAGTACGCGACACCCAGGCAGGCCGCGATCCAGGCGGCCGCCACGACGATCGGCTGGCCCTCGAACACCGGGACATGCAGCACGGACGCCCCAACGGCGTCCCGCAGGCGGCCGAACCCTGGGAACAGGACCCCCGACCACTCCGAGATGGTACCGAGCGCCTCGAACTCGTCGGCGATCTCGGTGCCCTTGAGCGCCTGGACGAGCCCCACGACCGAGTCGACGACCACGTAATAGACGTATCCGATGACGATCGCGAACGCCGTCGATCGCGTGAGGACGCCGATCGCGCCGACGAGCGCCCAGAGCAACGCGACGGCGAAGAGCGTGAGCGGCATCGCGCCGAGGAGCGGAGCGTGCCAGACCCCAGTACGGATCCCCATCCCGACGAACAGGAGGAAGTAGCAGGCGAGGAGCGCCGCCGCGTAGAGCACGAGTCCGCCGGCGTACTTGCCGAAGAAGAGGACGTGCCGCCCGATCGGCTTGGAGATCAGCACGTCCACCGCGCCCGCCTGGAGCATCGCCGGGTAGTAGCCCGCGCACGCCGCGATGAACCCCCACATGCTCAACGTGAAGAGGAACCTCACGGCGAGCGACAACCAGATCTCAGCGCCCTTCTCCAGCGGCGTGATGCCCTTCGCGCGCTCGTCGACGATCTTCTGCGCTTCGTCGAGCAGCTCTTGCTGGAGCGCGAGCAGCGACTTGGCACGCTCTCGGGACTCGGCGGAGAGCGTCTCCTCCTCGGCCTTGGCTTCCTCGACTTGCTCGGCGGCCGCGCCCGCCTCGGCGAGGCGCTGCCGCTTGCGGACGGCCTTCCGGTACTTGGCCTGCGCCTCGTCGTACGCCGTCCGCGCGGGCAGCGAGCGCTGCTCGAAGCCGCGCTCCTTGGCGACGGCCGCGCGATAGGCCTCGTCCCAGCTGGTCTCGAAGTCGCCGGTGCCCTGCGTCTGGAAGGCCACCCCGAGGACGGCCTTTCCGTCCGGGCCCGTCAGCACCTTCGGGATGGCGAGCATCCCGCCGGTCAGCAGCAGCATGAGCCCGATGAGGACGAGGAAGACGATCTGCTGCTTCGACTGGCGCCAGGTGTCGCTCACGATGGCGAGAAACGGGGTCACGTGCGCGTCCCTCCCACGCCCTGGTCCTCCTGGGCGCCGATGAGATCGATGAACGCGTCCTCGAGATTCGCCCGCTGCGGCTCGACGCCGTAGATGGCCACGCCACGCGACCGGAGCGCGTCGATGGCGCGCGGGATCTCCTCGCGGGAGGGGAGCGTCACCGTGACCCCGGACGCGTGCGGGCCAACGGCGCCGAGCTCCGCGAGCGCGGCCTGCGCATCGGCGCCGAGCTCACCCGTCGTGAAGCGCACCTCCACGGCGCCTCGCTCCGTGCGGACGGTGTCGCGGATCTCGTCGACGGTGCCCTGCTGGAGGACCCGACCATGATGCATGATGGCGACGTGATCACAGATCTGTTCCACCTCGAGCAGGAGGTGGGAGTTCAGGAACACGGTGGTCCCCTTGCGACACAGGTCCTGGATGACGGTGCGGATGTGTTGGCGCCCGACCGGATCCACGCCATCCGTCGGCTCGTCGAGGAAGACGAGCTTCGGGCTGCCGAGCATGGCCTGCGCGAGGCCGATCCGCTGCTGCATCCCCTTGCTGAACTTGGTGACCCGCGTCGTGCCCCACTCGCGCATTCCCACCAGCTCGAGCTTCTCGTCGATGTCCTTGGCGAGCGCAGCGCCCGAGTGGCCCGCGAGCTGGCCGAAGTACTCCAGCACCCCACGGCCGGTGAGGTAGGGAGGGAAGCGGTGACCCTCCGGGAGGTATCCCACCTCGCGCCGAGAGACGGGGAGCTCCACGTCGCGCCCGAGGAGGGTCGCGAACCCCTGCGACGGCCGTACGATCGACAGCAGGATCTTCACGAGCGTGCTCTTGCCGGCGCCGTTCGGCCCGAGCAGGCCGAACGCCGACCCCGCCGGGACGCGCAGGTTCACCGCGTCGAGCGCGCGGACCCTCCCCTTGTAGACCTTCCCGAGCCCGTGTGTCTCGACGGCGTGCGCCCCGCCGGTTCCCCCCGTAGCCACGGGTTCAGCTCGGCGCCTTGACGCGCTCGAGGTAGCTGGCGGTGCGTGTATCGACCCGGATCCACTCCCCCTCGGTGATGAAGAGCGGCACGGCGACCGTCGCGCCGGTCGAGATCTTCGCCGGCTTCGTGACGTTGGTGGCGGTGTCGCCCTTGGCGCCGGGCTCGGTCTCCACGATCTGCGCGACGATGTGCGGCGGCAGCGCGACCGACACCGGGTTGCCGTTGTAGATGGTGATCGTCACGTCAATGCCGTCCATCAGGAAGTCCGCCGCGTCACCGACGACCTCCTTCTGGACGCTCACCTGATCGCCGGACTGCGAGTTCATGAAGACGTACGCGTCGCCGTCCGCGTAGATGTACTGGAGCGTGCGGTCCTCCACGTCGGCGGGCTCGAGCTTCTCCCCGGAGCGGATGTTGCGCTCGATGGTGCCACCCGTGAGCATGTTGCGCATCTTGGTGCGCGTGAACGCTTGCCCCTTGCCGGGCTTCACGAACTGGAAGTCGACGACGACGTAGGGCTGGCCGTCCTGCAGGATCTTGAGCCCTTTTCGGATGTCACTCGTGTCCATCGGGGAGTCCGTCGGTAGCGGCGCCGCGAACCGGCCCGGTGGGGACCGGCGGCGCGGCGGCCTCTTGGCACGTCCGGCGGGCAGAGGCAAGCCGGCGGGGAGCAGCCCCGGCGGCCCGCCCGCTGGCGGCGGGGGAGAGCGCGAGCTTGCCCGCGGGGCCGGTCGCGGGGTAACTGCGCCCCACGGGCATGGACGAGTACGAGCTCGAGGAGGTCAAGCGCGAGATCGTCGAGGGGCGAGCGCTCGCCATTCGCACGAACAACCTCGTGAACGCGCTCTCGGCTGACTTGAAGGCGATCGCGCGTCGACAGCAGGCGACCGAGCGGCGCTACTTCGTGAACGCCGCGCTCGTGTACGTGATCAGCATGGTGGCCGTCCTGGTGCTGACCAAGGTGGCGTCGGACGCGCGGCTGGAGACGGCGCGTGCCGAGGCCGGGACGACCCGGGAGCGCGTCCAGGCGCTCACCACCGAGCTCGAGACGCTGCGGCAGGCCGAGGAGGCGCGCGTGCGGACGGGTCGCCAGGCGTCGGAGTTCTGGGACCTCGCGGCCCAGGGCAAGCGGCGCGAGCTGCTCGAGAAGTGGCCGGAGGTGCAGAAGCTCCCCCTCACGCGGGCGGAGCGCGCGGCGTTCGAGGCGTCGGTCGCGAGGGCGCGCGCCGAGCTCTCGCTGCTCGACTACCAGGAGGGCCTCGAGCACGTCCGGGCCGGGCGCTGGCACGAGGCGCAGGCGTCGCTTCGCGCGTCGCTCGCGCAGCAACCGGAGGCGTCCCACGCGGCGGTCGCGACGCTCGAGCTCGGCCGGGCGCTCACGGCGCTCGGGCGTCAGCGCGAGGCGATCCCGCTGCTGTCGCAGCTCGCGGAGTCCTCCACCGATCGCGAGGTGATGGACGACGCCACGTTCCTCCTCGCCAAGGCCCAGATCGAGATCCAGGCGTGGAACGACGCCAAGGGGACGCTCCGCTCGCTCATCCGACGCTTCCCGACGAGCCCGTTCGCGAACCCCGCGAAGACGATGCTCGCGGAGCTCGGGCTCGAGCACTGAGGCCGCCGGCCCCACGCGCGCGATCGCTCAGGGCTGCACGAGCACCAGGCGCGGAGCCTGCCACCACCCGCCAGGCGCGAGGCTCGGCCGCGGCCCGACCAGCACCAGGGCGCGGTTCGCTCCGTCCACCAGGCCGACGCCGCCGGAACCTGCCTGGATCTCCGACCACGCCACCGCGAGCGACGGGGCGCCCGAGTTGCTCTGCAGCACCTCCACGGTGCCGAGCGGCCACCCGTGCTCGGCGGCCGAGCGAGCTCCGGTGGGCTCGCGGGGGGCGAGCACGCCGTAGCCGACCGCGGTGGCCAGAGTGACCACCTCCCCGCCGGCGTCGGCGGGCGGCTGGACGCGGAAGTCGTGCTCGACGACGGAGCCGCGTGTCGCGTGCAGCACCTGGAGCCCCGCGCCGGCGCCAGGCGCGCGGCGGGCCAGACGTACGGCGATCGCGCCGAGCGTCGGCGTGAGCGGCGTGTAGGCGTCGCCGCAGACGGAGAGCTCGACGCCACCGCTGTGCTCGGCACCAGGGAAGCAGCCGGTGATCACGACGAGCACGTGCCGACCTCCAGCGACGGTGCCCGCGGGCAGGACGGGGAGTGGGAGCGCGCGGATCGGCGGGTCGCCCGGGCCGTCGCTCGCGCCCTCGGGCGGCGCGTCCGCGGCGGGCGCGTCCTCCGCCGCGTCGGGTGGGGCGTCGGGGCCGCCGTCCTCACCGGCCGCGTCCGACGAGGCGTCGGTGCCCGCAGCGTCGCCGCTCGCGTCCGCAGCGTCGCCGCTCGCGTCCGCTGCGTCCGCTGCGTCGAGCCCGGCCTCGCTCGCGGCGTCGCTCCCGCCCTCGGCCGGAGCGTCCGGGGCGGGCTCGGCCGCCGTCTCGCCGTCGGCCGCGTCCGCTGCGTCCGGCGGGTCGGTCGATCCCTCCGGGCCGGCGTCGGCCGCGGTGCCCTCGAGCGCGATCTCGGCGCCCGTGAGCGCCTCGACCCGCGCGAGCGACGCCGCGCAGTCGCGCCCGCCGAGGAGGGTGAGGTCGCCGCGGAAGACGACCAGCCGCAGATCGTCGGCGGCGAAGTCGAGCCCTTCAACCGACGAGTAGGCGCGCGTCGAGGCGTAGTCGATCACCAGCGGCCACCCCACCGGCGCGCCCACGCCGCCCGTGACGCGCACGAAGCACACCGCCACCCGATCGGCGTCCGGGACTCCGTTCAATACGGTGAGCAGGTCGGGGCCATCTCCGCCGGCGTCGGCCGGGCCGTCCGCCGGCGGCGCGTCGGCAGGCGCGTCCGCGGCCGAGTCGAGCCCCGAGTCACCCGTAGCCCCGCCGGCATCCGGGGACGTGGCCCCGGCGCCGCCCCCGCCCGCGCCCGCGCCGGCTGCGCCCCCGGCGCCCGGGCGGTCCCTGCGGGCGAGGATCGAGTGATCCGTGGTGCACGCGGCGACCACGGCCGCGACGCCGAAGCTCGCCGTGCGCGCCCTGCTCCACCGCCCGGCCACGCGCCCCCCGACCACCGCTCAGATGCCAGCCCGGCCGCGCATGGTCCCGATCCGGCGCCGCACCATCGAGGCGCCCTCCTCTGGATCCACCTCGTCGGTGTTCACGATCACGTCGGCGTCCGTCGGCTCCTCGTAGGGGAAGCCGATGAGGTTCTGGAGGCTCCCCTGGCGCGCGCGGGCGTACAGGCCCTTCGGGTCCCGCCGCTCACACGTCTCCGGGTGGGCCTTCACGTAGACCAACAAGAACCGATCGGCGCCGATGACGCCCCTCGCCCGCTGGCGGTCCTCCGCGAACGGCGAGATGAGCGTCACGATCACGTGGAAACCTTGGTCGGCGAGCATCCGCGCCATGCCGGCGACGCGGCGGGCGTGCTCGCTCCGCGCGGGCTTGTCGTACCCCAGGTCACTGGAGATGTGCTCGCGGATGATGTCGCCGTCGAGCAGGACCGTCCGCAGCGAGGCCGACACGAGTGAGGCGCCGAGCGTGCTCTTCCCGGCGCCGCTGCGCCCCGTCATCCACACGACCGATCCGGTGCTCATGAGCTCCTCTGAGTTGGGCGCGGCAGGCTAGCACCCCGGCGCGCGGCGCGGGCGGATGCGCGAAACGACACCCGGCCCGCCTGGGCTCCCGCGCGTCTTCCTCGCCGGCGGGGGAGACGAGCCCCCCGCCCGGCGGTCTCGACACGCGCCGGACCTGGTCAATGGACGGTGATGAGCTTCACGTCGAAGACGAGCATCCCTGCCGGGCGCCCGCCCTGGGGCTTGTCGCCGTACGCGAGCGCGGCCGGGATCCAGAAGCGCATCGTGTCGCCCTCTTTCATGAGCTGGAGGCCCTCCGTCCAGCCCTTGATGACGTTCGACAACGGGAACGTGGTCGGCTCGCCTCGCAGGACCGAGGAGTCGAACAGCTTGCCGTCGGTCGTCCAGCCCGTGTAGTGGACGGTGACGCGGCTCGCCGCCGTCGGCTTCTTGGTGCCCTTGCCGGGCTCGAGCAGGCGGTACGCGAGGCCGGTCGGCGTCTTCTTCGCGGTCGGCGGCGCCGCCTTCACGTCCTTCGGCGTCTCCGGCGGCGGAGGCGACGCGATGATCTCGAGCAACTCCACGTCGAACGTCAGGTTGCCCGAGGGCGCGCCCATCCGGGGCGAGTCCCCGTAGGCGAGCGCCGCCGGGATCCAGAGGCGGCGGCGCTCCCCGACGACCATCAGCTGCAGCGCCTCCGTCCACCCCTTGATGACCTGGGTCACGCCGAAGGTGGCCGGCTGGCCACGCTGCACGGACGAATCGAACAGCTTGCCGTCGGTCGTCCAGCCCGAGTAGTGCACCTTCACTCGGTCGTGCTCCTTCGGCTTCTCGGCCCCGGCGCCGGGGGCGAGCACCTTGTAGGCGAGGCCGCTCTTCGTCTTCTGCGCGTCGGCGGGAGGCGCCGCCACGTCCGAGGGCACCGGAGGCGCCGCCGGAGGCGCCTGCGCCGACAGCCCGGGCGGGAGGACGAGGTTCGGCTTCAGCGCGACGCCGCGCGGGCCGACGGTCGTCGCAGCGGACGCCGACGCCCGGGCCGGCGGCTCCGGCTTCGGCTGCTCCTTGGAGCAGGCGACCATCCCCGCGGTGGGGACCCACGCGACGACCCAGAGAGCGCGAAGCGACTGAAGCATGGCCGCGAGTCTTCTACGAGGACGCCCCGCATGCACGCCGAATCGGCGGACGGAGGGGACTCGGCGCGGGGACGAGCGTATCCTCGCTCCATGCCGACCCGCCGCCGCTCGCTGTCGCTCGCCCCCGCCACGCTGTTCGTCGCCGTCGCCTGCGCCGGCGCACCCCCGGCGGCGGAGGCGCCCGCCGCGGCGCCCGACCGCGCGGCCGAACCCCTCGTGACCAGCCCGGCCGATCCCACGGCGGTGGCCGTGCCGGGCCCGGCCCCGACCGCGGACCCGGCGCTAGCTCCCGCTCCCGATCGCGGCGCCGGAGATCGCGTGGTGACCGGGCCGAGCGAGCCGGCCGCGGCGGCGGCGTTCGCGCCCAACGCTCGCGTCCGTTGCCAGTGGAAGAACGGCGGGCGGGAGTACGCGGGGCGCGTCGTCGGTACCTCGGGCGGCCGCCTGATGGTGGACTACGACGACGGCGACAAGGAGGCGATCGCCCCCTCGCTGTGCCGAGGCGAGGCGGACGCGGCGCGCGGCGCGCAGCGGGTCGTCACGGGCCCGAGCGACGTCGCGGCGGCCGCGGCGTGGACCGCCGGCACGCGGGTTCGTTGCCGGTGGAAGGACGGATCGGTCGAGTACGCCGGCACCGTCGTCGGCGCGGCGGACGGTCGCCTCCTCGTCGACTACGACGACGGCGACAAGGAGGCGATCACCCCGTCCCGCTGCCGCAAGGACGCCGGGGCGACGGCCGCGCCGACCGCCGCGGGCGCGAGCCTCGCCGGCGAGTGGAAGATCCTCCGCGGGGCGAACCCCGGTGGCTCGCAGCCGTACTCGGGCTCCGTACGCGTCGGGGCTCGCGGGAGCGCCTGGTCGCTCGCGTGGACGATCCCCGGGTCGACCCCGTACTCCGGAGTCGGGATCGAGCTCGGCGGGATCCTGGCCGTCGGGTGGTCGCAGAGCGGCGCCCGCCACGGCGTCGTCGTCTACCGGGTTGACGGCGGGCGCCTCTCCGGCAAGTGGACGAGCGACCAGCAGAGCGGTTCGGTCGGCACCGAAGACCTCGCGGGCCCGGCGGGGCTCTCGGGCGAGTACGCGATCGTGGCCGCGACAACCCCCAGCGGGGGTACCTATGCTGGGAAGGTGAGCATCCGCCCGACGGGCAAGACGTACCAGCTCGAGTGGAGGCTGACGAACGAGTCCTACCGGGGCGTGGGGATCCTACGGAACGGCGTGCTCGCGGTCGGCTGGGGGACGGGCGACGGGGTGGGCGTCGTCTCCTACGCGATCCGACCGGGCGAGCTCGAGGGGGCGTGGGCTCAACCCGGGGGGAGCGAGGTCGGGGTCGAGGTGCTCCAGCGCCAGCGCACGTGAGCCGCGCCGCGCCGAGGCCCAAGCGAGCGCGCCCGCCGCGTGTCGGGGGAGACATGCCGACGCCGCGCAACCGAGCGCCGCGGGCCACCGCCGCGCGACTCTTCGCTCTCGCGAGCCTGCTCGCGGTCACCTGCGCGCCACCGCCCGAGCCCCCGCGATCGCCCTTCCAGCGTCCGCCGGGGCACCGCCCGCCCTGGCCCCCGGGGAGCTCGATCACCACGTCGCGGATGTGCGCGTGTCGGGTGTGCGAGCCCAGCTCGTGCTGCCGCGGCTCCGACGCGGAGGTGGAGCGCGCGTCTCGCTGCGACGGCGCGACCGACGGCGACACGGTGGACTTCAGCCGAGGTGGCGAGTGCGGAGGGCTCGCGATCGAGAGCTGCGCGGGGCAGTGTCGCCAGGAGGTCTGGCGGGTCAAGCAGAGCCAGGACTGCTCCGCGCGACAGCCGGCGACGTGTTGCCCCCCGTGACCGGGACGGCCACGGCGGGATACGCCAGCGCGACCACGACGGCGAGCGCCGCGAGGATCGCCATCGCGACGCAGACGTGGAGGACGGCTGTGGCGAGCGTCTCGACGACGCCCGCGGAGAGCGCGCCGCCGTGGCGCGCGAGGAGGCGCTCGAGCTCCCGCGCGTTCGACCCACCGCCGACCTCCAGCGCGAGCAGCGCCCCGAGCGCGCCCACGCCGACGGCGCCGCCGGTCGACCGCATGAAGATCGTGCTCGCCGTCGCCACGCCGCGCTGGGCGTGCACGGCGCTCAGCTGCACGCCGATCAGCACGGCCGTGTTCGCAAAGCCCAGGCCGACGCCGAGCAGGAACGACGCCGCCGCGATCGCGCCGACCGGCGCGCGCGTCCCCACCGCCAGCGCGAGCGCTGAGGCGCCGAGCAGGACGACTGCGACGCCGAGGCGCACCGGCGCGCGGAACCCTACGCGGGGGATCGTCCGGCCCGTCGCGTACGCCGCGATCGGCCAGCCGACGAGCATGGCCGCGACCGCGCCGCCGGCCCGCGCCGGGGCGTCGCCGAGCACGCCCTGCACGTGGAGCGGCACGAAGTGGAGCGTCCCCATCATGACGGCGCCGAGCAGGAGCCCGAGCGCGCTCGCCACGGCCAACGGGCGGGACGCGAGGAGCGCGAAGGGAAGCACGGGATCGGAGGCGCGGCGCTCGGCGACGATCAGCGCCGGCACCGCCGCCGCGAGCACGACCAGCGCCACCAACACCCCGCGCCCCGACACGGCCAAGAGCAGCGCCGTCCCCACGATGGCCACCAGCGCCGCGCCCGCCCAGTCGACACGCCCCCCACGCGGCGGCTCCGCGTCGCGGAGGGACACGACCAGGATCGCGATCGCGAGCAGACCGATCGGGAGGTTGAGGTAGAAGACCCAACGCCAGGAGGCGACCGCCACGAGCGCGCCGCCCACCAGCGGGCCCACGATCCCGCTCACCGCCCACACGGCGCCGAACGCGCCTTGCACCTTGCCGCGCTCCTCGATGTCGAACAGATCGCCGATGACGGTGAGCGACACCGGCTGCATGCAGCCGGCCCCTACGCCCTGGACGGCGCGAAACGCGATCAGCCACGCCATCGAGCGAGCCGCGCCGCAGGCCGCCGACCCCGCCAAGAAGAGGGCCATCCCGCCGAGGACGAGCGGTCGCCTCCCCCACTGGTCCGCCAGCTTGCCGAAGACGGGCGTGGTCACGGTAGCCGCCAGCAGGTACGCCGCCCCGACCCACCCGTACAGCTCGAGCCCGCCGAGCTCGGCGACGACCGTCGGCATCACCGTCGAGACGACCGTCGCCTCCAGCGCCGCCAGCGCCATGCCGAGGACGAGGCCGACGACGATCGGGGCGCGACGCGGCATCACCGCGCGGTTCCTGCGGCCGGCACCCGGCGCGGTCAACCGGGACTCGCGCCGCCGCGCGTGACCCGCCGGACCGGCGGTCGAGGGTGCCGGGGCGCCTTCGTCGCCCGCCGTCGGCGTGGTAGCGAACGTCGCAGCGATGACGGAACGCCTCTACTACCACGACTCCTTGCGCCTCGACTTCGACGCGCGGGTGGTCGATCACGCGCGGTTCGAGGGGAGAAACGCCGTCGTGCTCGATCGCACGGCCTTCTATCCGGAGTCCGGCGGGCAGATGGCCGACCGCGGTCGCCTCGCGACGGCTCCCGTCCTCGACGTCCAAGTCGACGGCGGCGACCGCGACGCTCCGGCCGGCGACCGCGAGCGGATCGTGCACGTGCTCGAGGGGAAGCTCCCGGAGATCGGCACCGTGGTGATCGGCGAGGTGGATCGGGCCCGGCGGCGCGTCCACATGGCGCTCCACACCGCCCAACACATGCTGTCGCGCGCGCTCACCGACGTCGCGCGCACGCAGACGGTGTCGTCCCGCCTCGGCGAGACGACCTGCACGGTCGACGTCGACGCTGCCGAGCTCGACGAGCGCTCGCTGGCCCGCGCCGAGGATCTCGTGAACGCCCTGGTCGATGACGATCTCGAGGTGCGCGCCTGGTTCCCGGACGCGGGCGAGCTCGCGCGGCTGCCGCTACGGAAGGCGCCGACCGTGGACGGCGCCGTGCGGCTGGTCCGGATCGGCGACTTCGATCTGACGCCCTGCGGCGGCACGCACTGCACGCGCACGAGCCAGGTGGGCTCGCTGCACGTGACGGGCGTCGAGCGGTACAAGGGCGGGACCCGCATCTCGTTCGTGGCAGGTCGCCGCGCGAGGGATCGGCTGGCCGCCGAGTCCCAGGTGCTCGGGGCGATGGCGCGAGAGCTCACGTGCGCCCCCGAGGACGTGCCCGGAGCGCTCGAGAAGCTCCGGCGTCAGCTCCAGGAGTCGCGCGAGGCGGCCGGCAAGCTCCAGGCGCGGCTGGCAGAGCTCGAGGCGGGGCGGCTCGAGGCCGAGCAGGGATCCCGCGAGCTGATCGTCGCCAGCGTGGAGGGCGCCGGACCCGAGCTCCTGAGGGCGCTCGCGTCGCGGCTGGTGCGCCCCGACCGCGCCGTGCTCTTGGCGGGCGAGCGATCGGAGGGGATGGCCCTCCTCGCTGCACGCGGGGCGGCGTCGAGCGTCGACTGCGGCGCGCTCGTCCGCAGGCTCGTCGAGGCCGCGGGGGGCCGTGGCGGGGGGCGGCCCGAGCGCGCCGAGGGCAAGCTCCCGCCCGACGCCGCGTTCGCCGAGCTCGTGTCGCGCGCGCTGTCGGCGAGCGACGGCTGAGACACCGTGGACGTCCTACGAGCGCTCCGCGCGCGCCGGGTCCCGCCAATACGCGCGCCGACGCCCCGCGGAGGTCCCCGGGGCGTCGGACACGCTGGCTCCGCGCGGCGCTCGCCGCGCGCGCTTCACTTCGGCGCGACGGGCGCCACCGTCCAGGGCGAGCTGGTGGTGTCGACGATCATCAGCCCGAAGCCGTTCGAGCTGCCGCCGAAGTCGCCGGTCGCGAGCACGAAGGCCCGCAGCCCGGCGGTCAGCGTCAGGTCGAACTCGGCGGCCGTGGCCGTGGAGCCGGCTGCGGCGAAGCCGAGCGTCACGGCCCCGGGCGTCAGCGCGGCGCCCGCGGCGGCGCTGGCGTCGGGGAACGCCACGCCGGCGTAGAGCGGCGGGGAGTCGAGGGTCCCGGCGGTCGTGACGGTGCCGATATCGACACTCGGTGCGTTGCTCGACGCGTGGACCGCGCGCACCACCGCGCTGCCCGCCGATCCGAGGTCGAACCCCTCCTCGAGCGGGAGCAGCTGGAACGTCGCCGGGGTGGCGCCGAGCTGCCCGACCGCCGCGGCGAGGTAGCTTCCCCCGGCCGCGAGCGCGGGCGTCGTCGCCGAGGCCGCTGGGGCGCCGGCGGGCCGAGGCGTCGGGCCGGCGACCCCTGCGAAGAAGTCGAGGGTGTACGCGCCCGGCGGGACCTGGAGGCGCGCCATCGCGCCGTACGGCGCGTTGTCGACCAGCTCCGTGGCGCCCGCGTAGATGTCGACCGCCGGAGCGTCCGGGCTGGCGTGCAGCGCGTAGACGACCGGATCCTGCTTCACCGTGGCCGTGGGGGAGTCGGTCGTCGACGCGGGCAGCACCGCGAGCAGCGAGAAGCCGCGCTCCTGGCGAGGCAGCGCCCCGAGTTCGCCGACCGCGATGAGGAGCACGTTGGCAGCCGCCGGGATCACCGTCGGCGTGGTGAACCCGGTGACGCGGGCGCCGCCAGCGCGGATCGCCACCGAGAGCGCGGTGGCCGCAGGCAGATCGACGCCCGCCGCCGGGGTGTCCGTGAACCGCGCCAGGCCGGTGATCTCCGACGAGCCGTCGTCGCCCACGTCGATGTCGACGGTGGGGGCGTCGTAGCTCGCGTGCACGACACGAGCTCGGAAGCTGCCGCTGGCGGCGGCGTCGAAGTCCTCCTCGAGCGCGAGGACACGGAACTGATCGTCGGGGCTCGAGGAGCCGAAGCTGCCCGCCGCGATCGCGACGTACGACCTGCCGGCCTCGAGCGTTAGATCGGGGCTCGTGAACGCCGGCGCGCTCGAGGCGGCGGCGCCTGCGGCGCGGAGGTCGACCGCGAAGGTGCCGGCCGGCAGCTCCAGGTAGCTCGTCGCCTCGCCGTACGCGAAGTTGGTCACCGCGGCGGTCGAGGCGCCCTTCGCGTAGATGTCCACGGCCGGAGCGTTCGCGGAGGCGTGCACGACGCGTAGCCGGGCTGGCGCACCAGCGTCGGATCCTCCGGCGCCCGCCATGCCGCCGGCGCCCGCCATGCCGCCGGAGCCCGCCATGCCGCCGCTGCCGGCGGAGCCGCCGGAGCCCGCCATGCCGCCGGAGCCCCCGCTGCCCGGGGAGCCGGCGGAGCCGCCGGTGGCCGCCGCGCCGACGTCGT
Organism: Polyangiaceae bacterium; assembly: GCA_020846005.1. GTDB lineage: Bacteria > Myxococcota_A > Polyangia > Polyangiales > Polyangiaceae > JADLEQ01. The sequence goes on from JADLEQ010000055.1 coordinate 74,720, forward strand.
CGTCGTCGCTGCAGCCGGCGAGCAGGCCGAGCCCGGCGAGGGCCAGAGAGCCGAGAATCGTGAAGCGCATCGTGGGTCGAGTCATGGTTTGGTCTTCCTCCGTTCGGTGGGGCGAGACATGGTCTAGAGCTGGACAAACATTCGTCAATCGATTCATCCAACGTTTGTCTAGGACACGCTCGGCCTGCGGCTCCTCCCTCGGCGGGACCGTCGCTGGCCTGCCCGGGCCGGCGCACGCCGCACCCCGCGGCCGAAATCCCTCCCCCGGTTGGCGGACTCGCTCCGCCCATGCCGTGGCGTCGCGACGCCGCCGCGGCGGCTTCCGCCCCCGTACGGCGCAGACCTAGGCGAGCAGCGGCGCCGTGAACCGGGCGAGCCGCGCGTCGATCTCCGCCCACGCCGCGACGCGATACGTCCGCTCCTGGGCGAGGCCGAGGGTGGCCGCGCGCGCGCCGCCGACCCAGATCTCGATCGCGGGCGGGAGCTTAGAGCCGAGCCAGGCGATGCTCGCGGCGACCGTCTCGCCGTCGGCGCTCGCCGAGACCGACAGCCCGACCACGTCGACGCCGAGGGCGCGAGCCGCGTCGGCGATCTGATCGAGCGGAGCGTCCACCCCGAGCAGGCGCGGCTCGGCGCCGCGGAGCGCCAGGTAGAGGGCGGCCATCTCCAGCCCCAGGCCGTGGCTCTCGTGCGGCAGGGTGGTGAGCAGCACGACCGGGCGCCCGCGAGACTCGTAGGCGCTGAGCAGCAGCCGGAGCTGGGTCGAGAGCGTCTCGGTGAGGAGGTGTTCGTGCCGAACCTGGAGCTCACCGGCGGCCCAGCGCTCCCCCACCTGCGTGACCAGCGGTGCCGCGACCTCCATGAGGAACGCGCGGGGGCCGAGCGTGGCGACGGCCTGCCGGAGCAGCAGCTGGAGCGCTGTCACGTCGTCGTCACGGAGCGCGTCGATCATGCCCGCGAGCGTCGGGCTCTGATCGGTCGCCAGGTTGGTCGGTGCGTGGGCAGCCTCGAGCAGCGCGTGCCGGAGATCGTCGGGCGAGCGATGGATGACCTCTCCGGCGCGGTAGCCGGCCTTCAGCGCCCGCGAGATCAGCACCAGCCGCTCCACCTCGTCGGCTGAGTAGGCGCGGACGCCGTTCGGGTTCCGGACGGGCTTCGGGAAGCCGTAGCGGCGCTCCCACATCCGGAGGGTGTCGGCCGAGAGCCCGGTGAGCCGCGCCGTCACGCGGATCGAGTAGCCGTGCTCCTCGCTGGCGAGTCCGATGTCGTCCACAGAGCAAGTCTAGGACAACTCATGGACGAACGCCAGTCGACCCCAAGAGGGCGCCGAGGGCTGCGGGCAGCGTCGGATCGAGGAACTCGAAGCCCCCGGCCGCGAGCGCGGAGGGGTGCACCCGCTGGCTCGAGACGAGCACGCCCGTCACCTCGCCGAGGACGGCGCGCAGCGCGAAGCGGGGCGCGGGCAAGAGCGCGGGGCGGCGGAGCACCCGCCCGAGCGCCCGCGAGAAGTCGGCGTTCCGCTCCGGCGCCGGGGCGACCAGGTTGTGGGCGATCGATCCCTCGCTGTCGACCAGCCACTCCAGCGCGCGGACGACATCCCGGAGCGTGATCCAGCTCATGAAGTGACGCCCGTCCGCGACGGGACCGCCCGCGCCGAGCCGAAACAGCGGCAGCAGCTTCGCGAGCGCCCCGCCCTCGGGCGAGAGCACGATCCCGATCCGCGCGCGCGCGACCCGCACACCCAGCGGCTCCGCGGCCTGAGCCTCGCTCTCCCAGGCTTGGCAGACCTCGGCGAGGAAATCAGCGCCGGGCGCGCTCCGTTCGTCGAGCCACTCGTCGCCTCGATCACCGTAGTAGCCGATCGCCGAGGCCGAGACGAGCGACCGCGGCCTCCGCTCGATGGATCCGAGCGCCTCGACGAGCGTCCGCGTGCCGAGGACGCGGCTCTCGCGGATGCGGCGCTTCTTCTCCGCCGTCCAGCGGCCCTCCGCGACGCTCTCGCCCGCGAGGTGCACGATCGCGTCGACGCCCTCGAGCGCGCTCGCGTCGACCGTACCGCCCGTGGGATCCCACGCGATGTCGGTCTCTCGCTGCGGCGCGCCTCGTACGACGCGCCGCACCGTCCGCCCCTGGCTCACCAGGTGGCGCTCGAGCGCCGATCCGACGAGCCCGGAGGCGCCCGTGATCGCAACCGTCGCAGCGCGACCCATGCGGATCCTCCTAGCGACGGCCGCCCGGAACCGCCACCCCGCGCCCCAGCCCGCCGCGGGGGACGCTCGGCCCCTGCCGCGCCGTCACAGCGTGCGGCGCGATCGCGCAGCCTCGACCGCGCGATCCAGGGCCTGCGGACTGAAGCCGATGAGCAGGCGACCGCCCACGTCGATGATGGGGATCGAGGCGCCGTTCAGCTTCGCGCGCTCGAGCTTCCGATCCATCTCCTGCTTCACCGCGTCGCTGCTCTCGATGTCCTTCTCGATCACGGTGACGCCGCGGGACTTCAGGTAGCGGGCGGCGTCGTGACAGGGCTTGCACCACTCGGCGCCGTAGATGACGGCCACGACGGGCACCTCCCTCCGCGCCGCCGACCCGGCGACAGGCGGCTGCGCGCTCACCGCCGCGCTCGGCGGCGGGACGAGCGCCTCGAGGCGCGCCTTCCGGCGCGTCGCGCCGAGCTCGTCCCACTGGGCCCGGGACATCGTCCGCACCGCGTAGGTGCCATCCGGCTGGCGAGCGCGCAGATCGGCGACGTAGACCTGATCGCCCGTGCCGTCTTCGCGCGTCGTCACGACGACGCGCACCTGGTCGCGCGCGTCGATCGGCACGTCCGCCGGTCTCTGAACCACGTGGAAATCACCGGCCGTGTCGACATAGGTGAGCAGGAGGTTCGCGGTGTCCTCGCGCACGACGAGCGGCCCGAGTCCCACCGGACGAGGCGCCGAGCTCGCGGGGGCGGGCTGGTTCGTCGCCTCGCCCCTGCAAGCGGTGGCGCTCCCCAGCAGCCAGCAGATGACCGCGAAGGCACGCGCCAGCGCGCCGACGCGGCGGAGCGGCCCCCCCCGGACGCCCACCTCGCGCGCGCTCACGACGTCGCCTCCTGCGCCGGCGGCGGACCGGCGGCCTCGAGCTCCTCGGACAGCGCGACCCACTCCTTCGTCATGGCGTCCACCTTCGCGGCAAGCGACCGCTCCTCTCTAGCCCACTCGTGGAGCTTCTCCCAGTCGCCCCCCCCGGCGTCGCAGAGCCGCTGCCGCAGCTCGGCGAGCCGCGCCTCCTCGGCGCCGATGTCCCGCTCGAGCGTCGAGGCGCGGCGCTGCTTCTTCTCGAGCTCGCGACGCGCCTCTCGATCGCGCCGATGGCGATCCGCCCCGGCCCGCGCCCCCGCCGCCGCGCGCGCCTCGGCCGCCGCCCGCGCGCGGCCACGCTCGGCCTGCTCTTCGGCGGCCGCCCGCTCGCGGCGCGCGAGCATCTCCGTGTAGTCACAGAAGCCACCCTCGTAGAGATCGATCGCGCCCCCCTCACCGTAGCTGATCGTCCGGGTGGTCACGCCCTCGAGGAAGCGGCGATCGTGCGACACCAGCAGGACCGTCCCTTCGAAGCCGGAGAGCGCCTCCTCCAGGATCTTCGCCGCGGGGATGTCCAGGTGATTCGTCGGCTCGTCGAGGAAGAGGAGGTTGCGAGGTTCGAGCAGGAGCTTGGCCAGGGCGAGCCGCGTCCGCTCGCCGCCAGAGAGGCTCGCCACCTTGCGGAGCGGATCGTCACCCGAGAAGCGGAACCGCCCGAGGTAGTTGCGGGTCGCCTCGACGTTCAGGTCCCCCCGCACGCTGCGGATCTCGTCGACGCCCGTCTTCTCCGGGTCCAGGGTGCCGAGCTGCTGATCGAAGTACCCATCCCGTAGGTTCGTGCCCCTGCGCACCTCACCTTCGTCCTCCGAGCCTCCCTGACCGGCGAGCAGCCGGAGCAGCGTGCTCTTCCCGCAGCCGTTGCGCCCCACGATCCCCACGCGATCCCCGCGGCGGACGAGCAGATCGAAGCCCGCGAACAGCCGCTGGCCCCCCCGCTCCGCGCCCAGGCCGCGCGCCTCGAGCACGATGTCCCCGCTCCGGGGGGCTGGCGCGAACGAGAAGCGCACTTTCTCCGCCCGCGCCCACACGTCCTCCGGCCGGTCGACACGGTCGAGCTTCTCCAGCATGCGGCGGCGCGACTGCGCCTGCTTCGTCTTTTGTCCGGCGAGGTTCCGCCGGATGAAGTCCTCCGTCTTCGCCACGAACGCCGCCTGCTGCTCGGCCTGGTCACGCTCCCGCGCGAGGTCCGCCTCCCGCTCCGTCTCGTAGGCGGAGAACGGCACACCGTACACTCGGAAGCCCTCCCGCCCGAGCTCGAGCGTCGACGGGCACGCAGCGTCGAGGAACGCGCGGTCGTGCGACACCACGAGCACGGCGCCGCGCCACGCCGCGAGGTGGCCCTCGAGCCAGCGGATGGTGTCGAGATCGAGGTGGTTGGTCGGCTCGTCGAGCAGGAGCAGCTCCGGCTCGGTGGCGAGCACGCTCCCGAGCTGGATGCGTCCCCGCTCGCCCCCCGAGAGGCTCGCCACCTCGCGATCCATGTCGGAAACTCGGAAGCCGAGCCGGGTCGCGATGGTCTCCACACGCCGCTCGAGCGCGTCTGCACCGGCGAGGTGGTAGCGATCCATGGCGTCCGCCAGCCGCGCGAGATCACGCTCGGAGCCGCTGGCCGCCGCCTCCTGCGCGCTCGCGAGGTCGTGGCGGAGCGCGACGAGCTCACCGAAGCCGGAGAGGAGCGCGTCCCGCACCGTGCCCTCGCGCGACAGCTCGTGGCTCTGCCGGTAGTACCCGAGGGTCGTCTCACGACGGACGACCACCGTCCCTTGGTCGGCGCGCAGCTCCCCGGCGAGGACCCGGAGCAGCGTGCTCTTCCCCGCGCCGTTCGGGGCCACCAGGCTCGCGCGCTCGCCGGGCTCGAGGCGGAACGTCACGCCCTGGAACAGCGGACGCTCGGAGTACCCGAACGCGAGATCGGCGACTTCCAGGAGAGCCATGGCGCGCGGGGGATAGCACGCCGTGGCGCCGGGTCACTGGACGGCGATCGTCGCCACGCGCAGCTTCACCCGCTCGCGCCCGCGCTGCACGACCACCTCGACCGCGTCCCCCACCTGGCGGGCGTCGAGCGCGTTGTAGAGGTCCGAGTACGTCGACACCTTCTTGCCGTCCACCTCGACGATCACGTCGCCGAGCGCGAGCCCGCGGGGGGTCTCGCTCAGGCCGCGGAGCCCGGCCTTCTCCGCGGGGCTCCCCGGCACCGTCGAGATGACCGCCACCCCCTCGACGCCCGCCCGTCGCTCGATCCGCTGCTGCGGATCGATCTGCACGCCGAGCCCCACCTGCTCGGCGCGTCCGGTGCGGATGATCTGGGGGACCACCCTCGCGAGCGCGCTCGCGGGGACGGCGAAGCCGATCCCGGCCGAGGCCCCGGAGCGCGAGTAGATCATGGTGTTCATCCCGATCAGCCGACCCGAGGAGTCCAGCAGCGGGCCGCCGCTGTTGCCCGGGTTGATCGCGGCGTCCGTCTGGATCATGTCGCGGATCTCGACCCCGCCGATGCCGTCCACCTCCCGGCCGAGCGCGCTGACGACGCCCGTCGTGAGCGTGTGGTCGAGGCCGAACGGGTTGCCGATGGCGATGACCTTCTGCCCGACCTCGAGCTCCTCGCCCTCGGGCGCGAGCTTGACGGGCACGAGCGAGCCGGGAGGCGCGTCGACGGCGAGCACCGCGATGTCCTTGCGCGGCTCCGCGCCCACCAGCCGCGCCTCGAAGCTGCGCTGGTCCTGGAGGCCGACCCGGAGGCTCCGGGCGTCGCGCACGACGTGGTAGTTCGTGACGATGTGCCCCTCGGCGCTCCAGACGAAGCCGGACCCCGAACCGGCCGGGACCTCGACGGCCCGCCCGCGGAGGTAGTCCACGACGACGCGGTGCTGGGTCACGAACACCGTCGACGGCGACGCCGCCTTGAAGATGGCGATCGTGTTCTGCTCGTCCTCGGTGCGCGCGCCCGGCGAGAGCCGCAGCGGCTCCCCGGCCTTCCCCGAAGCAGCGGGCGCCGCGGGCGCCTGACCGGCGGGAGAGGAGTCCGCGGAGGGCACCAGGCTGGTGACCCGCTTGCACGCGGGCGCGGTGAGGAGAGCGACGAAGAGCAGGGGGGCGGAGCGCGGGGGTCGCACGGCAGGTTCCTCACTAGCACCGCGGCGGGCCACGCCCGCGCCGGGAACCAACCCGCGGGCGCGGGTTTCCTTCCCGTGGGCGGCGCGCCGGTCGGCCGCCGATCGACCGCCACGGACCACCGGGGCGGTGGACGCTGCACCGAGTGAGCCGCTAGGATCGTCGAACGGGTCGAGTCGATGACGAGAGAACAGAGAGTGCTGGAGGGTTACGCCGCCTGGCCCTTTCGCGTGCGGGCGCTCCCATACGCGGTGCTCGGGATGTCGACGCCGGTGGTCGTGTGGGCGGCCTGGGCGCTCGCCGCCGACCCGGCCGGGCGCGACCCGTCGACGGTGGGGACGGCGCTGGCCGGGATCGTCGCGCTGCAGATCGCCGTGTACTTGGGCGTCCTGCTGCGGGCCGAGCAGCCCTCGGCAGAGGTGGCGCGGTGGCTGAAGCAGCGCTCCGAGGGCGCCGCGCCACCCCACGACCCGGCGATCGACTCGCGACTCGAGGCGCTCCGCCGCCTGGAGGTGCCGGCGTCGCGGTGGGCGCGCGCGGGGACGCTGGCGACGGCGGGGTCGCTGGCGGCCATGGTGCTCGGGCTGTGGCAGCTGGTCGAGGCGTACGTCCACGGCGGGCCCGCCCTGTGGCGCGGCGCGGCCGCCTGCGGGCTCGGGGCGATGGTCGGCGCGTGGGGAGCGGCCTCGAACGCTCGCGCTGAGCTCGCGCTGGTCGTGCGCGCGCTCGAGGCCGCCGCCGCGAGGTCCGGTTGAGCTACGGGGGGCGCCCGGCGCGCCCTGCGGGCGGTCAGTGCCAGCAGAGCTCGTCCGCGGTGGTCGGGTAGGCGCCACCGGGCTGGAAGAGCCAGTCTCGCTCGGTGAGCGGAGTCGGCGCCGCCTGTGGGTTGCGGTCGACGCAGACGTTCGTCGACCCGTCACGATCGGGCACCGGCGTCACCGAGTGGGTGACGTCGATGAGGCAGTCCACGAGCTGGCCGCCCGACACGACGGCCTCGACGACCGCGGCGGACCAGAGGTCTCCCCCATTGAAGCCACCAGCGTCGTCGAGGCGCGGGAAGTCGTGGACGCCCGGGACGTAGCCGAGGGAGAGGCGCCGCTCGCCGTTGCAGTAGACGTTCAGGTGCGGCTGAACCTCGCCGCTGAAGGCGAAGGCGTGGGCGCCGATCGCGAAGCGGTCACCGTCGTTCGGGGCGTCGTGGTTGATGTTCTCCGCGCCGCAGAAGTCGTTGGCGCCGAGGAAGCCGTGCGGGTTCTTGATGAGCGGGTCACAGCTGATGTTGTCGAAGTCGAGCCGCGGGTTGTCGCAGGCCGCGAACGCGTCGCGGCGGGAGCCCCAGCCGTGGCACGCCGTCGTCGGCGAGACGGGGTAGCCCCATGCGGGCGCGGGCGACCCGGTGCAGCCGGACGAGTCCATGTAGTAGCAGTCGTCCCCGCGCTGATCCTCGCGGCAGGTGTTGAACCAGCCGTGGCCCGGGCCGTCGCAGGTGTCGGGGTTCTGCAGCCTCGCGAAATGGAGGTCGACGTCCGCCGGCATGTTCGTCCAGCAGAGCTCGGCGCGGATCCCCGGCGCGCGGACCTTCACCTTGGTCGTGCAGGCGTAGTGCTTCCCGAGCAGGTCGAACTCGCCCGTCACGACGTAGTCGCCGCTCAGGGCGAACCCGAGGTGCATGCGGTGCGTGGCCGCCTGCGCGGCGCCCGCCACGAGCCCAACCTGCGTCCCCGTGGGCCCGAGCCCGGGCGTCCGCTGCCCCACGGGACCGATGCCACCGCTGGGGTTGTTGAACATCTGGAAGGACGGGTTCGGGAGGATGTTGTCGCAGTCACCGCCGTACGCGGTCCATCGCCAGCCCGTCGCCTGGGTAGGCGCGACGTTCTTGATCCAGGCGTGGCCGTCGAGGAACGGGAGCGCCGACGGGGGCGGGAACGGCGCGGTGACGATCTCGGCCGTCGGACACTCGACGTAGGTCCCCTCGCACGAGCAGTCCGACGCCCGGCTGTTCATCGGAGCGCCGTCGCAGTCGAAGTCGCCCGGCGCGCACACGTCGTCCGCGTACGGAGGCAGCGCGCCGCGGCACTCGCCGTCCCACCGGCCGTAGGTGAACTCGCCGACGATCTCCGTCACGCACTTCATCGTCCCGACGGCGTTCGCCTCGCACCAGCCGACGGGCTTGCCGCTCGCGTCGGCCTGCGTGCTCGAGGCGAGCGTGCACCACTTCGTCTCGCCGGAGCCGACGGCCGCGCCGCAGTCGCAGCCCTCGTCGACGAGCCCATCGCAGTCGTCGTCGAAGCCGTTGCCGGTCGCGCCGTTCGCCAGGAGGGGGTTCGGATCGGTGGCGCCGTCGCACTCGTCGGCGGTCGCCGTCGCGCAGAGCCGCGCGAGCGGGCCGGGCGCGTAGCCGGCGTCGCTGCAGGCGTCGGTGAGCAGCACGTCCGGCGGCGCGTCCTGCGTCACGCCGGGGCCGTCGGTGAGGACGACGTCGTCGGGAGCGTCCGTGCCCGCGTCGAGCGTGACGCCGCCGGTGCCGCCCGTCCCCGAGCTGCCCGCCCCCCCGGACGTGCCCGAGAAGCCGCCCGTCGCGCCCCCAGCGGCGGACCCGCCCGAACCGCCGCTCGCGCCACCCGCGCGGCCGCCTGGGTCGTTCGCGGAGCAGCTCGCCACCGAGAGCGCCAGCCCCGCGGCCGCCAGCACGAACACTCGCCCGACCCACGGCATCGGCTGCATGCTGAGATTTTCCCCCCGCGAGGGCCGGATCGTCAAGGTAGCCGGGCGCCGGGCGAAGACCGCTGGCCTCAGGCGGCGATCGGCGGCGGCGGCTCGTCGAGGTCGAGATCGAACACGACGACCTCGTCGAGCGGCACGTACTTGCCGGAGTCGTCGCGCCGCACCCGGCTCGCCGAGTAGGTCGCGTCGTGGGTGTAGAAGAGCCACGCGCCGTCCGCGGCCAGGCGCTCGAGGATGGCGGCCTTCTCGTCGATGAGGCGCTCGGGGAAGCGGTCGTACCCCATCGTCACCGGGAGGTGGACCCACGGGCGCCCGGGCACCAGATCCGCGCAGAAGAACGCCGAGCCGTGTCGCCCCCGCACCCAGGCGTGCAGCATCCCTGGCGTGTGGCCCGAGGTGACGTGGAAGAGGAAGCGCGATCCGAGCACCGGCGTCGCCGCGCCCTCGACGAGCTCGAGGCGCCCGGAGGCCAGGAGGAGCTCGCTGAGCCCCGGCACGAAGGACGCTTTGTCCCGCGCGTGCGGCGCCCGCGCGCGCGCCCACGCCTCGCGCCCCACGACGAACGTCGCGCGCGGGAACAGCAGCGACGGCTCCCGGCGCTCGGCCCACTCCGCGAGCAGGCCGCCCGCGTGATCGAAGTGCAAGTGGCTCAGCACGACCACGTCGATGTCCGCGTCCGTCAGCCCCAGCGCCGCGAGGGAGCGCACGAGGACGTGATCGTCCTCGACGACGCCGTAGCGCTCGCGGAGCTTGGGCTCGAAGAACGCGCCGATCCCTGCCTCCAGCAGGACGCGCTGCGGGCGCGCGCCGTCGCCGTTGGAGATCTCGACGAGGAGCGCGCGGCAGGCGAGATCGATGCGCCCGAGCTCATCCGGCGGGCACCAGCGGCTCCAGAGCGCGCGCGGCGCGTTCCCGAACATCGCGCCGCCATCGAGCCGCTGGCGGTTGCCGGAGACGGAGCGCACGCGCAGCACGGACGGGAGTCTACCAGTGGCTCCGCGGCGCCGCACGGCCCCGGTGACCCGTGCGACCGCGAGCCGCGCGCGCCGGGGCGCGGCGCCCGCGCGTGAGCCGCTCCCCCCGCCGACCCGCGCCGCCGGCTGGCGACCGCGCGGCGAACCGAGCACACTCCGCCCCGTGTCTGGCCGCGCCCGCGCTCCAAGCCGCCTCGCCGAGATCTCCCGTCGCCTCTCGGCGAGCTGCGGCGCGATGTCGTTCTCGCGACCGGTCGCCTACGTGTACGACCCGCTCGCGCACGCGCGCGATCCGCACGAGCGGTACCTCGCGCGCTGGGGCGCCGGCGCCAAGCGCGTGCTGTTCCTCGGCATGAACCCCGGCCCGTTCGGCATGGTGCAAACGGGGGTACCCTTTGGCGACGTCGCCAGCGTGCGCGACTTCCTCGGCGTCGAGGGTCGCGTGAGCCGCCCGCGACGGGAGCACCCGCTGCGGCCGGTGCTCGGCTTCGCGTGCCCCCGGAGCGAGGTGAGCGGGCAGCGGCTCTGGGGGTGGGTGGAGCGCCGCTTCGAGTCCCCGGCGCGGTTCTTCCGCGACCACTTCGTCCACAACTACTGCCCGCTCGCGTTCCTCGAGGCGGGCGGGAGGAACCTCACGCCCGATCGCCTGTGCGCCGCAGACCAAGGCCCGCTCTTCACGGCGTGCGACGCGGCGCTGACCGAGGTCGTGCAGGCGCTCGGCAGTCGCCACGTCGTCGGCGTCGGCGCGTTCGCCGAGCGGCGCGCGCGATACGCTCTCCGGGGCGCCGGCGTCACCGTCTGCGGCATCCTCCACCCGAGCCCCGCGAGCCCCCTCGCCAACCGCGGCTGGGCGCCGACCATCGAGCGCCAGCTCGGGGAGGCCGGCCTGCTCGGGCCGGCCTAGCGTGGCGAGCGGCGCGGAGGAGCCAGGGGCTCGCGCGCCCCCGACGGCGCCTCCGCGCTCGCCAGCGCGGCGCCGGTCAGCTCCGGAACGCCGCCTTCACCTTCGCGTCGAGCAGCGTGACGAGCGCCCAGATCCCGATCGGAGTGTTGATCAGGCAACAGATCGAGCAGGGGAGCGAGAAGAGCACCGCGGCCACCGTCGCCAGGGTGTGGCTCTGCAGCTGCTTCATCTTGAGCGCGCCGAAGATGACGAAGCCGTTGAAGAGGAGGCTGATGAAGCCGCTGATCAGGCCGACGGTGCCGGAGAAGAGCGCCTGCATCCCCTGGTCGCCACCGGAGGCGGCGCCGACGCCGGCACCGAGGAGGTTCATGGCGATCCCGAAGAGATTGACGAGGATCGCGAGCCCACTCAGGATCAGCATGAGCATCGCCGGGAGGGCCACCTTCCCGGTCGCGTCCCCGGGCGGCGCCGCGCCGGGCGCGGGGCCCGGCATCGGGCCAGGGAACTGTGCGGGGCCAGGCGCCGGCGGATAGCCTTGCCCGTACGGACCAGGGGGCGGGTTGTACATGAGCCTCTTCTACCTCCAGGAGGCCGACCACCGCCTCCACCGCCGTCTTAGCCAGGATCCCGGGCGAGCGTCAACGCGGCGCACCGCGCGCGCCCGACCCGAGCGGGCGCCTCGGCTCGCCGGCCGGCTCGCGCGGCGGCGGCTCGAGGCGAGCTGCGGCGCAGGTGGGAGTTCTCCCCTGGGGCAGACCGGCAGCGCCTGCCCCACGCTGCGCCGGTACGCGGTGGGTCAGCCCCGATAGTAGAGCTGCTCCACGCAGGCGTCGATCAGGTAGAAGCCCGGAGCCGCCCACTCGTTGCACGAGAGCTGTTCGACCCACGGGAGGCACTCGTCGTACAGCTGCTCCCGATCGCGGATGCCGACCACCGCGTTGCACGTCCCCATGTCGGCCTCGACCAGGCCGTCGCACTCCGCCACCGTCCCGCCGCACTCGGCGCACTTCTGGCTCCACGCCGCGCTGACGTCCTCGCAGACCTCCGGGGGAGGAGTGTCGCCTACCAAGGGAGGCGCCCGACGGTCCGAGTCCGAGGCGGAGCAGCCCGCCAAGCCCATCGCCAAGAGCATCGAGATGTAGGCAGGTCCCATGAGCAGATCCCTCGCGCCGAGGTTCGCGCGCCGCCGCCCGATACGCAAGGGGGTCAGTCACCCGCAGGCCCTCCGGCCACGCACCGCCCCGGCCGGCCGGAGGCGTGGCGGCTCGGCCCCCCTCCCCTTGCGGCGCCACGCCGGACCGTACGGTCGCGACTTCAATCGAACGGGGGGCCGCGCTCGGCACCGCCGCCGATCAGGCCGGGGTACTCGGCCGTCCGCGCGATCACCTCGGAAGCCTGCGTGAGGATGTCCGGGTTCACGACGACGTGCTTCTCCTGGCCGGAGATCGACCCGTGACAGCCGGCGCACATGCCGTCGAAGAGCTGCCGGCGGAACCCCTGCTTCAGCTCCTCGCCGGGGTAGAACTGGAGCTCCTCCCGGAGGAAATGCCGGCGGGGGCCGGTGTCGTCCGCGAACTTGGTGTCGAGCGCCATGACGAGGGGCATGCCACCCGGGACCTCGGCGATCCCGCTACCATCCTGGAAGAGCTGGATCACGCCCAGGGACCGCCGCCGGGCGTAGACCTCGCCGTACTGATCCGTCGTCACGAACGATCCCCCCTGGGCGAAGCTCGTGACCCCCGGAGCCGGCGGCAGGCTCTCCCAGAACTCTGGCGACGACGCATCGATCTGCCGAGGCGACCGCGTATTCTGGAAGAGGAGCCCCATCAGCATGGGGAGATCGACGTACCGGATGCGCGCGATGGGCTTGCGGTCCGGCGCCGTCGAGATGTTGGTGGCGACGTTCGCCTCGTGCTTCGACGAGTCGAACACCCCGCGGTTCATCCGCGGGTACACGGCGACCGGCCACAGCTCGTCGCTCGGGCCCTCGACCAGCGGTGTCCGCCGACCGGTGACGGGGTCGACGACATGGATGTCGAAGTTCCCCGAGAAGGCGGAGAGCTCGACCACGTTCGGCGCGTAGCTGACCACGAGGCGGCCGTCCGGCAGCGGGTAGGGGCTGCGGTACGCGCCCTGCGTCCCCCCGAGCCGGCCGGTCGACGCCGGATCGATGACCCGCAGGCTCGACTGATAGAACCCAGGGGCCGGCCGGTCGATCGCGCTCGGATCGAGCGGGTAGTCGGCCGGATCGGCGCTCTTCTGGTCGACGCCGATGCTGCGGTTGATGACGACGAGCGCGCCCGCCTGGTTCGCCGTTCCACGGTCACTCGCGATGGCGACGAGGTTCTTGTCGGCGGTCTCGACGAACTCCGTGAACTGCAGGTACCCCGCCGTCGCGCGCTGGCCGAAGAGCGGGTGGTAGTCACCGCCGTCGATGTTGATGCGTCGCCCCGCGAGCTGATAGAAGCCAGGCGCTCGCTTCTCGGTAGAGAAGATCACGCGGCCGTCGCTCTTGAACATCGGGTAGAGTTCCTGGTTCAAGAGGAACGTGAGCTGGCGGACGTGGCCGTTCTCGGCGATGTAGAGGTTCGAGTTGAGCTTCGACGGGTCGGCCGGCGTCCGCTGCGGGCCCTGGTAGGAGAAGGCGCCCACGTTCATCACGTTGCCGCGCGTCGACGTGAAGACGACGCGGCCGTCCGGCGAGAACGCAGGATCGAAGTTGTGCACGAGCTCGCCGTTCGACGGGACGGGGTTGCCCTCGTCGTCGACCGGCGGGGCGTCGATCGTCGGCTCGACGCCGCAGCCCGCTGCGTCCAGGACGTAGACGCGCCACGGCTGGTCGGCGGCCGTCCTCGCGCTGAACCCGAGGCGGGAGCCGTCCCACGCGACGGCGGGGCGCCGCACGTCGGCGGTCGCCGGGTCGAGCCCGCAGCCGGCCAGCAGGCTCTCCTCGGCGCCGAGCGTGACCACGCCCGCGGCGTCCACCGTCGCCGGCGCCCGGATCAGATCCGCGCCCGGCGCATACGACTCGAAATCCTGGGCGGCGTTGCGCCCGGGCGCGGGCGGGCGCCGGACGAAGACGAGGTGGCTCAGCCCCGCCGCCGGCATCCGCGCGGCGCGCTCCTTCGCGATCCAGGTGACGAGCACGCAGTACTCGCTGACCTCGTCGAGCGGGGCGGTCTCCGCGGCGACCGGATCGCACGCGGTGGGATCGCCGCCGTACGCGAGGAGCGGCCCGCCGCGGTGCAGGATCCCGCCCGCGTCCGGCGGGAGGTTCTTCCGGACGATCCGGCTCGCGTTCGGGTCGGTCGTCTCGAGCGCGATCTGCTCGAGCGACAGGTGGTAGTTGGTGCGCGAGGCGGCGAGGCCGAAATGCCCCCCGCTGCCGCCGCGCAGGCGGTACTCGTGGAAGCTCAGCCCCGAGTGGCACGCCAGCGTCATGCAGCCGCGACGCGCGAGCATCGGCTGGACCCGCTTCGCGAAGAATGGGAAGCCCTCCTCCGCGGGGACGTTCGTCGGCGGCCCCTTCGCCGCGGCCCAGTCGCGGAGCGCCAGCCAGTCCGGATCGCTGGTCGACGGGAAGAAGACGCCCCCCTCGTGGTAGGCGCCGCCGCTCGCCGGGTCGAGCCCGCTCCGCAGCAGCTCGCTCGCGGTCGTGTCGGCGTTCACGAAATCGCTCGCGGCGAAGTAGTTCCACCGCACCTGCTCGGGCGTGCTCCCGCAGGTGAGATAGAGCGAGTTCGCCCGCGCGCCGTGGCAGTTGCCCGCCGCGCAGCTCTTGACGAGGACGGGCCCGGCCCGGTCGCGGAACGCGGCGAAGTCGGCGCCCGCCGGATCCGCCGAGGGGTCGAAGAGGGCGTCCGTGCCGAGCGTCTCCGAGCAAGGGCGGGAGGCGAGCTTCGGCGGTGGCGCCGCGGCGTTGTTCTCGGCCGCGCCCCGCTCGATCCAGCGCTGAAGCGTCGCGAGGGACACGCTGCCGAAGTCGAGGAGCGAGCCTCCGGCGTGCACGATGTTGCTGCGCGTGACCACGACCTCGTTGTCGTACGTCACGAGCCGGAGATCGTACTCGGGCACGACCTCCAGCAGGAGCGCCGGCATGCCGTAGGGGCCGTAGTTCTGGAAGAGGTCGCGCCGGAGCGAGAGGTCCCCGTAGCTCGCGACGCTCAGGTTGCCGAGCGCGTTGCCCCTCGAGTCGGCGACGTGGCAGCCGCTCGTCGTCGGGCTCGAGGCGCACGACTCCTGGAGGATCGGCGCGATGTTGCGCTCGTAGTAGGTCGTCTCCGCGGGCCGCTCCTCGCGGGTGCACCCAGGCACCCCGCCGACGACCGCGGCCCCCACGACACCGGCGACGAGAGCAGCTCGAACCAAGCGCGCCATGGGGGGCATTCTACCGCGCGCGCGGGGGCTGTCGACGCGGCTCGGTGCCCGATCCGTGCGACCGCTCACGCCACCCTCGTCAGAGGCGACGGAGCGCCACCCGTGCCGCGTCGCGCACGAAGCCGTCGGTGTCCGCCTGCGCGGCCTCGACCGCCGCGCGCGCTGCCGGATCGGCGATCTGCCCGAGGGCGTAGACCGCCGCGACCCTCACGCTCGCCTCCGGCTCGGCCGCCGGCGACGTGAGCGCCACCAGCCCGGCGACCGAATCGGACGCGCGCATCGCGCCCAGCACCTGCACGGCCCGGCGACGCACGACGGCGGAGTCGTCCGAGAGCCGGCCGGCGACCGCGGCCACGTCGACGAAGCCGTTCACGCGGAGCGTCGCGTCCACCGCGGCGAAGCGCACGGCGGAGTCGGCGTCCGCCATCGCCACCGCCAGCTCGCCCGCCGCTCCCTGGCTGTTCATCCGCTCGAGCCCCCGGACGGCGGCCTCGCGCACCTTCGCAGAAGGATCGGTGCGGATCGCCGCCGAGAGGGGCGCCACGCCGGCGTGCGTGAGGAACTCGCCGAGCGCGTTCGCCGCGTAGGCGCGCGTCGCCTCGGGCTGGGTGCGATCCTCGAGCGCGGAGACCACCCGCGAGTACACCTGGCCCTTGCCGAACACCCCGAAGATCCGCCGGCGCAGCCACCACGCGCTGATCTCCCGGACGCGCGAGTCGCCGTTCCAGAGGAGCGCCTCCACGACGGGGATGCACTCCAGGCACTCCACCTTCTCGCCCCGCTCGAGGACGCGCCACACCTCCGTCGGCGCGACGTTACCAGCCCGAAGCTTGAGGATCGTCTCCGGCGTGCTGACGCCCTCGAGCGACTCGGGCGAGAGCTGCCGGTAGACGCTGGCGCGACCACTGTAACGATCGGGCTCGGCCGCGCTCGCGGAGCCGACGAGCGCCGAGCTGACCACGAGGCCCGCGAGCGCGGAGAACCTGCCGAACGAATGGAGCTTCATGAGGGTCATCTTTCGCATCCTTCCGAGTCAGTAGTTCTCACCGCTGCCGGCGACCGGATCCGTCTCGTTGGGGACGAACGCGCTGTTCTGCCGCGCGTAGAACTGCCCACCCAGGTCGATCACCCGGATCAGCATCACCCGCTCGTCCCGCGTGAGCGTGATGCCCACGTCGTCGGGGTGCATCGTGCGGACGCCGCCCGCGACGCCCTCGACGGAGAACGGCTCGCCGAGCGGCCACGCCGTGCGGTTCGGGTCCAGAGACGAGGTGACGTTGAGCTTCTCGATGAGCACGCTGCCGCGCGCATCGCTCGGGACCGCCCACGGGGGCGGGATCTCGCCCTGCACCGTCCCGCCCCGGCCGATCTCCATCTGGATGGCCGCGGGGTAGAACAGGGAGACGTACGACGCGGGCCACTCCGCGACGCGGCGATCGTACTCGACCGTGACGCCCCGCGAGGTGAGGTCCAGGCGCGGCACGCGGAACTCCTCGCTCGTCCCCAGCGTCCCGTTCGCCATCGTCAGCGTGTAGAACGTCTGCGGACCGCTGCCGTTCGTCGT
The DNA here is from genome assembly GCA_020846005.1 of Polyangiaceae bacterium. Taxonomy (GTDB): domain Bacteria; phylum Myxococcota_A; class Polyangia; order Polyangiales; family Polyangiaceae; genus JADLEQ01. The sequence goes on from JADLEQ010000055.1 coordinate 91,496, forward strand.
CTCGTTGTGGCAGGAGACACACTTGGCGTCGAAGAGCTTCTGCACCTCGTTCGGGTTGGCCGGGTCGTTGGCGTAGGCCCAAGGGTACTCGATCCGCTCGGCGATCGGCTGCATCATCGGCTGCGGCCCCTTGCCGCCCGCGATCGTCAGCGCCTGCGCGCCGGGGATGATCTGCCCCGTGCGGTTCTCGTGGCAGCCGCCGCACACGCGGTCCTCACCCGGCATCGCCTGGATCCACAGCGTCTGGCTGCGGATCGCGAGATCGAATTCGTCCACCGGCTGCAGGTGGACGGGGACGTACGGTGGCACCGCCGCCAGCCACGAGCCGTCCGCGTAGACGTCGGCCTCGCCGATCAGCGCCGCGCCCTCGGCCATCGTGAGGCCGAACATGGTCGTCCCCGGCGAGCCCTCGCTGGAGAAGCCCTCGATGATGCGGACCTTCTTCGCCTGCGCGAGCGCCTGATCGAGCGGGGTGCCGTCGAACTGGGCGCCGCTGACCGTCTCGCCGTGCTTGGCGGTCAGGCTGGTCTGCCGCACGTCGATCGAGCCAATCCGCGCCGGCACCGTCGCGTCGGTCGTGGTGATGATGGACGCGATGATGGGCGGCGCCTGCCGGGCGACGACGGCGCGCCCGTAGACCTCCCAGCTGTCCTCGTAGTTCACGACGAGCTGGTTCTGCCGAGACTCGGGATCGTAGAGGTAGAGGCCGAAGTCCGGCGGCGTCAGGGCCAGCTCGTTCAGCTCGTTCACGAAATCGTGGCCCGACCACGAGACGAGGATGCGACCGTCCGGCAGCGAGACGGGGTACTGGTAGCGCCCGACGGGCGACGGCTCCTCCTCACGCGGGACCGCAGGCGTCAGCAGCTCGTACTGAGCGGCCTCCTCGTCGAAGCGCTCGGGCTGGCCCTCGGCGCGGGCGTCGATCCGGAGGAGCGAGCCGGCCTGGATGGTGTTCTGCCGCGAGGTCGTGATCGCGAGGAACACGTTCGGCGTGTTCGTCTCGGTGACCTGCACGAGGGAATTGCCCGGCTTGTCGTGTTGGCCCGCGATGGCGACCATCTGCGTACAGTCGGGGTTCATCGCGAAGAGCTTCACGTCGTTGACGTTCTCGAGGTGCTCCCAGCGAGAAAAGCCGACGCGACCGTCGGCCATGCCGAAGAGCTGCACGGTGTGCGAGAGGTTCTGCGAGCAGAGGTGGCGATCCGCGTCGCCGCCCGCCATGGTCACCGTCCCGATCTGGGTGACGCTCCGCGGGTGGTTGTACTCGTCCGCGCGCGTCCCCATCTCCGTGTAGCCCTGGTTGGTGACGAACGCGACCTTGTCCCCCGCGACGTAGACGGGGAAGAGATCATCGTACGGACCGAACGTGAGCTGGTGGAGCTCCCGGGGCCCGGAGCCCTCAAGCGACGCCCAGTAGATGTGGTAGTGGTCGTCGGCGCCCAGCTTCATCGAGAAGACGACCCGCGTCGCGTCGAACGAGAGGTCCAGGCTCGAGACGTCGGCGCGATCGTGGCCCGCGATGAGGTTCTCGACCTTGCCGGTCGCGAGGTTCCTCAGCTCGACCCGCGCGCCCGGGACGTAGCGGTCGTAGTCGACGACCTGGCCCATGCCGCCCGCCACGTCGATGCTGACGCCCTCGGGCCCGACGACGGTGTGCTGCCGGACGACGTAGACGATCCGCTCGACCGACTTGCCGAGCGCGCCATCGTCGGTCGGCTCGTCCTTCGCGGAGCAGCTCGTCGCGACGCCGCCCCACCAGGCGAGCAGGAGCGGGGACGCGAGCAGGCCGAGGTGCGTCAGGCGCCGGCGCCGAGCGGGATCGAGACGGGTCATGGGTGCCTCCGGGCGGCGCCCCCGCGGTGCGGGCGGGCGAGCGCCAGCACCACCGTTGCAGGGGGCGTGCCAGGCACATCGCCACGATTCGCGCGGAACGACGGCCCGCCGCCGGGGGCCGCCCACCCCGCTCGGGGCCAACCGGGGGCTCGGGCCCCCCGGCCCGTCCCACGCCGTCCGTGCGCGCCGAGGGCCGACGCTGCCCCGCTCAGCCCCGCCGGCCGTGGAGCTGGCCCTCGTGCCAGAGGAGGAGCTCGATCGAGCCCACCTCGCGGAGCCACGGTTGGTCGTGCGGCCCCGCGGGCACGGTGAGGCGGCACGGGAGTCCCCGCGCGTGGAGCTGCCGAGCCAGCTCCTCGTTCCCCACGCGGTACGGATCGTCGCTCGACGTCTCCACGTGCAAGCCGACCGGACCACTCCGATCCACGGTCGCCGCGATCCGCTCGGCCAGCCGGGCCGCGCCGGGGGCGTGGAGGGCAGCCTGCACCACACCCAGCGTCGAGAAGGCGTGCGCGCGCCGCAGCCACACCTCGGGCGCGACGAACCCGCCCATCGAGCAACCGTCGAGACCCACCGGGCCGCCGCGCGTGGCCGGCACGCGCTCCCGCACGGCCGGCAGGAGCGCATCGACGAGCCACGCGGAGTAGGCGTCGAGGAGGCGCTCGGTCGGCGCGCGCCACGGGTTCGGCGTGACGGGACATGCGAGCACCACGCCCCGGAACGGGCGGTGGGCCAGGCGGCGGTTGATGCGCGCGAGCCGCTCGTCATCGAGCCAGCGCCGGCGCGGCTCGGTCCGCGTGACCGGCGGCGTGGCGAGCCGCGCGTGTGCCCGCGCCAGCCCGTAGAGCTCGCTCCAGGCGCGGAGGGCGAGCCGGCGGTCGTGCGTCTCGCCGAGCCCGTGCAGGAGCACGAGGACGGGCGCGCGCGCCGCGGGGAGCGCGCCCGGCACGAGCAGACGCGCGAGCGGCGCCGTGGCCGCGCGCCCCCGGACGAAGCCCGCCACCGACTCGTCACGCGGCAGCTCGACATCGAGCGCTTCGAGCCGCGCGGCTCCGCTCGCGTCCCGCGCGTCGGCGGCGGCAGCGGCGGGGGGCGGCGCACCCACCCACCCGGCCGCGAGCATCGAGAGCGCGTCGCGTCGCCGCACCCGCGCGCGATAGCACGCGCCCGCGCCTGCTGCGTCGCACGTGCTACCGTCCCGCGCGACGCCGCCGCGACGCGGGTCCCCCGAGCGCCCCGATGAAGTGCCCGAGCTGCAGCACCACCCAGAAGGCCAAGGAGGGGATGAAGTGCGCGAAATGCGGCTACGAGTACGTCTTCCAGCCGCGCACCGACGGCATCACGGACGGCAAGTTCCGCCAGCTCCTCGCGCGTGCGAGCGCTAACGGGACCTACTACTTCACGAAGAACCAGCTCTACACGCTGTACTGCCAGGATCGATCCGGGTTCGCCGGCGGGTACGGGTGCGGCGCGCTCGCGGGCATGCTCGCGCTCGGTGGGCTCGCGGCGGCCGCCTTCGTCGGTGCGGTCGTCCTCGCGGCGGACGACGAGCTGCTCGCGGCGGCGCTGGCCGGCGCCGTGTCGGTGGCCCCGGGCGTCGGCGCGCTCGTGATCTTGCTCACGGGTCGGCGCCCGCCCGAGCCCCCGAACCGCGCGCCGCTCGATCGCTGGCTCGGGGCGTGGGTCGAGAAGAAGGGCCCGATCCCGAAGCTCCTCGAGCGCCCCTCGCTCCACCAACCCCCCGGTGGCTACCGCGAGCCCGACGTCCATGACTACGGCGTGGAGCGTCTGCTCATCGTGCAGCACGACCTCCTGGTCGACCTCTTCGTGAAGAACAACGTCCACGCCGAGCAACGCGCCCTCGTGATCTCCGAGCACGGCTACCCGCCGTATCTCCTCCACCAGGCGCAGCGGCTCCTCGCGGAGCGGCCGGACCTCCCCGTCGTGCTCTTGCACGACTCCACCGCCGAGGGCGTCGACATGGCGCGCCGGCTCGCCCAGTCGCCGCGGTTCCCGCTGCACGGGCGCCGCGTGAACGACGCAGGCATCTTCCCGTCCGACGTGGCGGGGATCGGCGTCCTGCAGAAGCTCCTCCCGGAGACGAAGCAGAACGGCGTGCCGGTCGACTCGCTGCCGGTCGGGCTGCTCGCGGGCGGCCTCGCCGGCGCGCTCGGCGCTGGGATCCTCCTCGGGCCTTCCCTGCTGCACGCGCAGCAACCTCGGCCGCAGCCTGGATCGGGCTCCAGCGGCTCCTCGGACACCGGGTCGTCCGGGTGGGCGGACGCGGGCGAGGCCGATTTCGGCTGACGGCACGTGGGAGCGCTCTACGGTTTCGCGGGGGCTCCCGACCGCAAGCTGATCGCCCACATGGGCGAGGCGCTGCGCCATCGGGGCCGGGAGGCCGAGCAGCGCCTCGAGCTGCCGTGGGTGACGCTCGCTGTGCGCCCGCGCCTGCCGCCGGGGACGCTCCACGCGGCGTCCGGCATCCTCCAGCGAGGCCCGCTGGCGGTCGCGCTCGCGGGGCTGCTCTTCGGCCGAGACTCCGAGCGTGACCTCGACGGCTGGCTGGCGCGCGTCGAGCGCGAGGGCGAAGCGGCGCTCTCCGAGCTGCGCGGCGCGTTCGTGCTCGCGCTCGCGGACGAGCGGACCCACACGCTGACGCTGATGCGCGACGCGGCCGGCGTGCGGACCGCGTATCACGCCAGGGCGGCCGGACGCGTCCTCTTCGCCGTCGAGCCGAAGGGCGTCCTCGCCTGCCCGGACCTGCCGCGGCGCCCACGACCTGCGGCCCTCGCCCAATACCTCACGTTCAGCTTCGTGCCGGGCGAAGGGACGCTGCTCGAAGGGGTCCGTGAGCTGCTCCCGGGGCACGCCCACTCGTTCCAGGGAGGCGAGGAGCGCGTCGTCCGCCACTTCCGCTTCGAGGAGCGGGAGCCCGAGGCCACCGCCGAGCCGAGCGCGGAGCTCGAGGCCGAGTGGGCGGCGCGGTTCCGTGAGGCGCACGCGCACGCGGTCGCCGAGCGGCGCCCGCGTGGCGAGACGGTCGGCGTGTTCCTCTCCGGCGGCCTCGACTCGAGCGTCGTCACCGCGGAGCTCACCGCGCAGCACGACGCGACCGTGCGCTCGTACTCCCTGTGGTTCGGCCCCGAGTACCCCCACGAGCTCGAGTTCGCCCGGGCGGTCGCGCGGCGAGCAGGCACCGAGCACACCGAGGTGCTGCTCCGCCCCAAGGAGTTCCTCCCGGAGCTGCGCCGCATCGCCTGGCACCTGGACGACCCGATCGGAGATCCGATCACCGTGCCCAACTTCATGCTCGCCGCGCGCGTCGCGCGCGACGTGCGGTTCATCTACAACGGCGAGGGGGGCGATCCCGTGTTCGGCGGGCCGAAGAACATCCCGATGATGCTCCAGCACTGGTACGGGGGCATCGAGCGCGAGCCGGGGTTCCGCGAGCGCGCGTACCTCGCGTCATTCCGCCGTGGCTACGAGGAGTGGCCGCGCCTCCTCGCCCCGGCGTGGGCGAGCGAGGTGGACGCGCGGCGCGATCTCGAGGGACTGCTCACGCCGTTCCTGGAGGGCGAGCGGCCACGCCTCTTCTTGAACAAGCTCACGGCGACCAACCTCCGGCTCAAGGGGGCGCACCTCATCCTGCCCAAGGTGGACCGGATGACGGGCGCCGCGGGCCTGGTCCCCCTCTCGCCGCTGTTCGACGATCGGTTGATCGAGCTGAGCTTCGCGATGCCCGCGTGGATGAAGCTCCGCCACGGCATCGAGAAGCGCGCGCTGAAGCTCGCCTACGCCGGGCAGCTGCCGCCCGAGGTCGTCGCGCGGCCGAAGTCCGGGATGCGGGTGCCCGTCCACTGGTGGATGCAGGGCGACATGAAGCGCTACGCGCGCCGGGTGCTCGCCGCGCGCGAGCTGCGGCGCGGCGGGATCCTGGAGCCGCAGCGCGTGAGGAAGCTCCTCGACTACGACATCGAGGAGGGCCCGGGGCGGTACGGGCTCCGGATCTGGATGCTCCTCACGCTGGAGCTCTGGCGCAGGCTGGTGGTCGAGCGCGAGGCGCCGTGAGCGCCGGCACGCGGCGCGGCGACCTCGCGCCAGCGCGACGCCTTGGCGTCGCCGGGCCCGGTGCGACGGGCCCCAGCGCGAAGGCAGATTTCGTGCCCGTTCCCGTAGAGGGATCTAAGATGCCGCCGATGCTCCGTAGGGTCGCTCCGCTCCTCCTCCTCTCGGTCCTGCCGGCCTGCTCCGACACCCAGACCGGACCCGGCGCCCACGGCGACCCGCTGGGAACGATGGAGAAGTTCTGCGCGGCGTTCGCCAAGCTCGCGTGCAACGCCAAGGTCGTCACGGCCTGCGCAGCGGCGGACGCCGAGGCGTGCCAGGCGACTCAGGCCGCGTTCTGCGCCGGGCTCGTACCCGGCGCGGGCTACACCTCGGAGGCCGCCAAGGCGTGCCTCTCCGCCGTCGAGACCGCCTACGCGGACGCCGTTCTTACGCCGGCGGAGCTCGCGGTGGTGCGCGGGCTCGCCGCCCCCTGCGACCAGCTGGTGGCAGGCGAGGTGGAGGCTGGCGGGTCGTGCACGGAGCGCTGGGACTGCGACACGCTCGAGGGGTTCGACTGCGTGCGTGCGCCCGGCGTGACCTCGGGGAGCTGCCAGATCCCCGAGGAGCGAGGCGGCGGGCAGTCGTGCGGCCTGCCGGCGCAGACCTGCGCCGTCGGCTTCTACTGCAACGGTTCGTACTGTATCGAGCGCGCCCAAGCCGGCGCTTCGTGCTCGGAGTCGGTCCCGTGCGGAGAGGCGCTCCTCTGCAGCGGCGGCGGCGTGGACGGCGGGGCCGGCGGCACCTGCGTCGTGAAGGCGACGACCGGCGGCGCGTGCGGGAGCGGCGCGGAGTGCGCGAGCGGGCTCTGCGCCATCGCCGCCGGATCCTCGGCCGGCGTGTGCGTCGACCAGGCGCAGCTCACCCCGACCGAGCCGCTCTGCAACGACCTCCGCTGATCCGGCGCCGCTGGGCGGGGCCGCGGCGACGCAGCCGAGCGAGGCCCCGGGGTCCGCCCCGCGCCGGGGGGTGTTGCGTCCGGCGCCGACCGCATATCCTCCCGCCCCATGAAGACGCGCTCGCTCCTCGTGCTCGCCGCCGCGCTCCATGCGTTCGGCTGCGACGACCCACCGCCGAAGAAGAACCCGTTCGAGCCGCCGGCGAAGTCGACGAACGAGCCCCCGAAGCTCACCGAGCCCCCGAAGCCCAAGGGGCCGCCGGAGCTCGAGGTGAAGACCTCCGAGATCAGGGTGGGCTTCGACCTGGTGCTCTTCGATCGCCCGGAGGGGCCGTCGCGACTGACGACCGCGCTCGCCGAGCACAGGTCGCACCTCGAGGGGAAGCAGGTGACGCTCGCCGCGGATCGCAAGGCGAAGCCGGCGTGGGTGATCGCCCTGATGAAGGAGCTGGAGAAGCTCGGCGCGACGGGCTTCCTCGTGAAGACGGAGTCGCGGACGGAGTTCCCGAAGGAGCTCGCCCTCGATCGACAGGCGACGCAACGCGAGGCCAAGCCGTGCGCCGTGGTCGCGATGGTGCTCGACGACCGGGCGACCGCCGTCTGGCAGGTCCAGGGCGGGGCGGCGCTCAAGTGGCCGAAGGGCTTCGCGGGTCCCGACCTCTCGATGACGGCGGAGACGCTCGAGAAGAAGGGCGCGGCCTGCAAGGACTCCGCGGTGCTGTTCTTCCAAGGGGGCGAGAAGATCGAGTGGGGGTTGATCTACGATCTCGCCGCGAGCGCGACGAAGCTGCAGAAGCACAAGTTCGAGAAGCTCGTGCTGCTCGAGAAGGTCCCCGTGGCGGGTCGCAAGGTCGAGCTCTAGCTGGTCAACGCCCGGCGATCCCGGCCGCGGTGTCCCAGATCGCCAGGCCGACTCCCACGAGCGACTCGCCAGCGACGAGACCGGCAGCGATCACGATCAGCAGCCGCTTCGTCCAGCCCGGCCTCCACCGGCCGAGGAGCGCCGCGAGGACGGCGCCGAGGAACATCGAGAGGCTGTTCCACGCAGGGACCACCATCGCGAGCCCGATGCTCCCGGGGCTCGGAACCCACCCCGCGACCCTCGGCGGCAGCACCTTCTCGAGGACGGCGAGCACGACGCCCAGCACGCCCGCGATCGCCATCGCGTCGAGCGCCATGGGGGGCATCGCCGAGAAGCCCTCGCGGAAGACCTCGGCCACCGCCTTCCACGCCGCCACGGCCGGCGCGGGCCACTCGGCGGTGAGCAGCATGCCCTTCGGATCGGGCACGAGCACCAGGTAGCCGACACATCCTGCGACGGCCCCCGCGAGCACGCCGGCCGTCTGGGACACCGCCTGCTGGCGCGGGCTCGCGCCGATGAGCGCGCCCGTCTTCAGATCGTGGAGGAGATCCCCACACTGGCTCGCCGCCCCTCCCGTGACGTTGGCCGCCATGAGGTTCCCGGCCACGTCGCCGGGTGACACCGCGCCAAACACGAGCTGCGTGACCTTCCCCATGGGGCCCACGGGCGTGATGCCCGTCTCGCCCGACACGCGCCCGGCGACCACCGCGAGGAGGAACGTGAAGAGGACGCTGCCCGCCGCGAGCCACCAAGAGATCCCGAAGAACGCGACCTGCGGCACGGTCGCCAGGATGAGGACGCACACCACCGCCGCGAGGAACACCTTGCGCGGGACGTCGTCGGCGTCCTCGGGGCTGGCGCGAGCCTCTCCGCTGCCCACGAGCGCGCGCCGGATGCTGCGCCAGCCGAACGCCACGCTGGTGAGCGACGCGGTCACCATCATGCTGACGCCGGGCCAGAGCATCCACTTGTTGATCGCGCCGAACCACGGGGTGAGCGGGTTCGGTGGCCCGGGCTGCGCCCAGCCCGCGTCGAGGGCGAGCGGGGCGAGCCACACCCACGACGCGACGGCGCCTACGAGCAGCGAGAACCCGGCGCGCAGGCCGATGATCGCTCCAATCCCGAGCATGAGCACGGAGGGGTCAACCGAGATCCCCAGGTTGGCGAAGGTGTAGGTCGTGGCGCCCGACTTCGCGGCGACGCCTCCCGGGAGCCCCCACGGGTGCAGCTTCGCCAAGTGCGCCGCGAGCTTGGTCGCGGCCCCCGCCGCCGCGCCGAGCCCGAGCGCCGTCACCCGCGACATCGCCTCGCGACCCTGCGCGTACATCTGCTTGATCGTCTCGGCGCTCGCCACCCCGCCCGGGAACGGCAGGCGATCGACGACGATCATCTGGCGGCGGAGGCCGATCGCGACGACGACGCCGACCAGGCTGACGGCCGCCGTCCACACCACGAGCTCGAGGTAGCCGAGCGTCTTCCCGGTGAGGATCGTCCACGCCGGGATCGGAGCCACCAGCCCCGCCGAGCTGATCGAGGCCGCAGCCGAGGCCGCCGTCTGGTTGATGTTGTTCTCCAGCATGCCGAAGGGCCGCTTCGAGGTGAGGCGGAACCAGCCGAACGCGAGGAGCATCGCCGTGATGCTCATGTTGAACCCCCAACCGATCTTGAGGCCCGCGTAGATGTTGCTGAGCGAGAGCACGCCGCCGAGCACACAACCTGCGGCGACGGCACGGAAGGTGAGCTGGGGCGAGGTGCGATCTAGCGCCGGGTAGTCCCCGGCCGGCCGCGCCTCGGCGGGAGGCGCGTCATCGGGGGTGGCGTCGGGCTCACGCTCGTTCATCGCGCGTGGGAGTACCACGAACCGTCGACGCCCCGAAGCGCCGCAGGCCCGCCGGCGCACGGCCGGTGCACGCCGCGCGAGGGACGCGGGGCCGCCCCGCTCAGAGCCAATGCCGCCAGAGGAAGAACCCGACCATCGTCACGGGCACGAGCAGGCACGCCGCGAGCATCACGCCGAGCCAGACCCCGGAGTCGAAGGGGAGGCCTGCGAAGTTCTGGCCGAAGAAGCCTGTCACGAACGTGAGCGGGAGGAAGATCGCGCTCAAGATCGTGAGGCGCTTCATGATCTCGTTCGTGCGGTTCGAAACCGCCGTGAGGTACGCGTCGAGCGCGTCGTTGAGCTGCGTGCGGCTCGACTCAAGCGCCTCCCCCATGCGGACCAGATGATCGTGGACATCGCGGAAGTAGGGCCGGGTGCGGGGCGCGATCTGCGGCTCCTCCCGCCGCTCGAGCGCAGCGAAGACATCGCGCTGCGGCGCCACGATCCGGCGGACGGCGATCAGCATGCGCTTGAGCTCGAGGATGCGGGACAGGTCCACCGGACGCGGTCGGTGGAGCACCACGTCCTCCACCTCCTCGAGCCGCGCGGCCAAGCGTTCGAGGACAGGGAACACGGCGTCCACGCAGCCGGCCGCCACCAGGTAGTAGAGGAAGTCGACCCCTCGCCGTCCCAGCGCGGGCTCAGAAGCGACCCGGCCCCACGCGCTCTCGAGCGCCTCGACGCGCTCCACGTGCACCGTGATGAGCCACGTGTCGCCGAGGAACGCGTGCACCTCCAGCGCCTCGGCGCGCTCCACGCCGGCTGCGTCGGGCACGAGGCGGACGGCGTGGGTCACCAGGAAGAGGTGCTCGTCGTATTCCTCGAGCTTGGGCCGCTGGTCGAAGCTGATGCAGTCCTCGATGGCGAGCGGGTGGAGGCCGAAGCGCTGGCGGAGGACCTCGAGGAGGTCACGCGCGTCGGGCCCCTCGCCCTCGACGTCGATCCATCGCCGCGTGCCGTCCGGCGGAGGCGCGAGGCGCGCTCGATCGTCGTGCGGCACGGGCGACCCGTCCGCGGGGAGATCGAGCACCCGGAGCACCTCCCGAGCCTAGCAGCGCTCTGCCTCGCGACCGCGCGCCGCGCCCCGGCTCAGCGCGGGATGGGGCTCCCGCGGAGTCGCTGCGCGTCCTCACAGCTCTTCGCGTGGCCGCTCGAGCAGCCGCGGTCGTAGGCCGCCCCGGCCGCCGCGAGATCCGGAGGCCCGAGGCGACCCTGCTCGAGCAGGTAGCCGAGCGAATTGCAGGCGAACCCGGCGAGCTCACCGCACGCCTGCTCGAGCACCGCGCGAGCCTTGCTGGGATCCTTCGGGAGGCCGTGGCCGTCGGCTAGCGCGACGCCCAGCATCCCGCACCCGCGCGCGTCGCGGGCCGAGCACGCGATGACGAAGAGCTGCCCGGCGCACTGGGCGTCGCCGCTCGCACCCGGCTTGCGCGTGACGATCCCGACCCCGTAGCTCGTACACGCCCCCGCGTTCCCGAGCACGCACCCCCGCTCGTAGAGCGCGAAGGCGCGGGGGTCGTCGGGGAGCTGAGCCTCGACGAGCGCCGCCATCCGCACGCAGCCGTCCCCTACGTCGTCCTGGCACTCCTGGCCGCACGCCGCGAACTCGCCGCGCTGGCACGCCTCGCCGGACACCGCGGCCGTCGGCGCGCGAGAGCCGGCCCGCTCGGCGAGGCACTCGCCCGCCCCTCGACCGGAGGACGACCGCCGGGTGATCCCGCCCAGGACTCCGCCAGGCTGCCCGCCGCACGCGCCGACGAGGAGCCCGGCGCCGAGCGCACCAGCGAGCAGGCAGACGCAGGCGGGCACGCGGCGCGCTCGGGACGTCATGGGCGGCGCCAACTATATCCCGCTGACGCCTTCGACGCATTGCGCTATGAGGGGGCCATGCGTTTCACCACGCTCCTCATGGGTCACCACGACGACCACATGAAGGCTCGCCTCTCGGCGGCCCTCGACCGGATGGACGCGAAGAGCCGGCTCGCGACCTGCCTCAGCATCGAGCCCAAGGAGCAGCGGGTGCTCTGGGACCTGTTCGAGGACTCGACGCTGGACGCGAGCCACTTCGTCCCGCCCGGGCTGGAGCCGCTCCGTGAGGTCATCCACCACGGGAAGAACACGCTCCCCGCGCACAACTTCTTCCAGAAGCGGTTCTGCCGCGCGCCGGACGACTCCGCCGACCTCTACGGGTACAATCACCAGTCGCTCTCCGCGTTCACGGGCCCGGGGTATTTCGTCGCCCACCCCGTCGACCGCGAGCGCGAGAAGTCCGCCCCGACGGATTACGTCATCGACTACACGCGCCTGCCGCCCAAGAAGGCGGAGCCGTGGCCCGAGATCCTGCCGAACGAGGCGCGCCTCGGGCGCTTCGTGTACGCCGGGATGAAGGACTACATGCGCAAGGTGAGCGACCACGTCAGCGTCGGGCGCGCGTACAAGCAGGGGCCGATGAACGCGTGGTTCCTGCTCTGCCGCGAGGACCCAGCGAGCTGAGCGCGCAGCGGCCGCCGCCGGCGCGCCCTCACTCGGTGAGCCACAGCCGCGCCGAGCACCGCGGACGGCCGGCCTCCTCCCAGCTGCGCGCCGCGCGCGATCCGGGCGTGTCCTCGAAGAACCCGCCGACGACTCCCACCGCGCCCCCCTCGGCCTCGAACGCCTGGAGCACGAGCCGGAGCACGTCGCCGGCGAACCCGGGCTTCCTGTAGACGAGCTCTGCGCGCCGCGCGAGGCGGCGCCCCGGCCGCCCGAGCTCGTGCAGGCGGCGGAGCGCGGCCTCCTCGAGGAGGCGGGGATAGACTTGGAAGTTGACGTGCTGGTTGCCGTCCGTGTGGGCGAGCCCGAAGGCGACCGGGACCGGCTCGGCGCGCGGCGCCTCCTCCAGCGCGCGGGCACCGCCCGGCAGCTCGAGCAGCGCCGCGGGCCTCCACGCGAGGCGGGTCGCGGGGACGCTCGGCAGCTCGGGATCGTCCAGCGCGAGCACGCGGTGCCCGGGTGGCGCGACCGCGGGCCGCGTGAGGACGTGGCGGCCGAACGACCGCGCCGCGAGCACGCGCCCGCGGCCGGGGCGCGGCGGGGCGTCGCGACCGCCACGCGCGGGAGCGTGGCTCTCGAGCCACGTGTCCATGAGGATGCGGTCGACCGTCCCCTCGGCGTCGACCGTGTGGGCGAAGCGCATGCGCACCTCGTGCTCGAGATCCGCGAACAGCGAGATCCCGCGCTCGCCGCCCTCGAGCGTCACGTACGTGAGCACGGTCCGGATCCCCTGCGTGCCGAGCCGACCGAGGGAAACGGCCATCGGGTGCCGCTCCCAGAACACGGGCCCCATCGCGTGCCAGACGGAGTCGAGCCGGAGGCGCCCGTCCTGCGTCACGTCCTCGTAGCGGGGGCGCGTGATCCCGGTCGCCACGACGGCGTCGGCCGGCGGCGCGTCGGCGCGGGCGAACTCGGAGGGCGCGCGGTCGAGCATCAGTGGAGCGCCTCGCGCGTGCCCTGGGCGGAGCCGGGACGCGGCTCGAGCGGGTGAGCGTGGTTCAGTGGCCCGTGCCCCTGCCCCCAGCCCGGCGCCGTCTCGATCGCGCGGCGCACGTACCCGTGGGCTCGCGCGACCGCGTGACGCAGCGTGAGGCCCTGCGCCAGCCCGACGGCGATCGCCGACGCGAGCGTGCAACCCGTCCCGTGCGTGGAGAGCGTCAGGACGCGCTCGGAGGTGAAGCGCTCCTCGTCACCGTCGGCGGTCCGGAGGACGTCGACGATGGTGTCCCCCTCGAGGTGACCGCCCTTCACGAGCGCGGCGCCAGCGCCCCGCAGCAGGAGCTGCTCCGCTGCGCGCCCCAGGTCATCGGGCTCTTGCACACGCACGCCGGTGAGCGCGCTCGCCTCCGGGGCGTTCGGTGTGAGGAGCGCCGCGCGCGGGACGAGCTCGTCGAGGACCGCCTGGACGGCGTCGCCCGCGAGCAGAGGGGCTCCCCCTTTGGCGATCATCACCGGGTCGACGACCAGCGGGACGCCTGGCGCCCAGCGCGCGGCGGCGCGAGCCACCGCCCGGACGACCGCCACCGACGCCAGCATCCCCGTCTTGATCACGTCGGCGCCGAGATCCTCGAGCACCACGCGCATCTGCTCCTCGACGAACTCGGGCTCGACGGGGACGATCCGATGCACCCCGAGCGTGTTCTGCGCCGTGAGCGCGGTCACCGCCGTCGCCGCGTAGCCGCCGAGCGCGGTGATGGTCTTCACGTCGGCCTGCAGCCCGGCGCCTCCGCCGGAGTCCGAGCCGGCCACCACGAGCACGCGCCCGATCACGCGAACCCCGGCGTCGAGGTCGGAGGGGCGAGGCGCGGAGGCAGCACGCCGCGCGAGGTAGTCGCACGGCGCCACGCGCGCAACGCCGGCGCGACGCGCGCTCCGTCAACGCGGGGGCGCGGTGGAGCCGGCCGGCGGCACGATGCCGGGCGGGAGCGTCACGCCGGGCGGGAGCGTCACGCCGGGCGGGAGCGTCACGCCGGGCGGCAGCGGGAGGCCGCTCGCGGGGGGCGCGGCGGGGGGCGCGGCGGGCGGCGGCGCGGCCGGGGGCGGCGCCGCCGGCTGGGTCGCCGCGGGCGGCGGGGCGGTCGCGGCCGGCGGGGCGGCAGCGCCGGGCGGCGCGCCGGGGGGCTGCTGCTGCTGCGCCGGCGTGGCCGGCGCCTCTTCGATGTAGCAGGCGCCGAGCGCGCCGGTCGCGGAGGCGAGCACGATTCCCAGCAAGACGTTCTTCATGAGGTTCCTCGCTCGAGGGAGCAAAGCACGAAAGGACCGCCCACGGCCAGGGGGCCCGCGGGCAGCGCACGGACACACCTGGTACGGCCGGCGACGCCCGCTCCTACCCGCGCCGCCCGCCAGCGAGCTACGGCGAGCCCCCGGGCGCGCGGGTCACCCGCCGCCACCGTCGCGCCGCGCTCGGACCTGCTCGCGGAGCTTGGCGAGGTCGCCCTTCTGCCCGGCGTCGGACTCCGTCACGTGCGCCTCGTCGAGCAGCGCTCTCACCGCGGGGGTCGGCCCCTCGCGCTCGGCGAGCTGGCGGACGCGCTCGAGCGCGAGCCGCCGAGTCGGCAGCGGCCCGATCTGCAGGAAGCCGGCGAGCCGCGCGAACGCGAGGCGGACGATGCCGTCGTAGGCTCGCACGGGATCTTCGAACTTCGGCCGCTCATGGGCGTGGCCGGCCAGCGCGGGCGGCAGCGGGACCCGCCAGCCCGACCCTCCCGGCCTCGGGCGGAACGCGCTCGCGGGCGGCGCCGGAGGCGCGGCGCTCCCGGAGGGGAACGGCGGCGCGAACGCCGAAGCGGCGGCGAGCGCGGCGAGCTCGAGCGAGTGGACCTCGAGGATGCGTCGCGCCGCGAGCGCGCGGGTCGCGAGCTCGAGCGCCGCGTCGAGCGCGTCGGCCGCCGGGGCGTCCCTCTGCTCCAGCTCCATCAGGCGCGCGCGCGCGTCGCGCGCCGCGTCGCACTTCGCTCGGGCGTCGGCCCCGAGCGCGTCGCAGCTCGGGAGGGCGACGACCGCGACCCACGAGGCCTTCCACCGCGCGCGCTCCTCCGCGAGCGCCTTGCCGTCCGCCCAGCGATCCGGAGCCGCGGCGCTGGCCGCCGGCTGCCCGCCGGCGCCGGACCCGCCCGCGCGGCAGCCCGCCACGGCGCACCAGCCGAGCATCGACCCGGCGATGAGCCAGCGAGGCTGTGACATGTCCGGTCCCTAGCATGGTGCGCCGCACCCTGGCCTCGCGCGGAGCCGGTCTACGGGCGCGGCGCCGGCCGATCCCAGGACGGCAGCGGCCCCGCCGGGCGACCTGCGCTATCGTCCGGGCATGAGGTCGCACTGGATGTGGGTGGGCGCTCTCACGCTGACCGCCGCGTGTGGCGGGTCGAGCACCGGTGGCGCGGGCGGCGCGGCGGGCAGCGGCGGCGCGGGCGGCGCTGCGGGCGCGGGCGGGACGGCTGGGCTCGCTGCCTGTGGCCGGACCTCCGAGTGCGTCGTGGTCCCCGAGTCGTGCTGCGGCACCTGCGGCATGGCCACGGCCGGCGACGCGATCGCGGTCGCAGCAGCGAAGGCGAATGAACACCGAACGGCGGCGTGCGCCGGTCAGGGCGGCGGCGGGTGCCCGCTCTGCGCCGGGCAGGAGGATCCCACGCTGCTGGCGACGTGTCGGAGCGGCGAGTGCGCGCTCGTCGTGTTGACGACCGATCCGATCACCGAGTGCTCTGCCAGCACCGATTGCAGGCTCCGGACCAGCGATTGCTGTGAGTGCGGAGGCGACACGTCGGTGGCCGGGCTCATCGCGGTGCGCGCGGACTCCGAGTCCACCTACGCCGAGATGGCGTGCGACGACGGCCAGGGCTGCCCGGAGTGCGCGCCGCAGTATCCGGCCGAGGCCTCGGCGCAGTGCCTGGTCGGGCGCTGCACGGTGGTGTACCAGGGCGGCGGCTGAGGTCGGCGGCTCCGCCCACCTCGCCTGCGACGCGCCCGCGCGGGGCCCCCGGCGGCCGGGCGGCGGCGGCCTGCTGGACTTCTTGTAAGTAAGTGCTTACTTGCAACCCATGGGCCCGCCTCGCCGGTCATCCGAGCAGCGCCGCGTCGAGCTGGCCGAGGCCGCGCTCGACATCATCGCAAAGCGAGGCATCGCGGCCCTCACGACCCGCGCGCTCGCCGAGCACGTCGGGCTGACGACGGGCGCGCTCTTCCGCCACTTCCCTTCACTCGACGAGCTGCTGATCGCCGTGGTGGCGCGGGTCGACACGGTGCTCGAGCAGACGTATCCGCCGCCGGAGCTCCCCGCCGCGGAGCGGCTGTGGCGGTTCGTCGAGGCGCGGAGCGCGGCCGTGGGGATGCGGCGGGGGATCTTGGGGCTCGTGCTCTCGGAGCAGTTCCGTCTCGCGTTGCCGCCCAGTGGATCGCGGCGCCTCGCGGCGGCCGTCCGCCGCACCCGCGAGTTCATCAGCGAGACGCTCGCCGAGGCGCAGCGCGCGGGAGACGTGCGCGACGACACCCCCGCCGAGGCCCTCACGGAGATCGTCGTGGGGACGGTGCTGGCCCTCGCCCTCGCGCCGGGCGCCCCCGTGGGCCCGGCCGCGAGCGGCGCCGTCCGCGACGCGCTGGAGCGACTGCTCCGCCCGCAGGAGGCCGCACCCGGCGAGCGCCGCCCCCGCCCGAGGAGCGCCTGATGCCCGACCCCGAAGACTCGACCTGGGCGATGCGCGCCCGCCGCCTCGGCTCCCTCGCCGCGCGCGCCGCGCCGTGGGCGGTGCTGCTCGCGGTCGGCCTCGCGCTCGCCTGGAGCCGGCTCCTGGCGCCCCTGCCGGCGCGGGTCGCCCGCGTGGAGCGCGGCCCGATCGTCGAGGAGGCGTTCGGCCGCGGGACGATCGAGAGCCGGCGCGAGGCCGCGGTGGGGTTCGACCTCGTCGGGCGCGTGAGCGAGCTGTTGGTCGCCGAGGGCCAGCGGGTGACTCTCGGCCAGGAGCTCGCGCGCCTGGAGACGACCCAGGCGCAGGCCGAGCTGCGCTCGGCGCAGCTCAACGTCTCGGCCGCCCGAGCGTCCCTCAAGCGCCTCGCCGCAGACGAGGAGCGCGCCCGCACGCTCCTCGTGGCCGCGGAGCGCGAGGCCACGCGCGCGCAGGTGCTCTTCGCGGCCGGCACGCTGCCGACCCAGCAGCGGGACGAGGCGTCGGACCGCGTCCGGCTCGCGCGCGCGGAGCTCGACCGGGTCCTCGCGCAGCGCTCCGAGGCGGTCCGCGGCATCGACGTCGCGAGCGGGGGCGCCGAGCAACGTAAGGTGATGCTCGTCCGCGCGACGCTCCTGGCGCCCTTCGACGGCGTCGTCACCCGTCGCCTCCGGGAGCCGGGCGACACCGTCGCGGTGGGCTCGACGGTGCTGCGCATCGCGGACACAGCGCAGGTCCGCGTGCTGGCCGCGCTCGATGAGACGGTGCTGCCACGACTGGAGCCGGATCAGCCCGCGAGCATCGTCTTCCCGGGGACGCCCGCGCCGCTGCCGGGGCGCGTCAGCTTCATCCCCTGGGAGGCCGACCGCCAGACCCACGAGATCGCCGTCGAGGTAGCCCCGGAGCGCCTCGAGCGACGCGTGGCGATCGGCCAGCGCGCGGACGTTCGCGTGGAGCTGCGGCGCGTGCCGGACGCGCTCCGCGTCCCGACGTCGATGCTCCTCCACGACGCCGCGGGGGTCTTCGTCCACGTCGACCGCGGCGGGAGGATCGCCACGGCGCGACCGGAGCTCGGCGCGCGTGGGGCGGAGCACGTCGAGGTGCTCGCCGGCCTCGCCGAGGGCGATCTCGTCCTCGCGCCCGAGCGCGCCGGCGGCGGGCTGACCCCAGGGCGAAGGTGGGTCGCTCGATGAACCTCGCGCTCCGCGACGTACGGCGCCACCTCGCGCGCTTCCTCGGGACGGCGGCCGGATTGGGGTTGCTGCTCACCGTGGTGATCGCCATGCAGGGGATCTACGCGGGCATGGTCGACGACGCGACGCTCCTCACGCGCGCGATGCAGGCCGATTTCTGGGTGGTCCAGCGTGATACCCGGGGTCCCTTCGCCGAGGCCTCGCGCGTCGACCCGAGCTTGGAGGCGCGCGCGGCGGCCGTCCCCGGTGTGCGCGCGGCGAGGCCGTACACCTACCAACTGATCCAGCGGGACCACCGCGGACGCGTGCTCCGCATCGCGCTGGTCGGGCTCGGGTGGCCAGACGACCCCGGCACGTCGCTCCCGCTCGTCCAGGGCAGGCGGCTCCAGCAGCCTCACGGAGAGATGATCGCCGACACCTCGCTCGGGATCCCCTTGGGGGAGACGCTCACCCTCGCCGGCGAGGCGTATCGAGTGGTCGGCCTCACCCGCAACGCGCTCACCTCGGGCGGCGACTCGGTCGCCTTCCTGACGGTGGCCGACACGCAGCTCGTCGCGCTCGAGCAGCCGCCGGAGGCGCTTCGCCTCGAACGAGAGCGCGTCCTCGAGCGCCTCCGGCGGACCGATCTCGGTCGCGGCCAGCCGGGGCTGGAGGACCTCGCGGCGGATCCACGCTGGCGTGCCCCCGCGCTGGCGTCGCCGCCGCATGCGGCGGTGCTGGTGCAGGCCGGTCCGGAGAGCCGCGCGGCGGTGCGCGAGGTCCTCGCGGGGTGGGGCGACGTCACGGTGTACACGCAGGCCGAGGAGGAGGCGCTCCTCCTCGGCGGCGTGGTGCAGCGCGCGCGCATGCAGATCGGCCTCTTCACCGTGATCCTGACGCTCACGGCGGGCGTGATCGTGACGATGGTCATCTACAACCTCTCGCTCGAGAAGACCCACGATCTGGCCGTCCTCAAGCTGATGGGCGCCCCGTCCGCGCGCCTGCTCGGGCTGGTGCTCCAGCAGTCGTGGCTGCTCGGCGCGCTCGGCTACGCCGCGGCGTGGGCGCTCGGCGAGGCGGTGTTCCCGCTCTTCCCACGGCGGGTGCTCCTGACCCCCACGCTCACGTGGCTGGCGCCGCTCGTGACCTTCGGGGTCGTCACCGTGGCGAGCGTGCTCGGGCTCCGCCACGTGCTGCGGGTCGACCCGGCGCGGGCGCTGGAGGGGTGATGGACGCCCCTGCCGTCGAGGCGCGCCGGCTCACGAAGACGTACGGCCACGGCAGCGGCGCGGTGCGCGCGCTCGACGACGTGAGCCTGAGTCTGGCGCGGGGCACGGTGGCCGCGCTGCTCGGCCCGAGCGGGTCCGGAAAGTCCACGCTGGTGAAGGCGCTCGGGTTCGTGTCGCCCGCCGAGCACGGGGAGGTGCGCTTCGGCGGGCGGGTCGTCGTGCGAGACGGGGTCGCGCTCGCCGATCTCGCGGCGCTCCGTCGCCGCCACCTCGGGTTCGTGTTCCAGAAGGCGAACCTCACGACGTTCCTCGACGCGCGGGAGAACGTGGAGCTGGCGTGCGAGCTCTCCGGGAAGCGCGATGGCCGGAGGCGCGCCCGCGAGCTGCTCGCCTACCTCGAGGTGTCGCACCGCGAGCGATCCTACCCGGAGACGCTGAGCGGGGGCGAGCAGCAGCGCGTGGCGATCGCGCGAGCGCTGGCGAACGAGCCGTCGCTGGTGCTCGCCGACGAGCCCACCGCGGCCCTCGACGGCGCGCGCAGCCGCGTCGTCATGGAGCTGTTCCGTCGCGTCGCGCACGAACGCGGCGCCGCCGTGCTCATCGTCACGCACGATCACCGCGCGCTCGACGTCTTCGACGTCCTCTACGAGATGGAAGATGGCCAGCTGCGGCCGGCCACCTCCCCCCCGCACCCCCCGTCCCGGAGCTCCCCATGAACGCGACCCCTCTCCACCCCGCCATCGTACACGTCCCCCTCGTCCTCGCCCTCGTGACGCCACTGCTCGCCGGCTGGGCCGCCTGGGCGACGCACCGAGCGCGCGGCACGAACGCCGCGTGGCGCTTCGCGGCGGCGCTCGAGCTGGCGGTGCTGGTCACGGCCATCGCGGCCCTGCGCACGGGAGAGGCGGAGGAGGACCAGGTCGAGCGACTGGTGCCGCACGCGGCCCTGGAGACCCACGAGGACCGCGGGAAGCTCTTCGCCGGCTCGGCGCTGGTGACGGCGCTGCTGCTCGTCGGGGCCGCCGCCGCGCACGGGCGCGAGCGCGCTCGGCTCGCGACGACCCTCGGGGCGCTGGGCGCGGTGACGGCGGCGGCCTCCGCGGGCCTGGGGATCGCGACGGGCTCCGCAGGCGGCGAGCTCGTGTACGTGCACGGGGCAGCTGCCGCGCACGTGCGCCCGGCGGCTCCCGGCTCCGGCGCCGCCGCGCCCGCCGCGCCGCGGCCGCACGACGACTAGCGCCGCGCCGGCGCGGCACCACCGCCAGGCGGAGCGGCTCGGGGCGAGCGCCAGGCACCGAGGCCGGCCAGCCCGAGCCCCGCGACGAGGACGAGCGCGCTGCCCACCAGCTGGACCTTCGTCGGTCGCTCTCCGAGCAGCGCGACCGCCAGCCCGAGGTTCACGACGATCCCCGCGTAGCCGAGCGCGCTCACCCGCGCGGCGAGGTCGAGCCCGTACGCGTGCGTCATCATTACCTGTCCGAGCGCGCCGGCGGCGCCGGCGAGCGCCAGGAGGGCGAGCTCGGCGGGGCCCGGCACGACGTGGTGACCCAGGCCGATCGCGCCGGTGAGGATCGCCGCCCACGTCATGAAGTGTAGGCTGACCCCTTCCGCGCTCTCGCTCGGACCGAGCCGCCGGAGGTAGATCATCGCGAGCGTCCCCGCGAGCGCGCCGCCGAGGCCCGCCGCGACGCCGAGCGGCCGGCCCGCGGAGCCGGCCGCGTCCACCCCGGCGATGCACGCCGTCCCCGCGAACGCGAGGAGCAGCGGCGCCCAGACCCGAGCGCCCGGGCGCTCCCGGAGCAACCACGGAGAGAGCGCGGCCACGAAGATCGGGCCGAGGCTCGACAGCGTGACGGCGTCACCGAGGGGGAGGACGCTCAGCGCATAGAACCCACACCACAGCGCGAGCGTGCCAGCGAGGGTCCGCCGCCACTGCGTCCCTCGATCGTGCACACGGAGCGAGATGCCGCGCGACCTCGCCCAGAGCCAGACGGCCAGCGCGCCGAACCCGGCGCGCCCCGCGGCGACCTCGTGCCAGGGGAGCCGCTGGTACGCGAGCTTGGCGGCCACGCCCATGGCCGCGAACGCAAAGGTTGCGCCGATCATCCACAGCGCGGCGCGCGCTGGGCGTGGCAGAGGTGGGGCCGACGCGGCGGCGCCGGGCCCGGCGGATCTTGGCATGGGGCGCCGCGATCTAGCACTCGCGGCCGCTCCGGGTAGCGAGCCCCTTGCGCGCCGGGCGGCCTGGCGGCACCCTCGTTCGGCATGCAGCTCCGCCGACTGCTCGTCCCCGTCGACTACTCCGAGCACGCGGAGCGCGTGCTCGCCCACGCCGCCGAGCTCGCCGCGGCCGTCGGCGCCGAGGTCCACGCCCTGCACGTCTGGGAGTGCATGCCGAACGCCCCCGCCAGCCTGCTCGTCCAGACCCCGGAGGGTCCGCGGAAGCTCGGGGATCTGGTTCGCGAGACGGCCGAGCGCGACATGATCGAGTTCCTCGCGAAGGTGACGCTCCCCGAGGGCGTCCGCGTGACGCACGCCCTCGCGTCGGGCGAGCCGACGAAGGCGCTGCTCGAGGCAGCGGCGAGAGCGGACGTGGACCTCATCGTGATGGGCACCCACGGCCGCACGGGGCTCAAGCACGCGGTGCTGGGCAGCGTCGCCGAGAAGCTGGTCCGGCTCTCGCCGAAGCCCGTGCTGGTCGTGCCGCTCCGCGCCTGAGCCGCGACGTGGAGCGCGGCCGAGGTCACGCCGCCGTAGAGCCTCAGTGATCCGCGACGGCCGGCGTGCCAGCTACGCCGTGCGTGTACCAGAGCGCGAGCCCGGTGAAGACGGCGCCTCCCACGATGTTGCCGATCGTGACCGGGATCTGGTTCCACATCCACCAGTCCGCGAGCCCGATCGGGGCGCCGAGCAGGATGCCCGTCGGGATCACGAACATGTTGACGACGGAGTGCTCGTAGCCGTGGGCGAAGAAGATGGTGATCGGCAGCCACATCGCCACGATCTTCCCGATCGATGAGCGAGACGTGTAGGAGAGCACGGTGCCGAGCGCGACCATCCAGTTGCACGCGACGCCCTTCAGCAGCGCGGTGGCCCAACCCGCCGCGCCGTGATGCGCGTACGCGAGCGTCTTCTTCACCGCCACGCCCCGCACGACGTCGGCCATCTTCCCGGCCTCCTCGGTGCCGCAGTAGGTGATCGCCGCCCAGAAGAGCACGGCGTACGCGACGCTGCCCGCCAGGTTGCCGGCGTACACCCACCCCCAGGAGCGCAGCAAGCCGCCGATCCCGATCCGCTGCGCGGCGATCCCCTGCGGCAGCAGCGCGAAGTTGCCCGTCACGAGCTCGAGGCCGAGCAGCACCAGGATGACGAAGCCGACGGGAAACGCGATCGCCCCCGCGATGGCGGGGAGCCCCTGCCCGACGATCTCGAACACGAGCGAGGTCGAGATCCCCAGGATGCCGCCCGCGAGCGCGCCGCGCACGAGCATGTCGCGGACGGGTAGTCGCGACTTCTTCACGCTCGCGGCGGTCGTGTCCTCGACGAGCTCGCTCGGCTTGACGTAGTCCATACGCACCTCCGTCCCGCGCCGGAGCGCGGGGTCACTCCTCGAGCTGCGCTGCCTCGTCCGCGTCCATCGCGCCACGGAGGTAGGTGAACGACCCGATGAGCCAGACGACCGTGCCGATCCCGAGCACGCCCAGGGTGGCGCGGCCGAAGGGGATCGTGTTCTCGAACAGGATGGCGCCGAGCTCGGTGTCGACGCCCCCCGCGAAGCAGACCGCGCAGTAGAGCACGACGCCGACGATGGTGATGACGGAGCCCGCGAAGATGAGGTTCTTCCCGCGGCGCTGGAGGACGACGGCTGGCGCGACGGGCTTCGTGGCCAGCTCGAGCTGGACGGGGCGCGGGAGATCGAGGAGGCCGGTGGCCTCCAGGCCGAGGGTACGAGACGGGTGCGTGTTCATGCGACTTCTCCTGGGGTGGGGTGTGGCGCGCCCGCGGGCTCGAGGGCGCGGAGATCGAGCGACGGCGCCTGCGGGCTGGTGGCCACCCGCGGCCGCGACCGAAGCGCGAGGACGAGGAGCTGGAGCAGCCGGGTCGCCCAGCCGGAGAACGCGAGCAGCCACGCCACGATGCCGGCGACGATGAACCCGCGCGCGACCCACACCAGGAACCCGAGCTCGAACGCCTGGACCAGCTTCCACGTGCAGACGCTGTACATGCCGAGCGGGAAGACGAGGCCCCAGTAGAGCGGGTCGTATTGGATCGGGACGCGGCGCACGACGTGACGCCAGATCCCGAGCACGACCAGGAGCGGGATCCACCAGGTCGCGGTGGCCCAGTAGAGGACGGTGAAGCCCTTCACGAACGGCAGGATGCCCGCCATGAACGAGGAGTCTCCAGCGGCTCCGAGCAGCGAGGCGCCCGCGAGCGTGGAGATGGCCACCGCGCCCATGTTGATCCAGTAGGGGGGCATCACGTCCGTCGGCCCCAGGCGGAAGAACGTGTAGCGGTAGAAGATGAGCGAGATGAGCCAGATGTAGAGCATCCCGCCGGCTAGCCAGAATGCGGTCAGCACGAACAGCGCGGCGTCGCGATCGCTCACGCGCTCGGGGAGGACGGCCGTACCGAGCACGCAGATCGCCTGCGTCGCGACCACGCCGACCAGCCAGCCACCGTTGATCCCCTGCTCCAGCGCGGGCTTGTCTTCACGCACGCTGAGCGCGACGAAGACCGTGTACGTAGCGATGACCCAGAGGACCACCGCGACGACCCAGAGCGCGAACGCCACGTCAGGCAGCCCACGCAGGAGAGCGAACTGGCTGCCGAGCACGCAGGTGGCCGCGACCGGCGTGAAGAACCCCGGCGCGCGCTGGTGGCTGGACCAGTCCGCCACGAACTCCCGCCGGAAGAGCAGCGCCCGCGCCCCGGTCGCGCCCCAGAGCGCGACGTAGGCGACCAGGTTGATCCAGAAGAGCGCGGCGCTGAGGTCGGCGAGGCCGAGGAGGTGCCCAGCGATCGAGACGATGCCGGTCGCCATCGAGAGCGCGAAGTAGGCGGGGTGCATCGTCGAGATGCGCTCGCGGAGGGCGGCGCCGACTCGCCCGGCGCGGGGCGCCCGCCTCGCCCCCGGATCCGCCGCTGCCGCGCTCGACGCCATGTCCGTAGCGTGCGTGCCCGTGGTGGCGCGCGGCATCCGGGTGTGTCCGACCCGCTCGTAGGACGTTCCGACGTGCGCTGTCGGTGTCCGTCCTACGAGGCGTGCGACGGCGCGCTACGTCACGAGCCCGTTGCGCACTGCGTAACGGATGATCTCGGCGTTGGAGGCCAGGGCGAGCTTCTGGAGGATGCGGGTTCGGTAGGTGCTGACCGTCTTGACGCTGAGCGCCATCTCCGCGGCGATCTCGGACACCGAGCGCGCCTGCGCCAGCTTGAGGAAGACCTCGAGCTCCCGGCTGGACAGCGCCTCGTGCGGCGGGCCCGATTGCGCGTTGGCGAGCTGGTCGGCGAGCTGACCGGCGACCGCCTCGCCGAGGTACCGGCGGCCGCTCGACACGGTGCGGATCGCGCGGAAGAGCTCCTCGTCGGCGGCCTGCTCCTTGGTGAGGTAAGCCGCCGCGCCCTCGCTCATCGCGCGGCGCACGAACTGCCGCTCGCCGTACATGCTGAGCACGATGACGGGCGTACCGGGGCAGCGGTCGCGGAGGGTCGGCAAGAGGTCGAGGCCATTCGCAGAGCCGAGGGCGACATCCAGGATCAGCACGTCCCAGAGCCCAGGCTTCGCGCGCTCGAGGAGCTCGTCGCGGTTCGTCGCCTCGCCGACCACGACCCCCGGGAGCTCCAGCTCGAGGATGTGACGGAGACCGGAGCGTACGATGCTGTGATCGTCGGCGATCAGGATCCTCACGCGGGCTCACTCCCTTCCGATGCGTCGTCCTCGAGGCGCGGCGTGCGCGGGACCCGCGCCACGATCGTCGTGCCCTCACCCCCGGCGCCGCGCACCGTCAGATCTCCGCCCACGAGCCGCACGCGCTCCCGCATCCCCAGGATGCCGAGCGCGTGCGCGCCGTCGAGATCCGCGGCTCGGATGCCGGTGCCGTCGTCGTGGATCGAGAGCTCGATCTCGCCGGCGGAGCCGGCGAGCTCGACCGTCACCGCGCTGGCCGACGCGTGACGGACCACGTTGGTCAGCGCCTCCTGGACGATCCGGAAGAGGGTCGTCGCCGTGAGCGGATGCAGCGGCTCCGCGAGGTTCTTCGCCTCGACGACGATGGTGAGCCCGGCTTCGCGCTCGCAGTCGTGCACCAACCAGTCGATGGCCGCCGCGAGCCCGAGCCGGTCGAGCACCGGCGGGCGGAGCTGCGAAGAGAGGCGTCGGACCGCGTCGATCGCGCCGTCGATCCTCGCGGCCATCGACGAGAACGGATCGCCCATCTCGTCCGGGACGTCATCGCACTTGCACACGCGCCGGACGGCGGCGAGCTCCATCTTCAGCCCGGTGAGGATCTGCCCGAGTTCGTCGTGCAGCTCCCGCGCGATGCGGCTCGCCTCCTCGTCGCGCGCGAGCTGGAGCCGCCGGGAGAGCGCGCTCAGGCGGCGCTTCGCCTCCTCGGCCTCGCGCTGGCGCTGCGCGAGCGCGTCCGCCATCTTGCGGAACGAGATCGCGAGCTCCCGGAGCTCGCCGTGGCTCCCCGGGAGCGGGGGTCGCGCCGCCAGGTCCCCGGCGCCGAAGCGCCGGACCGCGCGCGTCAGCGAGCGGAGCACCCGGAGCACGCTGATCTCCGCGGCGACGATCGCGGCGACGATCGCGAAGATCGTGACGAGGACGAGCCCGACCAACGTGCGGTAGAAGACGCGATCCGCCGTGCTCTGCACGCGCTCGTAGGGCAGCCCGGCCACGACGTGGATCCCCGGGACCCCTTCCATCGGCGTCGAGACGAAGAACCGCGCGCGGGGCGGCGAGCCGACGGAGAGGACCGCGCCGTGCGTCGCGTGCAGCGCCTCGGCCAGCGCCGGGACGGCGCGCCCTTGATCCTCGACCAGCTCCCCCGCCGTCGCGCCGGAGCGGGCCAGGACGTGCCCGCCGCGATCGGTGATCAGCAAGGTGTAGTCGGGCGGCAGCTTCGCCTGCTCGGAGAGCGTCGCCAGCCAGCCGAGCTCCACCGCGACGAACGCGACCGCGCAGGCGTCTCCGCTCGAGGTCCGTACGGCCTGCGCCATGTGTAGCACCGGGCGCCCCACCAGACCGACGACGTACGCCCCCGCCTCGACCTCCGTGCTGCGCAGCGCGGCGAGGAAAGCCTCGTTGTGCGCCAGCGTCGCGGGCTGCGCGACAGGCGCCGCGCTGCACACGATGTCCCCCCGCAGATCCGCGAGACCCAGGTTGGCGAGCTGCGGCAGCCCGCTCAGCAACTCGGGGAGGTGGGACGGGCACGGCGGCGGCCGATCGGGCGCGCCGGCGTCGCAGGCGAGGCGCGACGCCAGCCTCCCGATGGAGTTGCGGCTCCCGGCGAGCTGGTGCGCGTGCTCGCGGGAAGCCAGGCTGCCCAGGTGGCGCGCCTCCGTCTCCATCCGCTCGAGCGCGGCCTCGCGCTCCTTCGTCGCCGCGAAGAAGATGAACGAGATCGCCGGCACGGTGGCGAAGCAGACGAGCAGGATCAGGCGGGCCCGGAGCGACAGCACCGCTCGCGCGAAGCGCCGCGCCGGCGTCGTCGGAGGCGCCGACCGCCCAGACGGCGGCGGCGCCGACGATCGGGGCGGGTCGGGGTTCGTGCAGTTCGTCAACGCGCGCGGCCCGGCTCGGCGGGACGGTACCACGCTGCGGACCGCCGGATGGCGGCGGCGCTCGATCCGTGCTCGAAGGGCGGGATGCGGAGGTCGGCGGCCCGAGGCGGCACGGCGGCGGCGGGGGTCGCGGCCGCGCTGGCGTTCGCAGGTTGCGCGAGCCCCCCGCTGCCGGACCCGCGCCACGCCGCCGAGGCGCCGCGCGACGAGCTGCCGGCGGTGGGTGTGGACGGCTGGCGCGGGGGCGAGCGCGAGGTCGTGGTGGCGTTGCCGCCCGCGGTCGTGCTCCGAGCGCTCACGGAGCCGGCGCTGTGGAGCGCGACCCTGCCCCACCTGCTGGCGTTCGAGCCGCTGCCCGGCGCGCCCCGCGCGCCCTCGTGCGCGCGCGTCACCCAGGGCGGCGCGCTGGGGACTGCGACCTACACGGCGTGCGTGGCCCGCCACGAGGACTCGGTCCGGTTCTGGATCGACCGGACCCGGCCGCACGGGATCGACGACGCACGCGGCTGGTTTCGCGTCTCGCCCCACCCGGCCGGCGCGCGCGTGCGGTATCGGGTGCGGCTGCGCATCGGCCACCTCCTCACGGAGCTCCTGGCCGGCGGGACGATCGAGGAGCTCGCGCTCTCGATGCCGGAGCGCGTGCGGGCCCACCTCGAGGGCCCAGCGGTCGCCGCCCGGTGACGCGCGACCGCCGTGCTAGCGTCTGGGCGCTGCCCGGCCGCCGCGGGCCAGCGCGCGGCCCCTTGGCGAAAGCGGTAGACGCGGGGGACTTAAAATCCCCGGCCCGAGAGGGCGTCCAGGTTCGAGTCCTGGAGGGGCTACCGAGATCCTCGCCGGGCGCTCCTCGCGTCATGATATCCTGATCGAGTGCGCGGCTGGTTCGTCGGCGTCTGCGTCTTGGCCACGGCGGCGTGGGCGCCCCTGGCGTGCACGTCCTCGGAGGAGGAGGAGCCGACGCCGTGGGCGTCGGGGGGCCGCGCCGGGAGCGGGGGCACCGGCGGCGCGCGGGATCCGAGCGGCTGCCTGCAGGTCGAGTGCAAGCCGCCGCCCTGCTGTGGCGACACCTGCGCGTCGTCCGGCGATTGCTGTGCGGGCACCGTCTGCTCGTTGAACGGCCGGTGCATCCCGAGCTCTTGCTCGGCGTGCGGCGACGTCGGTTGCGTCGTCGACTTCTCGAGCTGCACCTCCGAGTGCGCGACGCCGGATTGTTGCCTCACGGCGTGCACGGCCGACACCGACTGCTGCGCCGGCACGCGCTGCCGGCAATCGACCGCCGGCGAGTGGAAGTGCTACCCGGACTCCTGCGACGCCTGCGGCGGCATGCAGCCGCTCTGCTCGACGAACCCGACGACGTGCGCGACGACCTGCGAGGCGCCCGACGCGTGCGGCGACCTGTGTGAGTCGAACGCGGATTGCGACGCCTTCACCGAGTGCAACGAGTTCGCCAGCGGCACGAAGAAGTGCGTGCCGCTGCGGTTCGATGACGAGTGCTCCCTGTGCGGCTCCTCCTGCAGCTTCTTCGGCGGGACGTGCGAGGTCGAGTGCGGCAGCTCGGGGAGCGGCGGCACCTCCGGTACGGGCGGCACGGGCGGTGTCGGCGGGGCGACGACCGGCGGAACGGGCGGCGCCGCGACGGACGCGGGAACTTCGGCCGGGGGCGCGCCGTCGTGCGCGGCGTGCTGTGCGCCCTGCGCGAGCGACTCGGACTGTTGTGCCGGTTCGGTCTGCTACACGGGCGACGGGAACCCGCGCTGCGTGCCGAGGTCGTGCGACGGCTGCGACTGGGGGTGCACCTACTACTGCCCGAGCTGAGCCGCGCGCGTGCCTCCCAGACCCTCGCCTCGCGGCCGGCTCGCTCTCGCCCGCGCACTGTGCGTGGTCTCCACCCTCGGGTTCGCGTGGCTGCTCGGCCCCGCGTGCAGCAGCAGCGGGACGGAGCCGGCTCCGGCCATCGAGCGATCGCTGTGCGCCGCCGTCCGCTGCTCGCCCCCTCCCTGCTGCGGCGGCCGCTGCGTCACGAGCTCCGACTGCTGCGCGGCGACGACCTGCTCGCCCGAGGGGCGCTGCGTGCCGCAGAGCTGCGCGGTGTGCGGCGACGCGAAGTGCGTCGTGGACGACGCGACGTGCACGGCGCAGTGCGCGGCGGGCGACTGCTGCACGGCGACCTGCGTGACCGACCTCGACTGCTGCGACGGTGCCCGGTGCGGCAGCGTCGGAGGCGAGCCGCGGTGCGTCCCCCTTGAGTGCGCGAGCTGCGGTGGCATGCGCCCCGTCTGCCGCTTCGATCGCGAGTGTCGGGTGCTGTGCGAGGCGCCGGCGTCCTGCGGAGACGACTGCACCACCGACGCGGACTGCGACGAACGGAGCGTCTGCTCCGCACGCGCCGGCACCCGCGCTCGGTGCGCCCCGAAGGACTTCGAAGCGCTCTGCTCCGCGTGCCCGGCGGGGTGCCTACTCGACGCGCGCACGTGCGAGGTCGTGTGCACCGAGCCCGGCGGGAGCTGCAGGGCCTGCTGCGAGGCCTGCGACGCCAGCCACCCGTGCTGCCCCGGATCACGCTGTGACGCGCTGGCCCCGGGCGGCCCCGCGTGCGTACCCGACGCTTGCTCGGCGTGCGCCTACGGCTGCGCGTACGCTTGCCCCCGCTGAGCGCCGGGCCGCTCAGCCGTACGCGCCGGGGTGGAGCAGCCCGAGCAAGAACCCGAGCCCGGGACGGACGACCTTGAAGAGCTGCCACGCGACGAGGAGCCCGGCGAGCTGCATCAGCGGCTGCTCGCGCAGCGCCTGGAAGAAACGCGCCGAGGCGGGGTGGGTCGCGCCCTCCAGAACGCCAGCGCCGTCCAGCGGCGGGACGGGGAGGAGATTGAACAGCCCGAGCGTGACGTTCAGGTAGAGCGTCACCGACAGGAGCGTCGCGAGGAAGGAGAGCGGCGTTCGCACGTCTTCGGCCCCCGGGACGGCGACGAGGTGCGCGGCCGAGGCGGCGGGCGGCGCCACGAACACGCCCGACGCGAGCAGCGCGTGCATGATCGCGAGCGCGACCCCCGCGAGCAGGAAGTTGGCCACGGGACCGGCGAGCGACATGAGCGCGGCGCGGCGCGGGAACCGCTGCGCCCAGCGCGCGTCGTACGGGGCGCTCGCCCAGCCGATCATGGCCCCGGAGACGAAGAGCGAGAGCAGGGGCATGACCACCATCCCAAACGGCTCGCGGCGGAGGTGCGGCAACGGGTCGAGGCTCACCTGCCCGCCCTCGTACGCCGTGGGATCCCCGCCTTTCAGCGCCGCCCAGGCGTGCGCGGCCTCATGGCAGGTCGTGCTGAAGACGAACACGAGAAACCACACGAGCGCTTCGACGACGGTCGTCACGGCCGGCGCATAGCACGCCCCCGGTCGCCGAAGCAGCGGGCGGGCGGGCGCGGCCCGCGGACCGCGCCGCACGCCGGCGAGCGCGCGCCTCGGGCCCCGCTCGCGGGGTTGCCGGCGCGTCCCGCCCTGGCATGATGGCCCGTCGACCATGCCCGGACGCACCTTCGCCATCGGCGACATCCACGGGGAGACGGAGCACCTCTTCCGGTTGCTCCACACCTTCCCCGCGCTCGACGCAGATGACACCGTGGTGTTCCTCGGCGACTACGTCGACCGCGGGCCGCGCAGCAACGAGATCGTCGAGTACGTGCGCACGTTCCACGAGCGCACGGCTGCGAAGGTCGTCGCGCTGCGTGGGAATCACGAGGACGCGTGGCTGCGCGTCGTCGATCAGGGGTGGGACGAGTTCGTCCTCCCGCCCGGGAACGGCTGCCTCTCGTGCCTCCGGTCGTACACCGGCGGGCCGCGTCCTCGGGAGGGAGAGCTCCCCATGCCGGGCGAGCACCTCCTGCTCACGAGCGGCGGGTTCTTCCCCGAAGAGGACCTCGAGTGGTTCCGCGGCCTCCCCCACTGGTACGAGGACGAGCACGCCATCTACGTGCACGCGGGCCTCCCCCGCAAGGAGGGCGTCTTCCTCCACCCTCGGGACGTCTCCCCCCCGATGCCGCTGCTCTGGTGCCGAGACGAGCACTTCTTCCGCGAGTACCGGGGGAAGCTCGTGGTCTTCGGCCACACCCGAACGGAGTACCTCCCTGAGGAGCTCTCGGGCTACACCCCGGATGATCCTTCGGACCTGTGGGCGTACGAGAGCGTCGTCGGCATCGACACGGGCTGCGGAAACGACGGCTTCTTGACGGCGATCGAGCTGCCCGCGATGAACGTCTACGAGTCGCGCTGAGCGGACCCTCAGCGCGCGCGCCGCCGGCGCCGCGCGCGCGCCGGTCGGCCGCTCCGCACCGCCTCACGTGGCGGGGACGTCGATCACGCTCTCCGGCTCGTGCGGCGCGGCGTTAGCCGGCGGCGCGCCGCGGCGGCGATCCACCGCGTCGGCGAGCGCGCCGAGGAGGCGCGCCGTCGCTTCGAGCGAGCGCGCGCTGGTCTCGACGGCGGCGCGGCCCATCGTCAGGCCGTAGCGCGCCCAAGCGGCGCCGATGCCGACGACCGCACGGGTCGCGTCGCGGAGCTCATCGTCGGTGGACTGGGGATCGTTCTGGGGGTGGGTCATGGGTCATTCCTCTCGTGTTTCGGGCTCGGTCGAGGTGCCCTGGGTGGGCACGCAAGGGGGGCAGACGAAGACGCGCGGACCGGGTCGCTCGGTGATCCCGAGCGCCGCGGCGGCGCCCGACGCCAGCGACGCCGCGCAGCTCGCGCACCGCGCAGGCTGCGCCAGGTGCACCGGCTGCCACGCGACGACGCCGTCGAGCGCGCGGGATCGCTCGACGCGCGCCCGCATCCGCTCTCGCTCATCCCGAACGGTGCGCGCGGCGCGCTCGAGGCGCTCCTCGACGCGCCCAGTCGCGCGGTCCGCGATCGCGACCGCGTCCTCCAGGATCGTCCGGACGAGGTTGGAGACCGGGATGCGGAGCGCGTCAGCCGCCGCCTTCAGCTCCTCCTCGAGGACCGCGGGGATGCGGGTGTGGAGCACGCGCTCCTTCTTCTGGCGGCTCTTGGCGCCTGCGCTCTCCGCTCGATCCGCCTGGGTGGCGGCCTCCTCTGGCTCGGCGGCGCTCGGCGCCGGGTCCGGCTCCTGGACGTGCGGCGGCGCGGAAGGCGGGGCGGGAGGCGGCGTCGGCATGACTCGCGGATAATGAATCACGATGTGTCACGTGTCAACCTCGGCGGATCA
Source organism: Polyangiaceae bacterium (assembly GCA_020846005.1). Lineage (GTDB taxonomy): Bacteria > Myxococcota_A > Polyangia > Polyangiales > Polyangiaceae > JADLEQ01. The sequence goes on from JADLEQ010000055.1 coordinate 123,663, forward strand.
CATTGTGTCACGTTTTGCACGTTTGCCCCCGGGAGCGCCGCGTGCCAAGGGTGTCCGCGGTGAGAGCGGCGGTCGTGCGCTGGATTTCCGGAGCTGCGTTGGTGATTTCGATAATCGCTTGCAGTAGCGAGCCGGCGCGAGTCGACCGCGCGTGTCGCGTCCCGTCGTTCCGCTCGTGCGAAGATCCGTGCGGCAAGGGTGTCGCCGAGTGCATCGCGCCCGGCGAGTGGGGCCCGTGCTCCTGCACTGTGATCGACTCAGGGTTCGCGGATCCCGACGGATCGGATTCCGCCGACAGTGGATCTGATGCCGCGACGGCCGACGCGCGCGTCGCGGACGGCGCCGCTGACTCCCCCCCGACCGACGGGACGGACGCCGCCGTCGATGAGGCAAGCCTGACGGACACCGGCCCTCCAGAGGCGACGCCCGACTGACGCTCCCGGCGACGGCCGCCCGCGCGTACGAACGGATTTGAAAGTCGTTTTCAGTGGCGGTAAGGAGAGCGCATGTCGCTCGCCGATGTGAGCCCGGGCCAGAACGCGGTGATCCAGGCCGTGGGCGGGCAGCGCGCGTTTCGCAGGCGGCTGCTCGAGCTCGGTCTCCTGCCGGGCACCGCCGTCACGTTGGTGCGCGTGGCTCCGCTCCGCGATCCCGTGGAGCTCCTGGTGCGCGGGACGAGCCTCTCGATCCGGCGAGCCGAGGCCGCGTGCATCGAGGTGGCCCAGCTCACCAGCGCGGCCTCGGAGCCTCTCGCTTCCGGGGCGGCGCGGGGCCCCGGGTGAACGAGCCACGATCGCCAGCCCTGTCGGAGCCCCCGTCCGCGGCGCCGATCGTGCTGCTCGTGGGCAGCCCGAACGTCGGGAAGAGCTCCCTCTTCAACGCGCTCACTGGGGGGCACGCTCGCGTCGGCAACTACCCCGGCATCACCGTCGAGCGGCTGAGCGGTCAGGCTCGCGTCCCCACGAACACCGGCGCGCGATCGGTGAGAGTGACGGACGTCCCCGGGACGCACTCGCTGGCCGCTCGGTCGCGCGACGAGCGCGTCGCGCTCGACTCGATCCTGGGCGCGAACGGCGAGCCGCAGCCCGCGCTCGTGGTCTGCGTGGTCGACGCGACCCAGCTCGGGAGGAGCTCCTATCTGCTGCTCTCCGTCGCGGAGCTCGGCGTCCCGCTCGTAGTGGCCGTCAACATGATCGACGAGGCCCGGGACGCGCCCCCCGACGTGGCCGAGCTCGAGCGCGCGCTCGGCGTCCCGTGCGTCGTCACGGACGCGCGACGCGGCCGGGGCGTGGACGCGCTGCGCGCGACGATCGCCCGCGGCCTGGAGGATCCGCGGCGCTGCGATCTCGAGATCGACTACCCGCCAGCGCTCGTCGCCGATCGCGAGGAGCTCCGCCAGCACCTCCCGGAGCCGTGGCGCGGCGACGACCGGCGCGAACGCGCGCTCGCGCTGTGGGCGCTCGCGAGCCTCGACGAGGACGACGAGCTAGACGACGCGCCCCGAGCGCTCCGAGAAGCCGCGATCCGCGTCCGCGCGCGGCACGCAGACCGCGACCTGGACCGCGAGATCGCGACGGGTCGGTGGGCGGCCATCGAGCGCCTCGTGAGCCGCGTCACCCGGCGAGACGATCCGCATCCGCAGAAACGCCGCGGGACGGAGCGCGCCGACCGCCTCCTGCTGCACCCGGTCTGGGGCTTCGCCATCTTCGTCGCGCTCATGCTGGCGCTGTTCCAGTCGCTCTTCTCGTGGTCGGAGCCAGCGATCCAGCTCATCGAGAGCGGCGTGTCGGCGCTCCAGGGCGCGCTGCGCGCGGCGCTCCCCGCCGGCCTCGTCCGTGATTTCGCGTCGGAGGGTGTGGTCGGCGGGGTCGGCAACGTGATCGTGTTCTTGCCGCAGATCCTCCTCCTCTTTCTGCTCCTCGGGCTGCTCGAGGACTCCGGCTACATGGCGAGGGTCGCGTATCTGATGGACCGCGTCATGAGGTCCCTCGGGCTCCACGGGCGCGCGTTCGTCCCCATGCTCTCCGGCTTCGCCTGCGCCGTCCCGGCGATCCTCGCTACGCGGACGATGGAGCGGCAGCGAGACCGGACGCTCACCATGCTGGTGATCCCGCTGATGACCTGCTCGGCGCGACTGCCCGTGTACACGCTCATCATCGCCGCTCTGCTCCCGCCGGGCGAGGTGCTCGGTCTGAGCGTCGCCCCGCTCGCGCTCACGTCCATGTACGTCCTGTCCATGGTGGTCTCGCTGGCTGCAGCGGGGATCCTCGGGCGCACGGTGGTCCGCGGGCGCCGGATGCCGCTGCTCCTGGAGCTCCCGCCGTACCGAGTGCCGCAGCCGCGCGCCGTGCTGCGCATGACCTGGCGGCGGACGATGTCGTTCGTGCGAGAGGCCGGGACGACGATCCTCGCTTGCACGGTGGTGCTGTGGGCGCTGCTCACGTTCCCCCGATCGGAGACGGCCCCCGTGGTGGCCGCAGCGGTGCCAGCCGCCGCTGCGGCGGCCGCCGCGCCCGCGCCGGCGACCGGGGCGCGCGAGCCCGCGGCGGCGCCTGCCATCGAACGAACCTGGGGCGGGAAGCTAGGCAAGGCGCTCGAGCCAGCGCTGGAGCCGCTCGGCTTCGACTGGCGGATCGGCGTCGGCCTGATCGGCGCGTTCGCCGCGCGCGAGGTGTTCGTGTCCACGATGGCCCTGGTCTACGGCCTGGACGAGGTCGACGACGAGGCGCTCCCGCTCCGCGAACGCCTGCGCCTCGAGCGCAGGCCCGACGGCACGCCGCGCTACCGCGCTCTCACCGGGATCTCGCTCATGGTCTTCTTCGCGTTCGCCGCGCAGTGCATGAGCACCCTCGCCACCGTGCGGCGAGAGACGGGCGGCTGGAGGTGGCCGGCGTTCATGCTGGGTTACATGACGACGCTGGCCTGGGTGGCGAGCTTCCTCGTCTATCAAGTAGGGACATCGCTGGGCTTCTAGCGTGGCCCCTCGCCGTCAGCCCGCGCCCGCGCTCGTCGCGCTCCCGCGCGCGTTCTACGAGCGCCCGGTGCTGGCCGTCGCGCGCGACGCCATCGGGAAGCTGCTCGTCCACGAGTCGCCGGAGGGGCTCGTCGCCGGTCGCATCGTCGAGGCCGAGGCGTACCGCGGCCCCGAGGACCTCGCGGCGCACTCCCGCGGCGGCCGCCGCACCCCGCGCACGGAGGCGATGTGGGGCCCCGCCGGTCACGCCTACGTCTTCTTCGTCTACGGGATGCACTGGCACGTGAACCTCGTCACCGGCGCGGTCGGCGAGCCGCACGCGGTCCTGCTCCGTGCCGTCGAGCCAGTGGTGGGAGAGCCCCTCCTGGCTGCGCGGCGCGGTCGCGAGCCAGGCGACCTCCGCCTCACCAACGGCCCCGGGAAGCTCTGCCGCGCGTTCGGGATCGACGGCCGCCACTACGGCGCAGATCTGTGCGAAGGTCCCCTCTTCCTCGCGGAGGGCGATCGCCCTCGGGTGGCGCGCTCAGCCCGGATCGGCGTCGAGTACGCCGGGAGCTGGGCGGCGCGCCCGTGGCGCTTCCTCGATCCGGCGAGCCGCTGGGTGTCGGACGCGCGCGCGCGTGGACGCGGCGACCAGCGCTCCGGCGCGCCGGCGCCTGGGCGCGCCCGCACTGGAAGTCGCCAGCCGCGCGGCTAGGCTCGGGGGCGTGACTCGATCCCTCCACGGCCGCCGCGTGGTGCTCGCGGTGACCGGAAGCGTCGCCGCGTACAAGAGCGCGGCGCTCACTCGTCTGCTCCGCGCGGCCGGCGCCGAGGTGGACGTGGTGATGACGAGGAGCGCTCGCCGATTCGTCGGGGACGCCACGTTCTCGGGGTTGACGGGCCGGCCCGTGCTGCGGACGGCGTTCGGACCCGCGGCGGCGGGGGAGCTGCACGTCGACGTGGCGCGCCGCGCCGAGCTGGTGATCGTCGCCCCGGCGACGGCCGACGTCCTCGCGCGCCTGGCCACGGGCCGCGCCGACGACCTGGTGACGGCGATCGCGCTGTGCGCGACCTGTCCGGTGCTGGCGGCGCCGGCGATGCACCCGTCCATGTGGTCGCACCCAGCGACGCGTCGGAACGCCGAGCTCCTCGCGCGCGACGGGCGGGTCACGCTGGTCGGGCCGATCGCCGGCGAGGTCGCGTCGGGCGACACCGGGATCGGGAGAATGGCCGAGCCAGAGACGATCGCCGCCGCCGCGGCCAGCGCGCTGACGCCACGGGATCTCGCCGGCCGACACTTGGTCGTCTCCGCAGGCCCGACGCTCGAGGATCTGGACCCCGTGCGCTTCCTCGGGAACCGGTCCTCGGGGCGCATGGGGTTCGCGTTAGCCGAGCGCGCCGCCGCGAGAGGCGCGCGCGTGACGCTCGTCACCGGGCCCGTGGCGCTGGCGACCCCGCCGGGGGTCGTGCGGCGCGATGTCCGCTCCGCGCTCGAGATGCAGGCCGCGCTGGACGCCGCGCTCGCCGCCAGCACGGGCGGAGCCGACGCGTTGCTCATGGCCGCCGCCGTGGGCGACTACCGCCCAGCGACGACCCACGCGGCGAAGCTCAAGCGGTCCGCGGAGTCGCTCACGATCGAGCTCCAGCCGAACCCGGACCTATTGCGGGAGATCGCGCGGCGGAGGACGGGGCCGCGGCCCGTGCTCGTCGGCTTCGCCGTCGAGACGGGCACGGACGACGAGATCGCCGGGTACGGCCAGAAGAAGCGGGTCGAGAAGCGCGTGGACGTCGTCGTCGCCAACCCCGCCGCAGAGTCGTTCGGGCGCTCGGACAACCGCGCCGTCCTCGTGACGGCGGAGGGTGCTCGGTGGTTGCCGGTGCTGGAGAAGACCGTCCTCGCCGATCACATCCTCGATGCCGTCGTGTCGATGCTGGGAGGAGCCGAGTGAGCGACGATCCAAGGGACGGCGCGAGCGGCGACGCGGCTGCCCCCGACGCCGACGAGCTCGACGGCGCGGCGGCGCTCGGGGAGCGGGCGCGCGCGCGCGGCCGGGCGGCCCGCGAGGCGCGAGGGGCGCCCGCCCGCCCGCCGTCGCCGCTCGGGTGGCGGATCGCCGTCCTGGTCGCGGCGGTCGTCGCCGGGACGTACGCGTGGGCGGCCCGGGACGCGATCGCGGGCGAGCCGGTCGTCTACTACGCCGTGCTGATCCCGTACGGCGCGCTCGCCGCGGGCGCGCTGTATCGCCTCTGGAGCGACGGCACGCTCGCGGACCGGCTCCGCCTGCGCGGCGGGGATTTCACGATCGGCGCGGTCACCGCCGCGGTCCTCCTCGTCGGGGGGTGGTTGCTCGGGCGACTGGTCGCGCCGTCCGGGTCGCCTCGGCAGCTCTGGGCCCTGCGCCTCGAGCACCAGCTCGGCCAGCCCGACGCGCTCCAGCACTCCGTCGGCCTGACGGCGGCGCTGCTCGGCATCGCCATCTGCGAAGAGCTGGTGTGGCGAGGGCTCGTCCTCGAGCTGCTCGCGGAGCGCGTGGGCCCGCGGCTTGGCTGGGTGCTCGCGGCGCTCCTGTACGGCGCGGCCTTCCTGCCTGCCGCGGCGACCTTGCGCGTCCCCATCGCCGGACCGAACCCGCTGCCCGTGCTCGGCGCGCTCGGCGCGGGCTTCGTATGGAGCTTCCTCGCGGCGAGGTCGGGTCGCCTCACGCCCGGCGTGTTCTCACACGCGGCGCTCGCGTACTTCGGCGTGGCGGTCTTCCGCGTCCCGCCCGGGTGAGGGCGAGCCGCGCGGCGGCGATCACGCCTCGGCGAGGCGCGCCAGCTCTTCCTCGGAGACGTCGAAGTCGCTGAAGACGCTCTGCACGTCGTCGTGGTCGTCGAGCGCGTCAACGAGGTTCATGCAGACCTCGGCGTCCCTGCCCGAGACGACCTTCTTCGCCTTGGGGACGTAGGCGACCTTGCTCTCCTGGAGCGCGAGCTTCGACTCCTGGAAGGCGGCGAGCACCGAGTCGAACTGCTCCGGCGGCGTGTAGACCGCCCACACGTCGCCCTCGTCGCGGTAGTCGTCCGCGCCGGCGGCCAGCGCGGCTTCCATCAGCTGGTCCTCGCCGACGGTCGCCTTCTCCAGCGTGAACGTGCCCAGCCGATCGAAGGCCCACGCCGCGGTGCCCGAGCCCCCCATCTGCCCGTTGTGCCGCTCGAACACCTTGCGGAGCTCGGCCGCGGTGCGGTTGCGGTTGTCGGTGCTGCCCTCGACGAGGAAGAGCGTTCCCCCAGGCCCGGTGCCCTCGTAGAGCACGTCCTCGTACGCGGCCCCGCCGAGCTCGCCCGACCCGCGCTGGACCGCGCGCTTGATGGTGTCGTTCGGCATCTGCTGCGACTTCGCGTCATCGATCGCCTTGCGCAGCCGCGCGTTGCCGGCGGGATCGCCGCCCCCGATCCGCGCCGCCGTCACGATCTCACGGATGAGCTTCGTGAACAGCTTGCCGCGCGCTGCGTCGATCGCGCCCTTCTTGCGCTTGATCGTGGCCCATTTGGAATGCCCGCTCATGGCTCCTCACCTGCCGAAAGTACGAGGGAGCCGGCGAGGTAGCACCCCGGGACGAGCCGGTAAAGAGCGCCGGCGTCCGCGGCGACGACGCCGCGCCGCGGCGAACCCGGCTAGCCGCAGGTCACTGTGACCTGGAGGGTCGGCTGGTTCGACGGAGCCTCCACGACGACGTAGTAGGTGAGCCCGGGCTCCGCCGTGAAGGTCACGTTGTGGCGATCGGGGTCCGCCTCGTTCTGCGAGTCCGCGACGCAGAGACCGGTGTGGCACGAACCGGCCATCACGAACATCGCGCCGTCCTGCGGATCCTGACTGGCCGTGTAGCGGAAGGTGACCGTCTGCGTGGTGACCGGCGTGAAGCGGAAGATGATGTCCTGATACGGGTAGGTCTTCCCGCAGATGGGGCCTCCCACGTCGCTCCACTTGCCCGACATGGCGACGGTGTGCGTCCCGTTGCAGTCGATCGTCGGGTGGTAGTTCGAGTCGCCGACCCCCCCGGCGTTGCCGCCGTCGCAGTTGACCTCCCACTGACAAGTCGACGAGCAGCCGTCGAAGCTGGAGAGGTCCTGGTCATCGCACTGCTCGCCCGGGTCGACGACGCCGTTACCGCAGTCGGTGCTCCCGCCGCCGGTCCCGCCGCTGCCGCCGGTCCCGCCGGTCGCCGTGCCGCCGCTGCCGCTCGCCCCGCCGGTCGCCGTGCCGCCGCTGCCGCTCGCCCCGCCGGTCGCCGTGCCGCCGCTGCCGCTCGCGCCGCCGCCGGTGCCGCCGCCGCCGCTCGCCCCGCCGGTCGCCGTGCCGCCGCTGCCGCCGCCGCCGGTCGCCGTGCCGCCGCCGCCGCTCGCACCGCCCGTCACCGCGCCGCCGGTGCCGCCGCCGCCGCTCGCACCGCCCGTCACCGCGCCGCCGGTGCCGCTGGCGCCGCCCGTCACCGCGCCGCCGGTGCCGCTGGCGCCGCCCGTCATCGCGCCGCTGGCGCCGCCGACCGCCGCGCCGCCGCTCGCGCCACCCGTCGCCGCGCCGCTGGCGCCGCCGGTCGCCGAGCCGCCGCCGGTCGCCGCGCCGGCGCTGCCGCCCGCCGGCGCTCCCCCGGCGCCTCCCGAGCCTCCCCCGCTTACCATACCCCCTCCCCCTGCAGCGCCCCCACCGGGCCCTGCCCCCGCGTCGCCGCCTCCCACCTGGTCGATCTCCGCGCCCGTGGCGCAGCTCGCGAGCACGAACAGACCCAGCGACCACGACCGCGCGCGCACCCCGACACTCTCGCAGATCGGAGCGCGCCGAGCAACCTGCCGCGAGGCTCAGCGCGCCGCGCGCTTCTCCACCGCCCGGACGGCCTCCGCGACGCGGGCGTCACCGCGGAGGCAGGGATAGCAGTCGGAGCGCCCACGCCGACCGCAGCCCGTCCGCCGCTCGAGCCGCCGAAGGTAGGGCAACGAGCGCGAGTCGCCGTGCAGACCCGCCTCCAGCACGGCGGCGGCGAGTTCGCTGCAGGCCTTTCCCGCGCGGAGCCGGCTCGCGGCGCGCAGGGCCGAGGACGCCTGCCGCTCGAAAGCGTCCGTCCCGAGGAAGCGCTGCGCGCGAGCCTTCGCGCCGGCGCCCACGCCGTCCTCGGTCGCGAGGCGCCAGATCACGTCCGCGCCGGCCCCGCCGAGCCGCCCGCCCTCGAGCATCGTGAAGGCCGGCTCGGCGCCCCCCGCGTCCTGCGCCGCGGCCCAGAGGACGCTCTCCACCCCCTTGTGATCGGCCAACGTGGCATCGAGCTCGACGGCGCGGCCCACGGCCGCCACGGCCCCCGCCGAGTCGCGCTCGAGGCGCAGCGCGCGCGCGTGCTCGAGCTGGAGCGCGGCGTCGCGCGGGTAGCGAGCCGCCAGCGCGGCCAGCCCGGCGGCGCCGCGCTCTCGCGCGGCGGCGAGGTCGCCGTCCGTCGGTCCAGCGAGCGACGAGGCCGCGGCGGTCGCCTCCGCCGACGCGGCCGTGGCGGCGCTCGCTGCTCCGCGCTCGCGCCGCGCCATCGTCGCCGCGACGCCGACGGCGCCGAACGTGACCAGCAGGACCGCGCCCGCCCCGATCACCAGCGTGACGGCGGCTACCAGGAACCCCACGGCGGGGATCGACGGCAGCGGCTGCGGCCACCGGACCTTCCTGCGATCGATGGCGTCGAGCAGATCGTCGAGCGCGCGGCGGACGCGCGCGATGGCGGCCGCGGCGGCGGGCGGCGCCCCGGCGATCCCCGGCGCCGGGGTGCCCTGCCCCAGCTCTCCCACCGGCACGGCGGCGCCTACCAGGTGCCCGGGCAGCGACGAGCCGAGATCGGCGCCCGACGGGCCGAACCCCAACGTCTGGGGCGGCTCCGGGGACGCCGAGGCCGAGGGCAGCGTCGCGCGACCGGCCGAACCGAGCGCTCCCGAACCGAGCGTCGCGCGCGGCCCGCTCGACACCGGCCAGGCCCCCGAGCCGGCGTCCGACGCCCCACCGACGAGGCTCGTCAGCCCCCCGATCTCGCGGGTGGCCGCCTCCAGCATCGCGACCACGTGTGCCGCGGACGGCGGGCGAGCCGCCACGTCACGCTCGAGCAGCGCGAGCGCGACGGCCTCGGCCGCAGCGGGGACCTGCACGGCGGCGCGCTCGAGGACGGACGGCGGGCGCTGGCTGAGCTGCTGACCGAGGACGCCGATCGACGCCTCGGCGCGGAACGGCCGAACGCCGGCGAGCATCTCGTACAGCATCACGCCGAGCGCGTAGAGGTCGGCGCGACCATCCACGGCTTGGCCGAGCGCCTGCTCGGGCGCCATGTACTCGGGCGTCCCAACGACCAGGCCACCGCGGGTGCCGTGCTTCGACCCGACCCCCGAGGCGGGCGGCCGCTCGGAGCCCGCGAGCGGGACCTTCGCGATACCGAAATCCAGCACCTTCACGAAATCGGGATCGCCCTGCTTCTCCACGAGCATGACGTTCTCCGGCTTGAGATCGCGGTGCACGATGTCGAGGCCGTGGGCCGCCGCGAGCGCGGCGGCGATCTGCCGTGCCACGCGCAGCGCGCGCTCCGGCGCGAGCGGGCCCGAGGTGAGCTCGTCACGCAGGCTCCGGCCCCGCACCAGCTCGAGCACCAGGTAGACCTCACCCGTCTCGATCTTCCCGAAATCGGTCGCCGCCGCCACGTTCGGGTGGTCGATGTTGGCGGCAGCCATCGCCTCCCGCTCGAAGCGAGCCACCACCTCCGGCACCGTGGTGAGCTCGGGGCGCAGCACCTTGACCGCGACCCGCTTCTTCATGTGGACGTGCTCCGCCTCGTACACACGTCCCATACCCCCTACGCCGAGGGTGCCCTCGATCCGGTAGCGAGCGGCCAGCACGGTCCCGGGAGCCAGGCCCGGCTCGTCGCTCATGGGCGCGCCCACGCGACCGGGGGGCGGGGGCTGCGGAGCCCGCGGCGCCAGGAGACAGGGGACATGTGCGACCCTCGCCCGGGGAGGGGCTCAGTACGGGTTGTCGCTGTCCGACGGCGGCTTCGGTGGCGCGGGCGGCTTCGGCGGCGCAGGCGGCTTCGGCGGCGGCGGGGGCGCCGCCGGCTTGGGCGGCGCAGGCTTCGGCTCGGGCGGCGCGGGCTTCGGCTCGGGCGGCGCGACGAGCTTGGGCTCGGCCTGCGCGGACGCGGGCGGCGCCGCCGACGGCGCGGGGGGCGCGCCGCTGGCGGGAGCCGACGCGCTCGGGGCGGGCTCCGCCGTCGCGGTCTCCGATGGGGCGGCCGCGGCCGTCGCCGCGGCGGTCGTCGTCGCAGGCGGGGCCGTCGTCGTCGCCACCGGGGAGGTCTCCGGCTGCGCGGGCTCGCGGGTCAGGAAGAAGATGGCGCCGACCGCCGCCGCCAGGCCGACCAGGAGGAAGACCGTCTTGCTGCCGCCGCTCGATTTTCCGCCCTCCGAGCCGTCCTCGGCCGGGATCGAGATCCGTCGCGCGGGCGGATCGCTCTGCGCACGCGCGGCGGCCCTCGGCTTGGGCGACGGCTCGGGCGCGCGCTCGGCCTTGGGCGCGGGTGGGGTCTCCGGCTTGGGTGCGGGCGCGGGCTCGTCCTCCGGCGATGGGGCGTCGACCTTCGGCGGGGCCGCCTCCGCCTTGGGCGGCGCCGCCTCGGGCTCACCCTTCTTCACCGGCGGCTCGTCCGCGGCGGGCGGCGGCGCGGCCGCCGGCTTCTTCTTCTCGGCGGAGCCGACCTCTTCCATCGAGCCGCCCGCCTCGCGCAGCGCGTCCTGGAGGAGCTCCGCCGCCTGCTTCATCACGGTGCGGTCCTCCGGGGCGGGCATCTCCGCCTCGGGGCTCGTCTTCGGGAAGAACCCCTCCGCCTCGTCAGCGGCCGCCTTCGCGGCCGCGGCAGCCGACACGGCCCCGAGCCCGATCATCGTCGCCTTGCGCGGCATGAAGGGCTTCGCGGCCTCGGCCTTCGGCGCCGCCCCCGCCGGCTCCCCGCCCGCCGCCGCCGGCCGAGCCGAGCCGGCGTCTCCCCCGCCCTCCTCGTAGGCGCTCCCCGCGTCGCCGCGGGTCGCGACGAGCTTGTCGATGACACCGCGCGAGTCGTCGTCGATCTTGATGAACTTCACGCCCATGCCTGCGGGCTGGGCGTCCGAGGACGACCCGGCCTCGCGCTTCCAGACGACGCGCCCGACGCCCTGCATGACCTTCTGGTCGTCGCCGATCTTCACCTCGAACTTGAGGAGCGTCCCGGAGGGGAACGGCGAGGGCGTCTTGATGAACATCCCCCCCCGACTGATGTCGTGCGAGTGGTGCTCGATGAACTCGTCGAGGGTGGCGCTCTTGTAGCGGACCGTCATGGTCAGCACCTTGGCGCGTGGGTCTTTTCGGGTGTCCTGCGTCATGTGCGCTCGCTCGTGAGTCGTGGGAGCTTCGTCGAGGCTTGCCGTCGTTCTAGCCCAGAAGCCCCCGGCCGCGCTACCGCCACCCCTACGCGGCCCCGCCGCGGGCGAGATCCGGGCCGCGCGGCCCGCGGATCGACCACAGCCCGCACCACGGCCTGCGCCGAACCAGCCTGCGCCGAACCAGCCCGCGCCGAACCAGCCCGCGCCGAGCCAGCCCGCGCCGAGCCAGCCCGCGCCGAACCAGCCCGCGCCGAGCCAGCCCGCGCCGAGCCAGCCCGCGCCGAGCCAGCCCGCGCCGAGCCAGCCCGCGCGCCCCGCCCAGCTCCCGCGCCTCCGGAGGGCGGGCCGCGATGCTAGCCTCGGCGGGACGATGGAGGTTCGTGATCACTTCCGCGCCGCCGCACGTCAGCCAGTGCACCTGCCCGCCATGGTCGAGGTCGGCGGGCGTGCGCGGCGCGCGGTCGTGCTCGACCTCGGCCTCGAGGGCGCGAGCGTCGAGGGCGGTGAGCCGCTCGCCGTGGGTGATCGCGTGCTGCTCAGCGTCACCGCGCCCAACCTGTGGGACCCGCTCGACGTGCCGGCCGAGGTGCGCTGGAGCGTCTCGCCCGGGCCGTCGGGCGGGGTGCGGCTCGGGCTCCGCTTCCACCCGCGGGACGGCCGGACGCTGCGCGCGCTCGCCACGCTGCTCGCCACGACGCACTTCGAGTAGGCGCCCTCCGCCGGCGGGCGGCTCAACGCGCGGCGCGTCGCAGCGCGCGGTCGTGAAAGAGCAGCATCTCGTACACGCCCGGCCCCCGGTTGAACTCGTAGTCGTGCGGCCCGGGCACCACCCGGAGCTCGTGGTGGACGCCGAGCGCGGTGAACGCGCTGCTGATGGCGCGGGTCGACAGCAAGAAGAAGTCGGCGCGGCTCGTGAGGAGCCGGAGCGAGAGCGTCGGGTTTCGCTCCCTCGCGCGCTGGGCCCGCCGCGCGAGGTCGGGCGCGTCGGCGGAGTCGAAGGCGGGCTGGAGCGTCCCCACCGCGCCGAAGCTCTCGGGCCGCGCGAGCCCGACGAGCAGCGCTGCCCGACCGCCCAGGCTCACGCCGTCGAGGCCGACGCGCGCGGCGCCCTCCAGGCACGGCGTCTCGCTACGAACTCGCGGGAGGAGCTCGTCGACCACGAAGCGCGCCAGGGGCTCCGCGCGCGAGAACGCGCGGTCGCCGGCCAGGATGTCGGGCGTATACGGCGTGACGACGACGAGCCCCCGATACGGCTCGCGCCGGAGGTCGGCGTTGAGCTTCGAGAGCAGCTCCTCGTCCCCGACTTCCATCAGGTCTGAAGCGGTGAGCGGCGGCGCGACGAGGCGCTGGAGGGCCCGCGGGAGGCCGTAGTCGTCGATCCAGCCGCGCGCGCCGCGGGCGGCGCCCTTCTGCGCCTCCCCGCGTCCGTGGAACGCGATCAGCACCGGGAACCGCTCGCCGACGCGCCTGGGCGGCAGGCTGACGACGACGTGCATCCGCCCCACCGCGGACGTCTCCCAGATCCAGGTGCGCTCCTCGGCCGGGGCACGCGCGCCCGAGCCTGTGGACGCCGCGGCGCTCGGCGACGCGCTCGCGCTCGCGCTCGCCCGCGGCGGGTTCCCCCGGGGGCCGGCGCTCGCGACCTGCGCCACGCCGGCGCCTGGTGACGACTCGCACGCCACGCCGGCCACCGCGAGCGTGAGCACGGCGCGGAGCTTGGCGCCGCGGCCGCGGCGCGCGCGGCGCGGCGCGGCGCGGGTGCCGACCCCCGTCACCCGCGGTACTCATCCTTGGCCGCGCGGAGCGCGGCGAACACCGCGGCCGGGCCTCGCGTCGCGCCGAGTCGCGGCTCGACGAAGGCGCGCACGGCGGGCTCCGTCACCCTGAGGAACGGGTTGGTCGCGAGCTCGTCCGCGATGGTGGACGGCACGCTGGGCGCCCCCGCGGAGCGCAGCGCGGCCACCGCTCGCGTGCGCGCGGCGAGCGCCGCGTTGTCGGCCTCGACGGCGGAAGCGAAGCGCAGGTTGCTCTCGGTGTACTCGTGCCCGGGATACACGAGCGTCGCGCCGGGCAGCCGCCCGAGCCGCTCGGCGAGCGACGCGTAGAGCAGCTCCGCCGTCCCCTCGAACAGCCGGCCGCAACCGGCACCGAACAAGGTGTCGCCGGTGAAGACGAGGCCCTCGCCCACGTAGGCGAGCGCGCCCAACGTGTGCCCGGGGACGTGCAGGGCGCGCCAGCGCAGCCCCGCCGCCTCGAGCTCGTCCCCGTGGTCGAGCGGGTGGTCGAGGCGCGGGACACGGCCGGCGTCCGAGCGGTGGCCATACACGGGCAGGGGACCGTAGCGCTCGACCAGGGGCTCGACCCCGCCCACGTGGTCGTAGTGGTGGTGCGTGCAGAGGATCGCGACCGGGCGGAGGCCGTGCTCGTCCAAGGCGCGCACGACCGGATCGGGCTCCGAGGGATCGACGATGGCGACCTCGCGAGCGTCTCCACGTCCCGTGAGGTAGGCGTAGTTGTCGCGGAGGCAGGGGACGACGACGAGGCGGGGCACGCGCGCCGCCATGCTAGCGCGGAGCCGGCTGCGCCGGGCAGCCCGGGCCGCGCGCCGGCCGGCCAGCGAAACCCATGGACCTCCGCCCGGGACGCGCTAGCCTGCCCCTCCCCGCTGGCCCCCCCAGCGGCTGCGCCACTAGCTCAGCTGGATAGAGCGTCGGCCTCCGGAGCCGAAGGTCAGTGGTTCGAATCCACTGTGGCGCGCTCGAGGGTCGGCGGAAAAGCGCGAGGGCGACCTCCTCTCGGAGGCCGCCCTCGTCGCTCGGGCCGAGCGACACGGTCGTCGCCGGCCCTACCTCGGCTCGAGGCTCACTGCGCGATCGGCTTCGGCGCGGCGGGCGCGGGCGCCGCACCGGCCGGGGCCGCGGCCGGGACCGGCACGCCGGCCTCCTTCATCGCGCGGTCGACGATCCGACGGAACTTGTCGATCGGCTGCGCGCCACTCAGATAGTAGCCGTTCACCACCGACGCCGGAGTGCCGGTGATGCCGACCTTCTGCGCCAGCGCGGCGTCGGCGTCGACCTTCGCCTTGTGTTTGCGGGTGTCGAGGGCGTTCTTGAACTTCGCCATGTCGAGGCCCATCTCCTGGGCGATCTTCTCGAGCGTCGGCCGCTTCACGCCGTCAGCGCTCTTCTGCTCCTCGAACAAACGATCGTGGAACTTCCAGAAGCCGGCGTTGCCCTTCTGCTCGTACGCCTCGCGGGCGGCCTCGGCGGCGAGCGGCGCGTCGGCGTGGAACGCGAGCGGGAGGTCACGCCACACGATCTTCAGCTTGTCGCCGTAGATCTTGTTGAGCTCCGTGAGCGTCGGCTCCACGCGCCCGCAGAACGGGCACTGGAAGTCGCTGAACAGCTGGAGCACCACCTTCGCGTTCGCGCCGCCCTTGGACGGAGAGTCCTTGCCCGGCGCCGGCACGTCCTTCTTATCCATGCCCTTGCCGGTCTTCAGGATCTCCTCGTAGACCTTGGCGCGCGGCGTGCCGCCCGCGACCAGGCCCTTCGCCTTCGCGAGTTGCGCGTCGACCACCTTCTTGAAGGCGTCGACGGGCTGCGCGCCGCTCAGGCGGATGCCGTTGATGAAGAAGTGCGGCGTCCCGCCGGCGTTCACGTCCTGCGCCTGCTCCATGCTGGCGGCGATCTTCGACTCGTACTTGTTGGCGTCGATGGCCGCCTTGACCTTCGTCCACTCCAGCCCGAGCTTCTTCGCCACGGCCTCGAGATCGGCGTCCTCGAGCTTGGGGTGGCTCTCGAACAGCGCCTCGTGCGCGTCCCAGAAGCCCTTGTCACCCTTCGCGTCGTAGGCGACGCGCGCGAGCGTCGCGGCGGGCTTCGCGCGCGGGTGGAACGGCAGCGCGTTGTCCTTCCACACGACGCGGAGGTCGTTGCCGTACGTCTTCACGAGCTCGGCGATCGTGGGCTCCACCTTCTTGCAGAAGGGGCACTGGAAGTCGCTCCAGATGACGACCGTCACGAGCGCGTCCGCCGGGCCCTTCACCGGGTCGTCCTTGAACACCGGGACCGCCCAGACGGTGGTGTCCTCCGGCGGCGCCTGCGGCTTGTCCGGCTGCGCGGCGGCGGGCGGGGGCGTCTTGGCGTTCTTGTTGGTGAGCGCGACGTAGACCTCGCCCTTCTTCGTGCCGGCTGCGACGAGCTTCTGCGCCTCGGCGAGCTGCTCGTCGATCACCTTCTTGAAGGCGTCGAACGGCTGCGCGCCGCTCACCTCGACGCCGTTGACGCGGAAGTTCGGCGTGCCGTTGGCGCCCACCTTCTTCCCGGTCGCGAGATCCTCGTCGACCTTCGCGGCGTGCTTCTTCGAGGCGTATTCGGCCTTGAACTTCGCCACGTCGACCCCGGACTGGCCCGCCCACTTCTCGTAGTTGGCGTCGTTCAGCTCCTTCTGGTTGGCGAAGGCGAGATCGTGGAACTTCCAGAAGGCGTCGCTGCCGCCGAGCGCGAACACCACCTGCGACGCCTCGTGCGCGCCCCGGGCGGCCTTGTGGAACGGCAGCGGGTTGTGCTTCCACACGATGCGGACCTTGTCCGCGCCGTAGGTGTCCTTGATCTGCTTCATCGTGGGGCCGACGCGGCTGCAGAAGGGGCACTCGAAGTCGCTGATCTCGACGATCGTGACCGGGGCGTCAGCGTTGCCCCACTGCGGATCCTTCGCCGACACCGGGACGGCGGCGGCGCTGTGGTCGAGCCCGCCCTTGGCGGTCGGCTCGGCGGTGATGCTGGGGTTCTTGCTCCGCTCGACTCCCCACATGAGGAAGAGCCCGGCCACGAAGGACAGGAAGAACCCGACGATTGCGGTTCCCTTGTTCATGATTCGATTCCTTGACGTTGTGCTTTCGGGTTGCTCGCAGGCTCTGCTCGAGTCGGCGAGCGAGACAGATCGGCTGTGGCGGAGGCGGCGCCCCTCGGGACGCGCTCGACGCCGGGTGGGCTCGGCGCGGGGTCCGCGCGGAGCCGTTGCGCCCGGTGCTCACGCCGGGCCGCCATCGGGTCAGCGCGGTGGGCGGTACACTCCCCGATCGACCGCGCGGAGCGCGCGGGACGCGGCCGGACGAACGACGCCCTGGTGCGCCGCGCGACCGGCCACCGGCCACCGGGCGGACGACGGCAGGCAGCGCTCGGCGACGGACGGCGGCGCGTAGACGGCGCCGGGATCGGACGGGAGCGCGCCGCGCGCGGCGCCGAACGCCTCGCCCGGGCACGCGGCGCGCGCCTCGGATCCGGGCGGCGACCACTCGATCAGCGGCGCCACGACGCTCTGCGCGTCCTCGCCGCACATCCCCACGGCGGCGAAGGCGCGGGCCGGGAGGCAGACGCCGAGGCACACCACCGCGAGCGCCACCAAGCGCAGCGCCGCCCGGAGAGGCGTCGTCACTGAGTTCGACGGGGGCGCAGGCATCGCGGGGCGGCGGCAGTCTACAGCGCGCGGCCGCGCGGACAACCCGCGGCGCCGGCGCTCCATTCCCGGGCTCGGGCGCCTCGCAGGAATGTTGGCCCACCTTTGCCTACATGGGCACCTTGCCAGCACCCGCCGCGAACCGAGGATCCCAAGCCCATGAATACACGAGAAAATTCACGGAGCGAGCCCACCCCGAGCGAGTCCCTCCCACGTCGCTTCGGGCGGCTGGTGCTGCTGCAGCAGGTCGCCAAGGGCGGGATGGGGGAGGTGTTCCTCGGGACGCGGCTCGGGATCGAGGGAGCCGAGCGCCCGTGCGTGGTGAAGCTCATCCGGCGGGAGCACGAGGACGACGCTTCGTTCCTGGCCCGCTTCCTCGACGAGGCCCGCGTGCAGGCCGCGCTGGCGCATCCGGGCGTGGCGCAGGTGCTCGAGGCCGACCTCGACGAGGCAGGTCGGCCGTACGTGGTCGTCGAGCACGTGGAGGGTCGCAACCTCGGTGAGGTGCGCACGCGGGCGACACAGCTCGGCGTGCGGCTCCCGTGGCCGGACGTGATCGCCCTCGGCGTGCAGCTCGGCGAGGCGCTCGCGCACGTGCACCACCGCACCGACGCGGACGGTCGCCCGCTCGAGATCGCCCACCGCGACCTCTCTCCGCAGAACGTCATGGTCGGGTACGCGGGCGACACCAAGCTCATCGACTTCGGCACGGCGCGCGGGCAGAACCGCCGGAGCCACACCGTCGCGGGCGTGGTGTTCGCCAAGCCCGGGTACGTCGCGCCGGAGGTGGCGCAGCAGACCCCCGGTGGCGCTCCGGCAGATCTGTACGCCTACGGTGTGATGCTGTGGGAGCTCCTCGCAGGGCGGCGCTTCCTGAGCGGCGACTCGACCGAGCACATGGCCGCCGTCGCGCGCGGGGACCGGTGCCTGCCCGCCATCGCCACCGAGGTCCGCGCCCCGGCGCAGCTCGACGAGGTGCTGGCGCGCCTGACGGCGACCCGGATCGAGGATCGCTACGCGAGCGCCCGCGACGCCGTGGCCGACCTGGTCGCCCTCCTCGTCCAGGCGCCGAGCCTCGCCGACGGCGAGCGGGGCGTCCGGGCGCGCGTCGCGCGGATGATGGAACGGCTCTACCCGGCGGAGCCGGGGCGCTCCCGCGCCGAGTTCCAGCGCCTCGTCGAGCACGCCACGCGAGCCCTCGCGCCGGCGACGGCCACCACCGGCGCGCCGCCCGCGGCTGCCGCGTCCCCCGCGCCCGCGCCCGCCCTGGCGCCAGCCGACGACACGCTCCTCCCGGGCACCAGCTACCGCCTCCTCCGCGAGATCGGCCGAGGATCGACGGGCGTGGTCCACGAGGCGCTGCACACCACGCTGGGGCGACGCGTGGCGGTGAAGGTGCTGGCCCCCGAGCTCGCGGGGAACCGTGAGGCCGCTCAGCGGATCGTCGACGAAGCGCGCGTCGTCGCGCGGATCGAGCACGAGAACGTCGTGCGCGTCCACGACGCCGGGTTCGCGGCCGATGGCCGCGCGTTCGTCGCGATGGAGCTGATCGACGGGCGCTCGCTGGACGAAGAGCTGGTCGCCTCCACGACGCTCGACTGGCGCGAGGCGGCGCGGATCGGCGTCGCGGCGTGCCGCGCGCTCGAGGCCGCGCACGCGGCCGGCGTCGTGCACCGCGACATGAAGCCCCAGAACCTGCTGCTCGCCCGCGACGGGCGCGTCCTGCTCGTCGACTTCGGCATCGCGAGCCACGCCGCGATCCCGGCGCGTGACGGCGACGAGGCGCTGACGCTGGTCGGGACCCCCGAGTACATGGCGCCGGAGCAGATCGCCGGGGGCGCCGAGACGCCGCGCGCGGATCTCTACGCGCTCGGCGTGGTCCTCTTCGAGGCGCTGACCGGGCACCTGCCCCACGACGCCGCGTCCCCCATCGAGCTGCTCGACAGCAAGCGACGAGTCCGCCCCCCCTCTCCGAGCGCCTGCGCTCCCAACCGAAGGATCCCCAAGATGATCGACAAGACGATTTCACGCTCCCTCGAGATGGACGAGAGCCAGCGCTTCGAGAGCGCGGCTCGCATGCGCGAGTCGCTGGAGAGCGCGCTGGGCGCGCCCACCAGTGAGAAGCGCCGAACCCGCTGGGCTACGCTGTCGGCGGTCGGCGTCGCGGCGTTCGCGCTCGCCGGAGGCCTCGTCCTCGGCGTCCGCAGCCCGGAGCTCCGCGCGAGCGTGCTGTCCATGGTCGGCGCGACCCCGCCGGCGACGGTCGCCGCCGCGAGCGACTCGGCCGCTACCGGCGGCGAGGAGCTGGCAGCGTCGGACGAGGCCGCCCCCGAGAGCGACGAGCCCGCGACCGGCGAGGCGCCGAGCCCCGGCGGCGACGAGGCGGAGCCCGCGCAGCCAGAAGCTCCGAGCGCCGAACCCGCCGCGGTCGCCGCCGCAGACGGCGAGGAGGAGAGCGACGAGGCGCCGTCGCCCGCGACCGACGACGCCGACCCGGCGCAGGGCGCGCCCGCCGCTCCGGTGGCCGCCGCCGCGGCGCCCGCCGAGCCGGCGAGCGCCGACGAGGTGGAGATCCGCCAGAAGTCCCCCGCCGAAGAGAAGGCCGCCGCCGAGCTGGCGCGCGCGGCGGAGATGCTGGCCAAGGGCCAGAAGATCCGAGGCATGCAGCTCATCCGCAAGGTCGGTCGCAACAACCGCAAGGACGCCGAGGTGCTGAAGACGTGGTCGGAGACGGCCGCGCAGCTCGGCGCGTGGGGCGAGGCCCTCCGCGTCGCGAAGCAGTGGGCCGAGATCGCGCCCGGCGTGGAGTCCCACCTTCACCTCGCGCGCATGCAACGCGCCACGGGGAAGCGCGAGCAGGCGATCCAGACCCTCGCGCGAGTCCTGGAGCAGCACCCGAAGAACGAGGACGCGCGGATGCTGATGCGGATGTACGAGGGCTCCAAGGTCGCCCGGCGCTGACACCGGATCGCCCCGCCCGCGCCACGCACGGTGGCGCGGGGAGATCGCCGCGCGAGGCAGCTCGCGCGGCGATCTCCGTCTCACCCCGAGCCGGCCTGCACGCGGCGCGGGGCGCGACGATCGCGCTCGGCTAGCTCGATCGACCACCGCCCGCCGGCCGCGAAACGGGGTTCGCACCCGGCGATACCCCGGGCGCGAGCTTGCGTCCGGGCCGCGTGCCCCGTACAGAGCGTCGCGCGTCGGCGCCCACGGCGACGCGGCCGATCTCTCGATGGCATCCGTCACCGTCCCGGCAGGCGCCAACGTCGTCACGACGGGCTCGCCCTATCTGGCGATCCTCCGCCTCGCGCTACCGACGGTGCTGGCGATGCTCACCCAGAGCCTCGTGAACAAGGTGGACATCTTCCTGTTCAAGATGCTCCCCCACCCCGAGGGCTCGAACGCGCAGGCGGCGATGTTCCCGTCGCTCGTGTTGATCTGGATGTTCGGCGGCTCGCTGAGCGCGATCTCGGTGGGTACGCAGGCGCTCGCCGCCCGGCGCTTCGCGGAAGGGAAGCACGAGGACGCCGGCGGCGTGCTGGTGAACTCCTGGCTGTTCGCGCTGGCCGCGGGGACGGCGTCGACGATCGTCGCCTACCTGTCGCTCCCGTGGGTGCTGCGCTTCCTGATCGACGTCCCCGAGGTGCGCGAAGCGGCCCGCGGATACCTGCAGTGGCGCCTGCCGGGCATCGCGTCGATGGTGATGACGTTCTCGTTCAAGTCGTTCTTCGACGGCCTGGGCAAGCCGTACGTGCACATGGTGAGCTCGCTCGCGATGAACGCGGTGAACATCGCGCTCTGCTTGCTCCTGATCTTCGGGAACTGGGGCTTCCCGCAGATGGGGATCGCCGGCGCCGGCCTCGCCGGCTTCGCGGCGACGTGGGTCGGCCTGTTCCTCATGATCGCGTGGTCCCTCCGCGGACGCTACCGCCGCCAGTACCACCCGTTCGCCGTCGCGCGCCTGGATCGCTCCACGGTCGCGGCCATCCTCCGGCTCTCGATCCCGAGCGGCGTCGCGACCATCGCGGTGATGACGGGCTTCGTGCTCTTCAGCAAGGTGGTGAGCAAGTTGGACGGCGACGTCGCCCGCGCGGCCACGGGGGGGTCGAACGAGGCCGTGTACAGCGCCGCGACCACGGTGATCGTGGGCCTGCTCATCCTGACCTTCAGCGCGTGCCTCGCGTTCGGCACCTCGACGGCGACGCTGGTGAGCCAGTCCCTCGGAGAGGGCGATCCAGAGAAGGCGGAGCGCTTCGGCTGGTCGAGCGTGCGCCTCGGGCTGGCGCTCTTCGGCACGATCGGCTTCCTCGAAGGCGTGGTCTTCCCACGGGAGATCCTCTCGTTCTTGTCGAGCAGCCCGGCGGTGATCGAGGCGGGCATGATCCCGCTGCGCATGATGGGCCTCTGCACACCGTTCGTGGCCGTGGGCATGATCCTCACCCAGGCGCTGTTCGGCGCCGGCAACACCCGCTACGTGATGTTCGTCGAGCTGGTGCTCCACTTCACGTGCCTGATCCCGGTGGCGTGGCTGCTCGGCATCACGTTCGAGCTCGGGCTCGTCGGCGTGTGGAGCTCGGCGGCGATCTACATGGTGCTGCTCACCGCCGCGATGGCGTGGAAGTTCGCGCGCGGCGACTGGAAGACGATCCGCATCTGAGCGGCGCGGCGCCGCTCCGAGGCGAACCTCAGCGGGCCTCGCGCGCCCGAGCGTGCCACTCCTGCAGGCTGCGCACCTGCACGGCGGTGCCGGAGAGGAGCGCGACCTCGAGCGAGTCCACCGCCGCGAGCGCCGCCGGCATGGTGGTGAAGTACGGGATGTTGTGGAGGAGGGCGTTGCGCCGGATGGAGTAGCTGTCCCGGATCGCCTTGGCGCCCTCGGTCGTGTTGATCACGATCTGGATCGAGCCGTCCATCACGGCGTCCACTACGTGCGGCGACCCCTCCAGCACCTTGTTGATCGGCGTCGCGGGGATGCGCGCCCGCTGGATGGCCTCGGCGGTGCCGCGCGTCGCGAGGATGGCGAAGCCGAGGTTCCGTAGGCGACGGGCGAGCTGGACGGCGGCGGCCTTGTCGGCCTCGCGCACGCTGATGAACGCCCGGCCCCGCTCGGGGAGCTGAAACCCCGCCGCGGCCAACGACTTCCCGAAGGCGAGGGCGGCGCTGGTCGCGATCCCCATCACCTCGCCGGTCGACCGCATCTCGGGGCCGAGGATCGTGTCGACGCCGGGGAACTTGCCGAAGGGGAACACGCTCTCCTTGACGGCCACGTGCGTCGGGACCGGGCCATCCTCGAGGCCGAGCGAGTCGAGCGTCTCGCCCGCCATCACCTTGGCGGCGATCTTCGCCAGTGGCCGCCCGGTCGCCTTGGACACGAACGGGACGGTCCGCGACGCGCGCGGGTTCACCTCGAGCACGTAGACGCTGCCGTCCTTCACCGCAAACTGGACGTTCATGAGCCCGACGACGCCCAGCTCGAGCGCGAGCGCGCGCGCCTGCTGCTCGATCGTGCGCACGACCTCGGCGTCGAGCGAGTGCGGGGGGAGCACGCTCGTCGAGTCCCCGGAGTGCACGCCCGCCTCCTCGATGTGCTGCATCACCCCGCCGATGATCGCCCGCCGACCGTCCCCGACGCAGTCCACGTCGACCTCGACGGCGTTGCGGAGGAATTCGTCGATCAGCAGCACCTGCGAGCCGCCCTCCTCGCGCGCGGCCTCGATCGCGATGCCCACGTAGGCCTCGAGCTCGGACTCCTCGTAGCAGATCATCATCGCGCGCCCGCCGAGCACGTACGACGGCCGGACGAGCACCGGGTAGCCGATGGACCGCGCGACCTCGCGAGCCTCGTCGACCCCCCGCGCCACGCCTGCGCGCGGGCGTACCAGACCGAGCTTCGACAGCAGCGCGTCGAAGCGCTCGCGATCCTCCGCGCGATCGATGGCGTCGGCGCTGGTGCCGAGCAGCCGGACGCCGGCGCGCTCCAGCGGGACCGCGAGCCGCAGAGGCGTCTGCCCGCCGAACTGCACGATGACCCCGAGCAGCTCGCCGCGGCTCGCCTCGGCGCGGACGATGGCGAGCACGTCCTCGAGGGTGAGCGGCTCGAAGTAGAGGCGATCCGAGGTGTCGTAGTCCGTGGAGACCGTCTCGGGGTTGCAGTTCACCATGACGGCCTCGATCCCGAGCTCGCGCAGGGCGAAGACCGCGTGGCAGCAGCAGTAGTCGAACTCGATGCCCTGCCCGATGCGGTTCGGCCCCCCGCCGAGGATGATCACCTTACGGCGGTCGCTCGGCTCGCACTCGTCGGCGCGCTCGTGGCTCGAGTAGAGGTAGGGCGTGCGCGCCGGGAACTCCGCCGCGCAGGTGTCGACGCGCTGGAAGGTCGCGTGGACGCCGAACCGGTCCCGCAGGGCGCGCACGGCGTCCTCCGTCATGCCGCGCAGCGCCGCGATCCGGCGGTCCCCGAGGCCCAGGCGCTTGCTCTCGCGGAGCAGCTCCTCGTCGAGTTCCGCCGCCGCCGTGAGGCGCGCCTCCTGGCGGACGAGGCGGGCGATCTGCTCGAGGAACCAGCGGTCGATGCCGGTCACCTCGTGGACCCGCTCCACCGAGCTCCCGGCGCGCAGGGCGTCGGCGACGTGAAACAGTCGCTCCGGGGTCGGCCGCGCGATGATGCGCTCGAGCGTCGCGCGGAGGTCGGCGCTGGGCGGCGGGATCGACGGCGCCCGCGGGCGCGCCGCGGGGGGCGCGTCGTGGCGGAGGTCGCGCGTGGAGGTGGGCTCCTCGGCGAGGGCCTCGTAGTCGACGCGGTCGCGGAGCGACTCGAGCCCGTGTTTGCCGGTCTCCAGCGAGCGCGCGGCCTTCTCCAGCGCCTCCGGGAACGTCCGGCCGATGCTCATGACCTCGCCCACGCTCTTCATCTGCGTGCCGAGGCGCGCCTCGGACCCGGGGAACTTCTCGAAGGCGAACCGGGGCCACTTCACCACCACGTAGTCGATGGTCGGCTCGAACGCCGCGCTCGTCCCGGTGATGTCGTTCTCGAGCTCGTCGAGCGTGAACCCGACCGCGAGCTTGGCGGCGATCTTGGCGATGGGGTAGCCGGTCGCCTTCGAGGCGAGCGCGCTCGAGCGCGACACCCGTGGGTTCATCTCGATCACCAGCACGCGACCCGTCCGTGGGTCGACCGCGAACTGCACGTTCGAGCCGCCCGTCTCGACGCCGATCTCACGCATCACGACCCGCGCGGCGTCCCGGAGGCGCTGGTACTCACGGTCCGTGAGCGTCATCGCCGGCGCGACCGTGATCGAGTCCCCGGTGTGCACGCCCATCGGATCGAGGTTCTCGATGGTGCAGACGACGATGAAGTTGTCCTTCACGTCGCGGATCACCTCGAGCTCGTACTCCTTCCACCCGAGGAGGCTCTCCTCGACGAGCACCTCGCCGGTGGGGGACTGACTGAGGGCCCACTCCACCTTCGCGGTGAGCTCGCCCGGATGGTGCGCGACCCCGCCGCCGGCGCCGCCGAGCGTGAAGCTCGGGCGCAGGATCACGGGGTAGCCCGTCCGCTCCGCGATCGCGCGCGCCTCGTCCACGCTCTTCGCATGACCCGAGCGCGGAGACTCGAGGCCCGCGCGGGCCATCGCGTCCTTGAAGAGCTGGCGATCCTCGGCCTTGCGGATCGCGTCGACCTGCGCGCCGATCAGCTTGATCCCGAGCCGGGACAGCACCCCGCTCTCGTGGAGCTCGATGGCCAGGTTGAGCGCCGTCTGGCCGCCGAGCGTGGGGAGCAACGCGTCCGGCCGCTCGCGCTCCAGGATGGCGGTGAGCGTCGGCCGGTCGAGCGGCTCGACGTAGGTGCGACGGACCAACTCGGGATCCGTCATGATGGTGGCGGGGTTCGAGTTCACCAGCACCACTTCGTACCCGAGGGTCGTGAGCGCCTTCGCGCCCTGGGTGCCGGAGTAGTCGAACTCGCAGGCCTGCCCGATCACGATGGGGCCGGAGCCGATGAGGAGGATCTTGTGGAGGTCGTCGCGGCGGGGCATCGGGGCTCGGCGGGGGTCGGCCGCGCCGGATAGCACGGCTCGGCCCCGCCGGACGGCCCGGCGGCGCGGACGGTAGCGGGCGCCCCGTCCGTGCTAGTTTCTCCGGGAATGGCGACGATGGTCCGGCCTGGTTGGGCGCGCGCGATCGCGGCGGCGGCGGCGATCGGGCTCGCTGCGGCGTGGGCCGCCGGCCAGGCGTCGCCCGACGAGCTCGCGCAGCGTCATTTCGAGTCCGGCGTCGCGTACCTCCAGGAGAGCGACCACGAGAGCGCGCTCCGTGCCTTCCAGAAGGCGTACGAGCTGTCGAAGCGCCCGGAGATCCTGCTGAACCTCGCCACCGTGTACGAGCGCCAAGGGCGACTCCGCGAGGCCATCGCCGAGCTGCGCCGCTACCTCGAGCTCGCGCCGACCGGCAAGCACGCCGACACAGTGAAGCTGCGGATCCAGAACCTCGAGCGGCGCGTCGCCGACGAGCCGCCGCCTGCGGCGAGCGCTTCGGCGTCCGCCGAGCCGCCGGTGGCGCCGCCGCCCTCCGCCGCGACCTCGGCCGCGCCGGCCGCCGGCGCGCCCGCGCGCGGGGCCACCGGCGCGCCGAGACCGCCGGCGGCCCGTGCAGCCGCGGCGGAGCCGGCGCGGTCGATCGTGCCGTGGGTGTTCGTCGGCGCAGGGGCGCTGGCGGGGATCGGGGCCGGGGTCACGGGCTTCCTGGCGCAGCGGGAGTACGCGTCGCTCGAGGACGAGTGCAGCCCGAGCTGCACGGACGCCGAGGTCGGGGCGGGCGAGTCGCTCGCGCTGACGAGCACCGCGCTGACGGGCGTCGCCGTGGTCGGGATCGGCGTCGGGGTGACCCTCCTGCTGCTCGAGGGCCCCACCGAGCAGCGCCCCGCGGGCTGGCGCCCGCGCGTAGACGTCGCGGTCGGGCCCCGCGCGTCGGGGCTCCGGCTCGACTGGAGGTTCCGTTGAGGGCGTCGCGTCGCAGCCTCGCGTGGCTGGTCGCGGCGCCCGCCGCGCTCGGCTCGTGCTCGCTGTTCCTCGATTTCGACGAGCTGCAGGGCGGCGGCACGGGCGGCGCGGCGGCCGGCGGGAGCGGCGGGACCAGCGCCAGCGCGGGCAGCGGCGGGGCGGCGGGCGCGGGCGGCGCTGCCGGCGCCGGCGCGGGCGGCGCCTCGGGCGACGCTGGGGTCGACGCCTCCCCTTGCGGCACCTGCGACGACGGCGATCGTTGCACCGAGGACTATTGCGACCAGCGCGGCGGCGGCGCCGTCTGTCGCCACTACACGGTGGGGATCGTCGAGGATGGCCTGGCGCAGACCGCGCTCGGCGCGCAGGTCCACCGGGTGACGCTCGCCGCCAACGATCGCGCCTTCTACGGCTCGGTGCTCATGGACCGCGACGACGGCGCCGGCGGCACGGTGCTCGACGTGCAGACCTTCACGTTCGGCCCGTCCGGCCCGGACGTGACGTGGGCGAACCGCCTCCGCGATTACCCCGCGCTGTCCGGCTTCGCGCCGATGAGCGCGCTCGCGCTCAGCGCGTCCAACGTCGCCCCGTTCGAGGTGGCCGGGTGGGCGGCGGTGCTCGAGCCTACTTCGCAGCTCCACGTCTACCGGTTCCGGTTCGACCAGGCGTTCGCGCCGCAGTCGGCGGCGCGCCCCGTGTCCGGCTCGGAGTTCGGCGACGCGACGGGACGAATCGCGGTCCCGATCGCGTGGCGCTCCGCGGGGGAGGCGTATGGCGCTTGGATCGGGCCGGACGGCTCGATCACCGTCGACCGTCCGGGGATCCTCCCGGCCACGCTCGGCGCCTCCGCGAGCCCCGCGACGGCCCTCGCGCCGCTCCTCGCGGCGGACGGCCGCCCCGGCGTGCTCTGGTTCAGCGGCACGACCGCCTACGCCCAGATGGTCCCGCAGGTCGGCGCACCGGCCACCGCGACCGTCCTCCCGACCTGCCCGACGGCGGGGCTCCCGCCGCCGTCGACCTACGTCACGTACGACGCCGACACCGCGTTCTCCGCAGCGCTCCCGGGCCTCAACTTCGCGACCTGGACCTCCAGCAACTTCACGACCGCCTACGCCACGGAGGCCCAGGCCGTCACCGCCACCGCGGGGGGCGCGTTCGCGGTCTCGCTCGACGACTGTGACCGCCAGCCCGCGCTCGACACGTTCAACGTCGTGAGCGAGGTGGTCGTCCGGCAGGGCGAGCCGCAGATCCTCTACGAGGTGACGGCTGTGCCGCGGCGGCACCCGGCGCAGGCGGGGGTGATCCAGATCCTCCTGCAGGTGATCCGCATCGACCTCGACCTCCTCGCCACCTCCCCGAAGGACGCGTTCCGCGTGCTGGTGCCCGGGGACGGCTACGAGGTGGCGGCGGCGCCGGACGCCACGGCGCCGTCCCTGCCCGCGCTCGCGGTGTCGGGCGCCGATCGGATCGGGATCGCGTACCGCCGGGACGCCCCCTCCGGCCAGCCCCAAGGTGCTACCTTGGGTCGGTATCGCATGTGCTTCGCCACCTCGGACGATCTCCAGCACCCGCGCCCGGACTGAGCGCGGCGGGCGACCGGCGCAGGGATTGCGCGATTTCTCGGCGTCGGGGCCGCGGGCTGCGACAACACGCCGCACTCCCCCGGCGCTCGAGAGGCGCTACGGGGGAGACATGCAGCTCGACCCTCGGCGCCAGCGGCACGTCCCGGCGGCGCTCCTCGCGTTCGCCGCCGCCGCCTGCGGCGCGCCCCCCGAGCCGGACGCTCGGGACCTGAGCGGCCTGCTCTCGCAGGCGGGGGCGCTGCGCGGGAGCTTCACGCCGGCGCCCGATCCGCCCGCCACCGGCGACAACTCGCTCGCGATGCAGCTCGCGCTCGTCGACGGCGCGCCGCTCGTCGGCGCCGCGCTCGCGCTGGAGCCGTGGATGCCCGCCCACGGGCACGGCACCCCGACCGTGCCCGTGGTGGTGGAGCTCGGCGCCGGCAGCTACCGCGCCGATCGGATCCACCTCACGATGCCTGGGCACTGGGAGATCGGGATCCGCGTGGAGTGGGGCGACACCGCGGACGTCTTCATCCTCGACTACGACGCGCGGTGACTCATCCTCCCATGAAGTCCAGCGCCCGCGGGCGACCGGTCGCCGCGTGGGTCGGCGCCGCGGCGAGCGTCGCGCTGCTCGTCCGCGCCGCCCCCGCGCGCGCGCAGGCGTGCTGCACGACCACCGGTTCGAGTGAGATCGGAGTCGTCGGGCGTTGCCACCAGGGCCTGCTGATGGCGCAGGCGTCGTACGAGGAGGCCCTCGGCAGCTTCGACGAGCGCGGGTCGTATCGGTCGCTAGAGGGCTCGGCGGCGCGCGACGCCACGCTCACGCTGGCCGGCGGGGTGCGACCGTTCGGGCCCGCACTGCAGCTCTACGGCGCGCTCCCGCTGCGAGTCCAGCAGCGCGCGCTCGCCGGCATCCCCGAAGCCACGCGGGCGGGCGCGGGCGACGCCACCGCGGGGGCCCGGCTCATGGCGCTGGAGGACCGGATGGCCGGGATCCGGCTCGACGAGCCGACGAGCCTCATCCCCTTCCTCGAGCCGGTCGTCGCGGTGCGCCTCCCCTCGGGCCGCGCGCCGGCGGACTCCCGCACGCCGAGCCAAGCCGACGTGACCGGCGAGGGCGCGTACGCGCTCCTCGGTGGGGTCTCGATCGTCAAGTTCCTCACCCTCGACGAGTCGCTGTCGGTCACGGCAACGTACGGGCACCGGTTCGCCCACCGGGCGGGAGCCGCCGCGAGCGGGTCACGCCGCTACGAGCCCGGCGCCGAGCTCGACGCGAAGCTCGCGTTCTTCGACGTGGTCGACCTGCACTGGTCGTGGACGGCGTTCGCGACCGGGCGGTGGACGGCCGCCGCCGCGAGCGACGGGCGCCCGGTGCCCGCGAGCGAGACGCGCAGGATTCGCGTCGGGATCGGCGGGGCGCGGTACCTCACCTACCCCACGTGGCAGCTCACCGCCTCGGTCGCCGCCGATCCCCCGGTCTCCGGGCTCAGCCAGGGGATCCCGTTCGCCGGGGCCTCCCTCGCGCTCGGGCTCCGCCGGAGCTTCCCGTATTGACCCTCGGGACCCCTCGCATGCCCCGCCCCGCTTCCTTCCTCCTGCTCGCCGCGACCGCGGCGGCCGCGCTCGGGTGCCGCCCGCCTCCCGGCGGCGCACCCTCGACGCGGCACCTCGCCGAGGCCCGCCTCGCGGCCCCGGAGGGGGGGCGCGCCTACAACCTGTACTGCGCGTCATGCCACGGTGAGCGCGGCGCGGCGCCGGACGGCGCCTCCCTCGTCGACGGGCCCGCGTTGGGCGCGCGCTTCGCGACCGGCCTCGAGCTGCTGGAGTACGTCGAGCAGCGGATGCCGCCGGGAGACCGCGCCGGCTCGCTCGAGCCCCGCGAGTACCTCGCCATCGCCGAGTATGTCCTACGCGCGCGCGGGCTGCCCGTCCCGCGGCCGTTCGACCGCGCGGCCGCGGCGGGCGTCCGCCTGACCCCCGCCGGAGCGCCAGCGCGATGAGCCCGCGTCGGCGAGTCGGCGCGCGCGCCGGGAGCCGCACCCGCGTCGCCGCGCGGGGCGCGGCGACGCATCGATCCGAGGCTGCGGCGCCTTGCCGCAGCGCCGCCGCACCCCGCGGCGAGCCGAGTCCCCACCCACGAGCCAGGAGCTACCTCATGTCGATCTACCCCCTCCTCCCATGGACCCGAGCCGGGCTGAGCGCCCTCGCGTGCCTCGCGACCGTCGCGTGCGGAGGCGACGACGAAGGCGCCGCTGGCGCGGCGGCGGGCGGCGGCGCCGGCGCGGGCGGCCACCACGCGTCGGGAGGCAGCGCGGGGACCGGCAGCGGCGGAGCTGCCGGGGCAGCGGGCGGCGCGAGCGGCGCGAGCGGCGCGAGCGGCGCGGCCGGCGCTCCACCGTCCGGGCTCAGCGTCTCGCTCGTCGAGCCCGTCACGGCGACGGTCGGCAAGAGCACGCTCGGCCTGCGGATCGTCGATGGGAGCGGCGCGCCCGTCGCAGGCCTCGCCTCGGGCATCGCGCTGCTCCCGGCGATGGACATGGGCATGCACGCCCACGGCGCGGCAGTGCCGAGCGACGCCGTCCACGAGACGACCACGGCCGGCACGTACGACACGACGCTCTTCTTCCCGATGGCGTCCAGCGGGATGGGCTCGTGGACGCTCGGGGTGGCGGTCGGCGGCGCGGCGGCAGCCGAGCTCGGCGTCACCGTGGCCGAGGCCGCTGGCACGGACACCACGCACGTGCCGCTGTCGAACGCCAGCGACACCGTGAAGTCGCCCATGGGCCTCGACAAGCCCCGCAACTGGTTCTTGTTCCGCGACGTCGCGCGATCCGAGGGCGGCGGGGTGACCTTCGGCGTCTTCCTCGCGACGGTGCAGGCCGACGCCATGCTCTGGCCGCCGGTCACGGTGGGGCTGACGCTGGTGGACGCGAGCGGCGCCGAGCAGCTCGTGGTGTCGAGCGTGGAGGTGAGCGGCTCTGCGGACGGCGTCACCTGGGCGCCGATGCCGTGTGACGCCACGGCCCGCTGCCAGGCCCACTTCGCCGGCGTCTCGGGGGGCACGAGCGAGCTCCGCGTGAAGCTCTCGATCAACGGCGCCCCCTACACCACCGACGCCGCCGCACCGGAGCCGGCGGGAAGCAACGGCTACGCCACGTTCGTGGTCACCCCGGAGTGAGCCTCGCTCCCCGGTGAACGGCGGCACGAGCGACGGCTCGTCCGCGGTCGGGCTCGCCGGTATCCTCGGCGGAGCGCATGTCCCCCACCGACCGTCGCGCGGACCCCCACGCCCTCGAGCCACCGGACGCGCGTACCGCGGTGAACCTCGCGTGGCTCGTCCGGCTGCGGTGGGCGGCGATCGCGGGTCAGACGTCCACGGTGGTGGCGGCCCGATTCGCGCTCGACGTGCCGCTGCCGCTCGTGCCGGTGCTGAGCCTCATCGCCGTCGAGGCCGCCACGAACGTCGGCTGCGCTGGGTGGGCGGCCCGGCGCCCGCAGGTCCAGGAGCGCCACCTGGCCGCGATCATCGGCGTCGACCTCGTGATCTTCACGGGGCTCCTCTATTTCACAGGAGGCCCCACCAACCCGTTCAGCTCGCTCTACCTGATCCACCTCGCGCTGGCCGCCGTGGCCGTCGGCCCACGCTTCACGTGGGCGCTCGTGGCCCTGACGCTGACCTGCTCGGCGGCGCTCTTCCTCGACCATGTCCCGCTCGCGATGGGCGAGCACGACCACGCGGCGATGGGTCACTACGGCATGCACCTGAAGGGCATGTGGGTGGCGCTCGGCGTGGCCGCCGCCTGCATCGTGTACTTCCTCGGGAGGTTGCAGCGCGAGCTCGTCGAGCGAGAGGAGGAGCTGCGGCGCCAGCGCGAGCGCGGTGAGCGCCACGAGCGGCTCGCCGGGCTCGCGGCGCTGGCGGCGGGCGCCGCGCACGAGCTGGCGACCCCGCTCGCGACGATCGCGGTCGTCGCGAAGGAGCTCGAGCGTGGCGTCGCGGCGGACGACGGGGGACGCTGGGCCGACGACGCGCGGCTGATCCGCCGCGAGGTCGACCGCTGCAGCGGGATCCTCACCGAGCTCTCGGTGGAGGCGGGGCTCGCGCGGGCCGAGCCGCCCGAGCCGATCCGGGTGCGCGAGCTGCTCGCCGGTGTGGTGCGCGACACCGGGGACGATCCGCGCGTCCAGGTGGCGGTGGACGCTTCGCTCGGCGCCGCCGAGGTGCGCACCCAGGCGCGGCTGCTCTCGCGCGCGCTCCGGAGCGTGCTCGACAACGCGCTCGACGCGAGCCCCGAGGATCGCCCAGTGCACCTCGAGGCGACGACGCGCGGTGGCCGGCTCGTGGTGCGAATCCGCGACCACGGGCCGGGCATGGCGCCCGAGGTGCGCGCCCGCGCGCTCGACCCCTTCTTCACCACGAAGCCCCCCGGTCAGGGCATGGGCCTCGGGCTGTTCCTCGCCGCCAGCATCGCAGACCAGCTCGGGGGGGCGCTCGACCTCGGGACGGCCCCGGGCGCGGGGACGACGGTCACCCTCGAGGTCCCTGCGTGACCGCGCCGCGCGACCGCCCGAGCCTCCTCGTCGTGGACGACGACGATGTCCTCCGCCCACGACTCGTGCGGGCGTTCGCCGATCGGGGCTACGAGGCGCGCGGCGCGGCGGGTTTCGAGGAGGCCGTCGCGCTGGCCGAGGGCGATCCGCCCGAGCGGTGTGTGGTCGATCTCCGCATGCCGGGCCGCGGCGGACTCGAGCTGTTGCAGCGCCTGCTCGAGATCGATCCACACACCGAGGTCGTGATCTTGACGGGCTACGGGAGCATCGCGACGGCGATCGACGCGGTGCGCCTCGGCGCCGTGTACCTCTTGGCGAAGCCCGCCGACGCCGACGACATCCTGGCGGCGTTCGAGCGGGGCCGCGCGCCGCCGTCGACTTCGACGGGCGACCCCGCGGCGCCGTCGCTCGCGCGCGCGGAGTGGGAGCACATCCAGCGCGTCCTCTCCGACACCGGCGGCAACGTCTCGGCGGCCGCGCGGCGGCTCGGGATCCACCGCCGCTCCCTGCAGCGGAAGCTCCAGAAGCTCCCGCCCGAGACGTGAGCGCCGCGGGCCGGGGTCCTCAGGCGGTCACCCGGCGAGCCGCCTCGAGGAGCAGCTGGCCACCGAGCCCGAGCGACACGACGCCGGTCGCGGCGACGAGCCACGCCGCCGCGCGCCCGCGCGCCGCGGCCAAAGGCAGCGCGAGTACGAGCGTGAGCGCTACCATGCCCGCCACCGTACCCACGGCGAGGACGGCCAGGTACCCGAGCGCCCACTCCCGGGGCACGGCCGCGACCGTGGCGACGACGACGGCCCCCGTGCCCGCGAGCCCGTGGACCACGCCGACCGCGAGCGGGCGCGCCAGGGCGCGCGACGCAGGCTCCGCGCCCGGCGGCGGCGCGGCGGGGATCCCCGGTGATGCGCGCCGAACCCGCACGAGGGCGAGCGCGCCGAGGACGATCAGCATGACCCCGACGGCGCCCTCGAGCACGTCGGCGACGGCGACGGGCGGCTCGAGGCCGAAGGCGAGCAGGACCCCTCCGAGCGCGAGCAGCGTCACGCCGTGACCGATCCCCCACCACAGCCCCGCCCATGCGGCCGCGCCGGGCGTCCGTCGTTCGCTCACGACCGTGGCGATCGCGGCCACGTGATCGGCGTCGGTCGCGTGGCGCACCCCGATGGCGAGCCCGAGCGCGAGCGTCCCGGCGACCGAGGCGGCGGTGACCACGGGGCGGTTCGTAGCACGCATCCGAGCGAGCGTGCTACCGCAGCCGGGCGTCGCCGGCCGCGGGCCCTGCGCGGCGGGCCCGCCGACGAGGCCGGGCTCAGTGGCGCGCGTCCGGCTCGTGGGGCGCCGCGCCGTCGTCGAAATGCAGCGTGAGCGTCGCCAGGATCTGGCGCGGGGCGCCGGCGACGAAGTGCCGGCGCGGCAGGAGCGAGGGCGCGCGGTCCGGACCGCGGAAGTTGGACGCGTAGTTGAACTCCGCCTCGCGATTCCGCCGGTCGAGCAGGTTGGTCACCTCGAGCGCTGCCTCGACGAGCTCCCAGCGGACGCGACCGGACGCGTCCACGGTGAGGCGCGGCTCGCCGAGCTGCTCGAGGGGGAGCGGCGGAGGCGCGACGTAGGACGCGCCGGCGGCGAGCCCCCAGCCGAGGCGCTCGTCCCCCAGGTGGAGGGCCCGTGTGAGCGCCGTGTCGAGGCGGCCCACCCAACGGGGGATGTAGGGCAGCCGCACGCCCGTCCCCAGCTCGAGCGGACCGGCGCCCGCCTCGGCGACGTAGGCCTCGGCGTACGTCACGCTGCCGGACGCCGTCAGGCCGATCCGGCTCTCGATCAGGCCAGACGCGAGCGCCCCGTAGCGCTTCGAGGCGCCCTCGATGACGTTGCGGCCCGCCAGCTCATCGAACACGAGATCGCGGTCGACGTGTGTCCCGAAGGCGATGACGCGCGCGTCCCACGCCGGCTCGCGCGGCGCGGCCTCGTGGAACCGCACGCCGGTCTCCGCAGCCTGGACGCGCGCGAACGGCGCGAGCTCGCCGTCGGAGAGCGCCTGCGCGTCGCTGGACCGAGTGCCGACGCCGTACGCCGTGACCCAGGAGAGCCACTCGACCGGGCGGTACTCGACGGACGCGCGCGGCTGCACCGCGAAGCCGAGCGCCGCGACCGCCCGCTGCCCGAGGCGGCTCTCCCCGAAACTCGACGTGGGGCGGTTGCGATCGATGACACCGAACGAGAAGGCGTCGGCGCGGACGCCACCGCGGAGGACGAGCCACCGCCACGGCGCGAGGCGGCCGGCGACGTGAGCCGCGGTGTCCGTCACTCGGAAGCGGTTGTCGAAGTCGGTCGAGTAGGGCTCGCCGCCGGGCGATCGCAGCCGCCACTGGCGGGTGGTGCCCGCGTCGTGTCGAACGAAGTAGCCGACCTCGATCTCCTGGCGGTGCCCGCGCCACTCCGCCCAGTGGGTCGAAGTCCCGCGCAGCCCGACGGTCGCCGCGTCGTAGAGCTGCTCGAGGCCATCCCCGCGCTGGGGGCTCCCCGGCGGCGGGACGTCGGCGAGCCAGCCGGTGTAGTTCTCCCGGACGCGGAGGGCGCGCAGGGCGCCGAACGCCTGGCTGCTCCACGCCCAGCGCTCCTCGGTGTGGGTCGCGCGGACGCTCAGGCCGTGTCGCGAAGCGTCGAGCCCCTGGTTGGCGTCGTAGGTGCAGAAGAACTGCGCGTCGGCTTCCGCGCCGCAGCCGGCGATCCGGCGCGCCTCGAGATCGTCCTCGCGGAGGACGCCGGCGCTGCCCGCCCGGCCGCTGTAGCTCGTCGCGAGCACGTGGAGGGTGGTCGTCTCGTCGAGGCGGCGCTCCCACCCGGCCACCGCGCGAGCGGACGCGTAGGCGCGCGCGGGGCCGAAGCCGTCCCCCTCGAGGAGATCGACCCCGGCGAACGTACCGTCCGCCTCGCGCGCGGGCCCCCACAGGAGCGCGAAGCGACGCGCACCGTACGACCCGACGCCGGCCAGCGCGTGGACGCCACGCTGCTCGAGCCCGACGGAGTACTCGACGCTGCCCGCGACCGCGAAGTCGCCCTGGCGGGGCTCGAACGGCCCCTCGACCACGCGGACCTCGCGCACGAGCTCCGGGATGAGGAAATGCGCGTCCGCGTAGCCGTGCCCGTGCGGGTTCGCCGTCTCGTTGAGCGGCACGCCCTCGAGCGTCATCTCGAGATCCTGGCCCTCGCCCGCGTCGAACCCGCGGAGGAAGATGGCGGACGGGTGCAGCTCGCCGCCGTGGTTCGCGAGCGAGAGCCCGGGCGCGAGCGTGAGCATCTGCTCGGCCGAGTGGCGCGGCACCGCGCGCAGCGCGCCGGGTCGGACGCGGAAGTCTCCCGCCGCGGCCGGCGGCGCCGAGCGACGCGCGCCCGTCACATCGATGGCGCGCGCGCCCGCCGCGGCGGGCGCCGGCGCGTCCCCGGCGGCGGGCGCCTCCGGCGCGGCCGCGGCGGGCGGGCTCGGCTCCGCGGCGGCCCCCCCCGCCTCGCCCGCCTCCGCGGGCTGCGCCGGCCCGCCCGTCGCCGCCCCCTCGGGCGCCACGCCGGACGGCGCCGGCCGCGGCACCCCGACGAACCGGACGACGGCGCTCACCTTGGCGCGCACGGGCCTGCCGTCGCGCAGCGCGGGCTCGAAGCGCCAGGTGAGCACCGCTCGCAGCGCGGCGGCGTCGAGCTCCTCGCTGACACTGGCCGTCACCTCTGCGCTCTCGACCGCGCCATCCTCGCCGACGGTGACGACGACAGGGACGACCACGTCGTGCGGGGACGGCTCACCGGGCCACGTCGCCGACGGCGCCTCTGCCGGGCGCGGCGGCGTGACCGGTGCCTGCCCGGCCGCCGCGCGCGTCAGCGCGAGCGCCGCGAGCGCCGCGCAGCAGCCGCGTCGCCCGGAGCGCCGCCGACCCATGGGCAGATACAGATGCATTGCGGTAGGTGCGGCGGTACGACCCGCCAGGCCTCGCACCCTAGCAAGCTCCCTGCCCCGATCCAGCTCTTGCAAGTTGGTTGCAGTTGCATCATGAACGCGACGTGACGCACAGCCCGCTGGCCCCGCAGCTCGCTCCCCTCGCGCTGGCGTTGGGCCTCACCGCCTGCGCGGAGAGCGGGACGGGCGGGGAGGCCATCGAGTTCGAGCTGGCGCTCGCGCCCTCCGCCAACGCGGCAGAGTTCACAACCTCCACAGGCTGGTCGGTGCGCCTCGAGGAGGCGCGGATCGCGCTCGGTCCGGTGTACCTGTGGGAGAACCCTCCTCCGGTCGCGTCACGCCCGGGCCCGCCGCGCCACCGGCTCGCGGCGGTCGCGGACTGGCTCATCCCGAGGGCGCACGCGCACGCCGGCAGCGCTCACTTCAGCGGCGGCGAGGTGCTGGGGGAGTGGCTCGAGCAGGTCGGCTTCGATGCCCTCGCCGGTCAGGAGCCGCTCGGGCGCGTCGCGGGCACCGCCGGGACGGCGCGCTCCTTCTCCGTGTGGCTGGAGGAGCCTCGCGCCGCGGAGGCGCGGGAGGCGACGCGCGGCCACCACGCATGGATCGCAGGCACGGCGACACGCGGCGACGAGGTCGTCCCGTTCGAGGGCGGCCTCGAGCTGCCGGAGGCAGACTCCGCGCGGCGGGTGGAGGGGATCGCCACCGCGCTCCCCCTCGAGGCGGGGCGCACGGTCGTGGTCACCGTCCACGTCGAGCGCTGGCTGGCGGAGGCGCACTTCGATCGGCTGGCCTCGGGCCCGGGCGCCGTGCGCGGCGAGGGCGGCCGCTGGCAGATCGTGGCCGACTCGCAGGTCGCGACGGCGTGGTACCTCGGCGCTCGCTCGGCCGCGGCGTTCTCCGCGTCGATCGAGTGAGAGCTGGCGCGGGAGGCGGGGCGCGCGGATCGCGCGCGCGGCCGGCCCCGGCTGATGACAGAACCCCTAGGACCATCCGATGACGCTCCTCGCCCCGCTTGCGCGCACCGCCCCGCTCGGCTTCGCCGCCGCGCTCGCCACGTCCACCGCCGCGTGCGGGGCCGACGACTCGCTCGGCACGGGCACGCTCGAGGTGGTCGTGACGGGCGAGGACGCCGCGAAGACGGGCTTCCCCTTCGAGGAGGATGGCGAGCGCATCGCGCTCGCGGATGACTGGACGATCGTCTTCTCCCAGGTGCTGCTCTCGATCGGCGAGCTCGAGGTCACGGGCTCGGGCGGCGACACCGCGGTCGCCTCGACGGATCGGTGGATCGTCGATCTGCACGCCGGGGATCCCTCGCTGGGACGCTACGGCGGGCTCCCGGCGCGGCGCTGGGAGCAGCTTGGCTTCGTGATCCCGCGAGCGGCGACCGGAGCCCGTCTCGGGGACGCCGTCTCCACCGCCGCCGGCGAGCAGATGATCGCCGCGGGCGCGACGCACCTCCTCACGGGGACGGCGACTCGGGGCTCGACGAGCGTGGGCTTCGAGCTCGTCCTGGTGAACCCGACTCGGAGTTCGAGCTGCACCAACGGCGCTGACGGGAAGCAAGGGGTCGTGATCGCGAACGGGGGCGCAGCCGAGGTCGAGATCACGATCCACCTCGACCACCTCTTCTGGGACTCTCTCGGCAGCGAAGAGGCGCGCCTGCGCTTCGACGCGTGGGCGGGGGCCGACGCCCTGGGCGACGCCGACGGTCGGGTGACGACCGACGAGCTCGCGCTGCAGCCACTCTCCGACTTGAAGGGCGCCGATGGCACGAGCCCGCTCGGCGTGGTCTACGACTCGGGCAGCGTGCCGCTCGCGGCTCAGCACCTCGGTGCTTTCGTCGGAGCGTCGGCGTCGTCGATGGCCCACCTGAACGGCGACGGGCTCTGCACGATCTCGGCGCTCTAGCGCCCGCCGGCGCTCAGGGCGCGTACTGCTGGATCAGCGCCTCGCCGAGCGCCTGAAGCTCCGCGCCCTGCGTGGCGTTCGCTGCCTGGAAACGCTCGAAGCGAGCGGCCAGGTCCTGCATCGCCGAGCCAGGCAGGCGGGCCTCGGCCATCGGATAGAGGACATGGTTCTCCTTGTCGATGTGTTGGCGCATGAGCTCGGCGTACGAGCCCGCGGCGCGCTTCGCCTGATCGCGCTCGGCCGGCGTCCACGGCGCGGGGCTCTGAGCGAGGCCGTGCATCGTCTGGATCAACCCGCGGGCGATGCCGTGTTCGTGCAGCATCATGCCGATCGGCCCGTGCTCCTTCGGGAACCCGTGGTCGACCATCGTCACGAAGAGGAGATCCTCCTCCTTGCCATGGTGGATGGGATCGACGAACTCGCGGATGAAGGTCATGAAGCGCGTGAGCTCGGGCCGCTCCGTGGCGTCGTCTCCGGACACGGCGTCGCTCCAGGACTCCAGCGCGTCGAGCATGCGCACGATCGTCTCGTGCTCTTCCACCAGGGTTTCGATCGGATTCACGGTCACCTCGGGTCGTTGGGTTGGGACGGGAGAACGGCGCTCACCAGCCGCGCACGATGATCACACCGAGCACGACGAGCGCGAGCGCGAAGAGGACGTTCACGCGGCCGAGCCAGGAGGCCTGGCGGCGGAGGCGGTGCGCGACGTGGGAGTCGGGATCGGCCTCGATCTCGGCGGCGGCGCGCGGCCCCAGGCGAAAGTCGTGGACGGCGCTCACCGCGATCACGAGCGCGAACACGAGCAGCTTCAGCGTGACGGCGTGCCCCGCGCTGGAGGCGAGCCAGGCTCGGTTCGCGAAGGTCTCGAGGCGCACGCCCCGCACCCAGAGGTTGAACGTTCCGGTGACCACCAGGATCCCGAAGCACACCCACCCCACCGTCCGGAAGGCGAGGCCCGTCTCGCGGAGGAACGCGCCCGCCGCCGCGCGGTTCCCGCGCCGGAGCCAGGGGACCACGACCAGCACGAGGAAGAACATCCCGCCGATCCACGTCACCGCCGCCAGGATGTGCAGCGTCACCGACGCGAGGTAGAGCCCGTGCATCAGCGCTCCGTCGAGGCCGCAGGTGGAGCCGCCTCACCGCGCTCCGCCCACCAATCCTCGCCGAAGAGCTCCACCGGGTGCGGGGTACGCTCGGTGCCGTTCCCGCACGTGAGGTCGGTCGCCGGGCAGAGCTTGTCGCACCCCCAGCAGACGCGCTCGGGGTGCGCCGGCGCGACCGGCCAGCGGGCGCCGGGATCCCTCACAGCCGGAATTCCGAGTGGCACCCCTGGCACGCGCCCAACGCGCGGCCGGTCGCCGCGGCGACGCCCGGGACGTCGTTGGCGCGGCTGGCCGCCACGAGCTTCTCGAGCTCGTCGTGGAAGGAGCGGTCGAGCTCCCGGAATCGATCGAGCTTGTCGGCGTTCTTCGGCGGCTTGTACTTGCCGTCCTTCAGCGCCGCCTCGGTCGCCTCCTTGGCGCCGTGGACGCGGTGCAGGTCGTGCTCCACGCCACGCACGTCCCCTCGACCGACGGCGTGCACCGCGCCGGCCAGCGCGTCGGCGAGCAGGCGCATCTCGGCCTGCACCGCGTTCGCGGGTGGACCGCTGGCGGAGGCCGCGGGCGGAGGCGCGCCGTGCCCCGCGTGGCCGTGGCCGTCCTCGTGGCAGCCGAACGCGAGGGCGCCGAGCGCGACAATCAGGGAGGTGCGGTAGGTCATGGGTGGCTCCTCGGAGGATCGGTCTCGGAACGCTGGCGCGACGCGGCCGCGAGCGCCGCGCGCGCAGTCCGGTAGAGGTTCGGCCAGTCGAGGTGCGGGGCCACGCGCACCGGGCGACGCGCGCGCGCCGCGCGCCCGAGCTCGCTCGACTCGGCGCGCGTCCACAGCCGCTCGCACTCCTCGTACACGCCACCCGGCGACTCCTCGAGCGCGTCGTGGGGCTCGAGCAGGGTGACCACCTCGACACACAGCGCGAGGTTCGGCTCGGGGACGAGCAGCGACGCGATCGCGGCGTGCTCGAGCCGCAGGCGCGCGGCCCGCTCGACGGGCGCGCCGCCCCGCGCGCGCCGCGCCGCGGGGAGCAGGATCTGCTCCTCGATCGCGATGTGACGCAGCAGCCCCGCGCGGAATTCCGCGTACGGCTCGGGCTCGAACGCCGATCCGCGCCCGGCGGCGGCCAGCAGCGCGCCGAGCCGCTCGTGGTCGGCGACCAGGTAGTCGGTGATCCGTTCCATGGGGCGGAGGTTGCCACGGACTGGGGCGGTCGACCGCCCCTCCGGCGCTCAGGCGGCCACGAACCGTGGCATCAGGACGTGGTTCTCGAGGTGGACGTGGCGAAGGACGTCCCCCTCGAGCTGCTCGAGCTCGGCGAACAGCGTCCGATAGCTGTTGCACGCCCACTCGGGCGTCCTGAAGTCCTCGGTCGTCGTGCGGATCCGCGCGAGGAGATCTCCGACCGCGAGGTGCTCCTCCTTCATCTTCCCGAGCTCGCGGCGCGCCGCGCCTGCGTCCACCGCCTGGGCGGTCAGCGCGGGGAACAGCGTCGACTCCTCTTCGTCGAGGTGGGGGAGCAGGGTCGACGCGAGGGACTGCACCTCGCCGTCGAGCGCGCGGAGTCGCGGCTCGGAGTCGCCGTGCACGCGGCTCACCTTGGCGGCGAGCGCCTGCACGAA
Organism: Polyangiaceae bacterium; assembly: GCA_020846005.1. Taxonomy (GTDB): domain Bacteria; phylum Myxococcota_A; class Polyangia; order Polyangiales; family Polyangiaceae; genus JADLEQ01. The sequence goes on from JADLEQ010000055.1 coordinate 164,168, forward strand.
CGGCAGCGCCTCACGGAGGTACTCGTGGTGACGCTCCACGATGTATTCGACGAGCTCGCTCGGGCTGAGCGCTCGCGGGTCGGGACCCGCCGGGCCCCGGCGCTCCGCGATCGCGCGCTCGAGCTCGGCCGTGAGCGCCGCGAGATCCATCCCGACGCGCTCGCACGCCGCACGGAGGCTGAGCTCGCCGCGGCAGCAGTAGTCGATGCGGTGGCGCTGCAGCACGGACGCGCACTCGGAGCGCTCGAGGACCAGGCTCGCGACGGACTTCTCGGGATCGATCATGGGGGTCTCCAGCGGAGGGGCGACGGCGCTCGGGGTGGGCGCCCGAGCCGCCCCTGTGCACGGCGCGTGCCGGCGCTCTTTGCGGGGAGATCCGTGGGCCTCTCGGCTGACGCGGGGCGCGGTGTCCCGCCGGACGTTCCAGAATGGAACGCGTGGGGCACCGTACGCAGGCGGCGGATCCGCGCCGGTGCGGCGATCGCCCCCCGCTCAGAAATCGAAGCGACCGCCCAGGCTCGGCACGATGGCGAAGAACGTCCCGAGGGCCTTCTCGCGGGGGAGCTGCAGCGTGCCGGGGCGGACGGGCTCGCCATCGAGGAAGGTGCCGGCGACCCCGAAGGCGTCGACGCGCTCGCCCTCGTCGTTCGAGAGGCTCGTACGGCCCCGCCGGAGCGCGTCCCCGGGGAAGAAGGCGAAGAACCCGACGCCCAGGTCGAGCGCGAAGCGCTTGCCGAAGCGGTAGCCGAAGCGGACCTCGGGTGCGACGAGCGGCATCCACACCTGCTGCGTCTCCTCGGGGATGGAGATGCCCTGCTGGAAGCGGACCACCTCGGCGCGGGCGCCCCCCGTCCTCACCATCTCGCCCTGGTAGGTGCCGGAGTTCTCCGTCGCCGCGCTCACGCGCGACGCGCCCGCCCACACGCGGAAGAGCAGCGGCGTCGTCTCGAAGAACTGGTAGCTAGCGGAGAGTCCGAGCATCGGCCCCTGGACCGTCGTGCTGTCCTCGTAGTCCTCAGAGAGGTAGGTGCGCGTGCTCTCGCCGTCGGCGACGACGGTGCGGGTCATCGACTCCTGCAGCCGGAGCCAGCCGAGGAACACCTCGGCGGCGAGGCCCGTCGAGATCTGGTAGCCGCCGCGCGCGCCCGCGAGGAAGCCGGTCGGCTGCGCATGCTCGCTGCACTCACCTCGACCGCAGGCCGCGCCGGCCGCGCCGCCCAGGGTGGGCCCCCACGCGCCGCCGACGACCGCCTCGGCGAAGAGGTGCGGCTGGAAGGCGCGATCCTTCCAGCGCGGATCGGAGAGATCTCGCTCCAGCACCACCCGGAGCACCTCGCGCTGGCCCGCCTGGATGCGCACGTCCTTGCGGTAGGCGAGGAAGCCGGGCGCGCTCACCTCGATCTTGTGGCTGCCGCTCTTCAGGCCGCCTTCCCACACGCCGTTGCCGATCTGTACGCCGTCCACGTCGATGCGGGCGTTGGAGGGCGTCGGCTCGATACGGAGCTTCGCGTCGAGCACGGTAGCGCGCAGCGTGAGCGTGCTCGTGTGGTTCTCGCTGACGGTCGCGGCGCTCGGCGGCGTGCCTTCGTCGTTCGGGCCCGTGAGGAACACGGTGTGCGTGCCGACCGAGAGCGTGCCCGTCCACGGCGTCTTGCCGACGACCGCGCCATCGACGACGACCTCGAGCGCCTTGCCGGTGGCCTCCTTGACGACCAGGCGCCCCGAACGCGCGAGCGGACGGAGCTTGGCGCGGACGACCTTCTTCTGGCCGCCAGCGACGAGCACCTGCTCCTCGTGGCCGATGAAGCCCTCCTTGAGCACGCGCACGCTGTGGGTGCCGGCGTTCACCGCGAGGGGCGCGGCGAGGGGCGTCGTGCCGCGGTCTTGTCCGTCGACGACGACGGTCGCGTCCCTCTGGTCGCTCTCGACGGCGAGCTCGCCCACGAACGTCTGGAGCTGGACGACGGCGTCGTCGACGACCTTGCGCTCCGCGGCGTCGAGGCCCTCGCCGAACCGGGCGAGCAGCTCTCGGTACATCTCCATCGACTCGGCGTAGCGCTTGAGCTGGCGGAGCATGAGCGCCGCGTTCTTCAGCGCGACGCGCGTCGGGAAGAGCTCGCGCGACGCGAGGAACTCGGCCAGCGCGGCGTCCCACTCCTCGTTGGCCGCGAGCTCGGTGCCGCGGAGGAAGCGCTGCTTCGCCTCCTCCTTGCGGCGCTCCAGCTCGCCGGCTGCTGGATCGGCCGGCGCCGCCGACGCCGCGCCGGCCGGCGCGCCGCCCGCCGGCTGGGCGAAGGTCCCACGGCTGGAGGCGAGCGCGAGCGCGACCGCGGCGAGGACGATCAGGCGCCAGGCGACTCGAGAGAACCTCATCGGGCGCAGCGTACCAGGGAGCGTGGCGGCGAAGGAAGCGCCGCCACGCTCGGTCGGCGCCCCGCGCGGGCGCCGCAGCGGCGGCCGCACCTCCGTACCGCTCAGTCGAACTCCTTGGTGCCCTTGTCGACCACCGGCGCCGCCTTCTTCGGGGGCGCCGCCGGCTTGTCCTCGGCGGCGGCGGGCTTCGTCTCGGCGCCCGCCCTGGGCTGCGCGGCTCCCGCCCGACCAGCCCCGGCCACGGCGGCGCGCTTCGCGTCGAGCGTCACCTTCGACGGCACGAGGCCGCCCTCGGTGACGGCGACGGTGAACTCCTGGCTCTGCCCGGCGGCGGAGAGGGTGACCTTCTTCGCCTCACCCGGGCGGCCCGTGAGCTGCAGCTTGCCCTCGGAGAGGGTGGCGGGCTTGCCGTCGACCGCGATCTCCGCGTCCGCCGGCGCCACCTCGAGGGCGAACGTCACGGGCTGCGCGGATGGCGCGGCCACGACCTGCGGCTGCCCGGGGACGACGACGGTCTGTGTCACGACCTGGGTGACCGGCTCGGGCGCGGGGCGGGTCACGGTGAACGCGACGGCGCCGCCGCCGCCCACCAGCACCACTCCCGCAACGGCCACGGCGATCACGGCAGCCGGCGACCGCTTGGGCCTCGGCGGCAGCGACGCCGCCGTGCGCGCGAGCCCGGTGCGCGTGGTCGCGCGGAGCATGCCGTCGTCTGTCAGCTGGAGCCGCGGCGCCACGTAGGAGCGGTACGCGACGGGCACCGGCGCGAGCATGTCCTCGACCAGGCGCGGGCCGTCGGGCGTGATCGCGGCGAGCGCGTCACGGAACTCGCCGGCGTTCTGGAAGCGCTTGGCGACGTCGCGGGAGATGGCCCGATGGCACACCTCCGCGAGCTCCGGCGGCACCCAGGGCGCCTTGTCCTGGAGGAGCGGGATGTCCGCCGTGATGATGCTCACCATGAGCTCACCGAGCGAACTCGCGTTCTCGAACGGCAGGCCCCCGCTCAAGAGCTCGTAGAGCACCATCCCGAGCGACCACACGTCGCTCCGGGCGTCGATGTTGGCGGCGCCCTTCGCCTGCTCCGGCGACATGTAGAGCGGCGTGCCGAGCATGCTCCCGGTGCGGGTGAGGCCGTGCGACGTCTCGGCGAAGCTCTCCATCTTCACCTTGGCGATGCCGAAGTCGAGGAGCTTGACGACGAGATCGCCGGTGTCGCGCCGCGTGAGGTACAGGTTCGCTGGCTTGATGTCCCGGTGCACGATGTGCAGCTCGTGCGCCTTGGCCAGGCCCATGGCGGCCTGGAGCACGAGCTTGGCGGCCGTCGTCGGGTGCACGGCGCCCAGGCGCTTCAGCGTGTGCTCGAGGTCCTCGCCCTGGAGGAGCTCCATCACCATGTACGGCGCGCCGACCGCCGGATCGACGCCGGAGTCGTAGATGGTGACGACGTGATCGCTCTCGATCACGCTGCTCGCCTTCGCCTCACGGAAGAACCGCTTGATGACCTGCTCGTTCGCGCCGAGCTCGGCGGAGATGAGCAGCTTCACCGCGCAGCGCTTCAGCGTCGCGGCGTTCCGCCCCTCGTAGACGGCACCCATCCCGCCCTGCCCGAGCAGCCGGAGGAGCTGGTACTTGCCGGCGATGACCTGCCCTTCCATCCCGCCCGAGGTGGGCGGGCGAGCGTCGCCGTCCTGCGTGATGGGGTTCACGATCGCCTCGGATGCCTCCAGAACCCCGACTCTAACCCCGGGGCCGGGCTCCGTCCACGCGCCGGACCGGCCGCCGCGCCGGACCCGCAGGAGCCCACGATGCGCGGCGCCGACCCGCCCCGCACGACCCGCCCCGCACGACCCGCCCCGCACGAGACGCCCTGGCGCGCTGACGCGCACCCCGGCAGACTCGGCGGGTGACGACGCTCCGCAGGTGGGCCCTGGTGGCGCTTGGCGCGCTCGGCGCGCTCGGCTGCGGCGAGGCAGAGACGGAGCGCGCGTGCGACTGCGCCGCGGTCCCCGGCACCGCCGTGCGGATGGAAGGCGCCGCCGCCGGCTTCTTCGCGTCGCCGTTCCCGGACGACGCCCGCCGCTCGGGCGGCCGCCCGGACCTCGCCGGCTTCCCGAACCCGACCGCCTCGCCGTTCCTCGCCAAGTGCCTCGACATCCTGGCGCACGACGCGCGCGGCTTCGCGACGACCGCCGGCGTCTACTTCACGCTCGACGGCCCCCTGGACGAGTCGCTCTCGATCGGGCCCGCTGGCTCCGTCGAGCCGGGCGCCGCGGTGGCGCTCTGGCGCGTCGTCCCCGACGGCGCGGCGGTGGCGCACCCGATCGAGGCACGGTTCCGCGCCGACGGCGGGCCGTTCGGGGCGCCGAACGTCCTCTCGCTGTTGCCGCTTCAGGGCGCGCCGCTCGCGCCCGGGGCGACCTACGCGGCGATCGTGCGCCGCGCGCTCGGCGACGCCGCGGGGAACACGCTCGGCGTGCCGGAGCGGCTGGTGCGCCTGGTAAACGGCGTGCGCCCGGCCGAGTTGTCGCCCGAGGTGTTCGCGACGTACCGCGAGGCGCTGGCGTCGCTCGCCGCGGCCGGCGTCCCCGCGACGGAGCTGGGCGGGCTCACCGTCTTCACGACCGACGATCCGACGGCGTCGTTCCGCTCGGCGCGCGAGGCGCTGCTCGAGGAGCCGCTGCCCGCCCCCGCGGCGCCCTTCGCGCTGCGCGAGGTGTTCGACGACTACTGCGTGTACGACACCACGATCGAGCTGCCGGTGCTGCAGGAGGGCTCCCCTCCGTACCAGGAAGCGGGCGGCGGGTGGGTGTTCGACGCGAGCGGCGCGCCCATCGTGCAGCGACGGGAGACGGCCCGCGCCGTCGTCACCGTGCCCCGATCCCCCAGGCCACCGGAGGGGTATCCGGTAGTGCTCCTCAGCCGCACCGGCGCCGGCGGTGACCGCCCGCTGGTCGATCGCGGTCGACGGGACGCCGACGGCGAGGTGCTCGAGCCGGGCACCGGCCCGGCTCTGGAGTTCGCGCGGGCGGGGTTCGCCGGCGCGATGGTGGACGGCCCGCACGGCGGCCCGCGCAACCCGAACGGGGGCGACGAGCAGTTCCTCATGTTCAACGTGACGAACCCCGTCGCCCTCCGCGACAACGTCCGCCAGTCCGCGCTCGAACTCGCGCTGGTCGCCCGGGGGCTCGGCGCGGTGCACGTCGACACCACCGCGTGCCCGGGGGCGACCGCGCCGCCGGGCGACGGCGCGACCTTCGACGTGGCGCGCCTCGTGCTGATGGGGCACTCGATGGGCGCGACCATCGCGCCGCTCACCGCCGCCTTCGAGGACACCGTCCGCGCGGTGCTGCTGAGCGGCGCCGGGGGCAGCTGGATCGAGAACGTGGTGTGGAAGCTCGAGCCGATCCCGGTCCGCGGGTTCGCCGAGCTGCTGCTCGGCGTCGCGGGGACGTACCAGCTCCACGAGCACGACCCGGCGCTGTCCCTGTTCCAGTGGGCGGCGGAGCCCGCCGATCCGCCGGTCTACGCCGCGCGGCTCGCGACCTCGCCGCCGGGGCCGGCGTTCCCCCACGTGCTCATGATGCAGGGCATCGTCGACCACTACATCCTGCCGCCGATCGCCAACGCGACCTCGCTCGCGCTGGGGCTCGATCTCGCGGGCCCCGCGCTGGACGCAGACCACGCCGAGCTGTCCCAGTTCGCGCCGCTCGCGGAGCTGCTCCGCCACTCCGGCGGCACGGCGCGGGCGCTCCCGGTGAGCGGCAACCGACCGGCAGGCGGCGGTGGCGTCACCGCGGTCGTCACCCAGCACCCCGAGGACGGCGTCGAGGACGGCCACGAGGTCGTCTTCCAGACGGACGCGCCCAAGCGCCAGTACCGCTGTTTCCTGGAGAGCTTCGCCCGAGGCGAGGCGCCACGCGTGCCCGCCGCGGGGAGCGCGGGCTGCGACTAGCGCGCGCGCGCCGCGGGCGCGGTGCCCGGCTTCACGGCGCGCAGTAGTTGTCCCCGGCGACGTTGTAGCAGAGGTACCCGTCAGCGCACTGGCCGGTGCAAGTGCCGACGGCGCCGCACTGGCACAGGCAGTACGTCTTGCCGATCGACGAGTCGGTGTAGCACGTCGCGCTCCCGCCGAAGCCGTTGGGCTGACAGTCGGCGAAGCCGAGGCAGGTGCACGTGTAGTAGGCGGGCGCGTCGGGTACGGGCATGCAGCTCCGCCCGGCCGCGCACCGGATGTTCCACGAGCCGCAGTGCTCGGCGGTGTTCATCGCGACGCACGACCCCGCGCTGCAGCGGTCCGTACCCCCGCACGGCGTCGCGTCCGCGACCGGCGGGTGCTCGCACTGCCCGCCCGCGCCGCAGGCGTCGGCCGTGCAGGGGTTGCCGTCGTCGGCACACGGGATCCCCGGCGTGGGCGTGGAGACGCAGCCCGACGCCCCGCAGGCGTCCGCGGTGCACGGGTTGGCGTCATCGCATCCTGCCGCCACGCATCCGCCGGCGCAGCACTGCTGCCCCGGGGAGCACGCCGAGGTCCGCTGGCAGGTGTCCCCCACGCAGGCCGCGACCTCGCATGGCCCCGCCACGCACGACGAGGGCGTGCACGTCGGGTACTGGCAGCCGTTCACCTGGTCGCAGTGTCCCCCGGGGAAGGCGACGCACTGGCCGTCGTCCGGGACGTGGACGCACGCCCCGCCGGCACCGCACGCGTCGTTGGTGCACCCCACCAGATCGTCGCACTGGGCCGGCGAGCACCCGCCGCCCGCGTCCGCGGCGGAGTCGCCGCCGGCATCCCCCGCGTCGCCCGCGTCCTCCGCGTCCGCGGGCGGCGCGTCGGCCGGCGGCGCGTCGGCCGGCGGCGCGTCGTGGCCGGAGTCGGACCGCGCATCGTCGCCGGAGTCCGACGACGCGCCGTCGGTGGCGGGCGCGTCCGCCCCGGCGTCGACGGCGCCGCGCGTCTTCCAACAGCGGGAGTCGGCGCGACACGCCCAGCCGCCCGGGCACTCGGCGGCCGTCGCGCAGACGAGGACGCCCTCGGGGGGCTCCACCGCACACCCCCAGGGGAGGGTACCGGCGATCGCGGCGAGGAGCCCCGCGACCCGCAGCGACGGGCGCATCAGAACCGCCCTCGGACGAGGAAGGCGCCCGGCCCGACGACGAGCGCCGTCTCCGCGCCCGACTCCTTGCGCGTCGCCCACACCACGCCCCCGACCGCGGCGGCGACGCCCCCGACCAGCAGCGCGGCGCCGCCGCCGAGGAGCAGAGGCGCCGCGTCGGCGTCGCTCGCCAGCTCCGACCACCGCGCGCCGTCGCGGGCGTCCACGACGCGCGAGCGCGCCGAGAGGCCGAGCGTCAGGAGCACGCCCCCGGTGACGACGAACGCCGCGCCCCCGCCCGCGACGGCCCACGGCATCCATCCTCGCGACCCGCCGTCTTCAGGCGCTGGGTCCGCGGGCGCCGGCCGCGACGCCCTCGGCCGTGCTGGGCGCTCGCGCTCGTCCCGCGCTCGCTTCAACAGGCCGAGGCGCGCCTCGACCTCCCCGCGCAGGCTGGACTCGGGCTCCGCGGCGAGGAAGCGCTCGTACGCCTGGATGGCGACGTCGTCCTTGCGCGCCCGATCGGCGGCGAGCCCCACGTTGTAGAGGAGCGCGCTCCGCCCACTGAGCTCGTAGGCGCGCTGGAAGTGCCCGAGCGCGTCCTCGAAGCGCCCTGCCTCGTACGCGGCGCGCCCAGCCTGGAAGAGGGCCTTCGCCTCGGCGTCACGATCGCTCGTGGCCGCGGGTCCGCCGTGCGCCGTGGCGGGGGGCTTGCCCCGCGCCGGTTGCGCGCCAGCGGCCGTGGACGCGAGGACCGGAGCGGCGACCACCGCCAGGGCGACGAGAGAGCTTCGCACAGCGGCAACGTCACGCAGGCACGAGCTGGCGTCAACGGCACGGCGCGTCGCGCCTCGCGCGATCGAGGCGGCGCGCGTGTAGGCGGGAGTGGGAGAGCGCCGTGTTATCCTGACGCCCTCCCCCACCCCGCCGGAGTCGTCATGATCCGTCCCCGCAGCGTGTTCGCCCTGGGCCTCGCCTTCGCCACCGCCGCCGCCTGCGGCGGCTCGACGCCGCCGCCGTCGTCGAACCAGAACGCCAGCTCCGGGGAGCTGCCAGCCGCGGGGGAGCGGCGGGCGTCGTCCGCGGCGCCGCTACCGCGCAAGCGCAAGGTCGGGAGCCCCAAGCTCGCCGATCGGCGCCAGGCGAACGCGGTCGCAGCGGACACGCTGGGCGTCTCGAGGGGACGGGCCGCGCCCCCCCCGAGGTCGGCCGCCGAGGTCTACCGCGCCGTCGCGCCCGCGACGGTGATCATTCGGGCGGGCGGGGGGATGGGCAGCGGCGTCCTCGTCGATGCGAGCGGCTGGATCCTCACCAACCACCACGTGGTGAAGGGCGGCGAAGAGAAGGACTTCAAGCTCAAGGTGCAGGTGGTCCTCGGCAAGCTGGACACCAAGTCCGGCGGGATGGAGCGCGACGAGAAGCAGTACGAGGCGTACGTCCACAAGAGCGACCCGCTCCGCGATCTCGCGCTCGTCAAGCTCGTCGACCCTCCGCCCAAGCTCCCGTTCGTGAAGCTCGCGGCGGCGGACCCGGTGCCGGGGCAGCAGGTGATGGCGATCGGCCACGCGGGCGCGGGCATGCTCTGGGCGATCAAGAGCGGGGAGATCTCCGCGCTCGGCAAGCTGCGCGATCACCTGGCGACGCTGGCGCAGTTCAAGGACGACGACGACGGCAAGAAGGCGGCGGAGCAGTTCCGCAAGTTCCTCGACGACCAGAACCTCGGCCTGGTGATCCAGTCCTCGTGCCAGATCCTGCCGGGCGACAGCGGCGGCCCGCTCGTCACCCAGCAAGGCGAGCTGATCGGCCTGAACGCCTTCTCGAACCGCGACGGCCGCACGGGAGGGTTGCTCTCCTTCCACATCCACCGAGCGGAGCTCGCCGCGTTCGTCAAGGAGAAGCCGGAGCGGGTCGCGCAGGTCCTCCCCGACCCGTGGAAGGAGGGCGGAGGAGACGCGAGCGTCGACGACGTCGACCTCGACGGCACCGTCGACGTACTGGCGCTGGAGGGCCGGCGCGCGTGCCCGTGGTGCCCGGTCCTGAGCCAGGCCGTGATGGTCGACCTCGATCAGTCGAGCTACCCGCGCGGGAGCACGCTGCCGGAGATGACTGAGGTCTACGAGAAGCGCGGCTTCGATCCCGAGCTCGTGCTCCTGGAGCTCGAGGGCAAGCGCCTGATTTGGTACGACACCGACAACGACGGGAAGCACGACGTGGTGCTGGTAGACGAGGGCGGGAGCGGGCAGGCCTCGAGCGGGTACCGCCTGAAGCCCACCGGTGAGCTCGAGCGCGACGCCGCGCTCGAGGGCGGCCGCGACGTCCGGATGTCGCTGTTCCAGGACGAGCGCCTGCGGCAGCGCCTCGCGGCCGTCGCTTCGACGGCGTTCCCCGAGCGCGCCGTCGAGATCGCCGGAGGAGCCGCCGGCTCGCTCCCCCAGCCGCTCGCGGGGACAGGGCGCGCCGAGACCCGGGACCTCGACGCCGACGGCAACGCCGACTCCGTCTTCGTGCAGGGCACCTTCGGCGCGCGGACGATGATCGATCTCGATCGGAGCCATGTCTCGCGACTGCCGGCGAGCTTCGTCATCGGGCGCGACGTGCAGCCGTCCGCGCTCGACGCGGAGGTGAGCGTGATCGCGCAGGCCACGCACCTGTGGACCTGGTACGACACGGACGACGACGGCCGCATGGACCTGGTGCTCCACGCGCCCGGCGCGCGAGTGTACGCGGCGGTCGAGGCGTACCGGGTGGACGCCGCGGGGAACCGGACCGCCGCGCCGGAGCACGTGGGCCGCAAGCTGATGCGCGCCGACCTGGCGCCGGCGCCCCAGGCGCCCGCGCTGCGCGCCATGGTGGAGAAGAGCTTCCTGGCGATCTTCTCCAGCGCGTCCGACCTAGGCGTGGCGTCCTTCCCCGACATCTTCAAGGACGGCCGCGGCGTCTCCTACGAGCTCATGGACCTGAAGGTCGCGCCGCGCGCGGTCTTCGTGCAGCAAGGGTTCGGGAGCACGGCCTACGTGATCGACCTGGACGAGAGCAGCCTGAAGGGCAAGGACTTGAAGAAGACGAACCTCGAGGAGCTGGCGACCGGAGGGAAGCTCAGCGGCGACTTCGCCTACTTCCAGCGCAACGGCGTCGCGTGGTCGTTCTATGACACCGACGGCAAGGACGGCTACGACGTGGTGTTCTTCACGACGGACCCGGGGCGCGGCACCGCCACGCACGGCTTCCGCGTCGAGTCGCCGACGAAGCCGCCGGTCTACGATCCGTCGTTCGCGGGGAGCCCGATGGTCAAGCCGTCGCTGCTGAAGAAGAAGCCCGCCGCGACCAAGCTCGCGAAGATCGCGGCCGAGATCTTCAGCGACCGGATGCGGGAGCCGTGACGGTGCGCCCCGCGCGCCCAACGAGGGCCGCGGCGGCGCGCCCGGCGCGGCCGAGCCTGATCGCGCTGCTGAGCGCCATCGCGTGTGGGGCGCCGTCCCCCCGGGCCGCGGCGCCGCCGACAGCTCAGGTCGCCCCCGCGCCGCGCGACCCGATCGCCGCGCCGGTGCCCCTGCCGGAGTACATCATCGCGCCGAGCCTCATCTCGCGGCTGGGGCTCGCGCCGCGCTCGCCGGGGGACGACGGCGGTGCGCTGGTCGACGGCCGCCGGTTCACGATCGCGACCGGCTTCGTCGACGGCTCGGATCCGCCCGCCCGGCTCGACGGCGGCGCGCGCGTGCCTGCGCGCCTCGGCGGCGGGTTCCTCTTCTGGTCGGGGGGCGAGGTGCTGCGCTCGAGCTCCTTCGCCGGCGCGCTGGTCGGCGTGACGACGCTCCCGTTCCGGCCCGCGAAGGTGAGCTTCGGTCCCAAAGCGGTGCTGTTCCTCTCGCCGTCCGAGCGCGCGCTCGTCGACCCGGCGACGGGGCGAGCCGCCGCGGTCGATCCACCGGGGCTCGCGGACTGGGCGACCGGCGACGACGCGACGAGCGCGGCGGTCCTCCACGGCGGGCGCGTCGTCGTCTCGCGCCGAGGTGGGCCGTGGACGGACTTGAGCGCCGAGGTGGGCGAGGCGCCCACCCAGGTCCGCGCGCACGAGGGGCGCGTGTGGCTCGAGCTGCCGTCGGGCACGGCGATCCGGGTGGACGAGCGCTCGCTGGAGCGCTTCGCGTCGCCGCCCGGCCCGCGGCCCGCGCCGAATCCGCCCGGATGGACACAGCCCGAGCCGCCCATCGAGCGCGCGATCCGGGCTGGCGCGCTCGTGGCTCCGCGCGAGGCGGTGGTCGAGGCCTCGGGCGCGATCGCGCGGGTCGATCTCGGGACGGGGGAGATCGTGGCGCTGACGGAGCGGGTCGTGCCCGCACGTGCGAGCTGCGCCGCCGTGCGTACCCCGGCCGACGTGCTGTTCGTCTGCGAGACGGACCGCGCGACGGTCGTCGTCGCGGGCGGCGCGGGGTCGAGCCCGCGCGTCGAGAAGAGCTTCCCCAGCCGCAGCCACATCGCGGGATCTGCCGGCGGCGCGCTCCTGCGTTTCGGGACGTGCGACGGCGAGCCGGACGCCGGTCGCCTCTGTGTCCGTCCGGCGGACGGCGGGTGGCGCGAGCTCGACGTGAGCGCGGCGCTCGAGCGAACCGACGCGGGCGCGTCGGCGCCGAGCGTCGTGCGCTGGATCCCGGCGGACGACGGCCACGCGGTCGCCGTGATCGCGACCCCGGAGCGCGCGCTCTTCGACACGCGGACCGGTCGGCGGCGCGCCGTACCGCCGGACGCGCTCGGCGGCGCGGTCGACGCCGCCGCCACGCGCAGCGCCACGGGCGGCGTCCTCGACCGGAGCTGGACGGCGCGCGCAGACGGCTCGCTCTCGGGCTGGTCCGCGGATCGCGGCGTGACGATCACGGTGGACGGCCGCCGAGTCGACTCGCCGTTCTCTTGGGGCTTCTGGGTGGCGGACGGCGCCCGCGCGATCGCCCAGGATCCGGAGGGGCACGTCTGGCAGTCGCTCGATCATGGGCAGTCGTGGCGCGAGGTGCTGGCGCCGGTGGACCTCGGCAGGGCATCACGCGGCAGCGCCACGTGCTCCGACGCCGGCTGCCACCTCGGCCGATGGCTGCGCCCCGGCTGGCGGCAGACCGCGCCGGCGCCCGCGCGCGCGGAGCGCCCACCCGCGCGGGCTACGCGAGTCGCGCCGCAGCCGCCGCTCCCGGTCCTCGCGTGCCGCGAGCTGGCGCCGATGACGAAGCGCCAGGCGGCCGCCGCGACCGAGGCGGAGGGCGTCGGCTTCGGCGCGACGACGGTGCGGCTGCGGACGGGCGAGGTCGCGCACGCGCGCGAGCGCGGTGTGTGGGCGGTCGTGCACTCCGTGGCGGGCCCGACCAGCATCCCGGGCCTGCGCGCGCTTCGTCACGGCAAGCACCTCGAGCTCGGCGACTCGGACGGCGCGCTCCCTCCGGCCGCGGCGAACGCGACCCGCACCTCGGTGTGGATCGACGCGTTCGCGCCCGAGGCCACGCCGCAGAGCGCGACGGTCCGCTTCGGTGAGCTCGTCGCCGCCGCCCACGCGAGCGGGCAGCCGCTGCCCCCCGTCGCGCCGGACGACCAGTCGGAGCTGTCCGTCGTACCGGTGCTCGGCGTGGCTCCGGCGCTGTCGGGCGGGCTGCTGCTCGAGGGGAGCGATCCCCCCACGTGGCTGCGCTCGCCCCGTCCGGCCGCGCTCCCGATCGCCACAGCGGGCGCCGCAGACGATCGGCTCACGGTGAGCGCCGTACGGCTCGACGACCGGCGCGTCGCGCTGCTGCGCGCGGACAGCGCGGGGGGCGCTGAGGTGCTGGTGGTCGACGGGGGCCGGTCGTTCCGGGGCCTCGTGATCCCCGCGCCGCCCGGCTCCGAGGCCGCCGCCACGGACGCCCTCGCCCGTGCCCCGGGAGGGGAGCTCGGGGTACTCCGCCTTCCCCGGGCGCTCACGCCGTCCACGACGGACGACCCGGCGATCTTGCTGCAGCCGGACGCGGCGCCCGTGGCGCTAGCGCCCTGGTCGACGCTCACGCCGGGCTCCGACGCAGCGTGCGGGAGCGTCGCGGGGAGCTGGCGCGCCATCGTGCAGGTGCCGGCGGCCTGGGTGCGCGTCACCGGCACGTTCGCGCCCGCCGAGCGCCCGCCGATGTCCGCGGTGGTGCGCTGGAGCCCGGAGCGGGTGTGCCTCGAGGCGATCGAGGTGGCGCTCGACACCGTCGCCGTCGGCGACGCGGCGGTCCAGCCGTGGGTCGTGGCGACGTTCGGCGCGACGGCGCGCGCCGCCGTCCTCGGGTACGAGCTCGGCGTCGAGGTGCGCCAGCCCGTGGAGTGCGCGCTCCCAGGGCCAGCGCGCGGCCCGACACCGTGACGGCCTCCGCTAGAAGGACCAGCCGAGATCGAGGTTGACGAGGGGGACGACCGCGCTCTCGTCCGCCGCGGCGGAGGTGCCCCCGGCGTCCTCGGCCTTCGCCTGGGCGGCGAGGTACTGCGCGCCCACCTGCGCCACGAAGGTGAACCCTCCGTCGGTGGCGAACTTGTAGCCGACGAACGGCCCCACCGCGACCCCATCGCCGTTGCCCTCCACGTCCTCGACGTTGCCGGAGATGGACACGTAGAGCACCTCCGCTCCCACCTGGAGACTCCGGAAGGGCTGGAGCGGGTACGCCGCGACCTGCGCGCCGAGCTCGAACGTCGTGAAGGCCTCGCTCACGCCGTCGACCTCGACGGAGGTCGAGCCGTACCCGCCGATCGCGGCGAGCCCCACGAACTCCCCCACCCTCCCCTCGACCTTCAGCTCGACGACCGGCAAGACGAGATGCACGGGGGACAGCGTGACGGAGACGTTCGGCGGCGGCGGCTCCGCGTCGGCAGCACCCTGCGGAGGTGGGGGCAGGACGGCCGCCGCCGCGGCTGCGTCCTGCGCCTGGGCGCTCCGAGCGGACGCGGCGCAGGCCACGCAGGCAGCGACCGTCGCACCCCAGGGAGCGCGCCGAGCGCGAGCCCGAGTACGCCGAGCTCGACCCACCCCAGATTCCATCAGCGACATGAGGCTCCGTCCCTTCGCCGCGACGCCGCGGGCGCGCAGCATCGCACGCGGGCGCCGGGCGGCGCAACCGCGCCGGCCGAGGCGGCCCCAGCCGCGGGCCGCCGGCTCACTCTACGGTCACGGTCTTCGCGAGGTTCCTCGGCTGGTCCACGTCGGTGCCCTTCAGATCCGCGATGTGATACGCGAGCAGCTGGAGCGGGACGACGGTGACGAGCGGCGAGACGATCTCGTCGACGTGCGGGACGTGCAGCGCGTGCACCGCCTGGGCTGCCGCCTCCGCGTCGCCCTCCTCGACCACGGCGATCACCTGGCCGTCTCGCGCCCGCACCTCCTGCACGTTGGAGAGCGTCTTCTCGAACTGCCGGTCCCGCACCAGGACGACGACGACCGGCATGTCACCGTCGATGAGCGCGATGGGCCCGTGCTTCATCTCGCCGGCCGCGTAGCCCTCGGCGTGCGCGTAGCTGATCTCCTTCAGCTTGAGCGCTCCCTCTAGCGCGATCGGCCAGCCCAGGCCGCGCCCGAGGAAGAGCATGTGGCGGGCGTGCTGGTACTGCCGCGCGACGGCGAGCGCCTCGTCGGCGTGCGCGAGCGCGCTCCGCATGTGCTGCGGCGCCTCGACCATGGCCTGCAGCACGGCGCGGGCGCGAGGAGCCTCGAGGGTGCCGCGCCGTCGCCCGAGCCACACGGCGAGCAGCAGCAGCGCGGTGAGCTGGGCGGTGAAGCACTTGGTGGACGCGACCCCGATCTCCGGGCCCGCGTGGGTGTAGAGCGCCCCGTGCGAAGCTCGCGGGATCGCGCTGTCCAGCACGTTGGCGACGGCGAGCACCGTGGCGCCGGCCTCACGCGCAGACCTCATCGCCGCCAGGGTGTCCGCGGTCTCGCCCGACTGGCTGACGGCCACCACGAGATCCCCGGGACCGAACACCGGCTCCCGGTACCGAACCTCGCTCGCGAGCTCCGCCTGCGCGGGGACGCGCGCGAGCTGCTCGATCCACTGCCGGCCCGCGAGCGCCGCGTGGTGGCTCGTCCCGCAGGCGACGAGCACCACGCGGCGGAGCTGCTGCGCGAGCTCGCCGGTGAGCCCCAGCTCCGCGTCCACCACGTCCGCGTCCTCGAGCACGACGCGCCCGCGGAGCGTATCCTCCACCGCGCGCGGCTGCTCGAAGATCTCCTTCAGCATGAAGTGCTTGTAGCCGCCCTTCTCCGCCTGGACGGGGCTCCAGTCGATCCGCTTGGGCGCGCGCGTCACCACTCGGCCGTCGAGCGTCTCGATCCGCGCGCCCCCAGCGGTGAGCTCGGCCATCTCGCCGTCCTCGAGGAAGAGCATCTGCCGGGTGTGCTCGAGCAGCGCGGGGATGTCGCTCCCGCAGAGCGTCTCGCCGTCCCCGATCCCGAGGACGAGCGGAGACGCGCTCTTCGCGACGACGAGCCGGTCCGGCGAGCGACGCGCGATCACCGCGAGCGCGTACGCGCCCCGCACCCGCCCGAGCGCGGCTCGGACGGCGTCGAAGAGCGAGCCCGTGCCGCTCGCGAGCTCGCGGTCCACGAGGTGGGCGACGATCTCGGTGTCCGTGTCGCTGCGGAAGTCGACGCCCAACGCCAGGAGCTCACGCTTGAGCTCGAGGTGGTTCTCGATGATGCCGTTGTGGATGATCGCGACCTCCCCCGCCACGTGCGGGTGCGCGTTCGGCTCGCTCGGGCGACCGTGCGTGGCCCACCGCGTGTGGCCGACGCCGGCGGTGCCCGCCAGCGGCCGCTCGGCGAGCGAGGCCGCCAGGTTGCCGAGCTTGCCGACCGCTCGCCGGATGGCGAGCTCCGAGCCGTCGTGCACCGCGAGCCCGGCGGAGTCGTACCCGCGGTACTCGAGCTTGCGGAGGCCGTCGAGGAGGATGGGGGCCGCCTGGCGGGGCCCGACGTAGCCGACAATTCCACACATGGGAGCTTCCTGGGGGACGGAGCGGCGCGCGCCCGCGGAGCAGCCTCGCGCCGGCTCGCTTGATGCCACGGAGCGCCCTTCCGCGCGAGTTCCCGGCGCCAGCGCTGGCGGCCCGCTCGGCCGGCGAGCCGCGGCCCGGCGCGCCGGGCGGGAGGGCCCGCCCGTGCGCCTCGGCCGGGCGCGCACGCTGGCGAGCCGCGGGCGCGCCGTCCTCACGGCGCCCCTCAGGGCGCCACGGAGCCGATCGGGCGCGGGGGCGCCGCCGCTGGGGGGGGACCCGGGGGGGGACGGACTACTGGGGGCGGGGGTACCGGGGGCGACGTCGGCCCGGGCCCCGGCGCGCCGAGCGCCGGCGTGCCGCGGCCGGGCGGGAGCAGCGGCTCGGGGGCCGCGCCGCTCGTCGCGGCCGGCGCGGGCGGCGCGGGCGCCGGGCTCGCGTCCGAGGCGGGCTCGGGGGGGACGACGGGAGGGCTCGCGAACTCGACCGCTCGAGCCGGGCGACTCGCCCCCGAGGTGGCGGGCGCTGGCGGCGGGGCGGGCGGCGCCGTCCCGGCGCGACTCGCGACCCAGACGGCAGCGACGCCGAGCGCGCCGATCACCGCCAGCTTCGCGCCGAGCGGCGCAGCCGCGACTCGATCCCCGATCGACGTGCGCGCCCCCGAGTGGGACGGCGCAGGCGCGTCCGAGACGCGCTCGTCATCGCCCTCGTCCTCGTCGGCGGGCGTGGCGTCCAGCGGGCGCTCCGGGGCGCTCGGGCGACGCGACGCGGGAGGCCGCTCCACCGGCCGCGCCGGGAGTCCGTGCGCGGTCGCGCGCTCGCTCCGCTCCCGCTGCTTCCTCCGTGCGTCGCGCGAGGGCTTGCGTGCCATGTGTCCCTGCTCTCCGTGGTGGGGTGGGCCCGCCGGGGCCGGGCCCCCGGTCGCCGCCGGAGGGCGCGCGGGCCCGGGGCGAGGCACCCGCGACTCAGGCCTTGAGCGCCTCGGCGCCGCCGATGATCTCCATCAGCTCCTTGGTGATCGCGGCCTGGCGGGCTCGGTTGTACTGGAGCGTGAGGCTGGCGATCATCTCGCTGGCGTTCTTCGTCGCGGAGTCCATCGCCGTCATTCGCGCACCGAGCTCCGAGGCCATCGACTCGAGCAGCGCCCGGAGGATGCTGACCTCGACGTACATCGGCACCAGGCGCTCGAGGAGCGCCTCGCGGCTCGGCTCGAAGGAGAACTCGCGCTGGGCGCCCTCGGCGAGCGGCGCGACCTTGCCGCGATCCTCGAGCGGGAAGAGCCGCTCCGCGACGGGTCGCTGGCTCATGGCGCTCTTGAACTCGTTGTAGACGACGTAGATGGCGTCCACCTCGCCGCGGAGGAAGGGCGCGAGCAGCTCCCGCGC
Organism: Polyangiaceae bacterium; assembly: GCA_020846005.1. Classification (GTDB taxonomy): domain Bacteria; phylum Myxococcota_A; class Polyangia; order Polyangiales; family Polyangiaceae; genus JADLEQ01. Next base: position 181,986 of record JADLEQ010000055.1, read on the forward strand.
GACCTGCCCCGCCTTCTCGATATCGAGCCGCTCCCAGACGCCCTCGAAGACGTGATGGACCGGGGCCTTGCGGCGCCGGAAGTAGTCACGCCCTTTTCGGCCGATGGTCGCGAGCTTCACCGTCTTCCCCTCGGCCTCCTGCTCGCGCCAGAGGCGCTCCGCGGTCTTCGCGATCGAGGAGTTGAAGGCTCCACACAGGCCCCGGTCGCTGGTGATGACGAGGAGCAGAGTCCGCTCCTCCGGCCGGCGCACGAGCAGCGGGTGCTGCGCCTCCACCTGCGCCTCGCCCTCCTCCGGGGCGGGCCCGACGACGGTGACCAGCACCTCGTGCGTCTTGACGGCGTAGGGGCGGAGGGCGGTGATCCGCTGCTGTGCGCGGTTCAGGCGCGCGCCAGCCACCATCTTCATGGCGCGCGTGATCTTCTGCGTGCTCTTCACGCTGCCGATACGGCGGCGGATGTCCTTCAGGCTGGGCACGGGGCGCTCACCTCTGGCTCGGGACGAAGCCCTTGCTGAACTTCTCCAGCACCTTGTCGAGCTTCTTCTTGATCTCGTCGCTGATGTCCCTCTTCTCGCGGATCTGCTCGAGGAGGTCGGCGTGCTTGGAGTCGAGGAGCGCGTAGAGCTCCTTCTCGAAGGCGCCGAGCGACTCGACCGGGAGCTCGTCGAGGTAGCCGTTGGCGCCGGCGAAGATGATGGCGATCTGCTTCTCGACCGGGAGCGGCGCGTACTGATCCTGCTTCAGGATCTCGACCATCCGCTTGCCACGCTCGAGCTGGGCGCGGGTCGCGGCGTCCAGATCGCTGGCGAACTGCGCGAACGCCGCCATGGCGCGGTACTGCGCGAGATCCAGGCGGAGGGTGCCGGCGACCTTCTTCATCGCCTTGATCTGGGCGTTGCCGCCCACGCGGCTCACGCTGATGCCGACGTTGATGGCGGGCCGGACGCCCGAGTAGAAGAGATCGCTCTCCAGGAAGATCTGACCGTCGGTGATCGAGATGACGTTCGTCGGGATGTAGGCGGACACGTCGCCCGCCTGCGTCTCGATGATGGGGAGGGCGGTGAGCGAACCGCCGGAGTGCGGGTCCTTCTTCACCTCCAGCTCGGCCGAGCTGGGCTGCGCCTTCAGCGCCGCCTCGGCCAGGTGCTTCCCCTCCTCGCCGAGGTGGGTAGCGCCGTCGACGCCGCGGAAGCTCCAGTCTCCCGCCGCCACCTCGGCGCCCTTCTTCACCACGAACCACCGCTCGCCCATCTTGGCGGCGCGCTCGAGGAGGCGGGAGTGGATGTAGAAGACGTCGCCCGGATACGCCTCGCGCCCCGGCGGGCGGCGGAGAAGCAGGGACATCTGCCGGTAGGCGACCGCCTGCTTGGAGAGATCGTCGTAGATGCAGAGCGCGTGGCGCCCGGTGTCGCGGAAGTACTCGCCCATCGTCACGCCGACGTACGGCGCGAGGAACTGGAGGGGCGCCGTCTCGGTCGCGGTCGCGACGACGACGGTCGTGTATTCCATCGCGCCGTGCTGCGCGAGCTTGTCTACCACCTGGGCGACGGTGGAGGCCTTCTGCCCGATCGCGACGTAGAAGCAGAAGACGCCTTTGCCCTTCTGGTTGATGATCGTGTCGATCGCGATCGCCGTCTTGCCCGTCTGGCGGTCGCCGATGATGAGCTCACGCTGACCGCGACCGATCGGGATCATGGCGTCGATCGCCTTGAGGCCGGTCTGGAGCGGCTCCTTGACGGGCTGGCGGCCGATGATGCCCGGCGCCTTCACCTCGATGCGCCGGCGCAGGTCGCTGGCGATGGCGCCCTTGCCGTCGATGGCCTGGCCGAGCGCGTTGACCACACGGCCGACGACCGCCTCGCCCACCGGCACGTCGGCGATGCGGCCGGTGCGCTTCACCAGATCGCCCTCGCGGACGGCCGTGCCATCGCCCAGGATGGCGACGCCGACGTTGCCCTGCTCGAGGTTGAGCACCAGGCCGTAGATCTCGCCTGGGAACTCCACGAGCTCGCCGGCCATCGCGCCCTCCAGGCCGTACACCCGCGCGATGCCGTCGCCGCTCGTCAGGACCGTGCCGGTCTCCGTGACGACGGCGGCGCGGTCGAAGTTCTGGATCTGCTTCTTGATGATCTGGGAGATCTCGTCGGCGCTGAGCTGCATGGTTCTTCTCTCGGGAAGCTCTAGAACGGGGGACGGGGGACCGCGCCGACCTCAGCCGGCGCGAGACTCGGTGAGCTGGCGCTCCAGGCGATCGAGCCGGCTCCGCAGGCTGCCGTCGATCACGTGATCGCCCACGCGGGCGACCAGTCCGCCGAGGAGCGCGGGATCGACGGAGCGCTCGATCACGACCTTCTTGCCGGCCACCTTCTCCAGCTCGGCGGCCAGGCGCGTGACGTAGGCCTCCCCGAGGGGGGCCGCGCTGACCACCTGGGCGCGCACCACGCCGGCCCGCTCGTCGGCGAGCTGCGTCAGGCGCCGCGCGATGTCCGGGAGCGCGTGGAGGCGCGCGCGCTGCGCGAGCAGCTTCACCGTGTTGACGGCGTGGGGCGCGAGCCCGAGGCGCTGCGCGATCGCGGAGAGGATTTCCGTCCGGTGGCGCTCGTCGACCACCGGGTTGTCGAGCACGGAGCGGAGCTCGGGGTTCGCCGCGTACGTCTGCGCGAAGCGCGAGAGCTGATCCGTCAGGGGCTTGAGCTGGCCCGTCTCCGTCCCGAGCTCGAACACCGCCCGCGCCCACCGCTCGGCGACCGCCACGTCTGTCATGACCGCGCTCCTCCGAACTCCGAGCGGGCCGACGCGACCGACGCGAGGAACTCCTGCGCGAGCCGCTCGTGGTCGGCGGGCCCGACTCCCTTGCGGAGGGCCTCACGGGCCTCGGCGACCGTCTGCGCCACGGCCTCGTGGAGGATCGCGGTGCGCGCAGCCTCGAGCTCCTGGGCGACGAGCAAGCGCCCGTCGCGCTCCATGCGCGCGCGCCGCTCGGCGAGCGCCTGCTTCAGCTGGGCACACTCCTTCGAACCGGCGTCGCGCATCTCGTCCCGCACGCGGGTGATGTCGCTCTCGATGGCGGCGAGCTTCTCCTCGTAGTCGGCGAGGCGGGCCTCGGCGGCCCGGCGCATCTTCGCCGCCTCGTCCATGCCGGCGAGGATGGTCGCCTTGCGCGACCGGAGCGCCTGCGCGATCGGCTTGCTGCCGAAGCGGAAGACCAGCCACAGGATGATGGTGGAGTTGACCAGCATCGCGCCGAGCGGCGCCGGCGTGCCCTTCGGGCGCCAGAGCCACGAGTTCTTGGCGGCGCCTTCGTCGCTCTCGCCGATCATCCCCTGGAACCAGTTGATCTCCCCGAGGGCGTGCCCGCCGCCGTGCTCGCCCTCGCTGGCGCCGTGCTCGCCGCCGCCGGCCCAGGCGACCCCGGAGACGAGCAGCACCGCCGCGAGCGCCGCGATCCCACGCCGCGCCCGGGCCATCAGTGGACCTCCCGCCCGAGGACGGTGGACGCGACCTCGCGGACCAGCGCTGGGGACTGCTCGGCGAGCTGCGATCGCGCGCGCTCCGCCTCGCGGCGCATGGCGGCGCGGCCCTCCTCGACGATGCGCCCGACCGCCTGGTGCGCCTCCGCCAGCATCTCGGCCTCGAGCTTGGCCAGCTCCGCGCGCGTCCGCTCGCGCTCCTCGGCGGCCACGCGCCGGACCTCGCCGAGCTCGGTCTCGTAGCGCTTCAGCAGCTCGCCTGCCTTCTCCTCCATCTCCCGGGCCGACGCGCGCTCGCCGTCCGTCCGCTTCTCGCGGGCCTCGAAGATGCGGAGCATCGGGTCGACGAGCAGCGGCTTCATCACCACGAGCAGGGCGGTGAAGAGCGCGAGCTGGACGAAGAGGCTCTTGTCGAAATCGATGGTCACGCCGCCGCCTCCCGCCATCCCGAGGAGGGCGGGCGCGGAGGCCTGGCAGGAGGCGAGGAGGGGGGCTGTCATGCGGGAGGCGCGACCTGGCACCGGAGAGACGGACCCGCGCGGGCCCGGGCCGGTCGGCGCGGCGCGCTGCTACCACCGGGCGTCCAGGCTGTCTAGGCGCCGACGAGCGGCGGTGAATGGCGCCGAAGTCCCGCTTCTCCGAGGGTCGCGAGGCGGTCGGCGTAGCGCTCGCCGGAGGCGGGATCCCGGGCGTCCGGCGCCACGTCGAGCAGCGGCCGGAGCGCGAACGGCCGCTCGAGCAGGCACGGATGCGGGACGACGAGGCGGGCCGTCCGGACCGCCAGCGCGTCGATCCAGAGCAGGTCGAGGTCGAGGGTCCGCGGGCCCCAGCGCTCGCGCCGCTCGCGCCCGTGGTCGCGCTCGATGCCCAGCAGCAGCTCGAGCAGCGCCGGCGGCTCGATCACGGCCCGGAGGCGCACCGCCGCGTTCAGGTAGTCGGGCTGCGGGGGACCGACGGCCCGGCTCTCGTAGGTCGGCGAGGCGCCGAGGAGCGTCCCGAGCGCAGCCACCGCGCGCGCCGCGCTCTGCAGCGTGGCCCGGCGATCCCCGAGGTTCGATCCGAGGCCGATCACCGCATCGAGCGAGACGGGCGAGGCGACGGACGGGCGCATGGCGAGCGCGGGCGGCCGCGTGCCTACCACGCCGGCGGCCCGCGCGGCGACCGACCGGAGCCCGGCTGGCCCCGGGGGGCGCGGCCGTGCTAGGGCCGGCGAGTGCCGACCCAGGGCGAGTCGATCGTGATCGGCTTCCTGACGTTCGTGATCCTCTCCGCCCCGCTCTGGCCACGCGCGGGCGAGTGGGTGGCGGTGCGCCTCGCCGGTGGGGGCCGATCTCGCGACGAGTAGGGAGCTGGACGCTCGGGGGCCGATCCGGGCGCCGCCTCGACTAGACTGCGACGCCGTGGTCACCGACCCGCCCGAGCCGGCCTCCGGCGAGCCCGTCGTGTTCGTCAGCGACGAATCGGCGGAGGCGCGCCATGTGTCGGACGCGCTGCGGGCGCGCGGCTACACGGTGATGGAGGTCGCGCTGGGCGACGTCGTCGGGCGAGTCGGCGTGCAGCGCCCGGCGCTCATCGTCTGCGACGTGGACGCGCCACGAGCGCTCGACACCATGCGCAGGCTGCGCGATGTCCCGGGGGGCGCGGGCGTCGACGTGATCTTCCTGGGCGCGCCGGGTCGCACGCTGGACGAGCACATCGACGCCGTGCTGCACGAGGCGAGCGGCTACTTCGTGCGACCCGTGGATCCGCCCGCGGTGGTGAGGAAGGTCGAGGCGCTGATCGGGGGCCCGAGCCGACCGAGCTCGGTCTCCGCGCCGGCCCCGCCGCGCCCGAGCCTGCTGCGCGCGACCGTCCCGCCGCTGCGCGGGCGTGGGTCCCGTCCGAGCGCCGCGCACGAGTCAGCCGCGCCGGAGTCGATCCGCGTCGAGTCGCCAGTGCCGTCCCCGCACGAGCTGGCGACCGCGCGGCCAGGGCCCGGGCCGCGATCGCCGGCCGCGCCTTCCCCGCGGCGACCGGCGCCGTACGCCTCCGCGCCCTCGCTCACCCCGGAGGTGGTCCTGGCGGACGACGCCGAGCCGGTGAGCCACTCCGGCGAGCTCGCCGCCGCGGCGCTCTCTCCCGATCTGGAGCGGATGCTCGCCGCCGCCGAGCGCCGCGTAGGCGTCGCGCAGGCGTCGTCTCACCCGCCGCGGGGGCGCCTCTCGCCGGAGGAGGAGCTCGACGCGGTCCTGCCTCCAGAGCTGCTCGCGTCGCTCGACGATCCGCTCGACGGCGACGACGCGGACGAGGACCGCGACGCGTCGGCCCACGGGACGCGCGGCGGCTCCGAGCCGGGCGCGACCGGCGCGGGCACGGCCGCCGGCACGACGACCGGCGCGGGCGGCTACGGTCGCCGTGAGACGCCCGCCGCGCACACGCCGCCGCCTCCCCCGATGGGTCGCGGGGCGCTGCCCCCCGAGGACGAGGAGCCGCCCCCGACCCCGCCGGCCCGAGGGACCCGCCCTCCTACCCGCCCGGGTACGGTAGCTGACGCCCCCCCGTCGCCGCGGGAGGGGCTCCCCTCACGGCCGAGCCTGGCGGTCGCGCGCGAGGCGCCACCGTCCGGCGCGACGGGGCGCGCGCCGGTGGTCGAGCCCGGCCCTCGCTTCTCGTCCGGCGGTGACGCGCCGGCGCCGGCGCCCGCGGCCGCCGCGCCCGCCCTGGCCCCGCCCCCTCCCGCCGTGGGCCCGCTCGAGCTGCCACCGTCGCTCGGCGCCGGCGACGCCGTCCGGTCGCTCGCGCGCGCGGTCCGCGCGCGGTTCAGCGGCGCCCTGGCGTTCGAGGACACGCTCGGGATCCGCAGGGTCGTCCTGCGCGACGGCGACTTCGTGACGTGCGCGTCGTCGGTGGAGGCGGAGTCGCTGGTGTCGTTCCTCACCCAGCGTGGGGATCTGACGCCCGAGGCCGCGCGTCAGCTCGGCAGGAAGCTCCCGCCGTTCGGTCGCCACGCGGGCGCCGCGCTCGTGGCGAACGGCCACCTGCGCCAGGATGACCTGTGGGCGGTCCTTCGCGCGCACGCGGAGTGGGTGCTGGGGCGCGCCGCCGCGATCGAGCGCGGCGCCGTCAGCGTGGAGGCCGCGGTGCCAGCGCGCCTGCAGAGCGAGCCCGCCGTGTTCGGCGGCGCGACGGGCGCGGAGATCCTGGTCGAGATCGTGAAACGGGTGGTCTCCCCGGAGGCCGCGGTCGCGCGCCTCGGCGGGCCGCGCGCGCGGCTCGGCGAGGGGAAGGGCGCGCACCTCCTCGGCGAGTGCGCGCTCGTCGAGCCCGAGCTCGGCTGGTCGGCGCGGGTCCGCGGCGCGAGCGTCCAGCAGGCGCTGGAGCTCACGTCCCCGGAGTTCGCCGCGACGCTGCTAGCGCTGGTCGATCTCGGGGTCCTCGAGACGCTCGCTGCGCCCCCGAGCGACGCCGCCGCCCCGGGCCCCCCGGTGGCCGATCCGATCGACGACGACGCGCTCCGGCTCCGCATCGAGGCGCGTCACGCGCTCGTCGAGGAGGGCGACTACTTCGCGCTCCTCGGCGTTCCGCGGGCGGCCACCAGCTACGAGATCCGCCGCGCGTACCTCGAGCTCCGCCGCGAGCTCGATCCGGCGCGGCTCACCGCTCGTACCGTCGATCTGCGCGATCGAGTCGACACCATCCTCGAGGTCCTCGACGAGGCCTACGAGATCCTACACGACCAGCTCCGCCGGGATCGGTACCGCCGAGCGCTCGAGGCGCACCCGGCGGCGCCCTGAGGGGCGGCGGCGCCTCGCCGCCGGCTCAACCCGCGGCTTCCCCCGCACGACGCCGCTCGCGGAGGATCTCGATGGCGGCCGGCAACACGCTCAGCAAGATGATGGCGATGAGCACCAGCTCGAAGTTTTTCTGGACGAACTCCAGGTTACCGAAGAAGTACCCGGCGCCCACACAGATGAAGACCCATGCCACGGCGCCTACCACATTGTAGGCGAGGAACCGCGCGTAGCTCATCTTCCCGATCCCTGCGACGAAGGGCGCGAACGTCCTCACGATCGGCACGAAGCGAGCGAGGATGATCGTCTTCCCGCCGTACCGCTCGTAGAAGCTCTGCGTGCGCACCAGGTGCTGCTTGTTGAAGAGCCGACTCCGCTGGCTCTTGAAGACCGCGGGCCCCAACCGGTACCCCACCTGGTAGTTGACGGCATCGCCGAGCACCGCGGCGACGATCAAGAGCGGGATCACCACCCACAGCTCGATGCCGCCCGTGGCGCACAGCGCCCCGACGGCGAACAACATGGAGTCGCCAGGCAGGAAGGGGGTGACGACCAAGCCGGTCTCGGCGAAGACGATGACGAAGAGCAGGACATACAGTGAAGGCCCCATGCTCTGCGCGAGCGCGGCGAGCCGGTCCGGGCGGCCGAGGGACTTAATGAGATCGAGTAGGGCGTGCAAGGGCGGCTCCGCGGTTGGCCGGAAGGGCGCGGGAGGATGAACCATGAGGGGGCCCTGGGGCAAGCCACCGAGCGGCCGGCCTCTGGTGGTTGCGCGCCGCGCCGCACGCCCCGCGACGCGTCGGAGCCGCCTTCGAGGCCGCCGGTCGCGCGCGCCTAGTCGGCCAGGGCGCCGAGCAGCTCGCCGATCACGCCGAACAGCGAGAACCCCACCTCCGCGGCGACCTCGGCCCCACCGGCGACGAGCTCGGCACCCGCGACCGCCGCGTCGCCTACGTCGACCACGTCGGCCGCCACGTCGAGGCCGTCGGCCGCGGCCGCACCGTGCGCGTCGACGGCGCGCCGGGCGCGCTCCACCAGCGTGGGATCGTTCGCGGCCAGCGCGACCGCCGCGCCGCCCGCGAGCGCGACCCCGGCAGCCGCGCCCACCGCGACGGCGCCGGCGCCGTAGGCCGGCGCGCGGGGCAACCCTGCCGGCGCTCGCCCCGGGGCCGCGACGGGCGCGCCGGCCGGTCGCGGCGCCCCCGCCCCAGCGGCGCGCCACTGCGCGAGCGACGCCGCGATCGCCTGCAGCTCGCCCCGATCGAACCAGGTGCCGTGCGCGGGGCACGCGTCCACCTCGACGCCCGCGCAGGCGACCAGCTCGCGCCCACACGGGGCCTGGCACGCCGGGCACGCGACGGGCGCGCGCACGTCGACGGCCGACGTCGCCGCGCGCGCCGCCTGGTCGGCGAGGGCGAGCGCCGCCGGATCGCCGGCGTTGGCGATGCGGTGCGCGACCGCGGTGTCGACGAAGATGCCACCGCACCGACCACAGCCGTGGAGCGTCGCCCCGGCGACTTGACCGACGAGCAACCCGACCCCGCAGCGCGGGCACGCGAACGACATGACCCGTCCACGCTACCACGGCGGGCCGAGCGGCCCGGGAGCCAGAGGCGGCGCGGGCGCCGGCCACGCGGGCAGCCGCGACGGGCGTGGTCCGCCGGCCGGGGGTAGAGTGACCGGGTCGCACCATGCCCGGGTCGGATCGAGCCCCTCGCCCGCTCGCCGCGCCGCCGCCGCGGGGGGCTGCTTGACGCCGGAGCGCCGCTGGGGCGACGAGATCGCGAGGGCGCTGTTCGGTCCGCTGCTCGTGGCGGGGGCGCCCCTCCACGGGTGGAGCGTGGTGGGGTGGGACGCCGAGCAGGGGCTCTGCCTGACGCTCGGGCGCGGCGACCGCGCGCTGCTCTTCGAGCTCGAGCGCCACGACGTCGGGCGCGAGTGCTACGCGCGGACGGCGCGGTTCAATGTCTGCGTGCGCCGCACGTTCGATGCGGCAGCGGCGCTCGATCCGGCGGAGCGCGCCGTGGTCGAGCTGGTGTTGGGCGTGGTGCGACACCGCGAGGAGCGCCTCCCCGAGCCCGAGCGCGCGCAGGCAGGGCGCCGCGCGCTCGTCCGGGCGGTGGAGGCGCGCCGCGTGCTCATCGCCGAGGGGCGCGGCCACTATTACGTGAACCCGTACGTGGGCTGCACCGTCGGCTGCTCCTGGTGCTACGCGGCCGACCGCGCCGATTTCTCTCGCGCGCTCGAGGGGCAGCCGGCGTTCGAGTGGGGGCGGTGGGTCGACGTGAAGGTGAACGCCGCCGAGATCCTGCGCGAGGAGGTGCGCCGCGCGGCGCCGGGGATCGTGCGGATGTCCCCCATCGTGACGGACCCGTACCAGCCCATCGAGCGCCACCACCGGATCACGCGCCAGTGCCTCGAGGTGCTGCTCGAGGCGAGCTTCGCCCCGGTCATCCTCACGCGCGGCGCGCGCGTCCTGGACGATCTCGAACTGCTGAGCCGATTTCGCCGCGCTGCCGTCGGCTTCTCCATCCCAACGGACGACGACGCCGTGCGCCGCGCGTTCGAGCCAGGCGCCGATCCGATCGAGGAGCGCCTCGAGGCGCTCCGACACCTGAAGGCGGCGGGCGTCCGGACGTTCGCGGTCGTGCAGCCGGTGCTGCCTTGCGATCCGGCGCGCCTCGCGGGGCTCCTCGCGCCGGTCGTGGATCTCGCCCGCGTCGACGGCATGCACGTGCCCGAGAAGTGGGACGCACCGTGGGAGGCGTTCGGCGCGGGCGACGTCGACCGCGCCGTGCTATGTGAACGCCTGCGCTCGGAGCTCGAGCATGAGCTCACCGTGCGCCGGGTTCCGCGAGCGGAGCTCGACGACCTCACCGCCCTCGTCGACCGAGAACCACCATGCGCCGCGCCGACCTGAAGGTGGGGTTCGCCTGCAACAACCGGTGCGTGTTCTGCGCGCAGGGGGACAAGCGCGCCCGCTGCGCCTCGCTCAAGCTCCCGGAGCTCATCGAGCGACTGCGGCGGGCGCGGCCGGGCGCCGAAGGGCTGGTCCTCACGGGCGGCGAGCCCACCCTCCACAAGAACATCCTCGAGATCGCCAAGGCGGCGCGCGCGCTCGGCTACCGGAGCATCCAGCTCCAGACGAACGGCCGCATCCTCGCGTACACGGACGCGCTGCGCCGGCTGGTCGAGGCCGGGATCACCGAGGTCTCCCCGTCGATCCACGGGCCCGACGCCGAGACGCACGACACCCTCACCCGCGCGCCGGGGAGCTGGGAGGAGAGCGCCTCCGGGATCCGCAACGCCGTGCAGGCCGGGCTGCCGGTGATCACCAACAGCGTGATCGTACGAGACAACGTCCCGAAGCTCCCGGCGCTCGTCACGCTGCTCGCTGAGCTCGGCGTGCGCCACGCCCAGCTCGCGCTCGTCCACCCGGTCGGCACCGCGCTCGAGCTCTTCGACGAGGTCGCCCCGCGCCTCTCGGACTTGCCCGGACCGCTCGCCGCGGCGCGCGAGGTCGCGCTCGCGCACGGCATGCGCCTGGTGACGGAGGCGGTGCCCCGCTGTTTCCTCCGGGGGATGCAGGATCTCGCGGTCGAGGACTCCATCCCGGACACCACCGTCTTCGATCTCGACGCGAGCCTGCACTACAGCTCGTGGCGCAAGGACGAAGGCAAGGCCCACGGCCCGCCCTGCGAGCGCTGCGCGGAGCGCCCTCGCTGCGAGGGCCCGTGGCGCGAGTACCCCGAGCACCAGGGGTGGGCCGAGTACGAGCCGTTCCTCGAGGCCGCCGAGTGAAGCCGACCTGCTCGGAGCGCCTTGCGTCGCCGGAGCCAGCGGGCTGCGCCCCGCGCCGGCTGGTCCCCCGCCGCGTCGGCTGGAGGTCCCGCCCATGAACGACAACCTCTCCCCCCGCCGCGAGCGGAGCGGGCACGATCTCGTGCCCTTCCGCTGGCGCCCGATCGGCGACAAGGTCCTGCTGACGAGCGCGTTCGGCGACTGGACGTTCGTGAGCCCCGACGAGCTCGCGGCGATCCGCCGGGGCGAGATCGCGCCGGAGCTGCGAGGGCGCCTCTCGGAGCGCCGGTTCATCGCCAGCGAGGTCGACTTCGAGCGCGTGCGCGCCCGCCTCACCCACAAGAAGCGCTTCCTCAACTACGGCCCGAACCTCCACGTGATGGTGGTGACGCTCCGCTGCAACGAGACGTGCGTGTACTGCCACTCGAGCCGCGCCTCGATGGAGACGGAGGGCGTCGACATGCAGCCGGCCGTCGCCGAGAAGACGGTCGATCTGATCCTGCAGAGCACCTCGCCGCGCGTCACCATCGAGTTCCAGGGGGGTGAGCCGCTCGCCAACTTCCCCGTCATCCAGCACGTCATCGAGTACGCCAAGCAGCGCAACGAGCGGATCGGCAAGGAGCTCGAGTTCGCGCTGGTCAGCAACCTGGGGATGATGACGGAGCAGAAGCTCGATTACCTGGTCGCGAACCGGGTGCAGATCTGCACCAGCGTGGACGGCCCGCAGCCGCTCCACGACAAACAGCGCGTGCTCGCCGGCGGCAGCGCCTTCCGCGAGGCGTCCCGCTGGATCGCCGAGATCAACCGCCGCTACGTCGCGGCCGGCCTCGACCCGGTGCTCTACCACGTGGAGGCGCTCCTCACCGTGACGCGCACGGCGCTCGACCACCCGCGCGAGATCGTCGACACGTACCGCGAGCTCGGCTGTCGCGCGATCTTCCTCCGGCCGCTCGATCCCTTCGGCTTCGCGAAGAAGAAGGCGACGGCGGCGGCGATCGAGTACGAGCGGCGCCGTTACCTGGACTTCTACGGCCAGGCGCTCGAGTACATCCTCGAGCTGAACCGCAAGGGCGAGCAGATGCTCGAGCGGTACGCCGCGATCTTCCTCACCAAGATCCTGACGGACGACGATCCGAACTTCCTCGACATCCGCTCGCCGTGCGGCGCGGGCATCGGTCAGCTCGCGTACAACTACGACGGCCGCGTCTTCACCTGCGACGAGGGGCGCATGCTCTCGCACGCGGGAGACGACCTGTTCGCGATCGGCGACGTGCGCACCTCGCGCCACCGCGAGATCGTGACCCACGAGACCGTGCGCGCCCTGCTCGCCGCGTCGAACCTCGACGCCCAGCCCGACTGCGTGAACTGCGCCTACAACCCGTACTGTGGGGTCTGCCCGGTGCACAACTACGCGACCCAGGGCTCCATCCACGGGCGCATGCGGGAGAGCCACCTGTGCGCGGTGCACAAGGGCATCCAGGACAAACTCTTCGAGCGCCTCGCGAACGGGGACGCCGAGGAGCTCGAGATCCTGCGCCGGTGGACGACGGTCCGCGAGCGCGCCGAGTTCGTGCACTGCCCGACGTGAGCCGTGGGGCGCGGCGGGCGGGGCGCTGCGCTGCGGGCCAGCGCCGGGCGCGAACCCAAAGCGCGGCGCCTGGCTCTCACCCGGTCAGGATGCACCGCTGGCTACCCCTCGCGCTCCTCGCCTCGGCGGCCGCAGGCTGCCAGCGCGAGCCCCGCCGCCTCGACTCCGTGCCGCCCGAGCTCCAGGGGCGCGTCGACGCGGCTCGCGCCGCCACGGGCGAGCTGAAGAAGGCGCTGAGCGGCCGGCTCCAGCAGGCGATGCAGGCTGGCGGGCCGGCCGCTGGCATCGACGTCTGCGCCGACGAGGCCGCGAAGCTCACGGCCGGCGTCGCGTCCGCGCGAGGTGTGACGCTCGGCCGCACGAGCCACCGGCTGCGTAACCCCGCCGCGAGCGCGCCGCGGCCGTGGCTCCGCGCGTACCTGGACGAGGTGTCGTCCCGTCCCGCGGCCGAGGCGCGCCCCGCCGTCTTCGACCTCGGCTCGAGCCTGGGGATCGCGGAGGTGCTGCCGACCCAGGCGCTCTGCCTCGCGTGCCACGGCGATCCGGCGAAGCTCTCGCCCGAGGTGTCGGCGCGGCTGCGCGCGCGCTACCCGGACGACCGCGCGGTCGGGTTCGCAGAGGGCGACGTCCGCGGCGTAGTGTGGGTCGAGATCCCGAAGTAGGCGCCGCGCGCGAACCCATTCGCGCCGGGGAGGCTCTGACCAGGCGAGGTAACGCATCCCATGATCGACACCCAGCCCGTCCCCAGCCCCGAGCCGGCGCCGCCGCGCACCAGCGCCATCGAGGTCACCTTCCCCGGCGGCAAGCAGGTCGACGCCGTGGTGGGCGGGCACCACATCCGCACCGATCAGCCGGCCTCGCTCGGCGGCGAGGGCTCGGCGCCCGCGCCGTTCGAGCTGTTCCTCGCGTCCCTCGCCACTTGCGCCGGCATCTACGCGCTCGGCTTCTGCCAGGCGCGCGGCCTGCCGACGGAGGGCCTGCGCCTGCGCCAGGTCGTCGAAGAGGATCCGCAGACCCACCTGCCCGCGAGCATCCGGATCGAGATCACGCCGCCGGTCGGCTTCCCGGAGAAGTACGTCGCGGGGCTCGCGCGCGCGGTGGAGGGCTGCAAGGTGAAGAAGACCATCGTGCGTCAGCCCGCGTTCGCCGTCTCGCTCACCGCCGCCGAGGATCCATGTGCCGCCGAGTGACGTGCAAGCGCTGCGGGAGGCCCTCGTACGAGGGTTGCGGAGCGCACATCGAGCAGGTGCTCGGTGACGTCCCGCGCGAGCGACGCTGCCGCTGCAGGGAGCGCGCGGCGGCGGAGGGCGCCGAGCCACGCCGCACGGAGCGCCCGTTCTGGAAGCTCTGGGGGTAGCGCCCAGGTCGGCGACGCGGGCGGGGCGCGGTCGGCGGAGGCCGATCGCGCGCGGTGCAGGCGGTAGGATCGCGACGTGGACCCGCGCCTGTTGCACGCCGAGCGGAGCCCGGCGCTCCACGCCGAGGTCGCGCGCCGCCTGTGCGCCGAGCCCGCGATCCTCGAGCGGGCGCGCGCGACGCTAGAGTCCTGGATCGAGCGCGGCGGGCGGAGCGTACCGCTGCTGCTCGAGTGGCGCGCCGTGCTCGCTCGGCCCCCGGAGGCGGTCGCGGCGTTCCTCACCGATCGCTCGGAGCGGGCCGCCTGGCTCCGGAGCGCGTCGCCATTCGCCGGCGCGCTCGACCCACGGACGCGCCTCGCCATCCTCAGGTCCATCCCGCGAGGGGGGAGCGCAGGATGACCCGCGCGCAGCTCGAGCACCTCATCGGCGCGGCCTGCACCATCGCCGACGACCCGGAGCTGATCATCGTCGGCAGCCAGTCGGTGCTGGGACAGTTCCCGGACGCACCTGCGGAGCTGCTCGTCTCCATGGAGGCGGACGTCTACCCGCGAAATCGACCGGAGCGCGCGGAGCTGATCGACGGGTCCATCGGGGAGCTCTCGATGTTCCACGAGACGTTCGGCTACTCCGCCGACGGCGTCGGGCCCCAGACGGCGACCCTCCCGCACGGCTGGGAGCGGCGGCTGGTGGCGATCCGGGCCCGGGGACGGCCGGGAACACCGGCTGGGCCCTCGACATTCACGACTTGCTGATCAGCAAGTACGCCGCTAACCGCGAGAAGGACCGCCGGTTCACCCGGGCGGCGCTGGCCCACGGCCTCGTGGACGCAGCGACGCTGCGAGCCCGGCTCGGCGCCACGACGATCGGCGACGATCGGCGCGCAGACCCGCTCGCGGCGATCGAGGCCGATCTACCCGGAGGCGCGGGGCGCTGAGCACTCCGGCGTCCGGCGGCACGCCGCTCGCTACCAGGCCACGGGCGTGGGGCTCCAGCGATCGGTCCGCGTGCCGTCCCCGAGCTGGCCGGCGGCGTTCGAGCCCCAGCAGCGCACGGAACCGTCGACGACCCTCAGGCAGCCATGATCCCAGCCCACGGCGAGCTCGGCCACGTCGGTAACGCTCGGGATCGGCTGTGGCACCAGGCTGGTGGCAGAGGAGCCATCGCCGAGCTGCCCCGAGGCGTTCACTCCCCAACAGGCGACGGTGCTGTCGCCGCGCAAGGCGCAGCTGTGGTTCGAGCCGAGCGCGAGCACCAACGCGGTGAAGGGAGACGCCACAGCGGAGAGCGTCAGGCTGCCATCGGAGGTCCCGTCGCCGAGCTGGCCGTTGCCGTTCCAGCCCCAGCACCCTACGGAGAAGTCCGTGAACGTGGCGCAAGAGTGGCTCCCGCCGAGCGCCAGCCCGCTGACCCCGACGATGCCCGTCGAGGTGGGACCGAGCTTGTCCACTCCCGAGCCGTCTCCGAGCTGGCCAGAGCCCCCATTGCCCCAGCAGTGGATCGCGCCGCCCGTGGTCACGATGGCGCAGGTGTGCGCGCCTCCGGCGGCGATGGCGCCAATGTCCGAGAAGGCGGGCACCGCCGTCGGCGAGTGGCGCTCGTCGAGGGTGCCGTCGCCGAGCTGACCGTGGGAGTTCGCGCCCCAGCAGGTGACGGTCCCGTTGAGCAGGCGCGCACAGGTGTGAGAGTTGCCGAGCGCCAGCTGGGCGACGCCGCTCAGGCCCGGCACGGGCGTCGGGGCGTGACGATCGAGGATCGTGCCGTCTCCGAGCTGACCAGCGTCGTTCTGACCCCAGCAGCTCACCGAGCGATCTGCGAACAGCGCGCACGCGTGCTGACCGTTGAGCGCCAGATCCGCGGCTCCCGTCAGCGATGGAATCGGCGTCGGCGTGAGTCGGTCCTCCGTGGTTCCGTCCCCAACCTGGCCGTGTGCGTTCCCTCCCCAGCAGCGCAGCGTACCGTCGGAGAGCCGCGCGCAGGTGTGGTCTCCACCGGCGACGAGCTGGGCCGCGGTCACGCACTGCCCCGCGCTGCACGCCACCGCGCAGGCGCTGTCGCAGGCGCTGCAGTGCGCAGGATCGGTGGCCGTGTCGACGCACGCCCCGGCGCAGAGCGTCGCCGGACAGACGCACGCGCCGCCCTGGCACTCGAAGCGGGGGCCCGAGACGCCGAGGCAGTCCGCGTTCGCCGGCGCGGCATCGTCGACCACACCGTTGCAGTCGTCGTCCTGACCGTCGCAGGTCTCCTGGTTCGCCTGACACTGGCACACCGTCCCGGAGCCGCCGCTACGCACCGCGCAGAGCCAGCCGGGGAGGCAGTCCGGCCCGCCGACGCAGGACTCGGTGCACACGCTGCGGCCGCCCACCGAGACACAGATACCGCTCGCGCAGTCCCCGTCGCCGGTGCAGGACTTGCCGACCTCGCCGGCGCTGCCGCCGGCTCCGCCGCTGCCGCTGCTCCCGCTCGCGCCCGCGCTGCCGCTGCTCCCGCTCGCGCCCGCGCTGCCGCCGCTCGCGCCCGCGCTGCCGCCGCTCGCGCCCGCGCCCGCGCTGCCGCCGCTCGCGCCCGCGCTGCCGCCGCTCGCGCCCGCGGCGCCGCCGGTCCCGGCGCTGGCGCCGCTGCCGCCCGTCGCTCCGCTGCCGCCGGTCCCGCTCGCGCCGGCGCTCGCGTCGCCACCGCCCGTCCCCGCGCTGCCGCCGGATCCGGAGCCGCCACCCCCTGAGCTCGGATCGTCCGTTCCGCACGCGGCCGCGACCGCGGCGGTGAGCAGCAGTGCGAGCGCCGGGCGCGCGCCCCCAGGCGTCCTCGCCCCTCGGGTGCGCGCCTCGACACCCGGCAGACTCTGGTCTTGCATGTTCCTGATCTCTGCGTTCCCGATCGGCCTCGGCGTTCGACGGGCTCGGGGCCGAGGCCCCGGGCACCGCGCGGCGCAGTCGACCCGCTTCGGTGTCGCCGCACGCTGCGCAGGCGCTCCTACCCTGTCCCGCGCCGCTCCGCAAGACCCGCGCGTCCCATTGCGCCGGGCGACCCGAAGTTGGCGGCGCGCTCACCGCCCGCGCCTCCCCGCGCTCAGGGCAGCGTGAAGCGGGAGAAGAACGACCACATGACGTCGTTGGCCGCGAGATCCGTCGATGCCTGGCCGAGCCCGGGGGGGCAGAAGGTCTGTCCCGGCCAGCAGTGCCCCATCCCCTCCAGCGTGCAGAGCGTCACCTCGACCCCCGCCTGACACTGCGACCACGTCTCGCACCGTGACGCCCCCGCCTGCGCGGTCAGGGTGGGCGCCGGGTCGGCGCAGGCGTTCTTGGCGATCCAGGTCGCGTTCGCCGGCGCCGCCAACGCGTAGGGCACGAGCGGATCCGTCGTCCCGTAGAAATGCACGATCGGCATCGGCCGTGACGGCTGGCACTGGGCGTCCGGGAGGCCGAGCACGCCGTCGACCGGCGCGATCGCGGCGATCACGTCCGCCGCCTCACAGCCGAGGCGGTGGGAGAGGAAGCCGCCGTTGGACATCCCCGTGGCGTAGACGCGGGCGCGGTCGATGCAGAGCTTGCTGGCCACGTCGCCGATCACCGCGCGCACGAAGCCCACGTCGTCGACGCCCGTCTGGTTCGACGGCTCGCAGCAGACGCCCGCGTTCCACGAGGCGCCGAGCCCCTCCGGATAGGCGACGGCGAAGCCCCCGGCGTCGGCGGTGGCGTCCATCGCGGAGAAGAGTTCCTGCTGGAAGGCGTTCGAGTCGTGCCCGTGGAAGTTCAGCACCATCGGCAACGCGCGCGTGCCGTCGAAGCTCGGCGGCACGTGGAGCCGGTAGCTCCGCGTCGCGCCGCCGTGCTGGAGCTCCACGACGTGATCGCCAGCGCCGAGGGCCGACGCACCGCAGGATGATCCGCCCGCGCCGCCCGCGCCGCCCGCGCCCCCGGCCGCCGCGCCCGCCGCGCCGCCCGCCCCGGCCCCCGCCGCTCCTGCGGCGCCGCCAGCGGACGCGCCACCGGAGCCGCCCCCGCCGGAGCCGCCCCCGCCGGAGCCGCCCCCGGCCGCGGCGTCCTCGCCCCCGCACCCGACCACCAGCGCGAACGACGAGAGTGCAAGCACGCGACCGATCATGAGCGCCTCCTGAGGCCGCCATCTTGCCCCACTTGCGGCCGCGGACCAAGCCGCCGCCGCGCTAGCGGGTGAGGCGCGCCCGCGACTCCGCGGCGGCGTCCACGTCCTCCCAGGCGTAGAGGAGCCGCTGGTACTCGCCCTCGATCCAGCCCCGCATCATGTCGTCGAAGTGAGGGCTCTCGCGGTCCGCGACGTTCCCGAGCGGGAAGTTCACCCACGCCTCGGGGTGCCCCTTCGGCGTCGGGAAGTGGGTGACCATGCGCTCGACGGGACCGTAGTTGGACACCCACTGGTCGAGCACCTGCAGATCGGCACGGAAGACGCTGTGCCCCACGTTGACGGTGTCCTCCCCGCCGTCCGTCGGGAACGACGGCAACGCGACGCCGAGACCGAACGCGTTGTCGAACGCGCTGACCCGCAGGTCCGAGTAGCGGTAGCCGGCGGGATCGACGCCGCCGTAGCGCTGCGTCAACAGCTCCGCGGTGAGCGAGAGCCCCTGGAGCAGACACCAGTCGCGCCCCTCCTGGAGGACGCCGTCGCCCTGCGGGTACTCCCCTTTCAACGCCAGGATCGCGACCTTGAGGACGTAGAACGGCGCTGCGCGCAGCGCCTGCTCGTAGAGGAGCGAGATGATGTCGTCCTCGAGGACGACACCGGTGGTGAAGTGCGCCCATGCGTGGAAAGCGAGCGCGCCGGGCGAGTCCCGCGCCATCCGGCGATCCCACGAGCGGAGCACCTCGACGAGCGCCGCGAGCTCGGGGCGGCCGCGGAACTCCGCGAGCGCCGGGTCCGTCGCGAGCCGCCCCCACGCGGCCTCGAGCAGCGGGAGCAGATCGTCCGCCATCCCGCTGTGCACGTCCATCTGGAGCCGCTGCATGGCGGCGAGATCGACCTCCCCGCTCGAGGTGAGGCGCACCAGCTCGTCCTCGATCCGCTTCGCGCGGTAGCCCGGGTCGAAGAACGCCCCGTAGTACCAGGGGTCGTCGTCGAGGCGGCCGTTCGCGCTGAACCCGAACGGATCGTTGTTGGCGGTGACGACGAGCCCGCGACTCGCCGCGCGCCCGCTCGGGAGCTGGTCGGCGGGGAGCGAGCCGCCGGGCCACCAGGCGAGCGGATCGGTGCCGTCCATCACCCGCCACGGCTCGCGCCCCTCCACGATCTCATTGCGCTTGGGGACCTCGAGGCTCACGCGGTAGGTGAGGCTCTTCCGGTCGACGGCGACCCAGTTGTAGCTCATCTCCGGGATGCGCATCACCGCGGCCTCGAACTCGGTCACGGTTCGCGCTCGCGCGAGCTCCAGGAAGTAGAGCGAGCTCCGCGCGCGGAAGCCGGTCCACCCGATCACGACCTTGCGGCCCGGGCCGCCGATCGGGAGCGGCACGCCAGCGAAGCCAGGCTGGAAGACGACGCCGTAGCCCGGCACGTCCTCCAGCGTGATGGAGGCGTCGCCGCCCGAGCGCAGCGGGATGATCTCCTCCGTGATCTCGAGCGGCACGACCTGTCCCGCGATCTCGACGCCCTCCGCGTCGGCGGGCACGGCCCAGAGGTCCATCACGTCCCCGAAGGCCGACGTGGGCGTCCAGGCGAGATCGGCGTTGTGGCCGGCGAAGAGCCCGGCCGCTGGCGTGAACGCGAAACCCGCCGCGTCGAACGTGCCGCCGTACGCCGCGCTGTTCAGGTGCACGGCGTACATGTTGCCCATCAGCGTGAAGACGAGGTGGGGATCGCCGGCGAGCATGGGGCGACCGCTCGCGGTGTGCGCGCCGCTCACGGCCCAGCTGTTGCTCCCCGCGTGGGCGGGTCTTGCCATCCGGCTCCAAGCGGCAGGATCGAGCAGCTCGCGAGGGAGGGCGGCCGCGCCGGGCGCGACGTCGCGCCCCGCGGGGGGCGCCGGCCCGAGCGCGGCCGCGCCGCGCGCCCCGACGGGGAGATCCTCCGGCGGCACCTGCCAGACCTCGGCGGCCGGGCGAAACAGCTCCACCGACGCGAGTGCCTCCGGCGCCAGGCTGCCGAGCAGCGTGACGAGGATCTCGTACAAGATCGTCTGATCCAGCCCGAGCTGGATCATCTTCTGGACGATGAGGGGGTCGTCCTCCGTCCAAGGCGCGGGGAGGAAGTCGAGCTCGTCCGCGCCGAACCCGAACGGCCGGGGCACGGCGCCGCTCGTGATCTCGGCGACGGTGGCGTTGATCCCCGCGCGCCACGCCTGCAGCAGCTTCCAGCGCTCCGGGTGCTCCTCACGCATGAGCGCCGCGTCGAGCGCGCCCCACTTCGGCAGGCGGAAGAGCCGCACCAGCTGATCGTCCTGCAGCGCCGTGGCCCCGAACGAGCCGGGATAGTCTGCGCCGAGCACCTCGGAGCGCAGCCCGCGCGCGAAGCGTCGCCACATCTCGAGCTGGAGCATACGGTCCTTCGCGAGCTGGCGACCGTACGCGAAGAAGAGATCTTCGTCGGTGGTGGCGTAGATGTGCGGCACCCCCATCGAGTCGACGACGATCTCCATCTCGCCGCTGGCGAGCGCAGGTCCGCCGCTGCCGGGCGTGACAGCGACCGGCGCGCGCTCCTCGGGCTCGCCGCAGGCCAGCAGGCAGGAGCTGACGCCGGCCACGAGGAGCGCCCCGCGCCCGATCGCGCCAGCCCCCCACCTCATGGCAGCGCGGCCCTCACGTCGGCGCAGCTCGCGCCCGCGCTGAGCTGCACCATCGTGTAGGTCGCGCTCTGGATGCTGAACCGCGGCTGATTGTCGTCGACGAATTTCCACTCGGCCTCCGTGCAGATGGCGCCGTCCTTCCTCTCGCAGCCGACGACGTGGCTGTCCACCCGGTAGACCGTCGCCGGACCCGACGCCGTCGTGCAGGTGTCGCGCGTGCCGGCGAGCTGGATCACCGTGCGCGTCACGATGTAGACCTCCGAGGCGCGCGCGCCGTTGGGGTCGAGCGCCCCGAGTAGGCTCAGGGGCGGGGCCCCGTACGGGGGATCCGTGCGAGGCACCGAGAGGATGCCGGGGCGACCGTCGCCGTCGTGATCGACCGCCGTGATCGCGGTGCCCGAGACCGGCCACGGATCGGTCGCCGGGTTGGTCATCGTGAGCCCGACCGTCGACGCCACGGCGTCCATCGTGATCGTCGCGCCCACGCCGAAGCCGCTCAGGCTGCCGGCGACCTGGAACTCGGGCATCGTCGGCTGCTCCCACACCGAGTCCGGGATCACGGTGAGCACCTTGCCGCCACCGGCGATCGCCGTCTTCGTCAGCTCCGGGATCTGGCTGCCGCACGGGCGGACGGTGCCCGTCGCGGCGATGTTCCCGCTGCCGTCCGGCGGCGCGAAGTCGAGCTCCGTGAGCGTCCAGATGTGCATCTGGCCGGACCCTGCGACGAGGCCCGTGGTACCGGGCCACGAGACGTTCACGACGATGTGGTTGCCGCTCGTCGCCTGAGTCTGGTTGTTCCCACAGTCGCCGCCGGAGCCGCCGGTGCCGGACGCTCCGCCGGTGCCCGCGCCGCCCGTTCCGGCGCCGCCGCCCGCCCCGGCGCCGCCGCCCGTCCCGGCCCCCGCCGCGCCCCCGGAGCCCGCGCCCGCGCTACCCGAACCCCCTCCGGTACCTGACCCCGCGGCGCCGCCGCCGCCCGCCGTACCTCCTGCGGCGGCCGCGGCGCCGCCGCCCGTGCCCCCGCCGGCCCCTCCGCTCGAGCCTGCGGCCGAGCCGCCCGAGCCCCCGGTGCCCGATCCGCCCGCGCCGTTGCCCCCGCCGGCGCCGCCGTCGTCGTCGGATCCACAAGCCGCCAGCCCCGCCGACATGACGGCCGCGAGGGCCACCCCCGCCCGCCAGCGGCCGCTCGCTGCCCCCCGCCGTCGCTCGTCGCCCCGATCCATTCCGATCGCCGTCGCCATGGGTCGCCTCCTTCGCTCTCAGCCTCGAAACGTCACGCCCTGGCGACGATCCCATCACGAGCCGGCCAGCCGGTCAACGGCAGGTGCCGCGGTGCCCCCGGACCGGGCTCGCGGGGGCTCCCGCGCGCCACTCGCCGGGGCGCGGACGGCTCGCGGGGGGGCGGCGCTCGCCTGGGTTGCGCCGGACCGGCCCGTCGGCGACCCTCGCGTCATGGTCCTCGACGCTCGCCTCCAGAAGCTCGCCCCCGGGCTCACCGCCGCCCGCGCCGCCGCCGCCGCTCCCGAGGAGGAGCTCGACGCCATGATCGAGGCGATGTTCCTCATGGCCGCGGTCGACGACCGCGTGACGGGCGAGGAGCTGCGTCGCCTCGCCGACTGCGTGTCGGGTCTGGTCGGCGCGGAGGTCGTCGAGGACGAGCTCCAGGCCAAGCTGGCGGAGATGAACGAGAGCCTCGCGCGTGACGGCTGGACGCAGCGGCTCCGGGCGGTCGCCGGTCGCCTCCGAGCTCCAGAGACACGCCGGATCGCGTTCCAGCTCGCCGCTGGGGTCGCCTTCGTCGACGACCGCGTCGAGCACTCGGAGGCCGCGGCGATCGAGGCGCTCGCCGGCGCGCTCGGCCTCGACCACGGCGAGTCGCAGCGCCTGCTGGACGAGACGGTGCGCGAGCTCTTCGGCGGGTGACGGCCGCCTGCGCGCCGCTCGCACAGCGGGCGCGGGTCGCCGAGCGCGAGGAGCGCAGCGGGCGCCGAGCGCGCGGCGCGCCGAGCGTCGAGCGCGGCTCCCCCGGCGCCGATCAGGGCGCGCGCGGTGCCCGGCGTCGCCACGCGGGCGCGAGCTGCCGCGCGAAGAGCGCAGGATCCGTCGCCGGGAGGTCGCAGCTCCCGCGGCGGCAGACGTAGGCGGTCGCGACGCCGCCGAGGGCCCGCTTGCCCTCGAGCGCCGGCACGCGCGCAGCGAGCGTCGCGAGCGCGGCCCCGCCCGGCACCGCGAGCAGGATCCGGTTCGGGAGGTAGCTCTGCTTCACCACGTCCAGGAGCGGGCCGCCGCCACCGCCCTCGGGTGTGACGAGGAAGATCTCGAGCGGCTCGTCGAGGTAGAAGTCGAGCGCGCTCGCGAGCTTCGCCGCGCCCGATCCGCGCGTGAGCGGGGTGGCGAAGGCCGCCAGCGCGCGCTCCGCCCCCTGGCGCAGCTCGGCGTCGCCGGTCAGCTCCTCGAGCCGCAGCAGGTTGAGCACCTCGACCGAGTTTCCGGAGGGCTCGGCGCCGTCGTAGTCCGGCTTGACGCGCGCGAGGAGCGCCTCGTGGTCGTGGCCAGTGGCGAAGTACCCGCCGCCGCTCGCGTCGCGATGGTGCTCGTCGAGCTGGCGCTGCAGCCCGAGCGCCTCATCGAGCCACCGGAGCTCGGCGGTCGCCTCGAAGAGATCGATCAGGCCCTGGATCAGGAAGGCGTGGTCGTCGAGCTGCGCCGCGCCGTGGGCGCGCCCCGCCACGTGGACACGGAGGAGGCGCCCCTCGGCCGACCGCATGCGCGTCACCACGAACCGCGCCGCCGCGGCGGCCCGCCCCGCGAGCGCGGGGTCCCCGAGCGCCAGCGCGCCGCGGGCGAACGCCGAGATCATGAGCCCGGTCCAGGCCGCGAGGATCTTCTCGTCTCGGGCCGGCGGCGGACGCGACGCCCGCCGCGCCAGCAGCACGCGCCGCGCCTCGACGAGCTGCCGCTCGAGCTCGGGCACGGGCGACGCGAGCTCGCGGGCCACCTCGGCGAGCGGACGCGGGCGGTGCAGCACGCTCCGTCCGTCGAGATCCCCGGCCGCGGTCACGCCGTGGATGACGCCGAAGCGGCGCCCCGCTGCAGACCCGAGCGCCTCCTCGAGCTCCGCAGGCGTCCACGTGAAGAAGCGACCCTCCTCCTCGTGGCCGCCCGGCGCGGGGCTGTCGGCGTCGGTGGCGGAGTAGAAGGCGCCCTCCGGGCTCGTCATCTCGCGCGCGACGTAGTCGAGCGTGCGTCGCGCGACGTCGGCGAGGTCGGTGCGCCCCGTGACCTGGTACGCCTCGAGGTAGACGATCGCGAGCTGCGCGTTGTCGTACAGCATCTTCTCGAAGTGCGGGACGCGCCAGCGTGCGTCGACCGAGTAGCGGTGGAACCCACCCCCGACCTGATCGTGGATCCCCCCCGCCGCCATCCGCTCGAGCGTGAGCAGCGCGGCGTCGCGGGCCCGCTCGTCGCCCGTCCGCCGGTAGACCCGGAGCAGGAGCTCGAGCTGAGCCGGCTGGGGGAACTTCGGCGCGCCGCCGAACCCTCCCCACGTGGGATCGAGCGACCGCACCAGCGAGCCCGCCAGGGCGGTGAGCGCCTCCGGCCCCGGGATCGCGGCCGGCCGCGCGGGTGCGAGCGCGGCCTGTACCCGGCGGCTCACCGACCGCGCGCGCTCGACCACCCCGGCTGGGTCGGCGGCGTGCTGAGCGGCGAGCTCCTGCAGGATCCCGAGCAACCCCTTCCGCGCCCCGCGCGCGCCAGCTCGGGGCGGGAAGTACGTGCCGGCGAAGAACGGGTCACGCTCGGGCGTGAGCGCGACCGTCATGGGCCACCCCCCGCGACCGGCGAGCACGTGGACGGCCGCCATGTAGAGCGCGTCGACGTCGGGGCGCTCCTCGCGATCTACCTTCACCGGGATGAAGTGCTGGTTGATGTAGCCCGCGATCTCTTCGTCCTCGAAGCTCTCGCGCTCCATCACGTGACACCAGTGGCACGTCGAGTACCCGACGGAGAGCAGGATGGGGCGGCGCTCGATCCGGGCCCGCTCGAACGCCTCCTCGCCCCACGGGAACCAGTTCACTGGGTTGTGCGCGTGCTGGAGCAGATACGGGCTCGTCTGCAGCGCCAGGCGGTTGGTGTATCTCGGCTCGCCGGAGGCCGTGCGGTGCCGCGTCCGCGCGACCGCCCCGGCGCCTCGCGCGCGGACCGCCGAGGTGAGGCGCGCCTCCAGGTCGGCGTCCACCCGCGCGACGCCGGGCAAGCGCGGGTCGGCAGGCGCCGCGCTCGAGGCGACCGGGGCGGCGGCGGGCGGCTCGGGCGAGCAGCTGCGCGCGCCCACCAGACCGACGACGCCGAGCGCCAGCGCGAGCCCCGCCGCGCGGAGCCGCCCAGACCGGGGACCGGCGCGCCTCACAGCGGACGCAACCGCTCGACCTGGAGCGTCCGCTCGGGGCCGAACAGCCTCCCGGTGACCTCGACGCGCCGGTGGTGCAGCGACTCCGTCTTCTGCAGCGGCGCGCTCTGATCGTTGTCGAGGTAGTGCAGCGTCGCGCCCGCGAGCTCGGGGAGGGCCCGCCCACCGTCGCCGGACGCCGACTCCACGCGCAGCGCGTGGCGATGACCGTGGACGATGCACTGAGCCACGGCCCCCTGCTCCTTCTTCTGCGTGCAGCCCAGGCAGTAGTTCTCGCCCACCACGGTGACGGGCTGGGTCGCCAGCGCGGGCGCCGCGCCGCCGGACGGCGCGCTCGCAGACGAGGCAGCACCGCCGACCGGGGCGCCGGAGCCTCGACACGCCGCGACGAGGGAGAGCGCCAAGAACACGGAGACGAGACGGGATTGCATCATGAGGAGCGGTTTCTTTCCATGGGGTGACGAGCGCGGTGCGCAGCGGGCTGGCGACGAGCCTCAGCGAGCGGCGGCCAGCAGGGCGGTGAGCTCGGGGGCGGGCGCGGCGGCGGCCATCGCGTGGGTGAGCCCGCGATCGCTCCAGAAGACCATCGCCACCCCCCGCTGCTCGGCGACCACGGCCGGCGAACCCGGGAGGTCCACCGGCCGCCCCAGCTCGGCCAGCTCGACGCCCGGTGAGGCGAAGACGAACAGCGAGACGCGCTCGGACCGCCCCGAGGTGGGGCTCCACTCGTAGAAGATCAGCGCAGCGGGCGTGCCGCCGAGGTTGCAGCGCCGGGCGCCGGCCAGGCGCGCGCCGGGCAGCTCCGGGAGCGCGGGCGCGCGCGCCAGCCGACGCTCGACGTACTCAGTCACCTCCCCGCGTGACGCGGTGGCGACGTCGAAGCGGTCGTCGCCGCGCGTCGCAAACGCGAGGTGGTCCGTCGCGACCAGCTCTACCAGCTCCCGCGCCCGCTCCGACCCGGTGCGCTCCCTGCGCGCGACCACGATCGCGAGCGCGGCCGCGCCCGCTAGCGCGCCGGCCCACGACAGCGCTCGTCGCCGCGACGGACGCGGGCGGCCCCGCTCGGCCCGCGCGCTCTCGGCGAAGAGCCGCTCCCTCACGCGGTCGCGCAGCGCCTCGGGCGCCGGCCAGCGCGGGCGCCGCGCGCGGATCAGCGCGACGAGCTCGGCCTCCCGCTGGACGAACTCCCGGCACCGCGCACACCCGCTCAGGTGCGAGGCGTCGTCGCCGAGCGGCTCGCCGAGGACGGCGCGCGTGCGGGCGAGCCGGCATCCGCTCGTCATCGCGGCCCTCCTCCGGTGTCCGTCCCCGCGAGCCGAGCGCGCAGCGCCCGTCTCGCCCGGTGGACCCGCGACGCGACCGCCCCCCGGGGGGCAGCTCGAGCACTCCAGCCGCTTGCGCCATCGTCAGCTCCTCCACGTCCACCAGCCACAAGCACTCGCGGAAGCCCTCGGGGAGCGCCTGGAGCGCGCTCTCCAGCCGCTCGGACAGCTCCTCGCCGCCGGCCGGGAGCGGCGCCGTCGCCTCAGGCTCGTCGGCCTCGAGCAGCGCGTCGAGCTCCACCTCGGCGACCTGGGGCCGGCGGCGCTCCCGGCGCCGCTGATCGAGGAAGCACCGGTAGGTGATCCGCAGGAGCCACGCCTTCATCGCTCCGCCGTCCCGCAGCGAGCCCCACGCCCGGAACGCCGCGACGGCCGTCTCCTGCACGAGATCCTCGGCGACCGCCGCGCGACCGCCCGCCAGGACGAGCGCCGTCGCGTAGATCGCGTCGAGGTGGACCGCGAGGGCCTCCTCCAGCGACGGGATGCCGCGTCCGCGCGCCTCGCCCGCCTCGGCCCCCCCTTCACGGCGGGGACGGAGGGGGACCACCTTGGATCGGGCAGCCGACATCGCTCGCTACGTGGACGCCGCCCGGCGCGTGGATTCATCCCCGGGGCGCGCCCGGCCGCCTCGCCGGCGTCAGCCGCGCGCGCGCGGACGGCGGGGGCCGGCCCGTCAGCAGTCGAGACACTCGCACGCCACCCGAGCGGGACCGACCGCCGGGATTGAACAGCCCTCGAAACCGCCGCCGCAGAAGTACGGCTCGAGGCACGAGCACGCGAGCGCCGAGCACTCGATCGCCGGAGCGACGCACCGGTACTCCGTCACCCACGAGCGGTACTCCGCGCACCAATAGCCGCCACAGTCGCCGCAGTCCTCCACCGTCGCGCAGCTCAGGATCGGGACGCAGGAGCCCCAGCAGCCGTCGCTCACCGACGGCACCTCGCCCGCCGGGCACACGGGCGTCATCGCCCGGCACCGCACCGTCGACGGATCGCAGTCGACGCCGCCGCCGCTCCCGCCCCCGGCGCCGCTCGCCCCCCCAGCGCCGCCGCTCGCGCCGCCCGTCCCCCCGCCGCTGGCGCCGCCGCTCCCGGCGGTCGAGCCGCCGCTGCCCCCGCCGTCGCCGGTCGAGGCCTTCCCGCCACAGCCCGCGGCGACCGCGAGGAACAGGCCCAGAAGCCAACTTCGTCTCATGGCCGCGCCCACCTCACCGGCGAACCTGCGCCTCGAGCGATCCCGTCTCGCCCTGGACGACCTCCAACCGAGTCATGCAAGGCATGCAGTACACGCGATCCCCGGGGCGGAGCTCGACGTGCGCGCGGACGATCACCTTGCAGACGGGACAGAGCACCTCGTTCGGCGCGAGCTCGTCCCGGCTCCCGCCCCACCGCCGGTAGTTCTTCCGGTACTTCGCGGGGACCTCGTCGAAGCCGGTGTCCTCGAGGTCGAAGCGCCGCCGGGGCCCCCCCCCCACCTCCTCCGAGGGTTGTTCCGATTCGAACATTCCTCCAGACTACCCGACGCGGTCGGTACCGGCAAACGGCGCGGGGGAAGCCCCGCGTGCGGAGGGTGTCGCCGCGGCGATCGCTCACCACGAAAGGAATCCCCATGGCCGACTTCCTCCAAGCGTACTCGATCCAGCACTGGCTCGAGTCGTGTCCGCAGGGCTACCTCGCCGGCACGAGCTACGGCCACGCGCCCGACGCTCGGGAGAGCGAGGTCTTCAGCGCGAACGAGATCCTCCGCGACGACGCCATCCGGATGACGGTGCAGCTCGTCGCCGGAGAGCGGTGCGCGCTCGCGGCCTCGTCCGGCCTCGTCAACGCTGCGCCGGACGACGCGAGCAAGCTCTTCCTGGCCACCCAGACGCTCGACGAGGCGCGCCATGTCGAGATCTTCACGCAGCGGCTCCGTGACCTCGGGGTCGCGGAGGGCGACCTCGACCAGGTCATCCGAGACCGCGTGGAGCCCAGCCTCGTCAAGTTCGCCGAGGCCCTCCTCGAGAAGGTCGACAAGAAGGACTTCGTCGCCGGCGTCGTCGGGCAGAACTTGATCCTCGAGGGGATGGCCTTCACGGTGTTCGAGCTCATGCACGCGATGCACGCGGACGCGAACCCGAAGTTCGCGCAGACGCTCTCGGGCACGATCGCAGACGAGCGGCGCCACGTGGGCTTCGGCGAGAACCGCATCGCCAGCTTGATCCGCGAGCACGGCGACCGGAAGGCGGAGGTGCAGCGGCTCCAGCGCGAGATGTCCGGCCACATGCTCGCGACGTTCGCCTCGGCGTTCTCGAAATCACGGCCTGCGTTCGCCGAGGGCCGGAGGGTCTTCACCGACCGCGAGCCCGTGGACTTCCACGGGACGAACCTCGCCGCCGCGGAGCTCAGCGAGATCGAGGGCGCGCTCGCCGCCACCGTGCTGAACGAGTTCCAGTCCCGCCTCGGGCGGGTCGGGATCGAGTTCCAGGCGCCCTCCTGAGGAGCGCCGCGCGTCGCGCCCCAGCGGGCCTCAGCGCTCAGCTCGGGCGCCGGACGGGCTTCGTCAGGCAGAGCCGCGCGGAGGGCTGAAAGCCCGCCTTGCGGAAGAAGCCGAGGAGCTCGAGCTGGTCCCACTCGACCTGGGTCTCGAGCCGCTCGATTCCGAGCCCCGCGAGGTTCATCTCGAGCTGGCGCATGAGCGCGCGCGCGACGTTCTGCCCGGCGAACGCCTTCGCGACCCCGAGCGAGTCCAGGATCGCGACCGGCTCCGGGTGCCCGAACTCCCCGTAGTACAGCCGCCCCATGAGGAAGCCCGCCGGCTCGCCCTTCACGGACGCCGCCAGCGAGATCCGGACGCCGGTGTCCTTCGCGACCTCGGCGAGCTTCACCTTGTAGTACTCGCGGCGCTGGCCGCCGCTGTGCTGCGAGTCGATTCGCACCACCCAGTCGAGGTCGTCTGCGCGCAGGTCGCGCACCTGCACCGAGTCCGTCTCCAGCGTCCCCGGCTCCCGATCCAGCTCGTTCGTCGACATTCGAATCTCCCTTGCTTCGTCCCGGACTCGTTCACGCGTGCAGCGCGGCGGGCGCCGCGACGGCGGCCGCGCGGCCCTTCCGCTCGAGCTGCTCGAAGCGGTACGCCCCGAGCAGCGCCGCGCCGATCGCCCCCGCGAGGATCCCCTCCGGGAACGTCTCGACGACGATCTCGGCGTGCTGCTGCCGCCGAGGCCCCTTCTTGTTCTTCTCCTCGGCGAGGAGCTGCTCGATGGCCGCCACCATGCCGACATCGCGCGACAGCCCGCCGGTGACCACGACGTTCCCGCCCGCACCCACGGCGCGCAGCAGCTGCACCAGCCGCCCGGCGATGCTGAGGTGGATGCCCTTCAGGATGTCGGACGTGCCGATGCCGCGCGCCACCATGTTGATGACGTCCGTCTCGGCCAGCACCGCGCAGATGCTGGACACCTTCTCGGGGCTCTCGCTCTTCTTGCTGAGCTCGCCCACGTCGTCGAGCGGCACGCCCAGGTAGCGGGCGATGTTCTCGAGGAACTGGCCGCTCCCGCTCGCGCACTGGCTGGTCATGCGGTGAGCCATGACGCGGCCGTCCTCGTTCATCCGGAGCCCGCGCGCGTGCAGTCCGCCGATGTCGAGCGCCGCGCGGGCCTCCGGATCGAGGAACAGGGCGCCTCGAGCGTGCGTCGTCATGCTGTAGAAGTGCCCCGTGCGGAAGCCCACGGCGTCGCCGTCACCCGTGCTGGCGACGTAGTCGAAGTCCGCGGGCTTCACGCCGGCGGCCGCCGACGCCTCCTCGAACGCGGCCGTCACCACGTCGGCCACCTTGCGGCGGCGGATGCGTTGGACGCACTGGCCGAGGAGGACGCCGTCGCGCCCCGCCCCGCTCCGCAGGATGGCCACCTTCACGGAGCTCGCGCCCGGGTCGATCCCGGCGGTCAGGTGAACACGTTCCGTCATCGCAAGCCTCCTCACTCCGCGGGCGCCGCAGCGGCGCCGGCTCGAACCTTCTCCACGAACGTCGGCAAGATCGCCGGCCGCCCTGCCTCGAGATCGTCCACGCCGAACAGCGCCGCGCCGAGCGCGCCCATGTAGATGCTGTCCGCGTGAGCGTTCAGCACTACGTCCTTCGAGTAGTTCTCGTCCACGAGCTCGCGGAGCACCTTGGTGGCCATCGGGTTCTTGCAGACGCCGCCCGTGAACGTGAACTCGTTGTCGATCCCGCCCGATCGCGCGAGCAGCGACATCGCGCGCAGCATGATCGACCGGTGGAGCCCCGCCAGGATGTCCTCGCGCCGCTCGCCCAGGCCCAGCCGCTCGCGGAGCTCGGCGCCCGCGAACACCGTGCAGGTGCTGTTCACCTTCACCGTGCGCTCGGCGCCGAGCGCCAGCGGCCCGAGCTCGTGCAGGCCGAGGTTCAGCTCGTCGGCGATGTAGCCGAGGTAGCGGCCACAGCCCGCCGCGCAGCGATCGTTCATCTGGAAGCTGGTGACGACGCCGCTGTCGTCGACCTGGATGGCCTTGGTGTCTTGACCGCCGATGTCGAGCACGGTCCGCGTCCCGGGGAACACACGGTGAGCGCCGCGCCCGTGGCAGAGGATCTCGCTCTTGACCGCCTGCTTGGGGAACGGGAGCGTCTGGCGGCCGTACCCGGTGCCCACGAACGACATCTCGTCGATCGGCTGCCCGGCGGCGAACTCGACCGCCTCGAGGAGCGCGCGCCCCGCGGCGCTGCCGTCCTCGGCCGTGAGACGCAGCGCCGCCTTGCGCAGCAGCACGCCGAAGTCCCGGCTCTTCAGGCGTGTCTCCACGTCCAGGATGGCGCGGTCGAACACGCTCGTCAGCCGCTCGTAGCCGACGGCCCCGTGGCTCGCGCTCGAGACCACCTCGGCCGCCGCCATGTACCCGCTGCCGGCCAGGTCGCGGAAGAAGTCGCTCTTCCTGCCGCCCGCGCCGTCGAAGAGCTTCGGCGCCTCCGTCCGCATGGTGTCGACCACGTCGCGGATCGCGGGCGAGAGCTTGCCGCGATCGGAGATGAAGCTGAGGCTCTTGAGCACCCGCTCCAGCTCCTCGTGCAGCTCGCCGAGCTGCTCGAGGTACGTCTCCAGGCGGAACGCCTCGCGCAGCGCGGCTTCCCGCGCCATCGGGTCCCCGCCCAGCTCGCTCGCCCGCCGCACGAGCTCGCGCTCGAGCATCGTGAAGCGAGACGCCGTCAGCGCCTCCTCGCGCGCGACCGCGCACGCCACCTCGTAGTTCGACCGGCTGTTCGTGATGCCCCGGCCCACGATGCGGCGCTGCTCGTCGAGCAGCACGGCCTTCGTGGTCGTCGAGCCGAGATCCACGCCTACGACGACCTTCATGCGCTTGCCCTCGTCTTGCGGGCCTCGAGCATCTGCAGATAGCTCTGGACCCGGTTCTCGATGTTCGCCTTCCCGAAGTAGCGCGGATCCACCAGATCGCTCTCGATGAATCCACCCGGGACGCCTGTCTTGCGCTCGAGCTCGCGCAGCATGAGGAGCTGCCCGGCGCTGAACGAGTTGCAGCTCTTCACGCTGTTGATGAGGAAGCCGTCAGCCTGGTACTTCTCGATGTAGCTCGCGAGGAGCTTGGTGCGCATCGGGAGGTTCAGGTTCGTGTAGCAGCCCAGGCAGTAGTCCGCGAGCGTGCCGAGCGGATCCTTCGGGTCGTGACGGAAGCCCGTGTCGTACAGCCCACCGACGCGGGTGTACGTGCTGGAGACGACCGTGGCGCCCTCCCGGCTGAACATGCGCCAGAAGTCGAAGAAGTTCGTCCAGTTCGGCGGGCCCTCGACGACCAGGCGGTACTTCTCCTCCGTCGCGTCGCCGTCCGGCGTCACGGGCCCCTGGCCCTTCCGGATCCGCTCCTCCACCTCCCCCCGCAGCATGCGGTAGTAGTCGATGGCGTCCTGCGTCCCGCGGAAGGCGCTGAAGATCGGCCCGATGTAGTACACGCCGCCGAAGTAGCCGTCGATCGGCGACGGCCGGTGCTGCGCGCTCTCCCACACGGCGACCAGATCGTCCTCCGCGCGCCGCGATCGCTCGAGGAGCTCCGAGAGGCGGTCGAGGTCGAGCTTCTTGCCGGCCGCCTTCTCCAGCGCGGGGATCACCTCGCGCTCGAGCTGGCCGACGACGTAGCTCCGCATCTCCGGGGTGATGTGGCCGTCCCCCTGGTAGGGGACGTGCAGCATGGTGACGGGGCAGTCGTACTCCTGCTTGAGCAGCTCGAACCACTTCATGAAGGTGAAGCAGCCCGTGTAGGAGAGGAGCAGGATGTCAGGGGAGGGCAGCTTCGTGCCCGTCGGCCCGATGTTGCCGCTCTTCATCATCCCGATGTCGCACTTCACGTAGGTGCAGACATCCTCGCTGTGCCCGAGCTTCTCGGCCTCGGTGATGTAGTTGCCGCTGAGCTTCCGCATCCCGCTCTGGAGCGCGTTGATCTCCGGGAGCACGGGGAGCATGTCGAGCGCCAGCATCAGCTCGGTGAGGTTCCCGGGGACGAAGGTGTAGGCGACCTTGCGGCCGTCCTCCTTCGCCGTGGCCAGCTTCTCGAAGTGGCCCGAGATCATCTGCTTCTGCCGGAGCTGGCTGTCGTCCTTCGCGGCGTCGGCCTCGACCTCGCGCGGGCGGTTCACGTGGGGAACGGTGGTCGTCGGTGTGGTCGTCATGCTGCACTCCCCCAGAGCTTCACGGCGTCCGAGAAGGCTCCGGCTTGCTCGCGGATCACCTGGAACTGGCCGGTGTTCTCGGCAAACTTCAGGCTGGTGTGTGGGATCTTGGCGCGGTCGAGCGCCGTCTCGAGCATCGGCTGGTCGAGGAGCGCCGGGTCGCAGAACGAGGCCGCGGCGAAGATCACGCCGTCGGCCTCCACCTCACGGACGCTCTTCACGAGGGCGGCGCCCTTCTCCTCGTCGCCGATGTAGCGGGAGGCCGTCGCCTGGCCGCGGCGGAGGAAGGCGTTCGAGAGCGCCACCAGCGGGTCGTCGGACGGCCCGCACTCGATGTCGCCCTCGATGTACCGGAGCCCGAGCTGGAAGTCGTCGTCCACGATGTCGCAGCCGGCGCTCTCGAGCGTCTTGATCAGGCCGAGCGGCGGCTGCTCGCAGAACGAGCCGCGGACCAGCACCCGCACGTTGTCGTAGACGCGCGGCGCGCGCTCGCGCGCCGCCGCCACGAACTCCCGGACGAAGCGCTCGTGTTCGGCCGTCTCCAGGACGCCCCCCGTGCGCGCGACGAGGTACGCCTCGGACGCGCGGACTCGGAACGGCTCCTTCACGCGGAGCAGGTCGAGCTCCGCGAGCGCCGCGCGCCGCGAGTTCTCCGCTCGGATGGCGGCGCGGAGCCGCTCCGGATCGTACTTCGCGGCGCCGCGGGCCTCGAGGTCGCGGAGGATGCGCTGCAGGTCGAGGACGTAGAACCTCCCGCCGAGCTCCGGGTCGAAATTCTGCGGCAGGTCGACGTAGCTCGCGTACTTCTCGGGGAAGAGCATCTGCCACATGCCCGAGAGGTTCCGGATCACGTCGCAGATGCTCGGGAAGAGCATGCCGTCGAGGGAGTCGAGCGAGCCGTTCAGCGCGAGCTCGAGGGTGCTGCGTGGGATGTGGCAGATGTAGCTCTGGTAGAAGCTGTCGCCCTTGATGATGTCCACCTGGTCGCCGCCGCCGAACACGGCGACCGGGAGGCAGCCGATCCCCTCGAGGAGGGGGCGCGGCACGTAGATGGGCATGTAGCCGATGGCGAGCTTCCCGGGGTTCCGCTCCTTCCAGCGGCTCACCTCGCCGAAGCGCAGATCGTCCACGAGGCGTCGCGCTCGCTCGAGCACGGGCAGCGCCGGGTCTTGGGGGTTGGGGGCGACTTCTGCGTGGCTCAACGGACACCTCCAGGGCGCGCGGCGACGCGCGCGCGGTTCGAGCGGGGACGGGCGGGCGGGGGGGGGGGGCCCTCGGAGAGCCCCTGTACACCGGAGAGCGTCATGTGGACGATGGCGGCGGCCAGCTCGTCCGGCGTCCCGTGGCGCGACGGCTGGTACCAGCCGTACGTCCAGTTCAGCATGCCGAAGAGGCAGTAGGTCGCGCGCTCCACCTCGACCTCACCGGGCGGGGACGCCCCCTGCACGACGCCGGAGACGAGCCCACGCGCGACACGGAAGTAGCGCTCCTTGCGCTCGCGGATCTCCGCGCGCCGCTCGGGCGGCAGCGTGGCCGCCTCGTGGATGAGGACGCGCATGAGGTACTGGCGGTCAGCGAAGAAGCGCACGTGACCGCCGACGAAACGCCGCAGGCGCTCCACCGGAGCCGACACGCCGGCGAGCTCCTCCTCCGCGCGCGCGAGCATCTGGTCGAAGGCGTCGCGCTGGATCAGGTAGAGCAGATCCTCCTTGTGCTCCACGTAGTTGTACAGCGTCGCCGGCGCGCGGTTGGTGGCGCGCGCGAGCTCGCGCATGCTCATCCCGTGGTAGCCGTGCTCGGCGAGCGCTCGCGCGGCCGCGTTGAGCAGCTCCTCGCGACCGGTGCCGAGCCGCGCGCTCACTGGTCCTTCCACTGGGGCTGGCTCTTGGCAAGGAAGGCCTCGATGCCCGCGTTGCCGTCGTGGCTGGGGAGGAGCTGATCCAAGTAGAGCTTCTCGATGCGGCTGAGCGTCTCCCCCGTCGCGCGGTCGAGCCCGGCGCCGAGCGCGAGCGCCGCGACGCCCTGGCGGAGCGACCAGGCGGAGAGCCCCCGCAGCGAGGCGCGGTACCAGGCGACGGCGGCGTCCCACGGGTCGGCGCCGTCGGCGGCGAGCTCCGTCACGAAGCCGAGCGTCGCGCCGGCGCTGGCGGGCAAGTCCGCCCCGGTGAGCAGGAGCCGCTCCGTCGCCGGCACGCCGAGGCGCGCCGGCCCGAGCGCGGCGAGGACCGGCGGGATGACGCCGAGCTTGATCTCGGGGCAGGCGAACACCGCACCGCTCGCGGCGAACACGAAGCGACAGGCGAGCGCCACCTCGAACGCGCCGCCGAGGCACCGACCGCGCACGATCGCGGCCGTCGGCACGGGGTAGCGCGCGAGGCGGCGGATCATCGCGTGGAAGGTCGCGAGCATCTCGGCCGCCTGGTCTCGCTGGTGCTCCTCCACGCTGGCGCCGAAGCTGAAGTGCTTGCCGTGGCCCTCCAGCGTCACGAGGCGCAGGTGGGGATGCAGCTCGTGGGCGGCGAGCGTGGCGTCGAGCTCGCGCATCACCGCGCCGGTGAGCACGTTGCCGCCCGACCGCTCGAAGACGACGCGGAGGAGCCCGCCGTCCTCGCACAGCTCCGTGCGGACGTGCTCGCTCACCGCGCCTTCTCCCAGCCGGCGCGCGCAGACGGCTTGAGCACCTCGCCGACCAGCGCGGCGTCGAAGCGCGCGCCCTCCGCGATCCGCCGGCGCAGGGCCACGAAGTCGATCTCGCGCTCGTTGCGCTCGCCGAAGTGGAAGGCCGGGAAGCCCGCCGCCGCCTCGGTGTTCATGTTGAGCGCCAGCCACGAGCGGTTCGTCTCGGCGTTCTGCGCCCAGTGCATGAGCTTCTTCTTGCGGGCGCTCTCCAACGTCTTCCGCGTGCAGTCCGGGAAGGTGTAGAGCAGCTTGGTCGCGAGGCGGTCGACCGCCTCGTCGAGCCGCGAGAGGTCGAGCGTGCAGCGCGCCGCGAGGGCCTTCGCCTCGTCCTTCTCCTTGCCTTCCTTCCAATCGCCGAGCACGACGCGGCCGAGCTCGTCGACGTAGCGGTCCGTGATCGCGAAAGGGTTGGGGATGAAGGTGCCGTCGGGCAGCTTGTGGACGGGCGCGAGGTCGTTCACCAGGCCGATCCGCAGCGCCTTGTGCGCGCTCCACGGCTCGCACAGCACGAGGCTCTCGACCGAGCGCGAGTAGCCAACGTACACGTCGAGGAAATCGGTGGAGCCGCCGTCCGGCGCGGAGCCGTGCTTTGGCCCCGCCTGCCCGAAGCGCGCGTGATCGCCGGTGACGGTGAAGTCACACGCCATCCCGATCTCCTGCCCGCCGCCGATGCGCATGCCGTTCACCCGACAGATGACGGGCTTGTCGCAGAGCAGGATGGCCGTCACCATGTCGTTGAACAGCCGCATGTACTGCAGGTACTCGAGCGGGCGGTTCGCGTAGTAGGTCGCGTACTCGGCGGTGTTGCCGCCCGTGCAGAAGGCCTTGTCTCCCGTGGCGGTGAAGATCACGTTCACCGCGCGGCGGTCGCAGCTCGCGCGGCGGAAGGCCAGGATGACCTCCTTCACCGCCTCCGTCGTGTAGCTGTTGAGCTGTCGCTCGTTGTCGAGCTGGATCACCGCCTGGTGCAGGCCCTCGACGGGCTGGCCGCGCTCGTCGAGCACGGCGCGGGTCGTGTAACGGATGTGGCGGAACTCGTGGGCGGGGACGAGCTCGTGGTTGAAGAGGTCGGTCATCGTTCGATCCCTGTTCGGTGGCTGGTCGGTCGTCGTGGGGGGCGCGTCAGCGCCGCGGGTCCATCACCAGCCGGCGCGCCAGCCGGTGCTCGGCGAGGGCGCGGAGGTGGTCGTTGAGGCCGGACATCGGCGCGCGCTCGATGAACGGCTCGAGCACCACCTTGCCGGCGTAGATGAGCTCCAGCACGGCCGGGTACGCCTCGAGCGGGCACCCCCAGGTGCCGTGCACCGTGGCGTCGAACGCCATCAAGTTGGAGAGCCGGACGCTCACCGGCTCGCGCGTGAAGCCGACCACGACCATCGTGGCGCCGCTCGAGAGGAGCGTGAACCCGAGCGTCTGCCCGGGCGCCGTGCCGCTGCACTCGAAGATGCGGTAGCCGAGCCCGGGCACGCCCCACTCCTTCGCCTTGCCGTGGAGCTCCTTGCGCACGTCCTTGGCGTCGCGCCCCTTGACGTTGCACAGGTGATCGAAGCCGAGCGCGCCGAGCCCCTGGAGGCGCTCGTCGTGCACGTCGCAGACGACCGTGCGCGCGCCGAGCGCCTTGGCGATCTGCGCGGTGAACCCGCCGACGCCGCCCCCGCCGATCACGAACGCGACGTCCCCCGCCGCGAGGCCCGATCGACGCACGGCCTGGTACGCCGTCGAGACGGCGTCCGCGACCACCGAGAGCGAGTCCGTCGCGAGGCCCGCGGGCGCCGACGCGAGCGACACCAGGCTCGCGCCCGGGGCGACCAGGTGCGTCGCGAACCCGCCGTCGATGTCGTTGCCGGGCATCTTCTGCGCGAGGCACGCGTTGCCACGCCCGGCGCGACAGAACGCGCAGTCGCCGCACGGCATCACCGCCGGGACGAGCACGCGTTGCCCGACGAGCGCCGACCAACGCTCTGCGCCGCCCCGCACCACGCCGACGACCTCGTGCCCGAGCACGAGGGGGAGCGGCTTCTTCGGTGCGACGGAGCCGTCCGCGAAGCCGAGATCGGTGTGGCAGAGCCCGCACGCCTCGACCTCGACCACGACGTCACCGGGGCCGGGCTCGGCGAGGGGGCGTGTCCGGCGGACGAGCGGCTGCTTCGCTTCCTCGAGTACCCAGGCTTCGGTGTTCCAACCCATGAGGCGACCTCCTACGAACGTTCGTACGGGTTTCCGGCGCAGGTCAAGATGACAACCGTCAACTACACAAAAAGCGCTGGGATCTTCGTGGTTTACACCGCGCCTGGGCGCCCCTGGGGCGGCGCCAGGCGGGGGCCGGGGCGCCGGCGAGGGGCGGCGGGCGCAGGCCGAACCCCGCGGCGCGCCTGGAGCTCACAGGCGCGCCGCGGCGGCGACGACCTCGGCGATGGCGGGCGCCGCCGCGCACGTCGCGCGCGCCCCGAACGGCTCGGCGTCGCCGCCGGCGCGCTCGAGCGAGAACGACCGCCCTGCCCACAGCGGCTCGAGGGCGCGGCGCAGCTCGGGGAGCAGGCGCTCCGCCGTCGCCGGATCGTTCGGCGCGCGGAGGCGATCGGTGAGCCGGAGCTCGAGCTCGCCGCTCGCGAACAGCGTGAGCGGCTTGCCGAGCGACTCTGCGAGCCGCGCGGCGCCACCGTAGAGGCGACGGAGCGCGTCGTGGACGGCCGGGACCAGCTCGGCTGCGCCGTCTCGCTTGCGCTGGAGCGCCAAGCCGAGCCGCCCGCCCGCCCGATCGAGGACGAGATCCGTGGCGTGGCCGACGAGCAGCACCTCGGGACCGTTCGCGACGTGGCGGTAATCCGAGACGTAGATCGCCACGTCGTCGACGCTCCGCTGCTGGATCCAGCGGTGGAAGGTGTCTCCCACCTCGTGCGCGTCGAGCTCGCCGCCCGCGGTGAGCGGCACCTTGACTCGGAGCTTCCACCCGAGCGCCTGGCTCATGGTGCGACCTTCCCGCTCGCGCGGGCGACGAGCGCCTCGTGGCAGAGGTGCGCGGCGTCCACGAACAGCTGCGCCTCCTCGAGGCGCTGGCGCGCGAGCGCGGCGTCACCCGGCGGCCCAGCCGCGTGGTGACGGAGCAGGTACGTCGCGTGCTTGCCCCCCGCCGAGGCGTCTCGGAAGATCCCCGGCTCGACCAGCCGATCACGGAACTCGCGCACGATTTCGTCGGCGCCGGTGCCGAGGTTGGGGTGGAGCTCTCGCGTCAGCGCGCGCGCGGCGTCCACCATGGCGGCGAGCGAGCGCGCCGCCGCGCGCTCCCACTCCCCGTCGTCGAGCAGGAGCTGCGCCTCGAAGAGCCCTCGCTCCGCCGCCGCGAGCCCGAAGGCCACGAACGACACCACCTCGCCGGCGCACTCGCCGACGCCGATGTCGCCGATCGTGTACTCACGGGGGTCGCCCCAGTCGCGGTAGTAGGAAGGATCCTGCTGGTAGCTCGGGACGGCCATGAAGCGCTCGAGCGACGCGCGGATCTCCTTCTTCCCGATGCGCTGCACGAACGCGCGGAAGGACTCCCCGGGCTGCCGCTCGCGCTCGTAGCGACCCGTGAGCTCGTCGACGACGGCGGGCACGTTCTTGGACGGCACCGCGCCGATCGCGAGCCCGAAGGACCCGGCGTTGTTCGCCCACTCGCCCCCGACCACGACCTGGAAGTGGGGGACGCGCCGGCCGTCCACGTTGCGGCTCACGCCGAGGAAGCCGAGGTCGGCCACGTGGTGCTGGCCGCACGAGTTGAAGCAGCCGCTCACCTTCACGCGGAGCGCGCTGGTGTCCGCCGAGCGCTGGGACTCCGCGCCGCCCAGCCGCTCGGCGAGGACCGCGGCGAGGCCGCGCGAGGAGGAGATGCCGAGCTTGCAGGTGTCCGTCCCGGGGCACGAGACGACGTCCTCGAGGCCGTTGGCGCCCGGCGCCGCGAGGCCGAGGGCCACCAGCTCCGCGTGGAGCGCGGGGAGGTCGGCGTCGTGCACCCAGCGGAGCGCGAGGTTCTGCTCGACGGTCGTCCGCAGCGTCTCGGTCGTGAAACGCCGGACGAGCGACGCCACGCCGCGCGCTTGATCGGAGGTGAAATCGCCAAGCGGGAGGCGCACGAACACGAGGGCGAAGCCCGGCTGACGCTGCGGCTTCACGTTGGTCGCGCGCCAGCGGGCGAACCCCTCGGCCTCGGGCGTGGCGGGGGCCACCGGCTCGGGCAGCGGCGCCTCGTCGAGCTCGCCCAGGTGGGAGAGGTAGGACACCCAGCGCGGATCGGGGCGGAGCTTCTCCCGCTCCTCCGCGACCAGGCGACGGATCTCCGCGATGCCGAGCTTGACGACGAGGAACTTGAACCGCGCGCGCATACGGTTCTCCTTCTCGCCGAGGCGCGCGAACACGCGGCAGATCGCCTGGCAGGTCGGCAGCAGCTCCTCCTCCGTCACCCAGTCGCTGAGGAGCTGGGCGGCGTAGGGGACCGCGCCGAGGCCGCCGCCCACCACGAGCTCGAAGCCGCGCCGCGTGGCGCCGTCGATCTCCCGCGTGCGCGCGATGAGCCCGATGTCGTGGAAGCTCGCGAGACCGCAGGGCTCCGTCTTGCAGCCGGAGAACGAGATCTTGAACTTCCGGCCCATGTCCTGCACGTCGTCGTGGCCGAGGAGGAACCAGGTGACCGCCTTCGCGTAGGGCATCACGTCGAACGCCTCGGTGCGGCACGTGCCGGCGCAGATGCACGCGGTGACGTTGCGCACCGAATTGCCGCACGCCTCGCGGGTGGTGATCCCCACGGCGG
Organism: Polyangiaceae bacterium; assembly: GCA_020846005.1. Lineage (GTDB taxonomy): Bacteria > Myxococcota_A > Polyangia > Polyangiales > Polyangiaceae > JADLEQ01. The sequence goes on from JADLEQ010000055.1 coordinate 222,596, forward strand.
CGAGGCGCCGCATGAGATCGGGGGTGTCCTCGATGTGGACGTGGTGGAGCTGGACGTCCTGCCGGGTCGTCACGTGGAGGATTCCGTCCGAGTACTCCTCGGCGAGCTCCGCCATGACCTCGAGCTGCCGGGACGAGAGCTTGCCCATGGGCACCTTGATGCGCTGCATCCCGGGGGCGTCCCACTTCGTCTGCGGGCCCTTCGTGAGATCAGCCAGCGGGAACGCGAGCGACTGGCTCTCCACGCCATCGTGACGCTGGCCGTTGTCGTAGCGCTGGCCGTAGACGCCGCGGCGCAGGCGGGTCTCCGCGAAGAGCTTCTCGTCGATGCGACCGAGCTTGCGCAGCCCGATCTGGGTCTCGAAGACCTCGATCTCGGCGCCGAGCGCCTCGGGGATGGAACCGGCGAGCGCTTGCTTCCACGTCGTCATGGAGATCTCCGGGCGGGCGCCGGCGGGGGGACCGGCGCGTGACGGAGCGGGCCGCGGCGATGGGGCGGGGCGGCCGCGCTCGGACGGTCGCGCGAGCCGGCTGCGGCCGGCGGCGCGGTGGGGTGGACTACCATTCGAGGGCGCGGCAACCTAGCCGACGACGTGGGCGCTGTCACGCGCCGGGGCGCAGCGGCGGCGCTGGCGCGCGCGGTTCCGCCGCGCGCGAGGGTCGTGGAGGTTCGGCACCGCCACCTCTGGCGCGCGCGGCGTCCGCGGCTCCGACGAAGACCGGGCGTCCACCCCGGCGTCCTCCGCGGCTCCAGCGCGGCGCCTCATCGCACGCTCACCGCTGCACGGGCGCGCGCGGTAGGCTGGCGCCCCGATGCCCTCCCCTCGCCGCGCGCCGGGGCCCGCGCCTCGCGATCTCCTCCGCCTGCTGCCGATCGCGCGGGACGACACGCTCGCGTTCCTCCTCGAGCTCACGCGCACCTGGGGCGACGTGACGGAGCTCGGCATCCCGCGCGTGCCCGTCCTCGTCGTGAACGACCCCGCCGCGATCCAGCACGTGCTCCGCGACCACCACCGCAACTACACCAAGCGGACGCTCCAGTACGACTCGCTGGCGACCATCACCGGTCGCGGGCTGCTGACGAGCGACGGGGAGCACTGGTTCCGCCAGCGCCGGCTGCAGCAGCCGGCGTTCAGCCGGGCGCGGATCGAGGGGCTCGACCGCATCGTGGTGCCCGCGGTCGACGCGATGCTCGAGCGCTGGGCGCCGAGCGCCGAGCGGGGCGAGGCGTTCGACGTGGACGACGAGATGATGCGCCTCGCGCTCGAGATCGTGGGGCAGGCGCTGTTCGGCATCGATCTCCGGCGGGACGCGCCCGCGCTCACGCGCGCCGTGCTCACGGCGCTCGACTTCATCGTCCACCGCGCGCGCCACCCGTTCGCGCCGCCGACCTGGGTGCCGACACCGGGGAACCGGCGCTTCGGCGCCGCGCTCGCGGCGCTCGACCGCGCGGTCCGCGAGCTCGTGGCGGAGCGCCGTCGCCGCCCGCCGGACGATCGTGACATGCTCGGGCTGCTGCTCGCGGCGCGCGATCCGGACGACGGCCGCCCGATGAGCGACGTCGAGCTGCGGGACGAGATCCTGACGCTGCTCATCGCCGGGCACGAGACGGTGGCGAGCGCCCTCACCTGGACGTGGCTGCTCCTCGCGCAGCACCCGGACGCGTGGGAGCGGCTGCGCGCCGAGGTCTGCGCGACGCTCGGCGATCGGCCGCCGGCGTCCGCCGATCTACGCCAGCTCGACCTGGTGCGCGCGACGTTCTCCGAGGCGCTGCGCCTCTTTCCGCCCGCGTGGGTCATCTCGCGCCGCGCCATCGCGGAGGACGAGCTCGGCGGGTGGCGGGTGCCCGCTGGCGCGCTCGTCGTGATCAGTCCGTACACGATGCACCGCCACGCGGCGCACTGGAGCGAGCCCGAGAGCTTCCGCCCGGAGCGGTTCGTCGGCGATGCGGGCAAGGCGCGACACCGCTTCGCCTACCTGCCGTTCGGCGGCGGGCCGCGGATCTGCATCGGCAACGAGTTCGCGCTCGTCGAGGGGGCGCTCGTGCTCGCGCGCGTCGCGCAGCGGTTCAGGCTCGAGCTCGAGGGGATGCGCCCCCCCCGGGTGGAGGCGCTGGTGACGCTGCGCCCGGGAGGCGGCCTGCGGGTCCGCGCGGCGCGGGCCTAGGACGCGGCGCGCTGCGGCGGAGCCCGGGTTGCGGGACCGGTCCGTTGGCCGGTATACTCGCGCCATGACGGGACGGACGACGTGGGCTCCATGGATGGCGGGGTGGGTCGCCCTGGCGGCCCTCTCGGGTTGCAGCGGCAGCGACAGCACGCCGCCGGGCGGCACGGGCGGCGCGGCGGCGACGGGAGGCAGCGGGGCGGGCGGCGCGGGTGGCGCGGGCGCGGTGGGCGGCGGCGGCGCGGGCGGAGCCACGGGCACGTGCCCGCCTCGCACGAGCGCGACGCAGGCGGTGCACATCGCGTTCCAGGTCACGTGGCCCGGCAGCATCGGTACTGAACCCGGGTCGGGCACCGTGCACGTCTGGACGCGCTCGCGGCTCACCTACTCCGGCAGCTCCATCGCGGCCGTCAACTCCGCCTGCGGGACGGTCATCCCGGACATCACGAAGACGCCGATCGCCGGCGGCGGCAAGGTCGCCGCGGACTTCCTGCCCGAGGTGTGGGACGCGCCCACGATGCCGACGTTCCCGACCACCGGCACCCAGTCCGGCTGGGACGTGGGGTCGACGGTGACGATGGAGCCGACCATCGCGCTCGTGGGCACGACGATGAGCGATCCGCTCGCGGCGTGGCCGCCGCTCTCTGGCGTCACGCCGGTCGATCACGACGGCGACGGCAAGCCGGGCATCACGAGCACGCCGCGCGGGACGGGCGGGTACTCACTGCCGCCGCTCAGCCTGCTGCAGTCGTCGCACGCCGATCAGCTCTACATCGCGTCACGGACGACGAGCGCGGTCGGCGGGACGCGCCAGGCGTGCGATCGCATCGTCGGGACGGCGACGGTCTACGCGTTCAACAACCACATCGTCGGGTGCAGGAAGCAGGGCGGCGGCGACTGCTCGGCGAGCGAGTACCAGTTCGTCGACGACAACCGCACCGTGTACCAGCCGGGCGCCGCCACGTACGAGTCCGTCATCGTGGCGGACGACGCGACCTGCGCGGACGTGCGCGGCGCGCTGCCGATGTAGGCGAGCCCGATGCGCGACCGCTCGTCTCCGCGCGTCCCGGCGTCCTTCGGCGCCGCGGGGGTCGCCTGCGCGCTGCTCGCCTGGGGCGCGCCGTCACGCGGCGCCGGGTTCGCGACCACGCGCTTCGGCGCAGAGCACGGCAACGTGACCGAGACCAACCCGTTCGCGCTCTACTACAACCCGGGGGCCATCGCGCACTCGGACGGCGTGCGGGCGCTGGCGGTCGGGAACGTCGTCTACCGCAGCGTGAGCTGGCGCCACGAGCTGGGGCCGCGGGACGCGCCCGTGCCGGCGGGAGCGGAGGGCGCGACCAGCGGCGAGGCGACGGTCTCCAACGTGTTCGGTGGGCCCGCGCTCGGCGTGACGGCGCGCCTCGGCGACTTCGGCGCGGGGCTCGGCTTCTTCGTGCCGTTCGGCGGCCGGGTGCGGTTCGACGGCAACGACGCCTTCGGCCCGGGCTCTACCTTCCCCATGGCGGGGGACGGCGTCGGGCGGTTCCACGGGATCCGCGGCGCGGTCACCTTCGCGTACACGACGGCGGGGGTCGCCTACGCCTTCGGGCCGTTCGCGATCGGCGCCTCGGGGAACCTGATCCTCGCCAGCGTCGAGTCGCGGCAAGCCCGTGACTTCGGCGCCACGGGCACCAACGGGGTGGCGAGCGAGGGGCGCGCGCGGCTGGAGACGAGCGGGACGTTCGGCAGCTTCGGCGCGGGCGCGCTCTACGAGGTGCGCCGCGACACGCTGTGGATCGGCGCATCCTACCAGGCTGCCCCGGGCGTCGGCGCCATCGCGATCCCGGGCACCCTGACCAACACCTACCAAGGCGTCACGGTCCGCTACGACGTGAAGCTCCACCAGAGGCTGCCCGACGTGGTCCGCATCGGCGGCCGGTGGCGACCGTCGGAGGAGGTCGAGCTGCGCCTGCACGCGGACACCACGCGCTGGAGCCGCCTGGAGCACCAGTGCATCGGCCTCGCCGCGAAGCCGTGCGCCATCGACCCAGACGGTTCGGCCGCAGAGGGCACCGGCACGATCGTCAACTACTACCGCGGGTGGGAGGACACCTGGAGCGTCCACCTGGGCGGCAGCTACTGGCTCTCGCCGGGGCTCGAGCTCAACGCGGGCTCCCGCTTCGAGACGGCCGCCGTGCCCGACACGACCCTCGACCCGAACCTCGCCGACTCCGACACCCTCTCCGGCGGCGCCGGCGTGCGCGTGCGCGTGGCGGACGAGTGGTGGCTCGGCGGGAGCTACACGCACCTCTACTACTTCCCGCGCGACAACCGCGGCAAGAGCGTCCTCGCCGACCCCTCCGTCAGCGGCCAGACGCGTCGCCCGGACGGCGGGGGCCGGTACGAGCTCTTCGTGGGAGCGGTGGAGGTGGGCGTGGAGGCGGGGTTCTGAGGAGGGGGGGCGCGGGGGGAGAGCGCGAAGCGTGTCGCGCTCTCACGAGCTCCTCGCGCACCGGGCTTCGTCACCCGTGTGGCCACTCGCGGGGTCGAAGCCACCGCTGCGCGAGACGCGCGCGCTCCACGAGTCTCGGCTGAAGTCGCCGCCCCGGAGGGTCCGGGTGACGCCTGTTGCCGTGGCGCAGTCCTCGCATACGACAGCGAGGTATGGGTTGGAGCAGCTTTCCACCTTCCACTCCCACGCGTCCCCCCCCCCCAAGCTCCGACAGCCCCCACCTCCCGTCTCGCCCGGGCTTCGTCCCCACGACGATGAGGTCCGCCAGCGAGCACCCCGTCCCCCCGTCGCCGCGCGAGCTGCCCCCGCAGCCGTACGGCGCGGTCGTGCACCCGAGGCTCGTCGAGGTCGCGGGCACCGACGACGGGTACTCCCGCTGCTCGCGCCCCCCGGCCGCCGCGTAGTTCCACGCCGCCTCGCTCGGCAGGAAGCCCCCATCCCAGATGCAGAACGCGTACGGCTCGTACCAGCTCGCGCAGTTCATCGGCCGCCGCCGGTTCGCCCCGGCCGCCGTCGACCAGGTCGCGCACCTCGAGCCGCACGTCGGGTTCGCGTCCGTCGGCGCCACGCTCGCTTCCCACGCGCTGCTCCACCCCGCCTCGGAGCGCCCGCCTCCGGGGGCACTCAGCCCCTGCCCGCCGTTCGGGTGCGCGCGCTTCGCCGCGCCCGCACGCGGCCGCCCCCCGCCGCCCCACGCCCCCGAGCACGCGGCCGCGAGCGCCGCCACCCACCACACAGCCGCGCCGCCCGCGTGTCGCCACCCCGCTCCGCGTCGCCCCAGCCGCGTCCGTTCGAGCATGGTCCCCCCGTCAGCGTCCGAGCCCTGGCCTCGCGCAAGGGCGAGCCCCGCGCCGCCCCTGGCGGCGCTCCTCGCCTCGTCTCCTCCGCCTCCCGCGGCCAGCGTCCGCCCGCCCCGCTCAGCCAGCGAGGCTCGGGAGCGCCGCCAGCTCGACCGAGAGCGCCTCGAGGATGGCGCGGGGGTCGCTCGACTTCAGCGCGGGGAGGACGCCGATCTCGGTGCGGGGCGGGAGCAGCGCGCGGACGCGGCCGAGGGCGTGTGTCGTCTGCTCGGCGCGGGCGGAGTACTCGGCGCGGTAGGCCTCGACGGCCTCGGCGAGGGAGGCGGGGGTGCCGGGCGTCGCAGCGGCGCCGAGCCACTCGGGGGCGGCGCGCACGGCGCGGTTCAGCAGCAGCGCCGTGGCGCGAGTCGAGCGCTGGGCCAGCGCGGCCACGAGGTACGCGGCGTCGTCGAGCGAGCTCCCGGAGCAGCCCGTCACCACCACGTAGCGGGTGCTCGCGTGGGAGATCCGACGCTCGACGTTCCTCACCAGCCCGAGCCACTTCTCGCGCACGAGGAGGAACTCGCCGAAGAGCGCCGCCACGTCGCGCGCCGCCTCGGCGCCGAGCAGGTTCGAGACGAGGTGGCCCACGCGCTGGCGACCCCAGGCGAGCAGCCCGCGGGCGTCGGGGCGGTCCTCGACGGCGGCGCCGGCGAGCCGCGCCAGACCCACCATCCACTCGAGCGTGCGCGCCTCGAGCATCCGCGCGAGCCGCGCCGGGTAGTCGAGGAACTCCAGCGCGTGGCGCGACGGCGCGGTGTCGAGCACCACCTCGTCGAAGCGGCCGGAGCCGAGCTCGTGGTCGATGAACGCCACGCTGATGAGCTCGTGGACGCCCGAGAGCGAGTTGGCGAGCTCGGCGTACATCCGATTGGAGAACACGCGAGCCCGCGCGGCGGGATCGTCGAACAGCCAGGTGGCGAACAGATCGACCGAGCCGCGGGAGTCGGGCATCCGCGCCCACAGCTCCACGTCGCCGATCCGCACCGGGCACGCCTCGATGCCGATCTGCACGCCGAGCGCGTCCGCGAGGCGCCGCGCGGGATCGACCGTGACGACGAGCGTGCGCCGCCCGCGGCGCGCATGCGCGAGCGCGAGCGCGGCGGAGGTCGTCGTCTTGCCGACGCCACCCCCGCCGACGACCACCGTGAGCGCGGCCGTCACGCCCCGACCTCGAGGTGCCGCGCCAGCTCGCGCGGCGACGGATCGCGGAACAGCTCCGGCACCCGGGCGACGCGCGCGCCGCCCAGCCCGGCGAGCGACGCGAGCGCGTCGACCGCGTCGGCGCCGAGCTCGGCGTCCTGCGCGAGCGCGTCGGCGAGCGGGGCGAGGCGCGCGTCTCGGCCGGCGAGGGCGCGCGCCGACGACAGCTCCTCTGCCGTGGGGCGGCGCGGGACGCGGTTCACGACCAGGAGATCCGGCACCCGCCCGAGCTCGCTCCCCAGGCGCCCGACCAGCTCGCGAGTCTCCGCGGCGACGACGGGCTCGGCCGTCGAGACCACGACGATCCCGCTCCGGGCGGCCGGCAGCAGCTCGTCCTGGATCGCGCGGCACATCCTGGCGGCTGGCCCGACGCGCAGGAACCGCTCGGCGACCAACGGCACGCGCAGCCAGTCGATCGCGTGGCCCGTGGCCGGCAGATCCACGAACACCCGCGCCGACGGCGCCTCGGCGCGCAGCAGGCGGAGGCGGTCGAGCGCGACGATCTCACGGACCGCGGGCACCGCCTGCACGATCTTCCGGAGCGCCCGCTGCTTCAGGATCACCTTGGCGAGCAGCCCGCTCCCGAGCATCTCCGCGATCGTGCGCGCGAGGGCCTCCAGGTACTCGACGATCACCACGCGGACGCCGTCGGGCTCCGCCGAAATCGCGCGCGTGGCCCCGGACGCCTCCTCCATCTCCACCAGGATGGCGCGCCCCCCACGGTCCGCCTCGGCCCGCGCGAGCGCGGCCGCCACGCTGCTCTTGCCGACGCCGCCTTTGCCCGTGACGAAGACGACGGGCTGCGAGGGACCGAGCATCCCCTCAGGCTAGGGCGGGGAGGCCGGCGAGCCAACCGCCGCAGCGAGACCGCGCGGCTTCACCAGCCGGCAGGCTGCCCCGTGAAGCGCGACGGCAGGGCGCGCAGGGCGGCGAGCGCAGGGCCGAGCGACGGCTCGAGGTCGAACGGGAGCAGGAGCTCGAGCGAGTCCGTCCGCCCGCCAAAGCGCTGGGCGACCGCCGGAGCGAGCTCCTCGTAGGGCGCGCAGACGACGAACTCGTCGAGCACCTCGTCCGGCACCCGGCTCGCCATCTCTGCCCACCGGCCCGCACGCGTCATCGCGTGCAGCTCGTCCGCCAGCGCGCCCCAGCCATGCAGCTCGAGCACCGGGCGGTAGGTCGGTGTCGACCCGTAGAACGCGACGCGGTACCGGATCACCTCGCGCAGGTTGCCGACCGCCGCGGCGTTCGGCCCGGTCGCCACGAAGCCGCCGCCGCACACCTCGAAGCTCGCGCGGTCTCGCCGCGCGCGCGCGAGCCCGGCCTCGATCCGGGGCATCGCCACCTCGTCGAGGTAGCGCCTCGTGCAGAAGCCGTGCAGGCGGATGCCGTCGGCGTACGACGCCACCGTCTCGATCATCGTGGGCCGCACCGCCGCCACGTAGACGGGGACTCGCGGGAGCCCCATCGGCTCCGGGGAGAACTCCGGCGTCATCAGCGAGAAGCGGTAGTGCTCGCCCTCGTAGCGGAGGGGCTCGCCCTTCTCCCACGTGCGCCAGATCGCGCGCATCGACTCCACGTACTCGCGCATGCGCGCAGCGGGCTTGTCCCAAGGGACGCTGAAGCGCCGCTCGTTGTGCGCCTTCACCTGGGTGCCGAGCCCGAGCGTGAACCGGCCGCCGGACTCGAGCTGAAGCGACCACGCCGTCTGCGCGGTGATCATCGGGCTGCGCGGGAAGGCGATGGCGATCGCCGTGGTGAGCCCGATCCGGGAGGTGGCGAGGGTCGCCGCGCCGAGCGAGAGGAACGGATCGCCCGTGACCTCCGGCACCGCGAGGCGATCGAACCCCGCGCCCTCGGCGCGCCGCGCGGCCTCCTGGATCTCGGCCCAACGTCTCCCGATCGCGAACGCTTCGACTCGCATCGCGGGATCTACGCGCCGCGCGTCGCGTGCGTCAAGGCGCGACGCACGCACGCCGCCGGGCGGGTTGCCGGCGACGGGGCCCGCTCGTATCCTCGTCGAGACCTCAGGGAGTCCCCCACATGAAGAGCTTCGTGTCCGCGGTGCTGCTCGGTTTCACGTTCGCCGCGATCGGCGCCTGCACGGAGGAGGAGGATCGACCGGCGCGATCGGCGACCGGAGGCGCCTCCGGCGTGGACGGCGGCGCGGGCGCCGGCGGCAGCTCGGGCTCGGCGGGCAGCGGCGGCGGCTCGGGATCGGGCGGCGCGGCGGGTGGCGGCGGTACGGCGGGCGCCAGCGGTGCGGCCGGCGGCGGCGGGGCGGCGGGCAGCGGAGCTCCGGCGGGCAGCGGTGCGGCGGGCAGCAGCGGCGCGGCGGGCGGCGGTGCGGCGGGCGGCAGCGGTGCGGCGGGCGGCAGCGGTGCGGCGGGCGGCAGCGGTGCGGCGGGCAGCGGTGGCGCGGCGGGCGGCGGTGGCGCGGCGGGCGGCGGCGGTACGGCGGGCGGCGGCGGTACGGCCGGCAGCAGCGGCGCGGCGGGTGGCGGCGGCGCGGCGGGCGGCGGCGC
>JADLEQ010000056.1 GCA_020846005.1 Polyangiaceae bacterium
CCCTTGACCCTTGACCCCTGAACCCTTGAACAGCCGGCACGGGAGGCGTGGTGACGTCGGGTCTGCCTGACGGCGAGGGCCCGGGGCTCGAGCCGGGGTCCGGGGGCGGAGCCCCCGGCGCGCCCGCGCCGCCGGCGCGGGCGCCCTCCGCGGCAGCCGGGGAGGAGGCCGCCGCGCGACCCCGCGCGCGCCCGCCTCCCGCGCCGCCCGTCGCGGCGCTCCGGATGGAGAGCCTGCTCGTGTGGGTCGTCGAGCGCGTGGCGAAATTCCCGCGCGAGCACCGCTTCACCGTGGGCGACCGGCTGATCGAGGTCTGCGTCGACGTGCTCTCCGCGCTGGTGGAGGCCAGCTTCAAGCGCGACAAGGCGGCGCTGCTCGCAGCGGCGTCCCGGGCGCTCGTCCGCGCGCGCGTGCTCGCGCGCGTGGCGAGGCGCCTCCGGCTGCTGACCGAGGCACAGCAGCTGCACTTCGTGGCCGAGAGCGACGAGGTCGGCAAGATGGTGGGCGGCTGGCACCGGAGCGTGAGCGCGCGCCCGGCTCCGCGCGCGCGCGGAGCCGGTTGACGCGGATGGCCGGCCGGGTACGCTCCCCCGGCCGGCGGGGTACGTGCCGCCGGTGGCACGGCGCGGGACTCCTCCAACCGGGTCATCCGGGGCGGCAACTTCAACAACGACACGTCGAACCTGCTCGCCTCGAACCGCAACGACAACACCCCGACGAATCGCAACGACAACATCGGGGCCCGGTGCGCGAAGACTGCGGTCGGGCCGCCGGCGCGGCCAGCTCCGCGCCACGGCTCGAGCCCTCCTCCCGCGAGGACGCCCGGAGTCCCTGCGTCCACGGTCGCAGGGAGCGCGGCGCTCCACAGTCCACCCGCTCCGTGCCGCGCCGGCGAGCCGGCGCGAACAGCGCCCGCGGCGAGCGCCGCGGGCCCCCTCGCCGCCGAGCCTTCGGGCCGGCGGCGGGGGACTCATCCTCCCCTCACGGGTCGCGCGCGAGGCGCTGCAGCTCCCTCGCGACCAGCGCCCGGGTGTGGCCGTGGCGTGCGTGCGCGAGCCAGGCCCGGAGCTGCGCCAAGAGGTCGCTCGGCTCGAGCGCGCCGGCAGCCAGCAGGCGCCGGGACTCGGCGATTCGGCGCCGGAACCGGCGGACGTTCTCCTGCTGCAGGCGCACGGACACCGCGTCTCCCTCGCGGCGCAGGACGAAGCCCAGGAACGCGACCGCCTCCGTCGTCCGGTGCAGCCGGCACTTGGTGGGGTGCAGGCGCAGGCGGAGGGCGTCCGACCGCGCGCGCACGGCGTCCCACGCCGCGCGCAGCCGGCCCGGGTCGTCGTCGAAGACGAGGAGATCGTCGCAGTAGCGCACGAACCGCCCGAGCCCGAGGTGCGACGCCAGCAGGTGATCGATGGGGGTCAGCATCAGGTTGGCCCACACCTGCGAGGTCAGGTTGCCGACGGGTAGCCCGCGGCGGCGGTCGAGCGGAGTGAAGAGGTCGTCGCCGGGGAAGCGGAAGTCGACGCGCTCGAGGTGCGCGGGCCCGTCGAGCACCGCCCGCGTCACCGCTCGCCACTCCGGCGGCGTGTGCGGCTCGAGCAACTCGAGGAGCACGGCGTGGTCGACGGAGTGGAAGAACTTCGCGTAGTCGAGGCGGAGCGCCCACCGGCTCCGGCGCGCGCAGGCCGCGGCGCGGCGCAGGCACGCGTGCGTGCCCCGGCCCTCCCGGCAAGCGTACGACTGCGGCGCCGCGTGGCGCTCGAGCGACGGCAGCGTCGCGCCGACGAGCAGGTGCTGGACGACCCGGTCGCGGAACGGTAGCGCGGAGATGACGCGGCGCTTGGGCTCGTGGATCACGAACCCGCGCGGTATCCCAGGCGCCCACCGCGCCGCGGCCAGCTCGGCGCCGAGCTCGGCCGCGGCGCGCTCGCCGTCGAGGAGGAAGGCCGCGACGTCGCGGCTGCGGCGCTTGCCGCGCGCCGCGACCTCCACCGCGCGGAGCAGCGCGGAGATCGGGAGGCGAGGTGGGGGCGGGGGCACGGCGGCTCGGGGCGGAGGGGTGCCCTACCCCCCGAGGCGGCCAGAGGGAGGGCGCGGGCGCGGGCGCGAGAGCGAGAGCGGGAGCGGGAGGGAGGGCGGGAGCGAGAGGGAGGGCGGGAGCGAACGCGGGAGCGAGAGGGAGAGCGAGAGCGAGAGCGAGGGCGAGAGCGAGAGCGAGAGCGGGAGCGAGAGCGAGGGCGAGAGCGAGAGCGAGGGCGAGAGCGAGGGCGGGAGCGAGGGCGGGAGCGAGGGCGGGAGCGAGGGCGGGAGCGAGAGGGAGGGCGAGGGCGCGGGCGCGGGAGGGAGAGCGAGGGCGCGGGGGGGGGAGGGCGAGAGCGCGGGAGGGCGCGTGACCGCGGCGTGAGGCGGGCGTGACACGTGGCCGGCCGCGGGGTAGCCTGCGCCACTCCCCGCTTCGCTCGAGGTGACTGCCGTGCGCTTCTCCTTCTCCACTCGGTTCGCGCTCCTCGGGGCGCTCGTGGCCTCCTGGGCGGTCGTGCCCGCCGTCGGGTGCTCGTCGGATGATGGCACCGGCGCCAAGCCGAAGACGGACGCGGGGGCCGGCGCGGCGGGGGCCGACGGAGCGGCGGGGGCGAGCGGCAGCGGTGGGTATCCGGTACCCGGCGTCGGGGAGGAGTGCTTCGAGCCGACGCCCGAGTTCGTGCGCCTGCGCGTCGAGCCCAAGGTGATCGTGGTCGCGCCGGGGCAGCAGCGGCAGCTCGAGGTGGTGGTCGATCCCGATTTCTGCGTCCCCACGCCGCTGAAGGTCACCTCCGCGGACGAGGCGGTGGTGGCGTCGCCCGCCGACGGGACGCTCGACCTGCTCCACTCGCGCCTCACCTTCTCGGTCACCGGGGGCGCGGCGGGGCGGACGACGCTCACCGCCTCGCTCGGCCTGACGGACGGCACCACCACGTCGGTGGAGGTCCCCGTCGTCGTGCAGGCGCCGGACGTGGCCGCCTGCTCCGGCGACGGCGCAGGGCGCGTCGACGCCGGCGGGACGGTGCGTGGCACGGGCGGGCTCGCCGCGGCCAGCATCTCGCTCCAGGCCGGCGCGAGCCAGCCGAGCTCGGGGAGCTTCCTCTGGAGCGCGGCGCCGTTCGACGCGACCATCTCGTGCGCGCCGGACCAAGTGCCGGCGGGCTTCACCGCGCTCGGGCCCGCGGTCACCTTCGGGCCGGAAGATCTCACCTTCTCCCGCGAGATCCCGCTCTCCGTCCCGGTGAACCCGGCGGCGATGCCGCCCGGGGGCCGGCTCCGCCACGTGACGGTGAGCTACTCCGGGCCACGCGCTCCCACGCCTCGGGTCGTCCCCATCGCGGATCCGTACCTCGTCGAGGGGGCGAACGGCTGGGAGCTCCGGTTCCTCGCGCCGTGGCTGGGGACGTACCAGGCCGTGGTGAAGAGCGACGCCGGGACGGTCAAGCGCCAGCGCCGCGTCACGCACCGCGCGCTCATCGGGATCTCGATGGGCGGCGGCGGCACGGCGATGTACGGCCTCCGTCGCCACGACGCCTTCGACGTGCTCGCGCCCCTCGGCGGTCCCGTCGACTGGACGTGGATGATGAACCACATCGAGCACAACCACATGGGCGGCTTCCTGCCGAACGACGGCACGAACGTGCCCGCCACGCTCGCCCCGATGCCGGAGGCCACGCTCCCCTACGAGCACCCCTCCACCTTCAACCAGTGGTGGTACGAGTACCCGAAGAACGGCAACGGCGGCAGCTTCCCGCGGTCCGAGTACGTGCAAATCTTCCGGGATCTCGCGCTGATGTTCGGTAACCCGAACAGCTACAACTCGGCTGCGGGCGGCGAGAACCTCCCGGCCGGCGTGCCCGTCGACCACCCGAGCGTCGTGGGCGATCGGACGGATCGCAAGTGCGCCGTCTGGGTGGATCCGATCGACGGCCACCCGAACAAGCAGGAGCAGGAGGACCTCAACGACTCGTGCCCCGCCGAGCGCTGCGCGGCCGGCAACACCCTCACGCTCACGAACTACTACGACGACGAGTTCAACCCCCTCGGGACGTTCCCCGTCATCACCGTGTGCGACGGCTCGCCGCAGGACTCCTCGCTCTCCCCATACGCCAACACGTGGAAGCCGAACGGCAACGACAAGCCGCTCGAGCTCGCGCTCGCCGTCGACTACAACGGCAACGGCGTCCGCGACGAGAACGAGCCCGTCCTCCGCCAGGGTCACGAGCCGTGGGACGACCTCGGCGCCGACGGCGTCGCGAGCGCCGCGGAGGCGGGGTACGCGGCGGGCGTGAACGAGGATCCGGCGGGCGACGACTGGCACCCGCAGTACAACCCGCGGGGCACGGAGGGGAACGGCCGCTTCGACGAGGGCGAGCCCTACCGTGACTACGGACTCGACGGTGTCGATGGCACCCAGTCCAGCCCGTACGATTTCGGCGAGGGGGACGGGCAGTTCACCATGGCGCCGGGTCTGCGCGAGTTCCTCGCGCGCGACTCCCGGCAGGTGATCGAGCAGCACCCGTGGGCGACGCAGCCCAAGCCGCTCGACCAGGCAGCGCTCGATCGGCTCGACCTGTGGACGGACGGCGGCACCCGGGACCTCTTCAACTTCGCCGTCGACGCGCAGGCGCTCATCGGCACGTGGGCGGGACGCGACCGCGTCGTCCACTACTACACGGCGTTCGACGCCATCCCCGGCCAGCTCCGCGGCGAGACGCGCCAGTTCGCCGGCGGGCTCATCGACTTCGCCGACATCCCCGGCGGCGTGATGATGCGATACGGTCGGATCGACCCGACGGCGGCCGACGTGGCGAGCGGCACCGGCCAGCACGTGGGCACGGCGGACGACGTGACCCGGCGCCTCCAGTCCGCGCTCTACTACATCGGCTCGCGGTGGCCGAGCGCGCCGCGCACCCTGGACGAAGCGAGCGGGATCGACCCGGCGCCGGAGCCGGCGGGCGTCTGCGAGACCGGGACGCTCGCCTCCGGGAGCTGCGACTTCACCTTCACGGACACCCGGGGCCGCACCGGCCCGGTCAGCGTGAACCTCCCCCCGGGCTACGCGAACGCCAAGCTCCAGGGGAAGCGCTACCCCGTCATCTTCCTCCTGCACGGCTACGGGCAGACGCCCGAGGACCTCAAGGCGGCCATCGTGTTCCTCGCCAACTGGATGAACAACACGGCCGACGCGGCGTCTTCCCGCCTGCCCAAGGCGATCATGGTCTACGTCGACGGCCGCTGCCGCCCAGGGGCGAACGAGGCGGAGTGCATCCGCGGCACGTTCTACACGGACAGCGTCCGGGACTCCGGGCCGAAGATGGAGCTCTGGTTCGACGAGCTCCGCGCCGAGGTCGACCGCCGCTTCCGCACGCTCCCCGAGGAGACGATCGAGTGGGTCGAGTGAGCCGAGGCGCTCCCCGGGCGGCGGCCGACTAACGCTCGGCGCCGCTCGGGCGTCTTGGGCTCAGGACCCAGGAAGGTGCTTGGACAGCGCGACGTCGAGCACCTCGTGGGGCGAGCCCTCCGAGGTGATGCCGATGCCTTCTCCACTCTCGCCGCGGCGTTCCTCCGCGCGGCGTACGCGGTGGCGCTCGGCGTCGTGCGCCGGCCGGCGGACGCCGAGGACGTCGCCCAAGAGGCGCTCATGACAGCCTTCGAGCGCCTGGAGGACTGCCGGGAGCCCGCGCGCTTCGGTGGCTGGCTGCTGCAGATCGTCCGGCGCCGCGCGCTCACCTGGGTGGAGAGCCGGGGCCGCCGTGAGGGCAGGGGAGGGGAGCTCCCCGAAGAGGCCTTCGCAGGGAGCGCCCCGACGGGCGACGTGGCGCTCCGCCGCAGGCTCCTCGAGGCGCTCGACGCGCTCACCCCCACGCAGCGAGAGGTGGTGCTGTTGCACGATCTCGACGGCTGGACTCACGCGGAGCTCGGCGCGGCGCTGGGCCTCACGGAGAACAACGCCCGCCAACACCTGTTCCAGGCGAGACGCCTCCTCCGCGCGCGGCTGGAGGACCTGGCGTCATGACGTCCGATCGCGAGCCCGCGCCGCTCGACCTCGGGCCGATCGATCCGTCCCGCGACGCCGCCCGGTGGGCGGCGACCGCCGCGCGCCTGGGTGGCGTGGCCGCGTCGCGCCGCCGGCGGACGCTGCTCGCGCGACAGGTCCGCGCTCGGGCACGACCAGCGCTCGCCGTCGCCGCGACGGTCACGCTCGCGATCTGGGGGGGCGTGCTCGCGAGCCGCCCGGCTCCGACCGTGGCAGCGCCGCCGCCGGACCCGCTCTTCGCCGTCGCCGCGTGGGCCGCCGAAGGCGCCGCGCCGGACACCCGCGAGCTCGTCGGCCTGCTGGAGCGGCTCGATGACCGCTGACGACCGCGGCGCGCGCCTGCAGCTCGTCACGGCGGCGGTGATCCTCGGTACGTTCTTGCTGGGGCTCGCCTCCGGAGTCGGCCTCACGCGGCTGCTCGGGCCTCCCCACCCTCCGCCCCCCCCGTACGGACCACCTCCGGCGGATCCGCTCGACGCGCTCGACCTCAGCCCGGAGCAGCGCGCCCGGGCCGACGCCATCCGGGAGCGACACCGTCCCGCCATCGAGGCGGTCCTGCGGGAGGGGTTTCCCCGCATGCGGGCCCTCCACGAGCAGATGCGGGCCGAGCTGCGCGAGATCCTCACTCCGGAGCAGCGGCGCCGCCTGGACGAGCTGGACGCGCGCCGGCCCCCGCCGCGGCCCGGGGGCCCCGGCCTTCCTCCGCCCGGTCTGGGGCCCTTCCCCGGCCCGCCGCCGTTCCCGCCGCCCGCGCCCAGCCCGTGAACCCGCCCGGGCTCCGGAGGATGGGATAGAGGGGTAATGACTAACGCCGCGGCGGGGTCGGCCGTCCTCCGGGGGAGCGTCGCGCGGAGAGCCGCGCTGCTCGCGGCGCCGCCTCGCCTCGCGATGGCGGCTTCACCCACGGAGTCACGAAGGAGAGCCACCCCATGAATCACCCAGACCTTTCCAACAGGCGCCTCGCGCGCGTCGCCGCGCTGGCGCTGCTCACCGCCGCGGGATGCGGCAGCTCGGTCGACGCAGCCGGCGAGCCGACGACGACCGACACGGTCTCGGCGTCGCCCGAACCCGACCCGGCGGGCCCCGGCGCGAGGCACCGCCGCCACCCGATCCCCGAGGAGGCGATCGTCGCCTGTGAGGGGGCCGACGAGGGCGCGGAGTGCGACGTGGACCTCCCCGCGCGGACGCTCGAGGGGACGTGTCGTGAGGGGCCGAACGGCGAGGCGCTCGCGTGCGCGCCTCCGTTCCCCCCCCCGGGTCCCCCTCCTGGGGCGGAGGGTCGCCCGCCCGGTCCGCCTCCCGGGGCAGAGGGTCGCCCGCCCGGTCCGCCTCCCGGGGCGGAGGGTCGCCCGCCCGGTCCGCCGGCGGAGGCCCTCGCGGCGTGCGCCGAGCAGGCGGCTGGCGACGCGTGCACGGCGCGCCTCCCCGCGGTGCGGCTCCCGGGGATCTGCCGGCGGCCGCCGGATCCCGAGGCGCCGCTCGCGTGCGCGCCCCGGCGACCGCTCCCGCCGCCCCCCCCGAGCGCCGCGGCGCCGTAGCCGCCGGCGCGCTCAGCGCCTCGCGAGCTTGGCGGCCATCGCGTCGCCGAGCTCGCAGGCGCGGCGGGTGGCGGCCTCGACGGCGTCGATCAGCGTGCGGCGCAGGCCCCCGGACTCGAGGGTGTGCAGGCCGGCGATCGCGGTGCCCCCGGGGCTCGTCACCATGTCCTTCAGGCGTCCCGGGTGCTCGCCCGTCTCGAGGAGCAGCTTGGCGGAGCCGTAGACCGTCTGCGCGGCGAGCAGGAGGGCGGTGTCACGGTGGAGCCCGACCTTCACGCCTCCGTCGGCGAGCGCCTCGATCATGAGCATGACGTACGCCGGGCCGCTGCCGGAGAGCCCCGTCACCGCGTCGAGCAGCGACTCGTCGAGCACGACCGTCCTGCCGATCGCGTCGAACAGCGCGCGGGCCGCGGCCACGTCCTCTTCACTCGCGTGCGAGCCGGGCGCGATCGCGCTCGCGCCCGCGAGGACGATCGCGGCCGTGTTCGGCATGGAGCGCACGACGCGCGCGCCCGGCGGCAGGCGCCGCTCGATCGCTCCGATCGGCACGCCGGCGGCCACCGAGACGACCAGCGTGTGCGGCGCGATGCTCTCGCCGATCTGGTCGAGGACGCGATCGATCACCTGCGGCTTCACCGCGACGACGAGCAGATCCGCCCACGCGACGAGCGCGAGGTTGTCGGTCCCGATCTCGATCCCGTGCTCCTCGGCGAGCTCGTCGAGCCGCTCCCGGCGCACGTCGCTCGCCCGCACCTGGGCGGGCCCCACCGTCCCCGAGGCGAGGAGCCCGCGGATCATCGCGCCCGCCATGTTGCCCGCCCCGAGGAAGCCGATGCGCCGCTGTTCCATGCGCTCCGCCTCTAGCACGGCGCCGCGCGGCCGAGGAACCCGAGGTCGACCAGCGCGGCGCGCGTCGCCGCGGCGTCGCGGACGCGCACCACGCGCGGGGGCAGCGCGCGATCGTCGCCGCCGAGCCACAGCGCCGTCGCTCCGACCGCGAGGGCTCCCTCCACGTCCGCCTCCCACACGTCGCCGACGTGGACGAGCGCGCCGACGGGCACCCCGAGCTCGCGGGCGGTCCACTCGAAGATCCTGCGGTCGGGCTTCTCGAACCCGAGCACGCCGGAGTCCGCCACGACCCCGAACGTCTCGCTCCAGCCGAGCTCGGCGACGAGCGCGCGCAGGCGGCCCTCCGAGTTCGACAGGATCCCGATCGGGACCCCGCTCGCGGCGAGCGCGCGCGCGACCTCGATCATCCCCGGCACCGGGCGGCGCCAGAGGTTTCTCGCCGGCTGCTCGTCGAACAACCACTCCGCGAGCTCGCCCGCGGCGGTCGGCGCGACGCCCGCGCCCTCGAGCAGCGAGCTCATGAACGCCGCCCACGCTGCGCGCGCGATCCGACCCCGGCTCTTCGCGAGGGCGTACGCCTCCCACGCCGCCGCGGTGGCCTGCTCGAGCCGCGCCGGCTCGACCTCGACGCCCCGCTCGGCGACGCGCGCCGCCAGGAGCAGCGGATCGAGCTCGGCGAGCGTCTGACCGAAGTCGAACGTCACCGCCCGTCGCGGCGCCGCGTCGCTCACCCCAGCCACGAGCGTAGCTTCTCCAGGAAGGTCCGCTGCTGCGGCTGCACGTCCTCGCCGAGCTCCTGCCCCAGCTCCTCGATGAGCGCGCGGGCGCGCTCGCTCAGGCGAGTCGGGATCTCGACGCTCACCTCGACGAGCTGGTCGCCGCGCCCCGATCGGAAGCGGTGGGGGACGCCCTTGCCCGCGAGGCGCAGCAGCGTCCCCGGTTGGGTGGCCGGCGGCACGCGCAGCTTGGCCTTGCCCTCGAGCGTCGGGATCTCGATCTCGCCACCGAGCGCCGCGCAGGCGAAGGTCACCGGCACCGCGCAGCGCACGTCGTCCCCCGCGCGGACGAAGAACGGGTGCGGCGCCACGTCGATCGTGATCTCGAGGTCCCCCGCGGGGCGATCGGCGCGGACTCGGCTCCCCCCCCCCTCCACGAGGCGCGTCGAGCCGGACTCCACCCCCGGCGGGATCTCGATCTCGACGGTGACCGCGCGGGTGTGGAGCCCCGAGCCGCTGCAGCTCCGGCACGGGCGGGCCGGGAGGCTGCCCGTCCCGCGGCAGCGCGAGCACGCGCGCTCGACCGCGATCGGGAAGGGGAGCTGCTGGAACCGTACGCGCCCCCGCCCGTCGCAGGCCGCGCAGCGCGCCACCGGGGAGCCCGGCTCGGCGCCGTCCCCCCGGCAGGCGGTGCAGAGGTCCGTCTTCTCGTAGGTGAGCTCCCGCGTCGCGCCCCGGACCGCCTCCTCGAACCGGATCTCGAGCCGGCGCCTGAGATCTCCGCGCTCGCCCGTCCGCACGCCGAAGCGCCCGAGCAGATCTCCGAACAGGCCCTCCAGGTTGGCGTCGACCGTCGCGGAGAACCCCGCCTCGACGCCCTTCGCGCCGAACCGGTCCCAGGCGGCCCGCCGGCGGGGGTCGCTCAGCGTCTGGTACGCCGCGTTGAGCTCCTTGAACCGCGCCGCGGCGTCGGCGTCTCCCGGCCGGCGGTCGGGGTGGTGCTCCGCCCCGAGCCGGCGGAAGGCCGCGCGGACCTCCGCCTCGGTCGCGTCGCGGCCGACACCCAGCACCTCGTAGGGATCGCGCACGGCGCCCGGACATAGCACCGCCCCGCGGCCGGCGGCCACGCGCCGGGCCGCCCGGCGGCCGACGGCGCGGGCGCCCGCTTGGCCCGTCCGGCGTGGGTTGGCTAGGCTGGCCCCGAATGAGCTCCTCGGACCGGCGAGCCGGCGATCGCGCCGCCATCGAGCTGAAGGTCGAGTACAAGCGGATGAACACGTTCTTCGCCGACTACACGAAGAACATCTCGCGAGGCGGCACGTTCATCGGGACGGAGCGCCCGCTGCCGGAGGGCACCGAGTTCGTGTTCGCCCTCGCCGTGCCCAAGCTCGAAGAGCCGCTCCGGCTCCGCGGCAAGGTGATCTGGATCACCCCGCCGGAGATCGCCAGCAAGGCGAACCCCGCCGGGATGGGGATCGAGTTCGTCTACGCCGACGACGCCGAGCGGCGCGAGAAGGAGTCGGCCGTCGAGTCCCTGCTCGTCGCGGAGTTCGGCGAGCACCTGACGCGCCGCCTGCTCGGGCGCGAGTAGCGCGCGGGCCCCTCGCTAGCCCCGATGGGCGCCCGCCCCGGCGGTCGGGTCGCCGGGCGCGACGCGGGCCAGCACGTCGTCCAGCGCGGCCAGGCGCGGATCGTCCCGCAGGCGAGCCAGCGACGCGCGCGCCTTGGCGATCGTCGGCTCGACGAACTGCAGGAAGCCCGGGTTCCCCTTCGTCCGGTCGATGAACACGAACCGCCCGGCGTCCTTCAGCTTGCGCTGCACCGTCACGAGATCGAACTCGCGCACGATGGTCTCGAGCGCGGCTCCCGGGAGCCCGAGGTGCGCGCAGTACTCGCCGAGCCGCGCCTCGACGAACTCTCGCGTGAACGTCTGGTAGCTGTCGTTGAGGAGCGCGACCAGATCGTAGACCCGCGGCCCGAGCAGGGCGTCCTGGAAGTCGATCCAGACGAGCTCCTCGCGCGCCTCGACCTCGCGCACCATGAGGTTCCGGCTCTGGTAGTCGCGGTGGACGAACCCGCGCGGCCACGAGGCGATCGTCGACGCGAGGTGATCGGCGGCCGCGTCGAAGACCTCTCGGTCGCCAGCGTCGAGCTGGATCCCGCGCGCCTCGAGCGCCCACTCGCGGAAGTGGTCGACCTCCCAGCGCAGCAGATCCGTGTCGAACGCTCGCGCTCGGACGATGGAGCCCTCCGGCAGGGTCGCGAGCGCCCGCTGCGCCCGCGCGAGATCCCGGACCGCCAGCTGGTACAGCGACTCCCGCGTCGCCGGGCGGCGCGAGAGGTACGCCGCCAGCGTGTCGTCCCCCAGGTCCTCGACCAGCAGCAGCCCGTCCGCGCACGCCTCGGCGACGACGGCGGGCACCCGAATCCCTCGCGCGGCGAGGAGATCCCGGACCTCGAGGAACGGCCACCGGCGGCCGGACTCGTCCGTCTTCGCGATCTCGTCCGGCTTCGTGGCGTCCGGGAACCACATGGCGACCGCCGTCCCGCTCCCCCCGAGCGACACCCGGTAGAAGCGGCGGGTGGACGCCCCGCCCGGCATCGGCTCGGGCGCGGCGGGCGGCGATCCGGGGTTCGCGGCGAGGCTCGCGACGAGGCGAGCGAGCGCAGGGAGGGGTTCTCGCGCGGACGGCATGCGGTGAGCGGCGCGGCGAGTGGTACCATGGGAAGGATGGTCTCGGCCAAGCGCGGTGCGGTCGCGGCGCCGCGACGAGCAGCGCCGCGGGGTGCGGGCGGGGCCAGCGAGCTCGATCGGGCCCTCGCCGAGGCGCTGCCGCGCGTGGCGCCGCGGGCCTCCCCCGCCGCCGCCGAAGGGATCCGAGCGTTCCTCCACCTCCTCTCGGAGTGGGCGCCGCGCGTCGACCTGACGGCGGCGCGCGACCCGCGGGAGCTGGTCGACCTGTTCGTCGCGGACGCCGCGCTGCTCGCCGAGGCGGCGCGCGACGCCTCCGGCGAGCGCTGGGTGGACGTGGGGACGGGCGCCGGGGCGCCGGGGATCGTCCTCGCGCTCCTCGCGCCGGCCCTCCGCGTTACGCTCGTCGAGCCGCGCGCGAAGCGCGCCGCGTTCCTCCGCACCGTGATCGGGCGGCTCGGGCTCGACCGGGTGTCGCTCGTCCCGGCCCGGTCCGAGGTGGTGTCGCCGCGGAGCTTCGACGTCGCCGTCTCGCGCGCGACGCTGCCGCCCCCCGAGTGGCTCCGCGAGGGAGCGCGGCTCGCGCCGGCGGTGTGGGTGCTGCTCGCGCGCGGGGACGCCCCGGCGCTCGCCGGGTGGCGCGTGGCGGTGGAGCACGAGTACGTCTGGCCGCTCACCGGGGTGGCGCGGCGGGCGCTCCGCTACGTGCCCGAGTGAGCGCGCGCGGCGCTCACGTCCGCGTGATCGCGCCCTCTGCGGCGCTGCCGACCAGCGCGGCGTACTTGGCGAAGACCCCGCGGGTGAACCGGGGTGGGGGCGGGACGTACGCGGCGAGGCGCGACGCGAGCTCCTCGGCGGGCAGCTCCACGTCGAGCCGGCGCGCCTCGGTGTCGATGACGACGACGTCGCCGTCGCGGAGCGCCGCGATCGGCCCGCGCTGGACGGCCTCGGGGGCGACGTGACCCACCATCAGCCCGCGCGTCGCGCCGCTGAAGCGGCCATCGGTCAGGAGCGCGACCGTCTCCCCGAGGCCCTGCCCGACGAGCGCGGCGGTGACGCCCAGCATCTCCCGCATACCGGGGCCACCCTTCGGGCCCTCGTGCCGGATCACCACCACGTCCCCGGGCTGGATCTCGCGCCGGGCGACCGCGCCGAAGGCGTCCTCCTCGGACTCGAACACCCGCGCCGGGCCGCGGTGGAACGGCCGCTCGTGCCCGGCCATCTTCACCACCGCGCCCTCGGGCGCGAGCGAACCGTGCAGGATCACGAGCCCGCCCGTCGCCTTGAACGGGCGCTCCGCGGACGCCACCACCTCCTGCCCCGCCGTCTCCGGGGCGCCGTCCGCCTCCTCGGCGAGCGTCCGCCCCGTGACCGTCGGGGCGGCGCCGTCGACCAGGCCGGCCTCGATCAGCCGCCGCGCGACGAGCCGCGTGCCGCCGGCGCGGTGGAGGTCCACCGCGGTGTAGCGCCCCCCGGGCTTCAGATCGGCGAGGATCGGCGTGCGGCGGCTGATGGTGTCGAAGTCGTCGATGTCGAGCGCCACGCCGCGCTCGCGCGCGAGCGCGAGGAAGTGGAGCACCGCGTTCGTCGACCCGCCGGTGGCCGCCACGCTCGCGATCGCGTTCTCGAACGCGCGGCGGTCGAGCAGCGCGCTCGGACGCAGGCCGCGCTCCAGCAGGTGCATCACGCGGCGCCCGGTCGCGCGCGCGACCTCGTCCTTCTCCGGGTCGGTCGCCGGGACGCTGCCGCTCCCGAGCGCCGCGAGCCCGAACAGCTCCAGGGCGAGCGCCATGGTGTTCGCCGTGTACTGGCCGCCGCAGGCGCCCGCCCCCGGGCACGCCTCGTGGGTGATCTCGGCGAGCTCGGCGTCGTCGATCTTGCCGGCGGAGTGCCGCCCGACGGCCTCGAAAACGTCCTGGATCGTCACGTCCACGCCGCGGTGCTTCCCGGGCCCGATCGACCCGCCGTAGAGGACGAGGCCCGGCAGGTCGAGCCGGATGAGCGCCATCGCCGCCCCGGGGATCGTCTTGTCGCAGCCGACCAGCACCACCATCGCGTCGAAGAGGCAGCCGTGCCCCATCAGCTCGATCGAGTCGGCCACGACCTCGCGGCTGACGAGCGACGCCTTCATCGCCGAGGTCCCCATCGACACACCGTCGCTCACGCTGATCGTCCCGAACTCCATCGGCGTCCCCCCCGCCTCGCGCACGCCCTCCTTCACCCGCTCGGCGAGCTGCCGGTGGTTGAAGTTGCACGGCATGGTCTCGCTCCAGCACGTCGCGACCCCGACGAGCGGGCGCTTCAGCTCGCCATCGGAGAAGCCGATGCCGTGCAACATCGCCCGGGCGGGGGCGCGCGAGGGGCCATCGAGCAGGACGCGGCTCTTGGCGCGGGGATCGTGGGTCATGGGCGCGCACGATAGCGCACGCGGGCGCACACGCGCACTCGCTCGGGGACGGCTCGCTCGCGGGCGAGCGCCTGCGGCGCGCCGCGCTCAGTCGTCGTCGTCGTCGTCGTCGTCGTCGTCCGCGCAGGTGCACTCGCCGCCCTTCTCGACCTTGCACTTCTCCTGCTTCTCGTCGCTCCAGCTGTCGCTGGTCGGCTCGGCCTTGCACTCCGACTTGCCGCTGAGCGCGCCGCACGCCTCGTTCGTGGGGTACGTGTACTTGTAGCAGGTGCCGCCGGGCGACTCGGCCCGGAACGGAGCGCCGGGACCGACGAGCGGTTCGCCCGCGGCGACGGGAGCCGTGGCGACGACGAGCGCGGCGAGGGAGGAGCAGAGGAGCGTGGCCGAGGTGCGGAGCTTCATGGGATGACGGCGCGAAGCTACCAGAAGCCGGGCCCCGGCGCACCGGGGCGGGGGGAGCTCCCGCGCGTTGGCGCGCGTCGGCCGGGCGCTACCATCCGGGCCGTGCCTCCGCGCCGGCTCGCCCCGCTCGTCTTGGTCGCGGCCTGCTCGCGCGCGGCCGGCAGCCCGGCGCCTCCGGCGGCGTCGAGCGAGGCCGCGGCCGCGGCGGCGCCTCCCGCCTCGCCCGAGGGCGAAGCCGCCGCGGACGGCGGTGAGGACGAGCTCGGCGCGGTCGCGCCCCGGGGCGCGAGCGGGGCCGAGCGCCTCCACGCGCTGCCCGCCCCGGATCCGGCCCGGCTCCGCCGCGCGCTGCTCGCGGATCCCGGTCGCCCCGACGCGCCGCGGCTGCGCGCCGAGCACGATCGCGCGCTCCTGCCCTGCCCGGGCGAGACCGCCGGCGCGTCCTGCACGCCCACGGCGAAGCTCGTCGCGCGCGGCGTCGTCGAGCGCGCGGCACGCTATCTCGCCGAGTGTCTCGCCTGCGAGCACCGCGCGGCGGTCGAGGGCTGCGGGCGCCGCGCGCGGGCGGCGCTCCGTGAGGCCGCGCAGCGCGAGGCGCGCGGGCGGTTGTCGCGCGCGCTGCTGGCGGGCGACGTCGCCGGCGCGGAGCAGGTCCTGGCCGACGTGGAGCCCGCCGTCGGCGCGGGGTGGCTCGCGCGCGCCCGGCGGAAGGTCGCGCGCGCGCGGCGCGGCGCCGGAGGGTCGACGCCGGGCGAGCCTGGCGCGGCGTGCGCCGTCCCCGAGGGGAGCGCGCTGCTCGTCTCGCCCCGCGCCCCGCGCCCCGGCGACGCCGTCCGCGTGCTCGCCGTCTCGGAGTCGCGGGTGCCGGGCGGCGCGCTGGAGCTCGTCGACGAGGCGGGCGCCGCGGTGCCGACCATCGCCGGTCGCTCGCGCGGCGAGGGGCGCGCGCCGTTCTGGTACACGGCGCGCGCGGCGCCCGCTGCCGGCCGCTACCACGTGCGGCTCCTGTCCGGCGGCGCCGTGGTGGCGTGCGCCCGCCTCGCGGTCGGCGCGTCCGCGCCGAGCCCGCCGGCCGAGCCCGCCGAGGTGACGGGCGCGTTCTGGCCCACCGAGCGCGGCTGGGACCGCGCGGCGGAGAACCTCTACTCGGCGTGGGTGGAGCACCTGTTCCAGGCGCCAGAGGGCCACACCTGGCGTGGGCTCCACGCGGTGACGCGCGACGCCACGCGCAACCTGATCCACGGGCACCTCGGCCTCGGCGAGGACGACGAGCGCCCCCGCGGGGGCCTGGAGCTCGAGCCCGACTGCGCCGATCAGCCGTACTTCCTCCGCGCGTATTTCGCCTGGAAGGCGGGCTTGCCCTTCGGCCGCCACCGCTGCGTGCGCGACGCCGAGCCCGGCGAGCCACGCTGCGGCTGGTGGGCGACCAACGAGGATCCTGACGCTCGCGCGCCTCGCGCCCGCGCCCGCGCCGCCCGCGCCGACGCCGGCGCGCTCACCGCCGCCGCCGGCGCGCTCACCGCCGACGCCGGCGCCGCGTCGCCCGGGCCGCCCCCGGCGATCTCAGCCGGCGCGCCCCCGCCCGACGCCGGCCCGCGCGACGAGCCCCCGCTCCGGCGGATGAACCGCTTCTTCGAGGCGCTCAAGGATGGGGTCCACGCGCGCACGCTCCGGTCGGCCCTCGACGAGGAGGCGAGCGACTTATACCCCGTAGAACTATCCAGGGCCGGCCTCCGGCCCGGCGTGGTGTTCTCCGATCCGTACGGGCACACGCTCACGCTGGTGCGCTGGGTCGCCCAGGGGGAGCGGCCGGGGCAGCTCCTCGCCGTCGACGCGCAGCCGGACGGCACGCTGGCGATCAAGCGGTTCTGGCGTGGGAACTTCCTCTTCCCCCGCGAAGGCGTGGTCGGTGGTCACGGGTTCAAGGCCTTCCGCCCCGTGGTGCTCGGGGAGGACGGCCCCTACCCGCTCACCAACGCCGAGATCGCGGTGGCGAGCGGCTACGGCGACTTCTCCCTGGCGCAGCGCGGGATGAAGGCGGTCGAGTTCCACGGCATCCTCGATCGGCTCGTCAACCCGCGCCCCCTCCCCCCGGAGGAGGCGTACCGCGAGCTGCTCGCGGCGCTCCATCGCCAGCTCGAGTCCCGCGTGCGCGAGGTGACGCTCGGCGAGGAGTGGCACGTCGATCACCCCGATCAGGTGATCGAGATGCCCGAGGGCCGCAAGGTCTTCAACACGACGGGCCCGTGGGAGGCGTTCAGCACGCCGTGCCGTGACATGCGGCTCCTGGTCGGGATGGACGTCGTGCAGGACTACCCGGCCCAGGCGTCGTTGCGGGCCGACGGCAGCCGAGACGCGGCCGTGGTGCAGCGCCTCGAGGCGCTGCTCTCCGAGGTCGGGGGCTCGCTCTCGATCACCTACCGGCGAT
Source organism: Polyangiaceae bacterium (assembly GCA_020846005.1). Classification (GTDB taxonomy): domain Bacteria; phylum Myxococcota_A; class Polyangia; order Polyangiales; family Polyangiaceae; genus JADLEQ01. The sequence continues at coordinate 17,088 of JADLEQ010000056.1, forward strand.
CGGACGGCTCGCCGCAGACGCTCCCGCTCGTGGAGCTGATGCGCCGTCAGGCGAGCTTCGAGTGGGGCTACAACCCGAACGACTGCCCCGAGCATCGGTGGGGCGCCGCCGAGGGCTCCGCCGAGCGCGCGACCTGCCAGCGCCGCGCGCCCGACGAGCAACGCGCGCGCATGCGTGAGCTGCACCACTGGTTCGCGCGGCGCTACTCCTGCGGGTGAGCGCCCGCCGGTGCGATGGCGTCGCGCCCGTCGGCGCGCGGCGCTCGATCCAGCACGGCGCGGAGCTCGCGGAGCAGGCGATCCGGCGAGTACGGCTTGGCGAGCAGCACGTGCCGCCCATCCTCGAAGAACCCCTCGGGGAAGACCGTCGTGCTGTAACCGCTCGAGAAGAGCACGCGCACGTCGGGGCGCCGCGCCGAGAGCTCTCGGTAGACTTGGAGGCCGCTCCGGCCGGGGAGCACCGCGTCCAGCAGCACGGCGTCGACGGCGGCCGGGTCGGCGGCGAAGAGCGCGATGGCCCCCTCGCCGTCGGCCGCCTCGAGGACGCGGTACCCCGCGCGCCGCAACACGAACGCGACGATGGCGCGTACGCTGCTCTCGTCTTCGGCGATCAGGATCGTCTCCGAGCCGCCCCGGAGGTCACGCGTCGCGGTCGCGGAGGGGCCGGCGGCCGCCGAGGTCTCGGCGGGGAGCCACACCTCGAACGTCGTGCCGCTGCCGACCTCCGACTCGCAGCGCACGGCGCCGCCGTGGCGCCGGGCGATGGTCACGACCGTGGAGAGCCCGAGCCCCGTCCCCTTGCCGTCCGGCTTGGTGGTGAAGAACGGCTCGAACGCGCGCGCGCGGACGGCCGGGGACATGCCGTGGCCGGAGTCGCGCACCGTGAGCACCACGTAGTCGGAGTGGGAGTTCGCCTCGGCGGGCCGACCGGCGCTGGCCGACGTCGCGTGGCGCGTGCGGATCCCGATCGTCCCGCCCTCGGGCATCGCGTCGGCCGCGTTGATGCAGAGGTTCATCAGGATCTGCTCGAGCGCGGTCGGATCGAGGACGACGGGCGGGACGCCCTCGGGGAGATCGAGCTCCATCCCGATCGACTCGGGCACCACCCGGCGGAGCAGGCGCGCGGTCTCCGAGACGGACCGGTTCACGTCGAGCACCGCGTCTCGGCGCGGCTGCTGGCGAGTGAACGTCAGGAGCTGACGCGTGAGGTTCGCCGCGCGCTCGGCCGCGCTCTGGATCTCGCCGAGCGCCAACGACGTCGCGTCCGCGTCCGCCCCCAGGCTCCGCTCGAGCACCTCGGCGGACAGCGTGATCGCGAGCAGCAGGTTGTTGAAGTCATGCGCGAGGCCGCCCGCGAGCTGGCCGACGACATCCATCTTCTGCCGCTGATGGAGCTGGTGGGTCAGCTCGAGCTCGTGGGTCTCCGCCTCCTGCCGGCCGAGGGCGGCGGCCAAGATCTGGGCCGCGAGCGTCAGCACGCGCTGTTCGTCGTCGTCGAAAGGTCGGGGGTCCCGCGCCGTCTCCACGCGGAGGCGGCCCCAGGTGCGGCCCGCCACCTCCAGCGGGAGCTCGAGGAACGCCCCCACCCCTCGCTCGAGGAGGTGGCGGTGCCCGGGGATCGCCGGCGCGGCGCGGACGCTCGGGACCACCACGGGCTCGGCGCCGCGGTGCGCGACCAGCCCGATCCCCTCGACCTCGCCCTCGCCGCTCGCGGCCGAGACGGCCAGCTCGAGCGGCGCCTGGCTCCACGCGTGCACGAGCGCCATCGGCTCGTCGTCCCCCGTGCGCAGGACGTACGCGGCGTCGAGCTGCATCACCAGGGCGATGCGCTCGAGCGCTTCGTCGAGGCTGCGGGCGAGCGCCTCGCCGCGCAGCCGAACGAGCGGGCTCGAGATGGCGAGCAGCAGCGCCTCGAGCTCGCCCTTGCGCTCGAGCCGGCGCCAGGCCCGCGCGCGCGAGATGCCCGTCGCCACGAGCATCCCCGCGACGCGGACCAGCTCCTGCACGTCGTCCGAGACGTCGTTGGTCTGCCGGACCCAGTCGCAGCCGATGAAGCCCACGACCGCGCCGTGGAGCCGCATCGGCATGCAGCACAGCGAGCGGATGCCCTCTCGCTCGAACTCTTCGCGCTCCGGGCCCTCGGGGAACTCCGCGACGTTCGGCACGATGAGCGGAGGGCCGCCGCCGAAGATGCGGAAGGCGACGGGGAACCGGTCGATGGTGAGGTCCTGGAGCTCGGCCTGGGCCGGCGCCACGCCGGGCGCGCACCACTCGTGGGTGTTGCTCACCCGCCCCGTCGCCTCGGAGCGCAGGAAGACGTAGCAACGATCGGCCTCCACCATGTCGCCGACGCAGCCGAGGGCCCGATCGATGGACTGGTCCACCTCGCGCTCGGCGAAGCTTCCGAGCGCTTCCCCCACGGAGAGGATGAGCGTGGGCCAGCGGTTGGGCATGGCGATGGGGCGCGGCGCGACGAAGGCTCGCGTGGCCCGACGCTCAGTCTACACGACCCCTCCGCGCCAGGACCTCACTGGCCGAGAGTGGCCCCCACGGAGACGCCGACCCACACGCCGCCGACGCGCGCAGCCGAGCCGTCGACGGACCGCACGGGCATGCGGCGGAGGACGACGCCGGACTCCGCTCCGACGCGCCAGCCCGGCGCAGCGGGCGCCGACGCGAGCTCCAGCCCGAGCGCGGCGCGCGCCGACCACGTCTCGCGCTGACCCGCGATGCCGTCGACGCTCTGGACGGAGCGGAACCCCACGGCCGCGGCAGCCACGGTGGGGCCCACGGCCAGCCGCAGAGCGCCCCCGCGCGCGGCGTACCAGCGCGGCGCGATCGCCAGCTCCCGCCAGTCGAGCGCCGGTCGCGTCCCCGACGCCGGCTCGTCGAGCCACGCGACCCTCAGGCGGAGCTCGAGCGTCTCGACCCCGGCGGCGCCCTCGAGCGTCGGGCCGAGGGCGACGTGGCCTCCGCCGGTGAGCGCGCCGGTCGCCAGCGCCGCGCCGCCTACCCGTGGGCGGCGAGCCTCTCGCTCCGCCGCCTCCCGCTCGCGCCGCGCCCGGTCTGCCTGCGCCCGCTCCTGCTCCCGCAGCCGCCGCGAGCGCAGCATCCGCGCGAGCTCAGCGGCCGCGAGCGCGGCGCGCCGGGCACGGAGCTGGAGGCTGCTCGCGCCGCGGATCGTACGCGAGCCGTAGAAGTCGCCTCGCTCCCACAGCTCGACGCGCACGGCGTCCGCCTCGCGCACGCCCACCACCCGTACGAACAGCGCCGGGCGCCGCCGCGGCGCGTGGGGCGGGGGGGGCAGCGTGATCTCGCTCATCTCGAGGTCGACCATGCGGCGCGTGATCGCCACGTCGACTCGGCGCTCCGCCTGCGGGTCGATCTCGATCACGACCCTCGGCGCCATCGCCGGCGCCACGGCACGCGCGCCCGCGGGCTCCGCGCGCGCCGCGCGCGAGAGCGTCCCGAGCGCGAGCGCCGCCAGCGCCGCTAGCGCGCGCGGCTCAAGGAGCCGGCTCGCTCTCGGGCGGCTGCGCGGGGTCTTCGTCTTCGGGCTCGAGCTCGGCTCCGCCGTCGGCCTCCGCGACGGGGACGCCGTCCAGCCGCGCGACCCGCGCGGCGACCTCTGCGCGACGGCGGCCGGTGGGGAAGTCGCGGGCATGGGCCTGGGCAAGCTCTCGGGCGCGGGCAACGTCCCCCTGCTCGATCGCGGCGTCGAGCTGGCGGATGAGCGCATCTTCGGCGAAATCGCCGGCCGGGGACAACCTGCGATAGACGGCCAGCGCCTCCGCCATCCCCGCGCGGTCGCCGGCCTTCTCGAGGAGGGTCGCCAGAGTCCAGGCGGCCAACGGGGCGTTCGGGTCGCTCGGGAACCGCTCGAACACCTGGCGCAGCGCGGACGCGGCGAGCGCGCGGCGGCCCGTGCGGCGCATGACCTCGTGCAGCGTCATGAGCTGATCGGCGGACGCGGCGCGGGCGACCGCCGCGAACCCTCCCGCCCGATCGACCTCGCCGGTGGCGACCGCCCACTCGCCGCGGGCGGCGGCGCGCTCCCACCCGGCCTCGGACGGCTCGGCGGCTGCCGTGGGCCCGGCCACCGGTGACGCGGGGGGCGACGGCGGCGCCACGGTGACCTCGCTCGGCGCTGGCGCGCTCCGCGCGCGCACCCGCCGCGCGCGCTCCGCCGGAGCGGGGGGCGGCTCTCGTGCAGGCTCGTCGCCGGGCACGCTCGGCTCGGGCGGGGGTGCCTCCGCGGCTCTCGGCCCGGCCGCGGCCGGCTCCGCGACGAGCGCCGGCGCGATCGCGGCCGGGACGCTGGCGCGGCCCAGCGCGAAGCCGCCGACGAGCGCGACCGCCACCGCCGCCGGGACCCACGCGACGCGCCCGCGCGCCTTCGCCGGGGCCTCCGCCAGCGACTCCTCCAGCCGATCCCAGATCCGTTCGACGCGCGCCGGGGTGGCGTGATCCTGCCACGCGCGCGGCTCGAACTCGGGGAGCTCCTTGCGCCCGCTCATCCCGTCTCCTCCATGGAGCGGCGCGCCGGGGGCGCCTCGAACGGCCCGACGAAGTGCTCCGCGAGGAACCGCTGCGCCCGCGCGATGCGCCGCTTCGCCGTGGCGAGCGAGCACCCCGCGAGCTCGGCGACCTCCTCGAGGCGGTGGCGCTCGACGAAGCGGAGCGTCCACGCGATGCGATCGTCCGACGGCATCGTCTGCAGGAGCGCGTACACCTGGGCGATCGAGGCGCGAGCCTCCGGGCTCGCGTCGCGCGACGCCAGGGCGTCGAGATCCACCGGCTCGGTCGTCGACAACCCGAGGCTGACGAGCAGCCGCCGCCGCCGCAGCCGCGTTCGGACGATCCGGACGACGATCGAGCCGAGCCACGAGCGGAACGCCTCGCCGTCTCGCAGCTCGTCCAGGCTCCGGTGCGCCTTGAGGAAGGCGTCGTGGACCACGTCCTCCACGTCCGTCGCGCGGCCCTGGATCCGGATCGCCAGGTGGATCGCCACGGCCGCGTGGCGGCGGTAGAGCGCCTCGAACGCCGCGCGCTCCCCCGCCCGCGCGCGCGCCACGAGCGCGGAGTCCGTCCCCGGCGGGGCGCTGGCCGGCCGGCCGCCGCCGACGAGCCGTAGTCTGGGTCCGCTCTCCGAGCGCATGCTGGGGATGGACGGATGGTGCCTCGGATCCGGCTCACCCGCACGTCCCGTTCCCCGCTCAGCCCGGGGCGCCCGCGCGCGGCCTGCGGCGCGGGCGGCCGGCCCGCGCGCTGGCCGGCCGCCCTGGGGGCGGAATTTCGCGCGGCGGGCGAATTAGGTTGAGCCGAACCCCCGATCTCGGGCATCTACCGCGTGCCGGGCCGGGTGGCTCGGTTGATGCTCCCCTCCGGGGGTAGAACAGCAACAGGAGTTCACCATGACGATTCGTTTCTTTGCCGCTCTCGCCTCGATCGCCGTCCTCGCCGCCGCCTGCGGTGGCAACGCCCCCGAGGCCGCCGCCCCGGAGGCGCCCGCTGCCGAGGTCCCCGCCGCTGGCGGCGAGGGTGAGGCCGCTGGTGGCGAGGCCGCTGGTGGCGAGGAGAAGCCGGCCGAGGGTGGCGAGAAGGCCGCCGAGTGAGGCCAACGCCGGGCGCGCCTCGCGGCGCGTCCGGCGTATCGACGGGAGGTCGGGCCTGGTGCTCGGCCTCCCGTTCCTATTTTGTGAGGTCGGCGTCAGCCGCCGTCGCTCGAGCTCGCGTCCGTCGCGGCGTCGCCCGCGTCCGTGGCTCCGCTCGCGTCGCCTGGCCCGGCGTCCGAGCCGCCGTCGACGAACGGCGCGTACACCGAGCAGTCGACCGGGAGGCCCGCCTGCGAGAACGCGACCGGCGGGATCTCCAGCCGGATGCACGGGGCGAGCGGCTCGAGGACACGCTGGGCGCGCGGCCGGATCACGACCTCGACGCAGTTCGTCACCGGATCCCCGATCCCGGGGAGCGGGTAGTCGGCGTCCGCGCTGCCGTTGTCGTCGAGGAACCCGGCGATCGCGGCAGCGTCGCCGTCCTGGAAGCTCGCGCCGAAGCGCGGATCCTCGAGCAGGAAGCCGACCTCGATCGGGTGCGCCTCCGTCGAGCCGAGGTCGACCTCGACGCGCGTGGTCTCCGACATCGGCTCGAGCGACGATCCGAGCGACACCGGGCAGGCGGCGAGCACCGCGGCGTGGAACGTCCCGCGGCCGTCGCGCTTCGGCTCGTCCGGCAGGAGCGGTCGCTGGTCGACGTTGAGCAGGGAGACCTGGAAGCAGCCGTCCACCTCGCCGGCACAGCCGTTGGCGGCCGCGACCTGGCGGCGCGTGCTCGTGCAGCCGGCCGCGAGGAGGGTCGCGACCACGACGAGGCAGGCGAAGCGCGCCAGGGCCATTCCGGGAGTCTACTCGACGTGGCGGGGCGCTTCACGGTGCGTGCGCCGGGGGCTCGGCACCGCCGCGCGGCCCGCTCACCGCGGGGTGAGGTCGACGACGAGGCGAGTCCGTCCGACGACGATCTCGTCCCCGTGCGCCAGCTCCTGCTCGCCGCGCACGCGCACGAACACGCCGGTACGGGTGCCGAGATCCGTCAGCACGATGGTGCCCGCCTGCTCCTCGATCAGGCAGTGCTGCTCGGCGACGAGCGGGTCGTCCGCGAACACGAGGTCGCCGATGGCCGACCCGACCTGCAGCGTGTTGCCGCGGGCGACGACGGTCGCGCCCACCGCGCCCCCCTCGTACACCTGCACCACCCGGAACGACGAAGGCCACTTCGGCGACGAGTAGAAGTAGGTCGGCGCCGGGTCGGGGCCGTCGTCGGGGACCGGGTTCTTCTCGATGCGCAGGAGCTGGTCGCCGACCAGGAACTCGTCCCCGAGGTCGAGCTCGACGGGGGTGCGGATACGCAAGAAGACGCCGTTGCCGCCCTCGAGATCCTCGAGCCAGAGGCGCCCCTGCTTCCACAGCAGGCGCGCCTCGCGCGGGGCACAGAAGTGCTCGCCGGGGAGCCCGACGCCCCCGCTCGAGCCCAGGATCACGTTCTCTCCGGGGGGTTCGTACCGCTCGGGGCCGCCCGTGAGGCTGCGCAGCACGTGGAGCGCGAAGTGCGACTTCGCCGTGGGCGCCGGGGGTGACGAAGGCACGGCGCGTGGGGGCTCGGCGGTGTCGTCCTTCTTCTTGGCGAGCTTCTTGACGTTCTCGACGTTCGGCGGCTCGGTGAGGAGCGTCATCCCGCCGACCTCGCGGCCCTCGATGACGGCGTCGAACCGGCCCTCGCGCAGCGCGAGCACCATCTCCATGTGCTGAGCCTTCATCAGCCCGCGCACGAACTCCGCGACGTCCGGCGCGTTCACGCGCTCCGCGTACGAGCGCTTGTGGCTCTTGATGACGCGCCCACCGTCCGCGAAGAGGTGCGTGATGATGTGGGGCTGGTCGAGCCCGGAGTCCTCCGTCTGGACGTGGAACACCGCCCCGCGGAACTTGATGTTGTTGTTGAACCCCATCTGCGCCCGACGAAACGTCGGGCGGCGCATCTCCGCCTCGAGCTGGCCGAGGCGCTCGCGGCCGTAGGCCTGGATGAGCTGATCGAGGTCGCCGCCGCTGGTGGCGATGCCCTCCATCCGCTCGAACGCGAGCTGAGCCCACCGAGACGCCGGATCGATCCGCAGCGCCTCCGCCATGAGCTGCTGCCCCTCGGCGTCGTTCGGCCCGTTCGCTGCCCAGGCCGCGAGGAGCCCGACGGCCTCGTCCGGGCGACCCTTGTCGACCAGCCAGGCGGCGACACGGCTCGCCGTGGCTCGCGACTCGGAGACCGTTGCCGTCATGGTCGAGCGAGGCGTTCTCGTCCGGGAGCGGCGGCGGCGCAAGGGCCGTTCGCGCACCCCCTGCGCGGTGCGAGCACTGGCCGGGCGCGCAGCGGCGCCGGTCCGCGGCGCGTCACCCTGGCGCGGCGCCGGACGAAGCGGCGCGTCCGGCTCGCGCGCGAGGGCGACTCAGGGCGTCGCCCCTGCGTCCGGCGGGCCGCCGCTGCCGCCCCCGCCGCTGCTCCCGCCGCCGCCCCCGCCGCCTGGCTGCCCCTCGAGCCAGCAGTCGGCGGTGCACCAGCCGTACTCGTCGGGAGTGCAGAGCCCATCGCCGCACTTCGACGGCGGCGGCGGGCCGCCGCAGTCCTGGTAGCACCAGCCCTGCTCGCCGGGCGCGCAGACGTAGTCGCCGCAGTAGCCGCCGCAGTCCTGGGGGCAGTTGTATTGGCTCTCGCCGGGGCCGCAGGAGTAGTCGCCGCAGTAGCCGTAGTACCCGCAGTCTTGCGTGCACCAGCCCTGCTCGCCTGGGCTGCAGACGTAGTCGCCGCAGTAGCCGCCGCAGTCCTGGGGGCAGTTGTATTGGCTCTCGCCGGGGCCGCAGGAGTAGTCGCCGCAGTAGCCGTAGTACCCGCAGTCCTGCGTGCACCAGCCCTGCTCACCTGGGCTGCAGACGTAGTCGCCGCAGTAGCCGCCGCAGTCCTGGGGGCAGTTGTACTGGTTCTCGCCGGGGCCGCAGGAGTAGTCGCCGCAGTAGCCGCCGCAGTCCTGGGGGCAGCTGTACTGGTTCTCGCCCATCCCGCAGACGTAGTCACCGCAGTAGCCTCGGCAGTCCTGCGGGCAGCTGTGCTGATCTTCGTAGGGGCCGCAGAGGTAGTCGCCGCAGTAGCCGCCGCCGCAGTCCTGGGTGCACCAGCCCTCCTCGCCTGGGTTGCAGACGTAGTCACCGCAGTAGCCACCGCAGTCCTGGGTGCACCAGCCCTCCTCGCCTGGGTTGCAGACGTAGTCGCCGCAGTAGCC
>JADLEQ010000057.1 GCA_020846005.1 Polyangiaceae bacterium
CTGCTGGAGCACACGGCGGGCGGGCTGCTGGAGCACACGGCGGGCGGGCTGCTGGAGCACACGGCGGGCGGGTCGGTGGAGGCGGCGGCGGGAGGCGCGTGGGCGGGAGGGGCGATGCGGCGCGCGCTGACGGAGCGCGAGGTGATGGCCGCGGCGGCGGCGGCCGGGGCCCACTGGAAGGAGGGCAAGACACCCGCGGGCCAGCCGGTCGGCAACGTGGACGGTGATCCCTCGGGGGGAGGACTCGGCGGTGGTCCTGGACGCGGCCGCATGGTGTACCGGAGGGGGAAGTGCTGGGCGTCTCGTCTACGAGCCCGTGAGGGCGCGAGCCGTCGCCGCGCGGGTTGCGCGACGCGCCGATGATGAGCCTGCGCCTGGAGCCTCCGCGAGACGAGACCCGCTCGCCACGCGGGTGAGCGCGCGGAGACGGCGGTTAGGTGCTCGGCGCGGCGCGGGGCGGCCCCGAGGGCGGCGCGGGCGACCTCGACTCGGCCTTGGGCGTCGCCGACGTTGGCGACCGTGTCGCGCACCTCGCGGGTGACGGCCCCGCGACGACGGACGCTGTCCCGCGTGAGGACGGAGCAGACCACGCCGACGTCGCTCACGCCGCCACCACCTTCAGCGCCCGGCTGACCCTCCGCACCCGCGACCACGTCCGCCCTCCACTCCGCGTCCCGACCCCGCCCGAGCTCCGGCCTCGGCTCACCACCGTGTCGAGTGGCGCAACGAGCGCGTCCTGGCGCTCTCCGAAGCGGCGCGGGCGAGCGGGGCCACGAGCACCGCGCGCCTCGCGAGCGATCGCGCGGCCCGGCGTCGCGGCGGCGCCGAGTCGCCGGCGGGACCGTCCCGCGCTGCCCTCCGCCGGCGCCCACCCGAAGAGTCAGGCGCTCGCCGGCGGGGCGTCGTCGTCGTGAAGGCGATCCCACACGTCGCGGCGGTGCGCGGGCAGGTCGCCTCGCGCGGCGCTGGGACGACACGCAGCGGCCGCGTCGGGTTGATGCGTCGGTGCCGGAGCCGATGCGCGGGCGGGGGCCGAACCCCGCGCGGAGGCGTCGCCGGCCGCAACGAAGCACCGATGCAGCAGTTGGTCCAGACCGCGCAGCGACGGGAGCGCGGCGCGGCGGGAGTCGTCGTTCGCCTCGGCGAGTTCCGAGAGGAACGTGCAGGCCATCTCCAGCGGACGGAGCGCCCTGGCGCACATGGACCGCGCGCGATCGGCGGCGGACTGCCTCGGGCGGCCGCGACGCGCGCCGCCCTCCCCGCGCGCGCCCGCGATCGCCGACCGGAACGCTCTCGTCGACCAACGCTCGAGGTGGGCGCGGCGCAGCAGGGCCTCTCGCTGGGGTTCGGGGAGACGCAGCGAGTCCACGAGATGCGTCGGCGACAACGCTGGAGCTCGCAGCACGAACGGGTACCGCACCGCCAGGAGAGACACGTTGACGACGCTGCACAGGGTGGCCTCCCGCAACGGCGCGTTCGGAGCGGCTGCGAGGAGCGCGAGGGGAGCGTAGCGTCGCGCGTCGCGTCTCCTCACTGGGCGCTCGGGGGTGTCGGCTCCGTAGACGAACCCGACGAGGTGCTCACCGATCGCCACCCATGCTGCCAGATCCCGCAAACCGTGCTCGCGCACCTTGCGTTCCAACGCAGCGCCCCCCGCTACCAACCGTGCCTGCTCCTCGGGTGACGGCGTGTACGCCCCCGCTCGAACTCGCGCTCGCCCCTCCTCGGCCCGGATCGGTATGGGGTCCATCGTGGTGCGCCTCTCCGCCGCAGACCAGTGTGCCCGCGAACGCATACCGGGGCAAGGGTCTGCGCGCAGGTCGCCGACGCACCTCATCTGACGCACCGTGTCTCGATGGGCGCGCAGCCGAGGCGCGCTGAGCCGTCACGCGGTGCTGCGACTGGCAGGCCGGCGGGGCGGCTCGAGCGGGGCGCGAGCGGGGCGGCGCCGGCCGAGCGGCCCGGCGCGCGGCGCCCGAGTCAGAGCGTGATCAGCGCGACCTTCAGGCCGTGGGAGAAGGGCGGCGCCGGCCCCACGGACCCACCTGCCGGTAGCTGCACCCACACCTCGAACGAGAACGACGCGGGAAGAACGAGCGGGGGCGAAGCGTCACTGACGAAGATCGGCGGGACGGTCAGATCGGTCCGGTGGGTGCCCACGGGCAGGGTGGCGACGGGCAGTTGCGGGACGACCGGCGCCCCCGAGGAATCCAGCACCCGCAACGTGAGGCTGCCTGGGCTCGACGCCGGCGTGGCCACCACGTACCCCGCCAGGAGGAGGATCGTGTCGTGGAGGAACTCCACGGGTGCCAGCTTGGCCAACCGGGCGCTCCCAGCCGGCGCGACGATGAAGATGTCGTCCACCTGCGCCGTCACCTTGTCGAGGTTCATGCGAAGGCAAGGCCCGCTGGGGGAGATCCTGACTCTTGCCATGTTCCTCTGTTGTTTTCCTGCGGGCCGCTCGCGCCGCGCTGGCGGCCCGCCCGCGACGGGGTCGCGACGACCACGTCTACCTCACGCTCGCGCCACCCTCAATGGCGCGTGGACCCCATGGCACCAGGGCTCAGGGTGCCAATACCGCTGCATCCGCGCCGGCTGGCTGGGGCTGCGCAGAGTTCGATCGCGATCCAAGTATCATCGCGCGCCGAACTTCGATCGCGAGCGAATGGGCGCCGCGCCGCGTGGCGGGTTCCGACCCCGCGCCGCGCCCGGCGAAGAGGTGCCGTGAGTGTCGACACGCAGGCCCATCGAGAACATTGAGTCGTGACTCAAAGGTGCCATTGGCGCCCGAGTCGTGACTCGAGCGGCCAACGTGGTCCCGCCTCCACGAACCGCTTGACACCTGCTGCGGGTGGGAGTAGCCGGTATCGCATCCAGGGGCCGCCACCGGCGGCAGCGAAGGAAGAAAGGGCGCGTGGTCATGCCGATCGAAATCTCGGGTTGGGACGACATGAGCGGTGAGGACGACATCCTGGGCGAGGACGAGCTCCTCGGCGCGGACGACGATCTACGGAGCCTCCTCGCCGTCGCGGGGGAGGACGACACGAGCGGCCGTCGCCTGCGGGCGCTTCGGCGCGCCGTGGTGAAGAGGCAAACGGCCACGCGCATGCGCCGTTTCCCGATCGGTTTTCAGTCGGACACGCCGGTCGGTGCCTTCGGGTCCGGCACGGACACGGTCGAGGTGAAGCAGTCGCCGCAGATCGCCTTCCGCGCGGAGCGGCTCGTCATCCCGAGCGAGATCGCGAGCAGGTTCATCATCATCGATGTGAAGGTCGGGAATCGGAGCCAGTTCGTCTCCTCGGGAGCGGTCCCGGCGACGGTCTTCTCCGAGGTCGGCGAGGCGGTGAGCCTGCGGATGGATACGGCGCAGGTGAGCCAGGAGATCGTGATCCGCGTCCAGAACATCTCCGGCGGCGCCGAGACGTTCCGGGCGGCCATGGTGGGCACCGCGGTCTACTGAGCCCTGCGCTCCGGCTGCAGCGAGCGATGTTTCGGGTGGACTTCATCCTCGGCGGCCGCCGGGATGCCGGTGCCCGGCGCCTCGGCGAGACGAACATGCGCATCCTGCTCAGCGCGCTGTTCGAGATCGACCTAGCGTACCTGCGCGCGCACCTGGGGACCCCGAGGATCTACCGGGCGGGCGTTCGTTACCGGGTCGAGCCCGTCGGGCGCGAGCACTGGCGCGACGTGCCTACGGTGCTGGCCAGCGGGGAGGGCGACTGCGAGGATCTGGCTTGCTGGCGAGCCGCGGAGCTGTGCGTGCGAGACGGCGTCGCGGCTGTCCCGGCGTACACGTGGCGGCGCGAGCCCGGCTACCGCGTGTACCACGTCGTCGTCCGGCTCCCGGGCGGGGGCGTGGAGGATCCCAGCGCCCGCCTGGGGATGGGTAGGGGCGCGGGGGGCCGGATGAGCCCGATCCCGATCCGCGGCGGGGGGGAGTAGGTGATGGGCGCCGCGAGTTTCGGTTCGATCTCGGTCACGGTGCGAGTGGGCCGCGAGGGGTGGCGGTGGTTCGCGGCAGCGATCGTGGAGACGCCCGGCGGGCCGGTGCTCTTGACGGCGAGAGCGGACGAACGCGAGGCGCTCGAGGAGCTGCTGGCGCGGCTGCGCGGGCGCGGCGGGACGAGCGGGGTGTTCGGGAAGCTGGGGCGGAGGCTGCGGCGGATGGCGCGCCGCGTGGCCCGGAGCCAGGCGGTGAGAGCGGTGGCCCGGCAAGCGGCGCGTCTGGCGCGGAACCCGCTGGTGCGGGCGGCCATCCGCCACGCGACGACGCCGCTGAAGCTGGCGAAGCGAGCGCTCTCGGGAGTGACGAACAACCCGCTGTGGAGCATCGCGGCGACCGGCGCGTCGTTCATCCCCGGGGTGGGGTCGGCGGTGAGCGCGGGGATGGCGACGGCCGCGGCGCTCGGCCGGGGGGCGAGCCTGAAGGACGCCGCGCTGGCCGCGGTGAAGAACGCGCTGCCCGGGGGGCCGGTAGCGGGGGCGGCGTTCGACGTGGCGGTGGGCTTGGCGCACGGCGAGCGGATCGACGAGGCGGCGCTCGCGGCTGCCCGCAGCCAGGTACCGGGCGGGGAGCTGGGGCGCGCGGCGTTCGACGCGGCGCTGGAGACGATCAAGACGAAGAGCGTGGCCGGGGTGCCGGCGCTGATGGCGCGCGCCGCGGTGCAGCAGGCGGGGACGGGTCCGCTCTGGGACAAGCTGGCGAGCGGTCCGCGCTTGGTGCCGGGGCTCGGGGCCGTGACGAGCGCGGGGATGGCGGCAGCGATCGCGCTCGGGAGGCGGCGCGTGGGGTCGAGCCGGGCGTTGACGAGCGCGCTGGTGTCGCTGCCGGCGGGCAGCGCGGCGCGGGCGGCGTTCGAGGCGGGGGTGGGCGTGGCGCAGGGCAGGGCGCTGGACGCATCTGCGCTGAAGCGGGTGCGGCTGCAGCTTCCGCGGGGCGAGCTCGCGCAGGCGGCGTTCAGCGCGGGGGTGGCCGCGGCTCGGGCGGAGCCCGGGAGCGCAGGCGCGGTGAAGGCGCTGGCGAGGGCATTGCCGGCGGGGCCGATTCGCGCGCGGATGGTGGCGGTCGCGGCGCGCGCCGCGCTGGAGCGGACACGCGCGGCGGAGATGGCGGCGGCGCTGCGGGCGGCGCGGAAGCTGGTGGCGGCAGCGCGGCGGGGAGAGGAAGGAGCGAAGGAGCGCTTGCATGCGCTGGCGCTCGGGGCGCAGGGCGACTCGTCGGCGCGCCTGGCGTTGGGGATCGTGCGGCGGGTCGCGTTCGGGGGAGGAGCCGCGGGTGGGGGAGCGAGGGTGGTGTCGCGGGATTCGCTGCAGGCAGCGCGGGCACGCCTGCGGGCGTGGGGCGCGGCGGCAGGCGCGGGGACGAGCGACGCCCGCGCGGGTCACGCGGTGGCGGGCGGCGGCGCCAGCGCGATCGATGCCCCCGCCGGGGTCGAGGAGGGAGAGGACGGGAGCGGGGTGGCGACGCGCTGGATTGGGGGGGGATGTGAGCGTTGCGCCGGGTGCGCGTGGGCGCGGAGCGAGAGCATGGAGGACCGACGATGAAGCCGTTGACGATGACGCAGGACTTGCTCGACGCGGCGCACGGGACGCAGCTCGGGCGGGCGATCGAGCTGGGGGTGGGCGAGCCGGCGGAGACGCTGATCCGTGTGGCAGGGCCGGACCAGAGGTCGCAGATGCTGACGGTGACGTTGGCGCTCGAGCGGGTGGCGCCGCCGGGAGGGGGCCGGCGAGCGGTCGCGGCGGTGCTCCGCTGGGGGTCGGGCGGGGCGCAGCAGGAGGCGGAGGCGGACTGGTCGCAGGGGGCGGTGGTGAGCGTTCCCGGGTCGTACCTGGAGGTGCTGGCGCGCAACGAGGGGCGGATCCCGGTGAGGGTGTCCGCGGTGATGGGGTACGGGTCGCGGCCCGGGAGCTCCGCGCTGCAGCGGACGGTGAGCTACGGGCCGCTGGGCACGAGCGTACCGGTGACGCTCGCCATCCCGGCGTGGGCGGTGAGCGGGGTGGTGTTGTTCGATGACGGGATCACGCAGCTCGACCTGGTGGTGAAGGACTTCGAGGGCGACCCGATGATTGGCGGGGATGGGGTGCCGATCGGGCTGCAGCTCCCGCTTCCGAACGGCGCAGCGAGCGTGACGCTCGAGGCGTCCAGCGGCAGCGGCAACGCCTACATCGTGTACTCGCTCTCCCTGTGAGCGGGCGAGGAAGAGCCCGAGCGGGCGAGAGACAGCAACGAAAGGAGAACCGAGATGACGATTGGAACATTGCTCCGGCCAGCAGCGCCGAGCGGACCGGTGCCGACGAACGTGTCGTTCTTGGATGACGTGAGGCTAGAGACGCAGACCAACACGCCAACGGCGACCCACGCCTTCGTGCCAGACCGGGACACGACGATCACGGTGAGCGCGCGAGCGGTGGCGCAGAGGGTGGGCGACGACACAAACTACGCCACCGTGGGCCGCCGCGCGGTGGTGCGCACGTCCGCTGCCGGAGTGATCACGCTCACGCAGGAGGGCGCCGTCAGCAGCCTCGGGCCGCTGACCGGTCTCGACCTGACCATAGCGGCGGCCTCGACTCCAGCGCCCCAGCACATCGAGGTGACGGTGACCGGCCAGCTGTTGATCCCGATTCGCTGGCAGGTCGCGGTCGAGATCTTCCAGCTCGATCGATCCGGCTGAGGGGCACTCAGTGCGCCACGCCGGAGCCGCCGTTGTGCTCGCTCGCGATCTCGGCCGGGGTCAGCGCGCGGTGCCAGATCACCATCTCGTCGAGCTCGCCCCAGAGGCGCTGGCCGCCGCTGGTTGGGATCTTGCCGAACGACCACAGGCCGAGGCGGGGCCCGTTGGACTGCGGGTTGGGGCAGAAGACCGTGACGGCGAGCGGGGCGCCTTCGAGCCAGAGCTCGCCGGTGCGCGGCGCGGCCCTCCAGAC
>JADLEQ010000058.1 GCA_020846005.1 Polyangiaceae bacterium
AGATCGTCGTCGAGCACGGCGGCCGCATCCACACCGCCCGGAGCCCCCTCGGCGGCGCGCGCGTCGCGCTGGAGCTCCCGCGGCCTTGACGCGGGGGGCGGCGGCGTTCACCAAGGGCGCTCGCCTCGATGTCTCGCCCGCCGGCGCCCACTGCCCCCGTCGCCTCGCGGCGCTGGATCGGGCTCGCGCTGGTCGCGGCCGCGGCCGGCTGGGGCGCGTGGCGGCTCGGGGTCGGCCCGCGGTCTTGGAGCGGGGGGCCGCGCGGCCCCGCGCCCGACTTCGCGCTGCCCGTCGTTCACGGCGGCGATCCGGGCAGCCGCTTCCGGCTCGCCGATCAGCGCGGCAAGGTGGTGCTGCTCGACTTCTGGGCGAGCTGGTGTCGCCCGTGCCGCCAGCAGCTCCCCGCCATCGCGGCCGTCGCGCGGCGGTGGGCGGAGCGGGCGGTCGTCGTCGGCGTAGCGACGAGCGACGATCCGGCGGCGGTGCGCGAGTTCCTCCGCGACGAGTCACCCCCCTATCCATCCTTGCTGGACGACCGAGGGGAGGCGGCTCGCGCCTACGGCGTCGCGTCGCTGCCGACGCTGGTGGTCGTGGCGCCGAGCGGCGCCCTCGTCGCCGTGGAGCGCGGCGTGCACTCCGAGGCGGAGCTCGATGCGCTGCTGACCGCGGCCGAAGGCCGCTGACCGGCGTCGAGCGCCTGCCCGCCGCGTCTGGAGTCTGGTAGCGTGCGGGCGCTCTTGGCCCCCACGACCTCGATCGAAGCAATCGCCCTCGGCGTGCTCCAGGGCCTCACGGAGTTCCTCCCGGTGTCGAGCGACGGCCACCTGGGCCTCGCGCAGGTGCTGTTCGGGATCGAGGGCGGCCTCGCGCTCACCGTGACGCTCCACGCGGGGACGTTCGCCGCGACGGTCCTCGTGCTCCGCCGGCGGGTGGTGGACGCGATCGTCGAGGCGTCCCGCGCGCTGGCGTCGCCGGCCCGCTTCCGAGAGACCGCCGGCGGGCGGGACGCGCTGGCCGTGCTGGCGGCGAGCGTCCCCACGGCGGCGATCGGCCTGGGGCTGCGCGAAGCCGTCGAGCGCTGGACGACCGAGCCGCTCGCGATCGGCCTCGGGCTCCTCGCGACCGCGTGCGTGCTCACCTCGACCCGCTGGGCGCGGGAGGGTGAGGCGGACACCGCGGGCGTCGGCGTCGCGCTCCTCGTCGGGCTGGCCCAGGGGCTCGCCGTGCTGCCGGGGCTATCACGGAGCGGCAGCACCATCGCGCTCGCCCTGTTCCTCGGCGTCCGGCGCGAGCGCGCCTTCGAGCTCTCCATGTTGATGTCGCTCCCCGCCGTATTCGGCGCGCTGGTGCTCGAGGCGCCGAAGGCGCTGCGCGACGGCTTCGCCCTGGGACCCGCCCTCGCGGGCGCCGTGGTCGCGTTCGTGGTGGGGGTGTTCGCGCTCCTCGCGCTCCGGCGCGTGGTCGTGCGGGGCGCCTTCGCGGCGTTCGCGCTCTGGGTGTTCCCTCTCTCGCTGGCGACGCTCGCGCTCGCCTGGGCCTGGCCCTGAGCCGCGAGGCCCGGCCCTCCGCCGCGAGGCGATCGGCTCGGTGACTGGTCGCGGGGTGCCTCGCGTAGTAGCCACGGCGCGTGCTCCACGCGGTGATCCTGGCGGGTGGCAGCGGCACCCGGTTCTGGCCGGCGTCGCGCCGGCTTCGCCCCAAGCAGCTCCTTGAGCTCGGGCGGCCCGGCTCCGGGTCCCTCCTCGCGGAGACGGTCGAGCGCATCCAGCCGCTCTGCCCGCCAGAGCGGGTGCTGGTCGCGACCGGCGAGCACCTGCTCGCGGCGACGCGCGCGGCGCTCCCTCGCGTTCCCGCGGAGGGCTTCCTCGGCGAGCCCGCCGCGCGCAACACCGCGCCCTGCATCGCCTGGGCGGCGAGCGTCGCGGCGCGCCGCGATCCAGACGCCGTGGTGATGGTGTTGCCGAGCGATCAGGTCGTGGGGGACCGCGCCGCCTACCTCGCCGCGCTCGAGCGCGCGGTCCGCACCGCCGAGGCGGGCCCGGTGACGACCGTCGGCATCGCGCCCCACCGGCCAGATACGGGATACGGGTACATCGAGCTGGGCGACGAGCTGGGCGGCGGCGCTTGGCGAGTGCGGCGCTTCGTCGAGAAGCCCACGCGCGAGCGAGCCGAGGAGTACCTCGCGAGCGGGCGCTTCGTGTGGAACGCCGGGATGTTCTTCTTCCGCGCCCAGGTGCTGCTCGAGGCCGTCCGGCGTCATCTCCCCGAGATCGCGGCGGGGATCGAGGACATCGCGGCCGCCGAGCCCGCCGGGCCGGTCGAGGCGGCGCGCGTGCTCCACGAGGTGTTCCCGCGGCTGCCGTCCGTGAGCATCGACCACGGGCTCATGGAGTGCCTCGAGGAGCTCGCCGTCGTGCCCGCGAGCTTCGGCTGGAGCGACCTCGGGAGCTGGCAGAGCGCGTGGGAGCACGCCGGGCGCGACGCCAGCGGGAACGCGGCGCCCGCCGGCACGGTCCTGGTGGACGCCAGCGACAACCTGGTCGCGCGCTTCGGCGGGTCGGCGCGCACCGTGGCGCTCGTCGGCGTGAGCGGCCTCTGCGTGGTGGAGACGGAGGACGCGCTCCTCGTGCTCCCGCAGGAGCGCGCGCAGGATGTGCGGCTGGTCGTCGAGGCGCTCCGAGCGAGCGGCCGCGACGACCTCACCTGATCCGGCGGGCGCGCCGGAGCGTCGCCGGTCAACGCCCCGCGGGGGCCTCGGCGACGCCGGCGAGCCGGAGCGACGGCTCGTCGAGCGGGACGTACTCGCGTCGCCCGGCGATCCAGACGAGCGACGGCGCGATCCCCGGCGCGCGAGCGCCGGCCGTGCGCAGCGGCTCGCGGAGCGGGCGGAAGCCCTCGTTCACGGGCAGCGCCTCCAGGAACCGGACGACCACCGGCAACTCGTGCGGCGCCAGCCGGCGCTCGAGGTGCTCCACCAGCGCCCAGCGGTCGAGCGCGCGCCCCGGCAGCAGCACGACCGCCGCCATCGGCACCTGCCGATCACGAGCTGGCACGCCGAACACGCAGGCGAACGCCACCTCGGCGCGCTGGTACAGCGCGTCCTCGACCTTGCGCGGCGCGACCCAGCCCGCGGGGGTCGGCACCAGATCGGCGGCGCGCTCGACGAGCCGGTGGTCGCCGTCCGCGTCGCGGGCGACCAGATCGCCGGTCACGTACCACGCGTCCCCCGGCTCGAAGACGCTCTCCTTCACACGCGTCGTGCCGTCGCCGCCGAGATCGGCGAGCGGCGGCGTGTGCGTCTCGTCGACGCGGGCGAGCAGCACGCCGGGCTCGTCCGATGCGACGCGCCGCGCGAGCCCGCGGGCGTCACGCTCCAGATCGCGCCGCTCGGGGTCCCAGCGCGCGACCGCGATCTCCGCGCTGCCCGGCAGCGGCCGGCCGAGCCCCGCGGGCTTCTCGCCCGAGGCGTTCGCCAGCACGACGTTCCCCTCCGTCGACGCGTAGAACTCCAGCACGCCGACGTTCCCGAACCGCTCGCGGAGCTTCTCGCACACGTCGGGGCGGATGCCGCTACCGGCGAACAGGCGGAGCGGGTGCGTCCGATCGCCCGGGGCCGGCGGCGCGTTGACGAGCCGCCGGCACATCGTCCCGGCGTAGAAGGCGACGGTCGCCCCGTAGCGCCGCACCTCCGGGAAGAACGTCGACTCGTCGAACCGGGCGCCGAGCGCGAGCCGGGCGCCTCCCACGAGCGCGGCGCCCACGGAGACGAGCAGCCCCGCCGGGTGGTGCAGCGGCAGGCAGCAGTAGACGGTGTCCTTGGGCGTGAGCGTGCACGCGGCCGCCGCGCCGAGCGCGCTGAACGCCCAGCGCCCGTTCGTGATCCTCGCCGCGCGTACCTTGCCGTCAGCGGTGACGCTCACCACCATCATCGTCACGTCGCGCGCGCGACCGATGTCGGGGACGTGCCACTTGGGCACGGTGAGCTTCTCCACGTCGAGCGCCTCCAGGTCGAAGGCGCCGGCGCCGAGGTCACGCTGCCCGCCGCCTCCGCCGCCGAGGACGAGCGCCTCGTCGCGCCCGGCCGCGCGCGCGGCGGGGAGCGACTCGGGGTCGACGATGAGGCGCTCGATGCCCGTCAGCTCGAACGCCCGGGCGAGGCGCGCGGCCTCCAGGTGGGGCGGGATCAGCACCGCGCATGCCCCCACCCGGTTCAGCGCAGTCACCACGGAGAGGTAGGTCGGGCGGCCGCGCATGAGCACCCCGACGCGCTGCGCCGGGCCGACCCCGACGTGCAGGAGCCCCTTCACGATGGCGTTCACCCGACGATCGGAGTCGGCGTAGGTGAACGCCCGCCCCTTCCACAGGAAGAACGTGCGCTCCGGGTTCGCGCGGGCCTGCTCGGCCAGCGATCGGGAGAAGCTCACCCGCGTGTGGTCGTTCAGGCGCTCGAGCTTCGTCAGCCGCGGCGCCTGCCACCGCACGCCGTCGATCGCGTCGCCGAAGTCGCGCGTGGCGTTGCTCACCTTGTCCCACGCGGCGCGCACCGCGTCGGTCGCGGCGTCGTAGAAGAGCTCGAGCTCGAGGGGCTCGTCGAAGGCGGCGTCCTCGACCTCGACCTCGTCCGAGCGCTGGCGCGTCGGGCGCGCGGCGCGCTCCACGAGGTCCGGCGTTGGCCCGGTGCCCTCTCGCCAGCGCAGCCACTCCACCACGCACGGCCAGGTCAGCCGCGACGCCGTCCGGCCCACCACCAGCCCGAAGTGACCCGCCTCGAGCGGGACCTCGCTCACCTCCGCCGCCGGCGCCGCCCGCCGGATCGCGCGGACCGACGCCGGCCGGGCGATCTCGTCCCGCATGCCGACGAAGCAGAGGACGGGGCAGGTGATGTCGGCGAGCGTGATCGCGCGGCCGTCGATCACGAACCCGCCGGAGGCCATGCGGTTCTGGATCACCACCTGCTCGACGAACTCGCGCAGCGCCGGCCCGGGCCACGCGACGAAGCCCTCCCCCGCCAGGAAGCGTCGGCGCGCCGCCTGCTTCTCGAGCGCTTGCCGGTCGTGCAGCTTGCCGAGGAACTCCAAGAATTGCTCGGCCTCCTTGCGCACGCTGAGCAGCTTGAACCCGGTGCTCGTGAGCTCGCCGGGGAGCCCCTCGAGGCGCCGGAGGATGGGCTCGGCGGCGGCGACCCCCGCGCGGATCACCTGCGCCGCGGCGTCCTGGCGCAGGAGCGGCAGGTTGAGGTGGATGTCCACCGGGCTCCCGAAGGCGATGACGGACCGCAGCCCCTCGGAGCGGAGGTAGGCCGCTGTCTGGTACGCGAACATCCCCCCCTGGGAGTAACCGGCGAGGTGGACGTCGCGGCCGGTCGCGGCCCGCACGCGGCGCACGCACGACGCTACCGCGCGCACGTGATCGTCGAGCGTGCGATCCATGCCGCCCTCCTCGCGCTCCGGCGCGCCGAAATCGCACACCCACACGTCGACGCCGCGCTCGACGAGCTGGACGACTGCGCTGAGATCGGGCGCCACGTCGTAGATCTCTGCCGTCAGCATGAGCGGCGGCACGAGGAGCAGTGGGCCGGCCGTCACCGTACCGGCCGGCGCGTAGCGCCGCAGCCGATGCGTGCGGTCGCGCTCCACCACCTCGTACGGGTGCCCGCGCGTCGGCGCCATCCTGCCGAGCTGCACCACCTCGAGCGCGTTACGAACGCTGGCGCGCGCTGCGCGGACGCGCCGCCGCCAGGGGGATCGGAGACCGTGGAGCGCCATGGGCGACGGAGGATAGACGATCGCGGGCGAGGCGAGGGGGGCGGCCGGCGGGCGGCGCTCGGCGGCTCGACGCTCGACCGCCCGAGCGCCTCGCGCCCGAGGATCGTCGCGCCAGAGCTCCGGCTCGCCGCGAGACCCGCGACGGAGAGCTCCGCCCGATCCCGGCGGCCGCCGCCTCCTCGGCCCCGAGGTCCGCTCCGCGAGACACGGGTGCGCGCCCGCTCTCGGACGCAGGCGCCGCGCGCGAGCCGCAGCTCGGCCCGGATCGATCCACGCGCGAGCGTGGCCCGACCGCGCCCGGTTCGCACGCCGCAGGACCCACCGCCGAGACAGCACCGGCGTGCCACTTCGATCCTGCCCGGGACCGCTCCGCCAGGCACCTCGCCGAGGCAAACTAGGCCGGAAGGCGGCCGCGTTGACGCGCGGCATCGGCGCATGTAGGAGTCCGCGCATGAGGCTCTCGGGCGTCGCGTTGCGACTGGGGCTGCTGGGAGCGGGCGGGATGTTCGCAGGCTGCGCCGAGGAGTGGACGGACCCGTCTTTGACGCAGGACGCCGCCGGAGAGTCCGCCGTGGAGTGCCGGCGGGGGTGGACCCGGATCGATGGGCCGTTGGGTGCGTACGTCCTGCTGCCGCCCGGCGAGGATCCCACGGGGATCGCCATCGAGCTCGCGGCGCCGGCGCCGGCGCGCCCGTTCGTCGCAGCGGGCGCACCGTTCCGGTTCTTGCCCGCCGGCAGGCAGTTCAGGCGCCCGGCGCTGCTGGTGCTGCCGCTGCACGCCGGGCTCGATTCCCGGCCGCCCATGCGCGGTCCCCACCTCGTCTACTCGCAGGCCTCCGTATCCGCTGCGTGGGAGGCGCATCGTGCGCTCCGTCTGCCGCACACATCGAGCGTGGCGCTCGCGGTCCGGCACTTCTCCGTCTACCAACCGAGCGCGGGGCCGCAGAACAGCGACGGGCCGGACGCGACCGGCACGTGGAACGGCACGCTCGACTTCTACGGCTCGATCCGCCCTTACACCGTCCAGCTCCATCGACGCGAAGATGGTGACGTCCTGGGCTATGTCCCGGGCGGGACGGCACGGAGGTTCATCCAACATGGTGCGGTGGCGGGCGATCAGCTCAACTTCGAGCTCCACCACGAGGACCCGAAAGCCGCCCGAGTCTTCCACGTTACTGCCACCATCGAGCCCGCCGGCGGTGCGGAGGGCGCGGGTCGCCTCGTCGGCGAGGCCATCAACACCTGGACGCAAGGGACCGATGGCTCCGGGATGGTGCCGGACCCGGTCCCGGTCCAGATCGACTGGAGCCGCACCCTGGAAGACCTCGAGGAGCGGAGGTTCGTGTTTGCCCCCGAGCCGGTGGGCGAACAACTGTACCAGGTCGCAATCGTGACGAAGCCGGACGGCTCGTTCGTCAGCGGCGGCTACGTATCCCAGTCCACGTCCTGCTACCCCTGGGGGTGCGGTGGCGGTATCACGTCCTTCGTCGACACCGGCACCGCCGTCGTCATGGGCCTTGCGACCGCCGGTGGGTGTTCGGCAGGCTCCGCCGTCACGGCGACTTTCGACACGCCGACGCTGCTCTACGCCGGCAGCTCGATGTTCTACGCGCCTGCGTCGAACGGCACCTGCAATCCGACTCCGACGAACGCGCCTGTCATCGGAGCCAAGTCGACACGCACGCGCACGCAGCACGCGGCGCAGGCGCTCGCCGCGCTCGGCCGCATCGCCGACGACCTCGAGGCAGGGGCATCGACCGCCTTCGCGTCACCGCATGCGGGGGTGTCCAGCGGCTACGTGCATGATGGGGTCGACGAGGGGCAGTTCCTCGCTGCGCTGGCGGCCGAGGCCACCGCCGGCGCCGAGGAGGTGGAGCTCGATCGGTTCCAAGGTCTGGTGACGGTCGTCGAGCCGCAGATGTATCCGGTCCTCGGAGAATGTAATGATGCCTCGTGTTTTGGTGTCGACTTTCATGATCGGAGAACCCGCCGCGAATCCGATGGATCGCTCCACACGTATCGAGATCACGAGTCCTTCGCGGTCGGAGAGCTCCGCTACCTCGCCGAGGGGGCCGACGGCGTGTGGCGCGTGGCGGGCAACGGCATCGATCACTACTTCGATCTGCCGTTCGCGTACGACACCGCCTCCGTGACGCCCGCGGATACGCTGCTGCCCATCCTAACAGACGGGGGGGCAGTCTACGCCAGCCTGAGCTCCTGGGGCAGTCACTTCGGGCCGCAGACGGGCCACATGTTCGGTGATCCGAAGTGGAGTCTGATAGGGTACTTCGCCCGCACGGAATCGGAGCTCGTCGCGTGCAATCAAGGCGCCTGCGGGGGTGCGTGCACCCCTGCCGATGACGCATGCGGTGTCTCGCGGGCCGACATCCTCGCGCGGCGGCCCGTGTTCATCGCGCCCCAGGCAGGCACGCTCGAGGGTCTCACCGTGGAGCACGCGGACTATTCGGCGGAGTGCGTGAGCCATGGGCAGTGTTATTTCGACGACGAACCGTCTTGGCACATTCGGACGCGGACGGGGCAGATGGGGATGGAATACGCCCACGTGGGCAAGGTTCATTCGGCCCTCATCACCCAGGTCAACTCGGCCCGCGTGGCCGCCGGCATGTCGGCGGTCGACTTCACCCGGCCTGCCGACTACGTCGGTATCAACGTCGTGGAGCAGGTCAACGTGGCTCTTGCACTAGGCGACCGTCTGGGCTTCTCGCAGGTGATGGCGCGCATCGCGGTTCAGGGCCCGTCGGACGCCAGTACGTTCTACGTGGGGCCCAACTCAGCCTCAAGGGCGCCGTGGGCCCAGATGGAGGCGTTCAGCAGGTGGGGGGACAGGGGGTTCTGCTGGTACGCCCGGCTTCCCGCGGCGGTGCAGGAAGCGCTCCAGCGAGTGCTCACGAACGACATGCGAGCCTCCGCATCGCCGCGTTACTCGACGGCGTCAGCCAGTCCTTGGCAGTTCCTCGCAGAGGCGAAGCTCTGCAACCAGATGGCGAGCACTCTCGTCACTGACTACACCTCGTTAGAAGCGTTCTTGGGTGGCTGGTTCGAGCGCGGCGATGCGGGCGCCGCCGACGAGATCGTGGCGTTCGCGCCCATCCAGAAGGCGACGGATGCATGGGTGGCCGATGTGGCTGACCTCGGCTACCACTCTCCGGAGACGACTACCCACCTCGTCGGGAGGCAGCGGCAAGGCGACTCTCCGTACACCTGGATCATGCCCGATTCCACCACCCGTGAAGTTCGTCACCCGGTCGCAGAAATGGTTCTTCGCTCGCCAGTTGACTTCGTTCTGCGATATCGACCCAGCGAGACCACCTACCCGAACGACACCTTCCAGAGGGTCCTTTATCAGCTCGACTGGCGCGGACTGAGGCTGCGCTACGGTCCACTTCGTTCCACACTAGCTGAGGCGGTTGGGGAGTCACTCGCGTTCGCAGGAGTCTGCGATCAACACGCTGAGTTGTGTTATGATCACCAGAAGCTGTCGGGTTTCTGACGCGGGCCCAACGGCTTGGCCGGTCGCGAGCGGTGAGTGGCGGGTGGCGCGCGTCGCCGTGGGTTCGGGTTGACGCGTGGGGTCCCGGTGGCCGGCATGGGGTGTCGCTTGGGGAGTCGCCGTCGCGGTTCTGGTGGTGACCACGCTGGCCGCGCACGCGTACGACTGGGCGTCGCGGATCCACGGGCGCTCCGATCAGCGCGCCGGAGACCGTTCGAGCGACGCCGCAACAGAGGTTGGCCCGCGCGCGGCGGTTGGTGGCGAGCGCTGGTTGGCGCTGGTCTGCGGGCTGCTCGGGGTGGTGGTCGTCGCAACCGCCCTGTCGAGGCTGCAGATTCTCTCAGATGATCATCGGCGGCTGGTGAGGGCGCTCGATGATCCGTGGATGTGGGATGAAGGCCTTGCTGTGCTGGGCACGAACGTTGTCTTCTTCTTGGGCGTTTGGATTGACCGGGGCGGCGCCGAGTTGCCCATGTCACGGTGGTGCGGCGCAGGGAACCCGGCATCGGATGTCGGACTCGGGACGGTCTTCGCTCTCACCAATCTGGCCGCAGTCGCCGCCATCCTTGTCGCCTTCCAGGCGCTCTTGGGGCGCTGTGGCTGGTCGCGTGGCAGGAGCGTTCTTGCGGCGTCCCTTTTCGGTTTGGGTCCCGGACCGATGGGGTTGATGCGATGGCCATCGGGGTTCGAGCAACTTGGCTGCATCGCGCTGGTGTTCGCCTGCCTTCTCGCGGTCGACCGCGGGGCGCGGGGCGTCACGGACGGGCCGGCTGCGCGGTGGGGTTGGGCGCTCGCGGCGCTGTCGCTCGCGTCCGCCGGGGTGATGGTGAAGGCTCCGGTGATCACCGTGGTCGTGCCGGCCGCCTTGCTGTGGGGGCGCTGGGTGGTGCCGCGTCCCGTCGGGATCTGGCGCACCCCGTGGATCTACTTGGCGCTGCTCGCCGTCGTCGCGGCGCCCCTCGGCGCGCGGGAGCTGCTCTCCGGTGGGCGTCTCGGCGCCGGAGGGGGATCCGGCGCCGCCGTCGGCGATCCGTTCGCGATCGGCGGCGGGAGCAAGGTGGCCTCGAATCTGTGGCTGGCGGCGATCGAACTCAACCCGAGCGTCACCAGCGTCGTGCTGGCGGTCGGCGCCCTGGCGCTCGCCGCGCGATGGCGCGGGCGCGGTCTGGTCTCCGGCGCGCTCCGGGCAGCCGCGCGGCAGCGCGTGGGCTCGATCGCGCTGCCCGCGTTCTGTCTCGTGTTCGGCGCCGTGTTCCTCGCGCCGTACCTGCTCAACACACGCTACTTCGCGCGGTACTACGTCTGGCTGGCTTGGGCGCCGGTGTGCGTTGGCGTCGCGGCCGTGCTCGGCGAACTCTGCCGCGCGGGAGCGGCCCCTCGCGCGATGCTCGTCGCGGTGGCCGTGGTCCTGCTGCCGCACGCCGACCTGAAGCGCCTCTTCTCCGACACCGCGGAGAACAGGGCACCGCAGTTCCTCGCGAATCTCGCGCTGGCGCTCGAGGGTCGCCCCGAGCCCCGGCGCATGGCCATCGTCGCCGACTGTGGCGACGAGCGCGCCACCCGCGCAGCGGAGGCAGACCTCGAGCGGGTGTTCCAGTTCGCGGGGGAGAAGTCCGGAGTGCACCGCGTCACGAGGTGGCGGCGCGCGGAGATCGTGTGCGGAGATGCCCGGGATGCCGACCTCCGTGTCCGCTACTGCGGCGCCGCGCCGCTGGTCGTGGAGAGCCCGTAGGCTCCGGGCTCGCGGTCCGACCGGCTGGCAGCGTCACGCACCAGTCCGCTGGGGACGCGGGGTGCGCCGCGCTCGCACCCTTCGACGCGGCGGAGATCGACCTCGCCGCGCTGGCCCCGCCAGCGGGAGCGCCGCCCGCGCGACGCCCTCGGCACCGCGGGCTCCCGGGCGGCGCCGCTCGGCGGCGGCCCGGTGGTGCGCGGAGGCGGTCCGCGGGCCTCGGAGCGTCGCGTCGCGCCGGGGCCGGAGTCGTCCCCTCACCCCGTGCCTCCATGCTATCGACGCGCCATGACGGACGCCGCCGAGCAGGGCCGCGCCGCGCTCCTCGAGTGGCGGGCGCGGCAGCCGACCAATTGGTACACCTCCGATCCCGATCTCGCGCTCACGATGCGCGCGCGGCTCGGCCCGGAGCGCTACGAGGCGGAGCGCCCGCGCCTCGTGGCGGCGGGGGAGATGGTGGCGACACGGCTCCTCCCGCTCGCCGAGCTGACGAACCAGGACGAGAACCTCCCGCGCCTCGAGCGGTGGTCGGGCCTCGGGCAGCGCGTCGAGGAGGTGGTGTTCCACCCAGCCTATCACGAGGCCGGCCGGCTCATCTGGGAGACCGGCGTCATCGCGGACTACGCCGAGCCGGGGCGGGAGACCCTCCAACTCGCGCTCTTTCATCTCTTCGCCCAAGGCGGGGAGAACGGCCACCAGTGCCCGCTCGCCTGCACCGCGGGGCTGGTGAAGGTGCTGCGGGCCGCGGGCACGGAGGACCAGCGTGCGCGGTACCTGCCTCGGCTGCTCGCGCGAGACTACTCGCAGCGCCTCCACGCGTCGCAGTTCCTCACGGAGGTGCAGGGTGGCAGCGACGTGGGCGCCAACTCCGCCGTCGCGCGCCCGGAGGGCGACGGCTTCCGCATCCACGGCGAGAAGTGGTTCTGCTCCGTGATCGACGCAGGCGCGTTCCTCCTTACCGCGCGGCCGGAGGGAGCGCCCGGGGGGACGCGCGGCCTCGGGCTCTTCCTCGTCCCCCGCACGCTCGAGGGCCGCCCGAACGGGTTCTCCGTCCGGCGGCTCAAGCGCAAGCTCGGCACGCGCGCCATGGCCTCCGGCGAGGCCGACTTCGACGGGGCGCTCGGTGAGCTCCTGGGTCCGCTCGATCGCGGCTTCAAGCTGGTGGTCGAGCACGTGCTCGACACCTCGCGCCTCTACAACGCGGTGGCGTGCGCGGGCAGCGCGCGCGCGGCGTGGCGCGAGGCGAGCAGCTACGCTCGGCACCGCGAGGCCTTCGGGCGCGCGATCGCGGAGTATCCGCTCGTGCAGGAGACGATCGCGCTCCTCCGCGCCGAGGCGCTCGCGCTCACGTCCGCCAGCCTCCGCATCGCGGCGCGCGGCGACCAGCTCGCGTTGGGTCGCCCCGGCGCGGACGACGAGCTCGCGCACCGGGTCGCGGTGAACGTCGCCAAGTACTGGACGGCCGTGCGCAGCACCCAGTGCGTCCGATCCGCGATGGAGGTGCTGGGCGGCAACGCGACGATCGAGACCTTCACGCCGCTCGTGCGCCTGTACCGGGACGCGATGGTCCTGGAGAGCTGGGAGGGCGCGCACAACGTGCTCGTGCAGCAGATCACGCGGGACGCGGCCCGACTCGGCGCCCACCGGCCGTTCCTGGCCGAGCTCGGCGAGGCGCTCGGGCGCCTCCAGCTCCCGGGCGCGGAGGCCGAGATCGCGAGGGTGCGCGGCGGCCTCGAGTCCCTGGAGCGCGGCTTCACCCTGCTCGCCGAGGTGGAGGGCGAGCAGCGGCTGGCGCGCCGGGTCGTCGATCAGGCCGGCGTCGTGCTGGCGCTGGTCGCCATGCTCGAGGAACTCGCCGTCGACCCGGCGGACGCGGCGCGGCGCGGCGCGATCCAGCTGATCGCCGATCGCTTCCTCGCGCCGGAGCTCGAGCGCTCGCGCCCGCTGCCGGCGGCGCTCCTCGCTCCCTGAGCGGGCGGGTGGCGCCGCCACGGGTTCGCCCGGGCGAGCGTGGCGAGGTACGCTGGCGCGGCCATGCGCGTCCGAGCCGTCGCCGTCGCCTCCGAGCGCAGCCGCGCCATCGGCGGCGTGGAGCTCGAATGCACGCCGGCGGGGCTCCGGATCGCCTACGCGGGCCTCGGCACGTTCCAGCCCGGGTACGCCCCCGCGGCCCTCACCGCGGGCACCGAGATCTTGGCCCGCTGGGACCAGATCCGCGTCGCCCGGATCGAGGGGGAGGAGCTCTTCCTCGAGCTCGATCCGGAGGCGACGCCGCACCACGCGCTCCTCCTCGCTGGGTTCTCGTCGGGAGACGTGCTGCACCCTCGCGAGCTCGCGCGGCAGCGCTGGGTGGTCCGCCTGGGCGCGGTGGCGGCCGCGATCGTCGCGAGCGTCCTCACGACGGTCGGGGCGCCGCGCCTCGCGCCCGGCGTCACGTCGCTCGGCGCGCTGGGGTTCGCGATCCTCGCCGCGGGCGGCATCCTGGCCGTCGGGCTCGTCGCCGACCGCGCGCTCCTGCCGGCGACCGATCCGGTGGTCCGCGAGGCGTTCGCGGCCGAGCTCGCGCTCCGGCTGCCGCGCGTCGATCGAGGCCCGCGTCCGGCGAGGCGGCCGACGGACGCCCCGGCCCCCCTCGTCGCGTTGGAGGGCGCGCTGCCACGGACGGTCCTCGCCGCCGTGATCACGCTGAGCGCGGCCGCGCTCGGCGTCGTGCTCAGCGCGCGGCGCCCGCCGCCGGAGCGCGCCGATCCGGAGGAGGGTATCGCCGCCGCGGACCGCGCCGCCCGCCCCGAGGCGCTGCCGGCGCAGCCCCCGGCGCCCGCCGCGCTGCCTGCCGATCCCGCCGGCCACGCCGAGCCGTCCGTCCGCGTGGCGGCGCCGCCGGCAAGTCCCGCCCCGTCGGCGCGCGCCTCGGCGGGTGACGCCGTCGCGGGCGAGCCGTGCGCGTGCGCCCGCCCGTCGTCGTTGGTGTTCCCCGACCCGCTCCCGCGGCTCGCGGTGCTCGTGCTCGAGCGTAAGGCGCTCCGGGTCGAGGGCGTCCGCCCGCGGCTCACCGTGGAGGTGGCGGCGGTGAACGACTCGTCGTCGGAGCTGGAGGACGTGACGATCCGCGTGCACTTCTTCGAGCCCGATCCGGCGGCGCCTCGCGGTGAGCGCGCGCGGCGCTACCGGACGCGGACGCGGGCGCTCTATTTCGCGGGGCCGCTCGCGCCCGGCCAGGCCGTGAAGTGGCGCACCGAGGCCCGCGGCAGCGAGATCGAGATCGAGAGCGGCGTGGAGGGCGCGATCGAGGCGCCGACGGACGCCGCGCCGGCCGACGCCATCGCCGGCCTGCTGGAGGCGAACCACCGCCCCGTGCGCCTCCACGCGGCGATGCTGCTCGCGTGGCTCGCGGATCCGCGCGCTCGGCCCGCGGCGCTCCGGCTCGCCGAGGCGATGCGGGACGACGAGGCGCCGTACCTCCGGCGGGTGGTCGAGGCGACCGCCCCGGTGCGGGTGTGCGCGCTCGAGGCCTCGGGCGCTCGGGAGCGCCGCGAGGTCACGGCCTGCGTGCACAACCTCGGCCCGGAGCCCGCGAGCGACCTCGGGCTCCGGGTGCGTGGGCTGGGCGGGAGGGTATCTGCGGACGAGCCGACGGCGGCGCCTCCCGCGTGGATCGCCGAGGCGACGCTGCGCCTCCCGGCGCCGCTCGCGCCCGGTGTTGGCGTCATCGTCCGCGGAGAGCTGCCGTGCCCGGACGGCGATCCCGTCCAGCTCGAGGCCACGGCGGATCGCATCGATCGGCTGGACCGCGAAGCGCGGTGAGGCGGGACGCGCTCCCGCTCGGCTTCAGCGCGACGCCGGGCCGCCATCGCCAGGCCGCGCCGACCTCGCATCGCGTAGCTCACGGCCGGATGTTCACCACCGTACCACGTTCCTTGTTGATGACGCCGTGCCACGACGGCGGCACGCTCGGATCGGTCCACTCGAAGAGCCACGCGGCGTCGATCGGCGAGAGGTTCACGCAGCCGTGGCTCCGGATACGGCCGAAGTCGTCGTGCCAGTACGTACCGTGGAGCGCGTATCCTTTGTGGAAGTACTGGACGAACGGCACGTCCGCGAGGTTGTAGGAGTCGCTCTTGTCGTCCTCGCCGTCCATCGTCGCGGTGACGTGCTTCGACACGATCATGAACGTCCCGCGGACGGTCGCGAACACCTTCTCCGGGTCGCCCATCCCGCCGCGGCCCGTGCTGACGAGGGTCACGTAGACGGCGCGCTTCCCCTCGTAGGCGACCAGGGTCTGCTGCGTGATCGAGATGTCGATCCACTTGCGGCCGCCGGTGGCGAAGCTCGGGAACGAGTCGCGGCGCGAGACGACGCGGAGCGCGCCCGGCGCCACCCAGCCGCCGTCGCGCGTCTCGAGGAACGTGCCGCTGCCCGTGCGCTCGACCCCGGTGAGCTTGATGCCCTGGCGACGGCCGTAGCTCTGCGAGGGCGTCGCGTGGCCGGCGTCGTCGAACGTCAGGCGCTGGGCGAAGGCGGACTCCACGAAGCCGACCGGCAGATCCTCGTCTGGGCCGAGTTCGACGCCTCGGAACGGGCTGGGCCGGACCACCTTCGTGCGATCGAGCGCGATGAGGTCGTGCTCCGTCGTGAGGGCGAACCACCGGCTCTCCCAGCTCACGACCTGGAGGAGCGCGAAGCCGCTGTCGGCTGCGGCGCGGCCCGAGTGCGAGCCGAGGTGCAGGTGCTGCGTCGTGCCGTACGGCTTGACGAGCGTGCGAGCGCGGAGCGCGTCCGGGGGCTCCCCTGGCTCCCCGAGCAGCGCGGCGACCCCCGCGACGGGCAGGTGCTCGCGCCACCGCACCGAGTGAGCCACCACGTCGTCGCCCTCCGCCTTGCGCTGCTCGTCGAGCGTCGGCAGTCGCACGTAGCGGAGCGGCGGCGTGTCGCTCGCCATCGTGTAGCGGTAGGGCAGCGCCTGCCCCCGGACGGGGCGGACGCTGGCCAGCGCTGCTGCCGGGTGAGCGGCGTCCAGCGTCGCGCCCTTCCCGAGGCAGACGAACCCGCGCGGGTTGACCCGGTACCAACCGCCGGCGCACCCCTCGTTGACGATGGGCGGGCCGCGACCGTCCACGACCTCGCCCGCACGGAGGTAGCCGTACCGTGTCCGCTGGCGGCCGACGTCGGTGTAGACCCACGTCCGAAGCGCGAGGCTCGCGATGCGAGTCTGGCCGTCCGGCACGAACGGCAGGTGATCGGCCTCCGATCCGGCCTCGGGTGCCGGCGCGCCGGCGTCGACCTCGTCGCTCGGGGGGCCAGCTCGCACGACGACCGGGTCGCCCGCGGCGCCCAGCTCGGTGCCGGGCGGGTCCCGGCGTGCGCACGCCGCGGCCGCGACCGCCAGCGCGACGAGGGCGGCGGCCCGGGCGCGCGCGGCGCCGAGGTGCGGACCGCTCCGGAGGCTCTGCAACGGCGCCCGGCCTAGCACGGAATCGCCGGCAGGCGCCGCCTCGCGTATCCTGCCGCGGTGCGGATCCCGCGAGGCGTCTGGGCGATCGTCAAGGAGGCGGCGCGCCATGTGCTGCGCCGGCCGGTGGTCGGCGTGGCGGCGGCCGCGCGCACCGCCGACGGCCGCTGGTTGCTCATCCGCCGCACCGACACGGGCGAGTGGGCGCTGCCCGGCGGCACCCTTGAGTGGGGCGAGTCGCTGCGGTCGGCCCTCCCGCGCGAGCTGGCGGAGGAGGCCGGCATCGACCGAGTCCAGCTCGGCGGCGTCTCCGGTGTGTACTCCGCGCCGTGGCGAGATCAGCGCTTCCACGCCGTGACGATCGTCGTGCGCGCGACCGTGGGTGAGCCGTCCCGTCCGCCGAGCAACCCGGCCGAGATCGCTGGTGTCGGGCTCTTCGCCGACTCGGAGCTCCCGCCGCGCCTCGCGCACGGGATGACCCAGATGCTCGAGGACGCGCGGCGGGAAGGATCGACCTGGGAGTGAGCGGGTCCCTCGCCGCGCCGGGGTCCGCGGGCGCCTCGCCCCCGCAGGTCGAGATCGCGGTCGTCGAGGGCGAGCATGTCGTCGCCGGGGGGCGCGCCCAGGTGCGCTGGCACGTGCAACTCCGCGGCGCGTGGCGGTCCGTCGCGTCGGTCCCCGGAGCCGACCGGGAGCTGCTGTCCCCCTCCCCCGGGACCGTCTGGGAGGCCCGGATCCGCCTGCGGGTCCCGGTCGGCACGCGCCTCGCGCGAGAGGAGAGCCGCCCGCGCCGCGAGACGCGTGACGCCCTCGCCCACCTCGAGGGTGCCCGGCGTGGCCCGGCGCGGCGCGTCACCCGGGTCGAGTACACGGCGGGGCGCGACGGACGTCTGGCGCGGGCCGCGCCCTCGCGGTGACGGCAGCTCCCCGGCCCGAGCGCGCGTCGCGACCGCCCGCCTCGACGATCCGAGCAAGGGGGGCGAGCCCAGCGCGGGGGAGGTTGACCCCGGACAGCGAGTTTGAGAGTGTCGGCGGCGATGAAGCTGCGCACCCTCCCCGTCGCGCTCGTCGCCGCGCTGGCGCCCGCCGCGGCGCACGCGTCGAACGCCCTCGAGTTCCCCGACAACGGCGTCGCGCAGTTCTCCCGCGGCGGCGCGTGGCTCGCCACGGCGACCGATCCCATCGCGGGTCACTACAACCCCGCCGCGCTCGCGACGATGCCGACGAGCTTCGGCCTCGGGATGAACCTCGTCTTCCAGACGATGTGCTTCGAGCGGCTCGGCGAGGACGGTCAGCCGATGAGCTACGACGGCACGCAGCCGACGGCGCCGAGCTACCCGCGCACCTGCAACCTCGGATCGGACAAGCCGCGCTTCGTGCCGAACCTGGCGTTCGCGTACCGCGCGACCGAGAAGCTCGGCATTGGGCTCGCCGTCGTCCCGCCCGCGTCCAACGGCGCGACGGACTGGCCGGACGTGGTCCCGGTCACCGTCACGCTCCCGAACGGCAGCACGACGGAGCTGCGCAAGGCGGCGCCGCAGCGCTACCTCGGGCTGAAGTCCGAGGGCACGATCTTGTTCCCGACGCTGTCGGCGGGGTACGCCGTGACGGACGACCTGCGGTTCGGCGTCGGGTTCATCTGGGGCGTCACGATCCTTGAGCTCCGCTCCGCCTCGATCGCGACCCAGCAGGCGAGCAGCACCTTCGACATCGCGGGCAACGACTCGCGGAGCAAGATCAACGTCACGGATCTCTTCATCCCCGGGGTCGTGGTCGGCGGCCACTACTCGGCCTCGGATCGCCTCGATCTGGCCGTCTGGTACCGCTGGATCGATCGCATCGCGGCCAAGGGCGATCTCGAGGTGCGGGCGCCGTACTACGAGACGACCGGCATCCGGCGCGCGGCGTGCGTCGACGTGGACGACGCCACCGGGTGCGCGGAGGACACTCGTTCGACCGACTACGGCGAGGATCTGGCCGAGGTCGAGATCACGCTGCCGATGGAAGCGCGGATCGGGGCGCGCTTCCACGTTCCGTTCCCCGCGCCGGGCGAGCTCCAGGCAGAGTCCTTCCGCCAAGACGAGCACGCGACGCGCGACCCACTGCGCGACGACGTGTTCGATCTCGAGCTCGACCTCACGTGGGCCAACAACTCCGCGGCGGACGAGGTGAAGGTCCGTTTCCCGGCGAACACCATCATCGTGCGCGGCATCGAGGCGGGCACCGTGCCCGGGAACGCCGACCGCCCCACGGGCTACCAGGACAGCTTCGGCGCGCGGCTCGGTGGCCAGTGGACGGCGAAGCGCAATCAGCTCGGCATCCGCTACGGGAGCTGGATCGAGAGCCCGGCCGTTGAGGCCGAGTACCTCACGGTGACCGGGGTGCCCGCCCTGCGGGGCGGCTTCGGCGGCGGGGTGGTGCTGCGCGTCGGGCTGGTCGACGTCGAGGTGGGATACCAACACCACTGGAACGCCGGGCTCGACAACGGCGGCAAGGGGAAGCTCCGCGCGATCCTGGGCACCGGCCGCACCGACAACCGCTCGTACCACACTGTCAACGGTGGCCGGATCGAGCAGCACGCCAACGTCTTCTCGCTCGGCGTCGTCGCGAGGTTCTGAGGCGCTCCGACGCGGCGGCGCCGCGCAGCGCCGTGCGCGTCGCAGCAGGACAAAATGATCCGAGGGCGACCCGGTCGCCCGGTTCGCCCTCGGAGGTCGTATCGCTTGCCGGTGGTGGGTTCCTCACCCCGACGCTCGCGCGTCGCCGTACCGGCCCCCCCGCAGCGGCTGCAGCCGCCACGAGGGCATCATCGGACTCCGTTCGGGTTCTGTGGCCGGGCCCGCGCGGTGTCGCGCCGGCAGGGCCCGGAGCTGGCGGCGCCGCGGGAACGCGGCGCTGGCTTCGACGAGGACGTTCTCGCGCCGGCGGGGGCGGCGACGAATCGGTCGCTCCCGTCGACAGGACCCACCGCGCCTCGGCGGCTGGGTGAGCCCGACGATCCATCCATGCCTCTGGCGCCCGACGCCGGGCGTGGTCCACCCGCGACGCCGGTTCCAGTCGGTGTCGCGCGCTGGCGGGCGCTGCGGGTCGCCCCGCAGCGTCGCCGTGACCACGCCCTGGGCCACTCGCAGGCGCGCGCCGGTCTAGAGCGCGCGCCGAGAGGGACCTGGACGCCTGTCGTCGTGCGGCAGCTCCGCGAAACCGCGGAGCCGAGCGCCAGCCTCGGTGGTGCACGCGAGGCCGAGCGCGCCGCGCACCCGTTCGCTGCGCGTCCCCGCAGAGCTCCGTCCGGGAACTCTCCGGTTCTCGCCACAGCTAGCGTACGCCCGCGCCGGAGCGGGGGCGCACGCAGAGATGCGTGCCGCCGACGAACTGCAACCCGAATGCCAAGGACCGAGCACCCGGGCTCGGTGTGGATCCCGGCGAGTGACCACCGGGGCCGCGCGCGCTTCACGGGGCGCGCGGCGCTTCAGCGCACGACCCGATGAGCCCGCGCGCGTTCTCGGCGCACGGAGCCCACGCGGGGCGAGGCCTCTGACGGCTCCTCGCGCCGCCGGGGCCGAGGCCCCGGCGCCGCCGCCCTTCGCTCACGGCCCGCGCGTGAACGCGTGCCATCGCTGGGGGCGGAACCGCCTTCCGCCGCAGGACGGCCTCTCCTCGAGACCGATCGCGCAGAGAGCGTCGCCGCTCTCCTGCGATACAGCACGCCTTCGCCGCTTTGCGGTCTCCCGCGCGTGGCTAGGCCCCGCTCGCCCGGAGGCGAGGTGCGGGCCCGTGCTGTCCGACGACTTCTGCAACCAGACCGAAGCCCGAGCACACCCGAAGGGATCTGATCCTCGCCCTCGGCAGGCTTGGCGCGCGCCGAGGCTCCCTGAGGGAGCGAGTGAGCGCCGCATCGCGACACCCAACCGGTGCCCCCCGCCTGAGCATGCACGACGTGCAGAGGCCCACGCGAGAAACGCCGCGCATCCGTCGTCGCGAGCCCCGCCCGCCGCGCCGCCGGGAAGCGGCGCGACGACCGTGTCTCGCCGAGTCGGGGCCCGAGCCGCCCGCGCGAACGGATCGACTCGAAGCCAACGACCGGATGCGTTCCGCCGCGCGAGGACCACGCCCGGCTGCAACCCCGTGCGTCGTCGACGGCTCCCCGCGCGCCCGGAGGCGCGTCGAGTCACCGTTTGCACCCTCACCACCCCAGCCGCCGGCCGCCTACAGACGAGCGAACGGCGACGGGAGCAGTGTCTTCGTCGCGGCGCTCGGGCTTGCAACCTCTGCGCCACGCCGGAGCTCGAGTGCCCCTGCGGCTTCTGCGATCAGGAACCCCGCGGGCAGATGTGCCGCGAACTTCCTGCTGTGTAGGATGCACTCGCCGTGAGCCGCGATCAAGCACAAAAACAGGGGTGCCGCACGAATTCTCCTCCACACACCGATCCACAGAGATATCCACAGCTGTGGAGTCCACCACCGGAGTCGTGCGCAGATTATCCACAGCGCGGCGCCGGAGCGCGCAGTCGCTTCAGGAGTCGGTGGCGCGGGGCTCGGACTTGTCGTGGAGCTCGATCAGCGTGCCGAGCGCGTCGATCTCGCGCTTCGTCTGCACCTCGCGCTGGCGCAGCGACTTGAGCTCCGCCTCGAGCTTGCGCTGCTCCGTCTCCAGCTCACGCAGCGACTCGCGTAGCGACTCACGCTCGGACTTCAGGAGGTCTACGTCGAGGGCCACGCCCGGTGTTTAGCGGAACGACCCGCGCACGTAAAGCGACGATCTCCCATGCCCGCCGCCGACCCTGGCCGCGCTCCACGGGGCTCGATGTGCTGGCGGGATCGCCCGCGGCGAGATCGTCACCCGCCGTCCGACGCTGAGTCGACGGCGTCCGAAGCGGAGTCGATCGGCGCGTCGGCGGCGCCATCGCCGCTCCCGGCGGCGTCCGCGCCTGCGTCGGCCCCGCTGCTCCCGCTCGCGCCGGCGGTGCCGCTCGCGCCGGCGGTGCCGCTCGCGCCGGCGGTGCCGCTCGCGCCGGCGGTGCCGCTCGCGCCGGCGGTGCCGCTCGCGCCGGCGGTGCCGCTCGCGCCGGCGGTGCCGCTCGCGCCGGCGCCGCCGCCCGCGCCGGC